>CAIZRG010000050.1 GCA_903935335.1 Oligoflexia bacterium
CCCAGTTCCAGCTAGACTAATAGTCTCCAATAAAAAGATAATGAACCCTAGAGCTATTATAGAAAAAGATTTAACCTTACCTTTTTTATCAACCATATTGTTTAATTATATAGCATAAGACTCGAAATTCAAATAGGATCTGGGGTCCTAAAGCCAATTATCGGAAAAGGGCCATTTTAGTGTAATAAATGGTGTGTTACTTTCTGATGAACTCTCGGTTTGATATTTAGTTTGTGTGGGAGTGGATAGGCTGAGATACAGACTCATAACTCGAAAGCGTCTTTGAATCAATCACAGTGCCTTCGTCATGAAGATCATTGATAACTTTTGTGACCGTTTGGACTGTGTGAAAAATCACAAGATTTGCTAAGAGATTCGAAAAATATTCAATCTGCTAAAAACATTTAAGCATCAAAAGACAAGCCAGCGGAAATGTCTTGCTTGCAAAAGTAATGTCATTTTGGGTCGGAATGAATGTATCTAGCAACTGCGTAGAGATTGAAATTCTAGGATAGACAGTATCAAAGAGCGCTTGCATGGATGATAGTTTTTAACTCAAAAGACACCAAAAAGGCAGTAAAAAAGCCTAGAATTATTAAATAATTCAGCACCCAATCTCACTATGGAAATTATTTAATTAATGATAATTTTTCCTATCAAAAATTCTTTTTCAGCCCCATAACGTACAAACTTAACATCATGTCTAAATTACACTTAAATTTAGACATGATGTATTCTAGGAAGGTAGGTAAAAATTTACTTCGCACTCGAAAAAGCTGCCTCATTCTAAGCCCAAGGTAAATCGGAAGTTCTGAGTACCGGCCTCTTGCCAGGAATATTCTGTGAAAAGGACCGAGACCAACGAATGGCCATACTCAGCAGTTACGCTGCCACTTACCTTAAGGAGGAAATTCAAGCAGAAGTCCTCACTAAAAATATTGAAGGATTTAGCCGATTTCTATTTGTTGCCGCCGCTAAGAATCGAGGATTTTTAGACTATGCAAAATTAGGAGTGCAAGCAAGCATTACTCAAAAGACTACCTCCCGATTCTTTGAGATTCTGGAAGATACTCTTGTGGTTTATCGCCTTTATCCTTTTTCTTTAAATTCCTACCGCCGATTTATTAAACATCCTAAATTTTATTTTTTCGATGTAGAAGTGCTCAATACACTATCTGGGGTTCGGCACCCAACTAAAAAAAACCTATTCAGCTATATTTTAAATGTAAAATTACAATCTCTGAAAGTGCTATTGGCTAACTAAAGGACATGCGAACTTAATATAGATCGGCGAAACCGGTTTCGTAATAAAAAAAAGGCGTCATAAAAGTTTATTGGGAGCAGTGGGGCAAAAAAGTATTCTTGTCATTCCTATATCCAAGTTGCTGCTGCTGTGGGACCCCAACGTACTTATAAAACTCATAAAATCTTACCTCTTTTTTTCTCCCACCTCTCTTTTTTAATCACACTCATTAATATAATAATTTTAGTTACTGCTGCGAGTTATTTTTTTCAAGAATCAATGTCCTTTTGATATGATTATTTTAAATGTGGGATAATGTTGAATGGGCACAGACTCATTTTAGTGGCACTGGAAGTGTGGAGAGAAAAAAAGAATCTAATATCAGCTTATCCTCCAAGTGAAGGGCAGGTCAGAACATATGAGTCAAAAATTAAAAAAATCAAAGGTCTCTCATTTATCTAAGAAAGAAAAATGGGAAAAAGCAGCAGCCATTTTTGAAGATGAGAGTCAGTTTGAGAAAATTGCCAAAGCTTCACGAGTTTTGTCAGCAACTGATGAAAGAGCTTTGTTGGGTCCAGGTCGGACAAAACAGATTTCTATTCGTTTACCAAAAAAGGATCTTCAAGCAGTGAAAGGAATTGCTACAGCGACAGATCGACCCTATCAACAACTCGTTGTCATTGCTATTCAACAGTATGTTGATCGGATTACAAGTGCTTTAGGGAAAAATCGAAAATGAATCAAAACACCCTTGGTTATGGAAAAAAAGAACAACTTGGGGTTCCCAACCCAAAAGTATAGTATTCCAGCTTGGTGTTACAACCAAAAAACTTCAGGGGGTAGCTTTAAAAAGTCAAATATTTCAACGAGTTAATTTTTCTTACGCTGAACTGGCGTTATTCATCTTTTGAATCTTTGAAAATTTTCTTGTTTTCAATACAGGGACTACTCGGAAAAGCTTTCATCATTTTCTGGCTTTCCCGAGCCACTTGATTAAAACTCCACGTCGGATTTTCTGCTTTCAATTTGATTGCTAAATCAGATTGATAAACCCCATCAACACTTTCTTGCCAAATTTTTTGGGATGCAATGATTTTTAAAAGCCCCCAGTTGGCATCAAAAAAGTCAAACTCAGTATATCGCGTAACAGGAGCTTGAGAAGAATCAATCCCTTCTTCAATAACAATTAAACCATCACTTGCCTTGATATGAGAACTTTCCCTCAGTTGATAGCGATAAAATTTTCGTTGAAGAGAAGATTTATCGATTAAGTAAGTCATTTTGTACTTGACATTGGGTATAAAAAACAGAGGCACCTTTTGTTCCCAATAAGTTAAAATTTGATTCCCGTTTTTAGACTCAACTCGAATGGTTTCGAATCCAGAAAACAGGTCTTGATAATGATCGATATCATCCAAAATAGCCTCAACTCGACTGAGGGGTGCTCGAATCGTCATTTGCTGTTGGATACCAATATAATCGAGCTTTCCTAAAGTCTCTAGGCATTCCAAAAGCACAGGAGAGTCTCCCCTCTGAGCTTCTAGAATCAACCCACGAGGAGGCCATTTCTGTGCCCATCGAATGAGACGATCTGTATATTCACTTGAAGGGCCTTCTAAGTGCTGTTGAATTGGAAAAAATGGCTCTTGAGATCCAGCATAAACCCCTCCCGAAATAAAAATAAGTCTAAAAGCAAAAATAACACTTAGCGTAAACCATGACATTTTGGGTGCTTGAAACATCATGAAAGGTTATCATAAAATATTAAAAAATATGGCCATTCTGATCGCTGATCCAAACTCAAAGACTCGCCAAACTTTACGAAAGATGCTCACCAGCCTTGGGCATCAAACCATTCTTGAAGCCAAAAATAGTGAAGAAGCATTTAAACTCATGCAAATTCAAAAATCAAGAATTCGACTCATCTTATCTGATCTTCAAATGCCACAAATGGACGGTTTAGAGTTTCTTAAAAAAGTTTCAGAATCCCCTTCCTTAAACCTAGCTCCCTTTTTATTGATGACTTCAGGGCTTTTTGATTCCCATTTTAAAAAAATAAAAAAGAACTCTGAAAGAATAGACGGATTCTTAGGAAAACCCTTTGGACAATCTCGGCTTGCCCAATCTATCCAACAAGCTTCAATCCACAGAGCAAAGTGTCGGTATAAAATCTTGTTTTTTGGAGAAACTGTTCCCACTGCTTTTGCTCAAGCACTGGATAAATCTCAAGCTTTAAAACGTTTTAAAATTCAATCTAAAATAGAGACCATTCGTTCTCTCGAAAACTTTGAACACTCACGCAAGATCTATTTCAATTTTTCAGGAGCTTGGCTCATTGATGTCTCATCTATTTCAGCAGAAGATCAAGTAGCTCTCAGAAAAGAAGTTTTAAAATTTAAAAAAACTCCACTCGGAACTCTCACCCCGATCGTATGCCTTCACCGAAACTCACAAACCCTCTCTCTTTTTCGAGGCTTATGCGAACGCTATTGGAATCCAACCCAAAAAACCCAAGACTGGATACAACTGTTAAACGAGATTGAAGCCCAAAAAAACTCTGCTTGGGAAATTGAGTTTCTTTTTCATTACGTCAAACCCTCTCTTCAACAAAAAAACTGGGAGAAAGCCTGGAAGGTTGTTCAATCTATGCTCACTTTAAGCCCTGCTCATCCAGACGTCCATACCTTAGCTGGAGATGTTCTTGGATCCATGAATCGCTTTCCAAAAGCTGTACAACACTATGAAATTGCTATTGAACTCAACCCAACACACCCTAGACCTTATATTCAACTTTTTCTCTTAGCTCAGAAAGGAGATTTTTTACCCCGCCCCGAACAAATTGAGTCAGCCACCCAGTATTGTCCTAAAAATGCAGATGTTTTTTTTACAGCAGCTGTTCTTCAAAAAAAGCTAGGGGATTACCCACAGGCCCAAGCCCTCCTTTACTCTCTTTTAGAAGTAAACCCCTGGCACACTAAGGCAAGAAGCCTCCTAAAAGCCCTATGCTAAAACCTCCTTCTTTTGACGAGCTCATTGAATCCATCCAACGATTTGGAACAAACTCTAACTCCTTTATGACTCTCTACCCAGGGTTTCACTACTTCAAATCCTCTAACCCTAAAATCTCAGGTTTTATTGCCTACCGTGACATGCCTTGGGCTTGGGTGGGTGGAGCAGAGCCACTCACAGAACCTCACGTTTTACCGGAACTCCTCACAGAGTTTAGCCTGGCAGCCTCTCAAGCTGGAAAGTCAGTAGTATTTCTCCCAGTCAGCCGTGAGGTTGCTGAAACTGCCTGTCAAATCGGTTTTAGCTCGATCTTCATTGGCAGTGAACCTACCTTTGATCTCAATCAGTTCCCAGCAACTGGAAAAACCTGGGTAAACGTAGTCTCCACTGCAAAACATCTGGACTCAAAAGGTGCCCAAGTTCATGAATTCAACCCGTCTCTCTGCTCTGCTCTTCTTAAGAAAGAGTTAAATTCCATCACGCAAGAGTGGCTTGATTCTAGAAAAATGGCACCTCTTGCTTTTCTCAATCAAGTTGAACCTTGGGCTCTTTCTCAGTTTAAGCGCTATTTTTATTTAAAAATAAATGAAAAAATCTTCTCATTTCTTGCTGCTGTTCCGATTTGGGCACGCCAAGGATGGTATTTAGTGGATCTCTTAAGACGAAACAACTCACCTCCCGGAGCCAGTGAATTGCTAATTTTAAAAACTTTGAAAAAACTAAAAAGCTCTGGAGCTCTACATGCCTCATTAGGGGTCTCTCCCTTAGCAGAGATGAATCACGCTCACTCCATCCCGCTTGCCCATGCTGAGAAGCATCTCAAACTCTATTCATTTTTTAATCTTCTTTATGAAAAAGGGGGAGGACTCTATGGATTTCAGAGTCTTTACCAATTCAAGCTCAAACTGAGCCCTTCCTTTTCAACTCCCACGTTTCTCATTTTTAAATCCCACTCAAAACCTGCCGAACTCAACTTACAAACAGTGATCAGTGTTTTTCAAGCCTTCACTCAGAGGGGAATCTTATGGGCTATTGTCTCTAGCATCAAACGGTGGATCCAAAATACGCCTTTTATGGAGTGGATTCAGACCAATACAAATGACTTCATTGTTTTACGTTCCATGCCCCACTCCTTAAAAAATCTTGCCTATCGCTGTAAATTCACCCTGGTTCTTTTTTTCCTTAACTTGGGATGTTTTTTCTTTTCTATCGATCGTTTTGGAAAAATTGATCTTCAGATTGAAAAACAATGGGGGTATAGTTGGAATTCTTTTATCCAATCTCCCTTTCACTCCCTGGTTCTTTCTCCTTTTTTACATTCCAACATCTTCCATCTAGGAACTAACCTTCTATTGCTCATCCTATGTACAGGAGGATTAGAATGCTTTACAGGAACTCGAATCACGATTATTTTATATGGAATATCTATGATCCTTTCCAATCCTCTCACCTCAATCTTCTTTCAGCCCTTTCATATCATATCACCCACTGAAATAGATGTCGGAGCTTCACTTGGAATCTTTGGATGTGCTGGCGCCCTGAGTCTTTTGTTTAAAACAGGAACCTATATGAAAGCTCTACTGCTCATCCTCACTTTCCTTTTCACTTGGCGCTCTCACCAATGGCTTGAACTCAATCATTGGATCGCTCTTGGGTTAGGCTTAGTTGTAGGATCCATCCTTCTTCCTTTTGTGTATGAATCACCTAAACACCGTTGACTGAGTCCTCACAATCCATCTCCTCATCCGTAAAAACAGGGTGAAGAATTTTTTTAGCCTGAGACTTGAGAGCTTCTAAATTTGAATTTGTCTTATTTCTAGCTTCCTCTGTTTCCTTTTTTAAAATTTCATCTTGCAAAGCTGGGGAACAAAAAACCGACTTGACTTTAGACAAAACATAAAGCCTGATCTCTGATGGTTCATGAGGTCGATCATCATTTGCAAAAAAATTGGTCCAAGAAGAAGACGTCTGAGCCGCACTGATAGCATACCCCCCCATCCCGATCAAAGCCCTGCTCAGTTCATTTTTTAAGTCAGAGATTGTCCACTCCGAAGCTCTACTCTGTCCCTTAGCAATCGCTAAATCCATCACATGACCTAAGCGAAGCTCAAAATAATGAAAAGGATCCTCTGTTGCATCATTCGGCATACACTCTGCCGATTTAGAAAAATCCTTAAGACTTCTAAGAGCCTCTTCATCTGTACAAAACCAATCTAAGTGATTGGGCTGAATACCTAGATACCCGTAGGACAAAGCCATCAAATCATAACTTCCAATTTCATCTAAGTGCCGAAACTGTCGCCCCAAGTACTCCATGACTGACCTGGATACAGTACCAATTTCAACCAACTCAGGAGAAGCACCCAGACTTCCCTTAAAGTTGTGCCGTAGACCTAAATTATGTCCAAGCTCATGAGTGGCCATATTATAAAAGTAGCCCAGCATATAGTTCTCAAAACTATAGCCTTCAGGAATCGAATCAAAATCATCTCGAGACATGATAGGATCCTCAAACGTAGGTTCTTGCGATCGAATTCGAGCCAAAGCTCGATCTCCTAGCTTCAACTGAAAGTTCCGACCCCTTAAACGCTTCATTCGTCTGCGAAACTCTTTTTGAGCATCAACAATAACTAACTCTGCTTCAGACACCTGGCCCAACTCCTTGAGCTTTGCAGATTTCTCGTGAATATTAAACCATCGGCCATAAATATCTACAATATCAGGGCCTTGAATCAAAATATTTGAATTAAAAATCTGACCAGAGTCCTGATCAGCAATAGAAGGCCCCAACCCCCCATAAGAAGCTTTATTGACCAAATCCCACTCCAGTATATTATAACGCACATCCCCAGTGATCAGTCGATCATTACGAGGATCATTGTCAGGTATAAATTCATATGAAAATATTTTTTTCCCAATCACTGGACGTAATTTTTCGTTCCATTCATCAAACGCCTTAGCAAAGGCAGACTGAAACTGAAGAGGGACATGTTTAATAAAATATTGAATTCCATCATTGACTCCTCTTTGATCAAAATCCCATCTTTGGATAAAATCATGTTCAGGGTTATCCGTCATAAAAAAACCAACACCAGCAACAGCAGGCCTTGAAACAAACAAAGGATTTAAGTCATCTACTGAACGCAAATACCAGCGATTTGTAATGACAGTTTCAAGAGTCTGATGATCACCCTGATCAGCCTCTTCATCAATCAGGGTCGCTTCAATATCAAAGATCAATGTTGATTTTGAATAATCAAAAGCTACAGTCTTGCTTGCCTTTGATTTAAAACGATCAAAACGAGAGTCATCATTATACATAGCCCTTAAATCGAGCTGCTGTCCAAGACTAGAAAGATCAAGATAAATAAGGCTCTGATCTTGACTCACTCCAGAAATTAAAATATTAATTAATAATTTAAATCCACTCTTCTGAGTACAATCTCCGTCACAATCCATTAAAGAAACTACAAATCGAGATGATCCGTCTTTATTTATAACAGGAACAACTTTAAACGGAGGGATATCTGAAAGTTTCAAGTTACCGAGGTCATCATTTTGATGATCAGATACTTGAGTGACGACACCCCCAAAGATCATAGGTTGATTCAGGTCACTGACGCGCAGACCAAATAAAAGCGTTGTATCAGAATTATCTTGATTAGAATATATATTCTGATTCATTGAGGGTTTCTGAGGAATTGCTTCTCCTAATAACCGAGAAAGAAATCCAGAAGCCTCTGGAGAGGTCACCAGATTAATCTCTCCTTGTTTAGCCTGAGAGCGAAAAGCTCCCTTTGCTACAATTTGATAAGCATGACTCTCATCTCCAATAGTTTTAACTAGATTAGGATTACCTGCTTTTATAAATTGGTCTAACGGCTTTTGTGTATTTTGGTTTTGACTGCTACATGAAATCCCAAAAAACACGATACTCCATCTCAATAATGAAATCAGCCTCTGAATTTCCCATTCTCTCTTCAACAGCCCTCCTAGGGCTCCCACTAATGGAGCAAAAAAAGAACCAAAAAGATTAATTAAATCAATTATAACTGAAATTGACGCTATACACTAATTTTAAATATTTTTTAATACCGAGAGAATTTTATCTAATCAATACAATGGCTTTTGCCATGAATTCATGCCCACAGAAACCCATTCTCTGAGTAGGTCTTAGGACATTTTTAGCTTGACTCAACCAGATCATTGTTCTGTCCAGAACTTTGAGGAAAACTCTCCATTGAATATTCTTTTCTAAACTCACTTAGCTTCTCAGGATCAACCTCAACATAATTATAGGCACCGATAAGAATGGGTGTGAGTGCCTCTACACTTGCGTCATTGGATTGTTTAGCATTTTGCATAAAATCCAATAAAAATTGTTTAAATTCTGGTTGAGCTGCGGCGCTTGGATATTCTAATACCCCTTGAATTAAAGCGATTCTCTTCTCCACTTGTTGTGGATCTACATCAAGAAAACGTTTAATCACTAAATGAACAGAGTCCCCAATGGATCCAGGATCACCTGTACTGACCGCCTCAAAGAGTTTTATTAAAGACTCTTCCTGGTTTTTTAGAGCAATTTCATTTTTTTCTTTCAGTGGTTGACCTAGATTATCTGAGTTTTCAGAGAGGAACTCTGCTACTCGAACCAAATTCTGTTGCTGTCCTTTGACATTGACCTCTGAATTTTTAGAAGCGATCTCCTCAATTTGAGCTCTTGTATCTAAAATTTTAGTTTGTAGTACGCAACAAATGACTATAAAAAAAATGATGAATGCTAATGATTTCATTTTTTATTTTTCTTTTTTAAAAGATTTATCATTTTCATTCAGAATGTTTAATAAATTTTTTAAGTGATTATTATAAGACGATGCTAATTCCAAAAAATAATCTCCAGGTCTAAACTTAAAATTCCCAATATCTTCTTTTTTTATTGGCTGATTTAAATGTTTGCACATTCGGTAGATTGGCCCAGCAATTCTGTGAGATAACACAAGACCTACAACAACAAGCAGAACAACACTAAAAATAGCTGTAGAAATAAAAAAATAGTTCATATTTCTGTACTGATCTGACAAAAATTTGAAAAAGATATGATTAGGGTTCAGTCCAGATTTTTTACCTAAATCAATGTAAAATTTAAAAAAGTATAAGTAAGACGAATAAAACACAAGAACTTCAGTTAAAGCTATTCCAACCATCCACCCAGTAAACCTGATTTGAAAATTCGGATTAATTAAAATATTTTTTCTTTTAATCAAGATAAACCCTTTCTAAAAAAGAAATTAATAATTTAA
>CAIZRG010000051.1 GCA_903935335.1 Oligoflexia bacterium
AACCAATAATTCCAAAAAATGCAGAAAAAAAGACTGGATTTGAAACCTTGATTCGATGAAGTGGACTCATAAAGATCCTTCTATCGCTCTTCTTTTCATGAACTTCCAAAAAGAATGATTCGGTCAGGAGAAATATCCAATTTTTTATCCGAATCAAAAAACTGAAGGGAGATTGGCAAATTCACTTTCGTTGGCAATACAAAATATCGGAATACCGAGCCTGGCAAGCTCATCTCTTTGATGATTTGAGAAGAGCCAGATTGCCTAATTATTGCTGAGACAGGCTTTTTAAATTCGAGGTCCTTATTTTGAAACCCAACAGCCCGTAGCTTCCTAGGGCCATCCGGACTCTCCACCTCCAAAATATGTCCTCGTTTAGCAAAAGCCGTTTTGATGGGACCACAATCCTTCGATAAGTACCACCCTCCCGGATTAATTGGGATGCAATAGTCTGGGCTATCCAATAACGAACCATAACTAGGCCAATTTGCGCTCGATAAAAGGGGATTCCGATAAGGATCGTCTGAACGGGGCTCAAGATGCATAAAATAACAAAAAGTGCTCGAAGCAAGTCCAAGAACAATGACAACTGGAATTTGAATCCATTTGTTCGTCCATCGCCTGAGCAACAGAACTATCGTCCCTAGAAATACAGAGACCATTAAAAAGAAATGATGACTTTCATCCATAAAACTGGGCTTATCATTGAGCGGCACTTCGGACGTTCCATAAAAGGCGAGAGTAGTTAATGCCGAAACTGACAAGCCGATAAAGAGTGTCGCAACCCAAAACAAAATCCCTTCCTGATCTCTGGCCTTGATGCGGTTCGAGCAGAGATACGCCATCAAGATCAGCATTAAAACCCCAAAGCTCACACTCGGCCATGGCGCCATTTTAAAGGGCCAGAAAACGGCTCCAAAAGAATGAAGGTAGAAATTAAAAATCCTTGATATCAAACCGATTAGATTTGGTGGGCTTGATCCACCACCGTGGCTGATGGAAGCAATCTGAAGCCCCAATGTCACCAGTATTGGGATTGCTGCTAGACTTGATTTCCATTTTTTCGATTTCAACTGAAATCCCAGATACACAACAAAAATCGGGAAGAAGACTACAAAATAGGCCTTCGACGCGACGGCCAGAGCAATTAGGCTCGAAAACAGAAAAACTTTCAAATAGCTCCAGCTTTCCCAGTCAAAAAAGATGGAAACAGTGGCAATAACAACTGCGTAATAACCAAGGTTATGGAATAGATACATCCCCATCCCCCAATGTAAGCTGACAAAAAGCCCCACGAAAAATCGGGCTAGGTCTGATGGAATGAGAGATCGAAGAGAGCGACTATTGAGGGACGACCCAAAGAAAGCAATCAGGATGATTGCCAGGTACTGAGTCAATAAAGGGAAAGCAGCCTTGTAACCGAAGATCTTGATTGCTAAGAAAAACACCAATCGAGGTAAAAAAACAAAATATCCGTAATCCTTCAACAAGAAGAAATCCATGAAATTGGAATTTCCGATCACTCCTGCAACAAAATAGTTAGTCGCATGCTCGGCAAAGGGTTGCGCAAGATAGGTGGCCGAGGGGAATCGGTAGCTTAGAATACCTGTCACTAAGACTACAGAAAAAATCCAAAAAAAATTTAACTTTGACTCGGCCTTTTGATGATTCATTGATTATTTTTTACATCAGATAGATGAGTTTTTAAAAAGAAACTTCGGCAGCTTAACTTGGTGCTAAACTTGAATAGTAGGGATCTTCAGTTGGTTATCTATGTGTTATCTAAACAAAAAAGGCTTGGCAACCGAAGCTGCCAAGCCATTGAAAATTTTGGTGGATCGCGCAAGGATCGAACTTGCGACCCGCTGATTAAGAGTCAGCTGCTCTACCAACTGAGCTAGCGATCCAATAGATTTATGGGCTTACCACCATTAAGCCCAAATCACAAGACTTCGAGCGAAAAGGGAGGGGTTATTCATTGCACATCTTTTATCATCTGAGAAGTCACCTCAATCTACGCGGCTTTCTACTCAGAGTTATATTGTTATGGGCCTTTGTCACCCAAGGTCAAGGAGCAAGCTTTGATCCTCAGCCTTTTCCAAAAACTATTGAGAACGCCCCTGTTATTGTACGAGGCAAAGTAGGGATGAAGTACTCAGATTGGGGTATGGATGCAGATGGTTCGAAAAGACTCTATACTTTCTACGAACTTCAAGTGAACGAAATCCTCAAAGGAAATGCCAGCCGCCCATCCCTCACCATGAGAGAGCTAGGAGGAGAAAAAGATGGGATCAGCATGCAAATCCCAGGAGCTTCACAGTATGACCGAGGCGAAGATGTTGTCGTTTTACTTAAGACTAAAAACTCAGAAGGTTCGTTTGATATTCAAGGACTCATGACGGGTAAATATCAAATTGAAACCGACTCTGATGGATCTGAATACTTGACTGGAGCTGGTATAAACGATCAAGTTGAACATTCAGGAGCCTCCCCAGCGAGTCACCCCCTTCCGACAAAGTGGTATTTGAGTACTTTGCGTCAACTCATTGAAACTCAGGCAGAAAGTAAGACTCAGGACTCATCAAATCCACTCCCGATATCCGGATTAGGATTAGAGAAAAATTTAGAAAAATCCTCACCTTCCCCTCTACCTTCCTTGAGCATAGACCCAATCAGGACTCCACCCCCTGTGCAACCCACTGAAACAACCTGGTTCACTAGGGAATTTCTGACTTTTTTAGGATTCAGCATGGTCTTAATAGGAGGCTTTACAATCCTAAAAAATAGAAAATGAAGGACTTCCTCACCTAAAAATTCGAATTTTATCCTGTGATTTACTTGCATCAAAGCTCAGTGCCAGATAGTCTTAATCTATGCAGATAGGAATTAAAAAATTCTTTCTGGTATTTTTCTGTGTCATCCTAGGCACTCTTGAGCAAGTCAAAAGCGAAATTCATCCTGATAAGGTGTTTACCGCTGATTCCAAAAAAACGGGTGCATTTCAGCGAGACGGGATCATCATTGGTGGAGATCAAGCGATTCACGAAGTGATCGTCAAAGATATCCGACAAGCCGTAAACCAAGGCTTTGAAAGAATGGTCATTGATCTTGAAACTAGTTTTAATG
Source organism: Oligoflexia bacterium (assembly GCA_903935335.1). Taxonomy (GTDB): domain Bacteria; phylum Bdellovibrionota; class UBA1018; order UBA1018; family UBA1018; genus CAIZRG01. The sequence continues at coordinate 3,127 of CAIZRG010000051.1, forward strand.
GAGAACCTTCCCCGATTGAAAGGCCTCCTTACTACCAGCTAGCAGTAACCCCAGATGAACGACGCCTGATCATCACCCTATGGGGAGGGCCTAAGCTACAGTTCAAACCCAATAAGGTATTGAATGCATTCAAAAAAAGCGCTGTTGTCGAAAAAGTACTCCTTTTTCCAAAACTAGAAGAGGGTTCTTGGACTTTTGCCCTTGAATTGAAAGTAGACGCATCTGTAGAGGTTTTTGAATTATCTCATCCCGTGCGTGTTATTGTAGATATTCGACCTAAAAAAAGTTAGCCTCTCCTCATCCATCATTAAAAAGAATGAGGCATTAAAAAGCATGAGGCAAAAATGAAAAATAACTGTATTCAATATTCTATCCTCTCCTTAATGTTCACTCTTGCACTGGGTTGCTCGAGTTCTCCTGCTATAAAAAAGCAAGCTTATGCAAAGCTAAACAATCAAAAAACTTATGAATACGAGTTTTTAAGCGTATGGAAAGCACTAGAAGAAACCCTTCGAAACTTCAAAATTATAAAAAAAGACCCAGATGAATTAAATTCTGTAGAAATACAAAAGATAACCTATGGAACCTTGGAAACAGACTGGATTTACACTCAATCTCGAGACAAATACCAAGAGTACCTCATCAACGGGTCTCCACGTAAAATCTATTTACAAAGTCGTCTGAAGTACCAAATTGAACTCCAAAAAGGACTTGGAGGAGTCACAGTTACGGTAAATCCTCAAGAGGAAATTGAACGACTCAACTCGGATGGAACTTCTGCAGGTTATGAAAAAACCCAAGCCCCAGATTCATTGCGTGCTCATGATTTACTAGAAAAATTAACAACTGCGATTTTAGCAGGTCCTCCTTTACCTTAGAAACGGAACCAGGAGCTTGAACACGCAACAAATCCCAACGGTTCCCTTGCCAAACTAGGTAAAAATACCCATGATTACAACGATAACCCAACAAATTCTTACCTCAAACAAAAACAGGCGATTCTATGTCGAAAAATAAAGAGGATAAAAATAAAGCTAGGGAACAAAAACCCAACTCTGACTCTGCAAGTTCAGCAGAAGGTGTCCCTTCGGAGCGCTCTGAGGGAACACCTCCCGCTGAAAACCAGAATCAAGCTCCAGCAAAACAAGCGAATCTCATTCTCCCAGATCAGATTCTACCCCCCAATCTATTTATTTTGCCCGTAAACAGCCCAATCGTTTTCCCTACTCTTTTAGCTCCCCTCTTAGTTTCACAGCCTCGGTTTGTTGCAATGATCGAAGAAGCAATTAATCGACAGCGCATGATTGGGCTGATCCTCACTCGAGAAGGAGAAGCAAAAGAAGATATCAAACCTGAAGGCCTCTACGATTTTGGGGTTATCGTAAAAATTGTGAAGCGGCTTAAGATGCCTGATGGGTCGGTCAATCTTCTTGTACATAGTATCAAAAGATTTAAAAGCCGAAAGGTTCTTTCCAATCAACCCTATATTGTAGTTGAATCAGAATATTTTGACGATTTCATCGAAAAATCGACTGAAATGGATGCGCTCACCCGCTCAGTCGTCAGTCATGTGAAAAAGCTATCGGAGATCAATCCATTTTTTACTGAAGAAATGCGTCTGGCCATGATTAATGCACCTGGGGCTGGTACTGTTGCTGACCTAGTCGCCTTTGCACTGACACTTCCTAAAAATGACGCTCAGGACTACCTAGAAACCCTTTCAGTTAAATCCAGATTTGAAAAACTTCTAGTCCATTTACACAGAGAACAAGATGTTGCTGACTTACAAAGAAAAATAAATGAAGACGTCAATACTAAGCTCAATAAAATGCAGAGGGAGTTCTTCCTAAAAGAACAGCTCAAATCGATCAAAAGAGAACTTGGGATGGAGGTGGACGGAAAAGACAAATCCTACCGAACTTTTCGAGAAAAAATTGAAGTCATTGGAATGCCAGAAGAGGTTAAAAAGATTGCCTTAGAAGAGCTTGAAAAGTTTGAGTCTCTTTCTGAAAATTCTCCTGAATACAACGTTTCTAGAAATTACCTGGACATGCTTTGCTCGCTTCCTTGGAGCAAAGAAACAATTGATAATCTTGATTTAAAACACGCCCAAGAAATCCTAGATCTTGAGCATTACGGTTTAGAAAAAGTAAAAGAAAGGATTATCGAATTCCTGGCGGTCAGAAAATTAAAAAAAGATCCTAAGGGTTCTATTATTTGTTTGGTAGGTCCCCCGGGAGTAGGAAAAACTTCAATTGGAAAATCTATTGCTAAAACGTTAGGACGAAACTTCTTTCGGTTTTCTCTGGGTGGAATGAGGGATGAAGCAGAAATTAAAGGACACCGAAGAACCTATGTTGGAGCAATGCCAGGTAAAGTGATTCAAGGGTTAAAGCGTGCTGGAAGTAAAAATGCAATTCTAATGCTCGATGAAATCGATAAATTAGGGCAGAGCTACCAAGGAGACCCTGCGAGCGCTCTTCTCGAAGTCCTAGACCCTGAACAAAACTATGCTTTCTTAGATCACTATTTAGATGTCCCGTTTGATCTTTCAAAAGTTTTATTCATTACAACAGCAAACACGACTAACTCTATCCCAGGACCCTTACTAGACCGAATGGAAGTCATTGAACTCCCTGGATATACTCTAGAAGAAAAAGAAGATATTGCCCTTCGCTATGTTATTCCGAGAGAATTGGAAGCCAATGGACTGACTCCACTGCATCTTCGAATTGAAAGAACCGCCCTACGCAAAATGATGACAGATTATGCAAGAGAACCGGGTTTAAGGTCCTTACAAAAACTCATCAGTCGAATTGCCAGAAAGGCTGCTGCAAAAATTGTTCGAGAGATCAAAGAAGAAGAAAACTCTCCTTCAAAAGAAGGCTCAAAATCGCCTCAAATGATTGTCAAAGAGGAAGATCTGACAAAATTATTGGGACCCAAGCGATTTTACAATGAAATTGCTGAAAGGATTGTCTCTCCTGGAATTATTGTAGGACTTGCTTGGACGGCTACTGGTGGAGATATCCTTTTCATTGAGGCAGCAGATATTCCAGGCTCGGGAACTCTCAAGCTGACTGGACAAATGGGTGAAGTCATGACTGAGAGCGCTTCTCTCGCATGGAGCTATATCAAGAAAAAAATCTCTTTAGAAAAGAGTAAAGATCATCAATTCTTTAAGGATCATGATTTCCATCTTCATATCCCAGCTGGAGCGATTCCAAAGGATGGCCCTTCCGCAGGAATCACTATGGCCACTGCGCTTTACTCCCTTTTAACCGGGCGTAAATCTAAGCATAAACTTGCTATGACGGGTGAACTTTCTTTGATTGGAAAAGTCCTTCCTATAGGAGGAATCGAAGAAAAACTACTTGCAGCCAAGCGTGCAGGAATTAATACCGTCATCCTTCCTAAACTCAATGAAAAAGACATGATCGAAGTGCCAAAGTATGCTCTACAAGGAATGACAATTCATTTTGTAAATCACATTGAAGAAGTATTTCCCCTTGCTCTTGCTCCAAAAAGCGAAAAATTAATCAATCAATCGAAAAAATGTAAATAGATTCATCATCTCGTTAGATTTCAGGCAAATTTTCGATAAGCACCTTGTTTCATTTATTTTTTAGATGGATCTTAAGTCTTGAATTTATTGAGGTATTTTTATCTAGTCTTAAAAACTAACTCTAAATCAAGCAGGCATATTCCTTGCTTCAATAATAAACAGTATGAAAACAAACCATAAACCTGTTGTTAGTCTTTTAATCAATTTTTTGGTGTTAACTGTAGGATGCGTTTCACAAGATACGATAAATACTTCGCCAAGCGCACCTCTTAGCATCACATCCAGTTACACAACGACTCCAAACGGAGTCCTCCTCCTATCTCCTTCAGGTGGAAAATCTCCTTATACTTACTCAATCATCTCAGGAGATGGTCAAATTTTTTCTAGTGGAATCTTTGATGCTCCAAATTACACTGAAACTACTTACATTCAAATCAAAGATGATAATGGACACATCGCTCTAACCACAGTAGAAGTCATTTCAAAATTATCTGTCTCGTACACACCAAGCTCACCTCATACCTCAAGCGGAACTATTACCCTAAAAGCCACTCAAGGTGTAGCTCCATATACTTATACTGTGATAAATGGGACTGGAACTATCAATCAGCAAGGAGTTTATACAATCACTTCCTCTGAACCAGAAACAGTAGAAATTCAGGTTCAAGACAATGCCAGAAGCAAAACTACTGTCAAGATAGAAATCAAGGATACTACGGCTTTATCTCTCTCTCCCACTTCAGTAAAATTGACAGCTGGTTCTTCTTTTAAACTGACAGCTTCAGGAGGATATCCAGACTATACTTGTACTATCGATGCGAATGACACTGAAAAAGGGACTTGTACTGTTCAATCCTCTAAAATTATTTTTACAGCAAATAGAAAAGCATCGGGAACAAAAGTGAACTTAACTGTAAGCGATCAGAATCAAAACTCTCAATCGGTTATGATTGAAATTCAAGGAAATCCTCGTATAACTGGAAAAATCACTTCTCCTGCCAAATCATCTGTCGTATCTGGCAACGTCTTCCTGTCTGCTGAACTTGATGGGCCATCTTTGAATGGAACCTTGAAATTTTATCTAAATGACACTCTCATTGCTCAGACAACCAGAAACTTAACAATACCTGCTACTTTAGCTACTCCTGAAAGTTGGCCTACTTATTCAACTATCTTTAACACTCATGATAAAACAGGGGATTATATCTTAACTTTATCTTTCGTTGATTCTGAAGGATACGAATATTCAAATATTGATTCTATTTCAATAAAAATAGATCGATCAAATAATATTACTTACCCACTCAATAAAATTGAAAGTACAGGAGCACACTCCATAACGCTGAATGCTGGAAGCAATCAAATTCCTTTCAAGGCATATCTTTCAGGCCTGAAAGTTGCAAATGGAACCGACCATTGGGCTATTACTTCGATGCTGTACTATTGGATTCCAGCGTATTCAAAAAATTTAAATCCAGTTCTGGAAACACCCATATCTACTATAACAGAAAGCAGTGCTTATACTGAGTTATCCTGTCTAACTTTTGGCTCTGATTACCGAGTAGTGGGTTTTTATGGTCGATCAGCAGTGATTATTGATCAAATTGGAGTCATTTGTAGAAATTTAGACGGTACTTCTGGAAATAGAAAAATAGATACCTCTGTGGGTGAAACGGGTGGAAATCCTTTTACTGATAAAGTATGTCCAAACAGCCAATTTGTAGTGGGTGTTACTAGTTGGGAAACCTCTCCATCAGAACATCTCGCAAACCACTTAGGAGGCTTTGAACTCATTTGTGGGAAATAGTTTCAATTGACAACGTCACTTCTTTACTTTAACTACATGAAATTCAATTGTTTTTCACTTATTTCAGAGAACTCAGACTCTACTGTTTGCCTTAAAAATCAGAAGAAAAATTAATAAACTTTTATTTTTGTCAGAACCTCATCACACATTCAGCTAATCTTTCTTGTTTCTATTTTTTATTATTTAATATATAATATTGACTGTTTTTCAAGGCAACCTTCTAAAAGCCTGAACTCGACTTTAAGGACCTAAAGTAGTATGAAGCATCTCAATCAACCAAAGATCTTATTTTTTTACATGATCATAAGCTTTATGATCTGTTCTTGCGGAGGAAGCCATCCATCTCTCACTCCTCCTTTTCAAGCTGAGGTTATTTCTATAAACTTACTGAATGAGCCAGGAGGAAGGACTGCGAGCATCCCTTTTTCATTAAAAAAAGTCACTTTTAAATATTTAGAAAAACCAGAAACACTCTCTAGTCGATATTTTATTTTTCAATCTGGAGGGAAGGCAGAGTCTGACTCAAATAATACAAATCTAACTCGCTTTTATCAGCTTGGAGTTTCTGATTTTTATAACCATTTCAAAGAGAAAGACAATACTTTAATTCCACAAGACACTTTTAGCCTTTATGCAACTTCCTGTGCATACCAATTTGATTTAATTTTACAGAAAATTGAAGAAATTTCTGGAATTCATCCTGACGAAATTTTAAATAAAAAAGGTAAGTTTAAAATATTTTTTAACGTTTTGTCCCATACAAACAATAAAAAAGAAAAAACAGGAAACGCTTTTTATGTCTCTAGTTTTTTTAGCTTTGTCACCACCCTGCCGGCAAAAACAGAAATCGTCCCTCTTTCTGCCAACCTGAGAGTTATTGCTCACGAGTATGGGCACCTTATTTTCGATTACCTAACAACTGACTTTCAGGATAATTCTCACATAAAAGAGTTTAAAAATGACGAAAATAACTATATCCGAGGAATCAACGAAGGCTTTGCTGATTTAACTTCTTTCACAATCACTGGAAGTACAGACATCATGGGAGAAACGTTTTTAGTAAATGACCATGACTTGAATGCAAGTTTAAAAATTAGAAATTTTTCTCAATCCCATTTCAATGACACAAACATCAAGGATCATTGCAACGCTAGCTATTATTGTCTAGGAATCCTCTTTAATCATGCCTATTATCAAACTCTTCTCAGTCTTGGGATGGATCCAAATAAAGAATCTGATCGAATTAAAGGATATAAACTCATAGTCGAAGCCATGAAAAAAACAGGTAAACTAATCCGGTCCAGGGGACTCATGCAAGGACATTTTCTAAGACATTTTCTCAGAGATCTGCTCGACAATATCAGCGATTCTCATTTTAAATCACATCTTGAAAATCACATGAAAGCAAATTTTAAAAATACCTTAGGTTAAACATGATTTTTAAAAAAAATTTGAAATTTTTTGTATTATATATTTTTAGTATGTTTTTTCTAATTAAAAATTCTTCTGCTTCTTCTATCGACTATTCTTATAAGAAACTCCCCGTCAATTCCACTCAAACAAATCAAACTCCTCCTCAAGATCAGAAAAGCCATCAAAGAAAATTTGCTTTAGGGTTGGGAGTTACTCAAAACGCTAAAATAAGCGGAATAGAAGAACCTCATAGACTCACCTCTTTGGAGGTTGTAATTTATTCTTATTACCACTTAAAAAATCTTTGGGCAATACGGCCTGGCTTAAGATTAGGAATGACTCCAGATCAGGACTCACGTGAGCATAATGCATATTCCGTCTTTATCTCTGAGAGTGACTTTAAATCAACGGCCGAAGTATCTTTTTTATTTAGAAAATACTTTATCATTCCAGTTATCACAATCGGTGGGGGCGCTATCTTTAGAACAACAACCTTAAAATCAAACTCTCGCTATATCTCAACTGAAAACTCTTCCATCAATGGTACTTCCACTTTACCCTTTATCCAAAGTCAAATCTCGATCCTTGTACCGATCCAAGAAGAAAAAATCGAGTTTGGACCGTTTGCACGATATAATCACATTTTCTCTGATTCAAGGTTAGACTGGTACTATGGAATAGAGGGATCTATTCGGATCTTCTAAATAGAAAAATGACAGCTAATTAGATAAGGGAAGCTCATCCATCAAATCTTTGGCTGATCGGTGCTGAGGAATAACACGACCTGCTGCAATCTCTCGAAGAGCCGTTACAATCACTCGATTTTTGCATTTAACTAAAGGTTCTGAACCCTTATAAAGTTGACGGGCACGCTTTGTCGACAAATGAACAAGCTCGTACATGTTTTCTACGTGAGATAAGCAATCTTCAATTGTCACACGCGCCATTTTAAAAACTCCTCATTGATAAAAATCAATTAAATTATTGTATAACAAATCCTTAAAATGATGTCAAGTAAAACTCAACTGTCTGCTTGCGAAAGAGTTTCGATCTCACGTGCAAATTTTTTCTGAACAAATTGGCGACGGATTTTGAAGGTAGGCGTCAATTCTCCTCCTTCGACACTCAAGTCATTAGGCAAAACCATAAACTTTTTAATGCTTTCAAACTTGGATAACTTCTGATTCACTTCGTCCATTTTTTTCTGAAGAAGAGCAAGAATTTTTGGATTTTTGATGAGCTCTCGGTATTCACTAAATAAAATTTGATATTCATTCGCATATTGAAGAATTTGAGTTCGTTCTAAAAACAGTAAAACAACCAAATAAAGACAGTCCACCTCCTGTACCACACCCTCATGGATGAAGATCTGGGTGCGCAAAAAACTCTCAATCTTCTGGGGATGAATGAGCCCCCCCCTAGAAGTAAGAATCAAATCACTCTTCCGCCCTTTGATATCAATAAAACCCTCAGAATCAATCTCTCCCAAATCTCCGGTGTAAAACCACCCATCTTTGAAGACTTTTTGAAATTCTGTTTCCATTTTATAGTAAGCTTGAAACAGTTTGCGCGATTTAACTAAAATCTCTCCATCTTCTGCAATCTTGATCACCACTTCAGGCAAGGACTTTCCTACACTGCCTAACTTTTTATTCCATGGCAAATTAAGACTAATAAGCCCACTGGTTTCAGTAAGCCCATAACCCTCTAAAACATCAATGCCTAAAATTTGAAAAAATTGAATGACATCTGGTGATAAAGAGCTGCCCATAAAGATTAAATAACGAATCTTTCCACCCAGCTCTTTAGAAAAATTTTTAAAAATTCCCTTAAGCGCCACCTGATACTGAACCTTAAGAACGATTGAAGAAAGCTTTTGACTCCCGCTTGAATGATGATAGCTCACTCCCAGCTGATAAGCCCAATTGAATAGTTTTTTTTGAATTGGGCTGAGCTGATTTAAAGAATTTTGAATTCGTTTATAAATATTTTCAATCCATTCAGAAGAACAAAAGAAAAGAGTAGGCTGAACTTCAGAACAATTTTGAAAAACCTGATCTCTAGTCTCAGCAAAAACTTGCTTCCAACCAAAGGCAAAAGTAGCCAAAAATTCTATTTTCCCAAAAATATGCGAACAAGGAAGAAATGAGAGAATTTTGTCCTTCTCTAAATTGTTATTTTTTCCTAATAACCCTTCATAATCTTCTAAAACACTAACCCAGTTGTCGTGAGTCATAACAACTCCCTTGGGTCTACCCGTCGTTCCAGGCGTATAACAAATCGATGTAACGTCTCCTTTTTTAGCAGCAATAAGATTTTCATCAAAACGATTTGGATTTTTCATAGCTTCACGCTTTCCAAGCTCTCTCAAAGCCTGAAGAGTCAGAAGTGAAGAAATTTTATCTGGATACTTTGAAGCCAGCATCATCGCTGAGGTTTCAAGCACTAAAATTTTTTCCAAAAATCGAAAAATATCGGGTGACTGCCCTTGGTATTTTAAAATTTTCTCAAGTTGCTCTGAATCTTCAACAAGAAGAATTTTTGACTCAGAATGATAAAGAATTGAAAATACTGTATCAACAGAAACTGAAGGATAAATAGGAACGATTACTGCCAAAGCTCCTAAAGTAGCCATATCCCACAACGCCCACTCATATCGAGTACTCACAAGAATTGCAACCCGATCTGCTGGCTGAACACCCAAACTCATGAGCCCAAATGAAACAAGACGGCAATCGTGATAAAACTCCTCAAATGTAATCGTCTTCCACTGCGCAACACCCCCAATCTGTTTATCGTTTGATTTAAATTGAAACCCCTGGGAGTACGGAGTTGTTCTGACGCGCTCTAAAAAAATCTCAGAGATCGTATGTCGAATCATCATCCCCTCTTTACTTAAGTGTACATTTTATTGTGAAAACGATGAATTATAAGGCTCGCTTAATCGCCAAACTTATTTCTCTTTCAGCTGTTTTTCTCTTTAGAGTTTCTCTCTTATCAAATTTTTTTTTCCCCTTTCCTAAACCTAACTCTACTTTCACTCTTCCTTTTTTGAAATAAAGCCTCAAAGGAATAACAGACATTCCTTTTTGAATGATTTCTCCATAAAGTTTATCTAGCTGATGCCGATGAAGCAGCAATTTTCTTTTTCGAAGGGGCTCATGATTCCAAGCTGTTCCATGTGAGTAAGGACTGATGTGAGTATTCAGTAGCCATGCCTCAAACCCAGACGCTTTACGACTGACCTCAACAAAAGAATCTCTTAGACTAGGGGATTGATCTCGAAGACTTTTAACCTCAGTTCCTGTAAGAACTAATCCAGCTTCAACTACCTCTGTAATCAAATAATCAGAGGAAGCTAAAGGATGAGATGCAATGAGTTTTTCACCTGTCCGCTTATCATTTGCCATCAAGTACCATCAAGAGTGCCACTCAAAGTAGTTTTCATCTACCAAAAGGCAGAATGTTATTAGTTAGAAACCAAGCGATAAAGTCATACCCCCACCGTAAACACTTCCTCCTGAAAAATATTCTGGGGATCCAATTTTTGAGTCATCAGGTGGATCACCCACTTCATTGCCTGGAGTTTTAACAATGTGCTGTGTCAGAAGGTACTGATAGGAGAGATTAAAGTCAAGTCGACAAGGAGCATCATATCCCATAAAATGTGAGTAATTCAAACCTATCCCTAAATTGAACATATGCTTCGGAGGATCTAAATAGTTTCCATTACCCGTAGGAAGACCCACTAAAAAACTATCTCTAAAAGCGTAGCCCATACGGTAAACGATCTGGCCATCAGCTGGCGCATACTCCCAACCGATCCGTGGAACCCAAAGATTGCGATATTGAAAATCAGGAATTTGTCCCGGTGAAATCGCTACCGTTCCACAAGACTGAGGGTCGGTGGATCCACAATTTTTTGTCTGCGGTTGATGAATGAGTAACGATGGCGCTTGAAATTGACTCCAAAACTGGTACTCTAACTGCACGTAAAGTCTACCTGTATCTGAATACTGCCAAGAGCTTCCTAACTCAATAGTCATCGGATCATAATAAAGAACAGATAGAGCTGAAAAATTAAAATCAATAGCCGGAAAACTACCAATAATTCGAGCTGCAGAATTCAAATTCATAGAATTATCCGAAGCAACAGCCTGACGAAAAACAGCTCCTATTGAAAATTTCTTTAAAACCTTTTCTGGGATATACAAAATTCCAGAATAAAATCCAGGTTTAGGCCTCAAGCTTGCTGCAAACCTCATTGAAGAAGTTGTACTTTTCCCAGAATTAATAAAAATTGAAGAATTTGAAGTCAATGTATAGGCGAAATGTACACCTACACCTAAATAAAACCCTTTACCTAAATATCCCCCTAGCCCGAGTTCAATTTGAGGCCGCTGGGTCCTTGTACGATAAAGAACATACTCCGGAACATAGGCCTCCCCTGTATCCATATAAGCAAATTGACTGAGTGGAAAAAAAGTAACCAATCCAACTGTAATATTTCTAATTTCTGGAAAAATTCGATAGCTTAATCCAAGTTCTTGGCCCAACGTTTCTCGATAGGAGTCATTGTCAACATTCCCGTACTGTGGACTATCTGCAACAAATTTATTTTGAACCAAAATCCCCTGAATGGGCTTAAATTTTGGCTTTGAATAGACAATGCTCCAATCAAAAAAAAGTTTTTTTTCTGATTCTAAAGCTAAAAGTGCTGGATTATGGTAAGCAGAATAAGCTCCACCACCCCAAGCAACCCCTGCTCCTGCTAAAGAAGCGATCCTAGAACCAAAACCATAAGCTTCACCGATATTTGCAAGTGAGTCCTGAGAAAATACAAAAAAAACGGTTATCAAAAAAATACAAAATAGTTTAAGCATCCTCCCTGAGCTTCCTATGAGCGAGCTATTTTCTAAAAATCGCATTTCAGCCTCAAGGGAGATTTGAAAGCTGCCGGGCGGCCTGAAAAAGGCGATTCCACTCTTCCCATTCCAACGCCTCAGCTCGTTTTGTAGCATTGACCCCAGATCGCTCTAAAGCGTTTCGCCAAAGGTCAGAAGTCTTTACAACTTTTCTAAGCATTTTTCTGCGTTGGGAAAAGCAAACTTTGAGCAACGAACCCCAAGATAACCCCTCTAAATCATGAGAATGCTGCACCCTCAACTCTTCTCTGCGAGTCAAAATCACTACTTCAGAATCTACTTGAGGAGGAGGAATAAAAGCCTGAGGAGGAACAAAAATCAATTTTTTGACATCCCACTGGTTTTGAATCCAAACAGATAAACTCCCTCGAGCCTTCTCTCCGGGTTCAGCCCTAAGACGCCTAGCCACTTCAGCTTGAAACATCAAAACCATCACAGAAACCTTTTTTGAATTTAAAGCCAATCGCTTAAGAATGGCTGTAGCTGATGAATATGGAAGATTTGAAACCACAGCTAGAGAAGAACTCCCTAGCCATTTTGAATCCTCTAAATCGAGAAAATCTTGATTTTCCAACCTAAATCCACTCAAACTAGACTGGCGATTCCAAAAGTCTGCTAATTGTGGATCTCTTTCCACCAAAAGAAGTTTTTGCCTTCCCATAGAATTAGACATGATCTCCAACAACGGATAAGTGATAGCTCCTTTGCCTGGACCAATTTCCAAAAGACTTTCACACTGGTGTTTTTGCATCTCTTGAACTGCTGTTTCCGCTATTTTTTGAGCAATCTTTTTGTCCTTAAGAAAATGCTGCCCTAATGCTCGAGTCTTTCCCAGAGTTGCCATGATTTAAAACTCTGGATTTGCAATAGCGTTAAGTTTCAGTACAGCCTCACCCGACAGAAAATGACCCTGATACAATCGAAAAGCACCTGCTGCTGCAATCATAGCTGCATTATCCGTACAATACTTCAAGCTTGGAAAAAATGGGAAACCCGGCAAACCCTGAGACTCCCACTGCTCAGACAATCGAAAACGGAGTCTCCGATTCGCAGCCACTCCTCCAACAACCGCAAGTGACTGACAACCGAACTCACGGATCACAAGAAAAATCTTAGCTAAAAGAGCATCAACAATAGCCTCTTGAGCCGAAGCACAAATGTCATTTATTCTAGAAGCAAGTTGATTTTCTTTGCGTAGCTTTTCAACCAAAAGATACACAGATGTTTTTAGTCCACTGAAAGAAAAATCCAAAACTGTTTTTTGAGGCATTGCCCTCGGAAAATGAAACGCATCCAAGTTCCCTTTTTGGGCAGCAACATCAATAGCTACTCCTCCAGGATAAGGAAAACCTAGGATTTTTGCGATCTTATCAAAAGCTTCTCCTGCTGCATCATCTCGAGAACGTCCCACGAGTGATTTTTTCAGAAAATCACAGGACCACTCCTCTGGATTTTCTCGAATGACATAAAGATTCGTATGCCCCCCGGAGACTACTGCTAAAAGCATAGGTAAAGAAAGTTTTGGTCTAAACTCATTAGACTTTTCACTCAAAAAAATACTTGCTGCATGTCCTTCTAAGTGATGCACAGATACCAACGGCTTGTTCAAAGCATAGGACAGAGCTTTAGCAGCACTCACTCCAACAAGAAGAGCACCCACAAGTCCTGGACGATTCGTCACCGCAATAGCCTCTAGGTCGGTATAGTTCACCTGTGCCTTTTCCAAAGCAAGATCCACCATGGCATTTAAGGTTTCGAGGTGGTTTCTAGACGCGATTTCTGGAACAACTCCTCCATAAGGTTGATGAAGCTCAATTTGGGAAAACGTTGCCACACTACATACCTGAACAAAACATTCAGGCTGATACCGCACAATAGAGGCACTACATTCATCACAAGAAGTTTCAATTCCTAAAATCATTATTTTATTTTTTTCTAAATTTTTTAGCTTCTAAAGACTGAGGATATTTTTCAATGAGTTCTTGATAAAAACCTTCAGCATCTTCCTTTAGACCAAGCCGATCAAAAGATAATCCAATTTTATAAAGAGCTTGTGCCATATGCTGAGATTTCGGGTATTTTTCAGGAAACTTCGAATATTCAACAATGGCTTTTTTATAATGCTTTAAATAAAAATAACATTCTCCTCTTAAAAACACGGCTTCTTGAGTTGCTGGTGCTTTTGGATTTTTTAAGTAAAGATCTAAAGACTGGGCAGCAGCTTCATAGTTTTTAGATCCATATTCGGACTTAGCCTTCCTCAAGAGCTGGTTGGGATCAGAATGAGATGAACTTTCCTCAACTTTTTTTAAGATTTCTGTTAAAGCAACTTGTTTTTCTTCCAACTGAAAAATACGACCTTCTAATTTTTTTAAATCAACTGAGTCAACAGTTCGAGCTTTGAGAAGAAGATCCTTTTGTGTTCTTTCAAGATCCTCTAACCGTCCCGACATCCGAGTGATCTCTTCTTTCAGCTCTTCGATCACATACTGTCCCTGAGGCTGCACATCTTGAGCAGGCTGGACAGCAACAGGCTTGAGTGCTTCTCTTTCTTCGAGATCCTCTCGTAATTGATTACGAGTCTTTAAGCAGCCACAAACACTCAAACTCAAATAGACCCCTACTAAACAAAAATTAAACATCCTCTTCATAACTGACTGATACTAATTTTGAAAATAAATTGAATCAACTATCTTTCGTATTGGAGGAAAGAAATTTTCCTGGGAACTCTGCGGCCCTGGTTGAGGGAGTGGATTGGCTGGCTTATTAGCCTCCTGTTCTCTTTTCTTCTTTGCTTCATCTTCTTCTACCTTTCTCTGATCAAACTCGTCTGCTGGAGTTCCCTGAGGGTTGGGAATAGCAGCAGAAGACTGAGTAGACAAATCCTCTGACTCAGAGCTGATTTTAGATGAATTCGAAAGAGGGTCAGGCCCCCCCACAATTTCAGTACGAATGGCTCCGTTTCTCAAAGACTCATATTCTGCTTGCTCAGCTAGTCGCCTCGCCTTTTCTGCATACTCTTTAGCCAAATAGAAATTTTTGAACTTGTACTCGCGTTTTGCTCGAAAAAACCACTCAGTTGCTTGCCGAAAAAGCTCAGGCGCAAGAGTATCTGCTTGAACCTCTTGTGCAGCCCGGATTGCCTCATGAGTGTCTGACATGAGTTGGATGGGTCGAATAGCTATAATAGAACAGCTCATCTGACTGAGCATTCCTAAGGCAAAGAAGCATAAACTCAAAGCATAGGAGCCATATCTGGAGAAGTAGCCAGAATTATACAACATTTTTAGATTCTCCCTGACCCCCGATCCTAACCTGCTTTTAAACAGGAGACCAGAGGTCAAAGGGAAAAACTAAAAAAGACTCGCTCATCAGGACTTTTTCTGAGCCTTATTGCGCAAACTCTAGAAACGCCTAGTCAGAAGTAATCACAAAGTTATCCCGACGATTCCTCGAATAGGCATCATCAGAAGTTCCCATATCTATCAATTTTTCTTTGCCAAAACTAATGATAGTGATTCGATTGCTGGCAATACCTTGATCTTCAAGAAATTTTCTAGCTGCATTAGCTCTTTTTTCTCCCAACGCAATATTATACTGAATCCCACCCCGTTGGTCACAATGCCCTTCAATCTGTACCTTCAGATTGTGGTTTTCCCTTAAAATACTCGCATTAGATTGAAGAACATGCTTGTTTTCTGAGTCCAAGGTAAAGGAATCATAAGGAAAATGCACCGTTTGTAACCCCATGGCTTTCCCAGAATCAGAATCACCTTTCAAATTTTCATCTGCAGCAGGAGCGCTAGGAACACCACCGCCGGAAACAGCACTGTCTTCCTCTGGCTTTGGCTTCTTACTACTACAACCTGCCATCCAAATCATTGCAACCACACTCACTAACAAAACTAGGTGGCGAAAAAAACTATGCTGTCTAACCATGAAATCCTCCTCAAAAAAATACAAAAAATTTTACTTTTTTATCCATTTTTTTATTCATTCAAGATATTGGTTTACACTTAAAAACTTCTTCAAGAAAGAAATTTCTGGAGGATAAGATCATTTCATCTTAATTATTTTAATATTTTTGATAGGCCCCCCCTAAGGGGGCCCTTACCTATTTTATGGATGAACCTCTAAAACCGGAGTCTCAAAATTTTCAGCTGAAGACTGCCGCTGGACTCCTAAAAAACTGACCGTTTCTGCATGAATATCAAAACTTACTTTTCGTTGACCCTCCTTATCTTCATAGTTACGACTCCGAATGGAGCCTTCAATGTAAACAAGATTCCCCTTCTTTAAGTATTGAGCACAAGCCTCCCCCTGCTTTCCCCAAACCACGACCTTGTGCCATTGCGTTTCTTCCAAATACTGAGGACCTTCAGTAGCAGACTGTGATCCCTCTGCTAGAGTCCGACGGCTAGTTGCCACTGACAGGTGCACAACGGATAGCCCTGTCTTGGTTTGTCTTTGAATAGGATCCGAACCAAGACGGCCTAAAATGATCATTTTATTGACATCCCTCATCTATGTATTACCTCTGCACAGGAAGAGTTGCTCATTTCATGCCAAAAATAAGCTTAAGGTCCGCTCAGAGTAGAGCCAATACTCGGTAATTTGAATCGGATTTTGGACTATAGATATCCAGATTAAAAGGAGAAAACAAAACTTCAGCTTAGGCAAGGATTACCGATAGGAAGATTGTGTCTCAAGATCGGATCATGAACCGGATAACCCTTATTTTCCCTGTGCTCTGCTTCTGGCTCTGTTGGCCTGCTTTAGCTTCTGACTTTAAAATCTATAATGTCTACCGAGCCTTAAATTTAGGAGGATCAGAGCCAATTCCTGAAAAAGATTACTACATTAATGAAGGAACCTCTCAGGGAATCCAAGAAGGAATGGTCCTCAAAGTCATGAGAAAAATGACCCTTTACGATCTCAGCAACGAACAATTCTATCAAGATATCCTTTTCCAAATTGCTTTAATTAAAGTCATTCATTCTGAGCCTGGAACTTCGATTGCTCGGCTTGAAAAAACACTCCCCCCCGAACAAACACCGAGCATTTCTCCCAGAGTCATTATGATCGGAGATATCGTTGAGTTCCAATAAATTAATTTAAGAATTTTTTCTTCATTTCCCGGCTTATTCGAAAATATTTAAATTTATTATTAATCATATCAGTACCTCTAAAGTTCATCAGCCATGGGTGAGCCAGATCATAGGAGGCTTCATAATATCCATAGGCCCATGGACAGTCTTCTTGAATCAAGTTGTCCATTTCTTGAATCAGACGTGCTCTTTTTTTACCTGGCTTTAAAGTTCTCATTTGTTCATAAAGAGCGTTCACTTTGGGATGATCGTAATTTGCATCCCCTGGACCCGGAGATTGATTCGGCCCATAAAGAAGTTGGTAAATATTTTCTGCATCAGGGTAATCCATTGACCATCCCCCGAAAGATACCTGTAAATTTCCTCGCTTCATCTTTCCTAAAAAGGCAGGAAAAGTATTAAGAATCACTTCAGTTTTAACTCCAATCTGAGAAAATTGCTGAGCCACAAAATCTCCCAACTGTCGCTCGCTAGTAGACGCCCCACGGAGATCCAACTGAATCAATGGAAGACCTCGACCCTGAGGATATCCTGCTTTTCTCAAAAGATCTTTTGCTCTCGTTTGATTAAAATCATATTTGATCTGAGTTGTTTTTGGTCGATCTGCCATCCCATAAGGAACAGCACTCACCATTTTTTTCCCCGTTCCATGAGTAAAAAGAGAAATCCATCGCTCTCGATCAATTGCTGAAGAAAGCGCTTGTCGTAAAAATTTATTCTTTCCCAAAAGCGGGTCTTTCATATTGAAACTCAAATAGCGGATAATAATACCCGGCTCAGGACTCAGTTGAATTCCTTTTGCCTTAAGCTCAGGCGTTAACTGAGAGCCCTCAGAAATGGCTTGATTGAAATTATCCTTAGGCACAGGGATGGAATCAATGTTTCCTTTCATAAAATTTAACCACCGAGGTTGAGCCTCCTTGATAATTTGAATTTTAAGACGATCCAAAAAAGGCAAAGGCTTTCCAGCATCAGCCAATAATCCTTTTTGAATAAAAACAGCAGCCCCCTCTTGAGGGTAAAGCTCTTTCCTAAAATTTGGATTTCTATCTAAAATGATTTCTCGGTTCCGATCCCAACGAACCAACTTAAAAGGTCCAGTTCCAACTGGATGATCTAAAAGATTTCCCTGCTCATCAGCATAGGCCTTCACTGCCTCTTGAGCAACAGGTGCCGTAAATGCCATCGTCAGTGCATAGAGAAATTGTGGATCCTGCTTTAAAAACTTAAATTGTAATGTGAAATCATCTAAAGCTTGAATCCCTTCAACTTTTTCCTCAAATACTTTGGCCTGATCTTCTTTCTTAGACTTCAGGAGTTTTTCATGAAATTCATGGATTCCTATAATTTTTTCATCAATAATCCACCACCCCTGGGACTCAAGTGACGGGAGTGCCAGCCGCTTCAAACCATAAACAAAATCCTGTGCCCGAAGCTCTCGTCCCTTCCCCTGAGAGTCCTGAAAGCAAGGATCATCTTGGAATCGAACCCCTCTTTTGAGAGTCACTTTTAGAGTTAAGCGATCTTTTGAATACTGAGGCATTCCCTCTGCTAAAAGAGGCTCAACTTGATACACCTCTGATAAGTAGCTGTATTGATAAAGGGTTTCATAGACACTGGGCACTAAGTTTAAACTAATGGTGTCATAAGCATTAGCAGGGTCCCATGTTTTTAGGTCATCTTTCTCAAATCCATGAAAGACGGAAAATTTGGACTCATCCGTCTTTGAGTTATAACCTTGAGAGGTACAACCCTGGATCGATAAGAGCCCAAAAAGGACTAATCCAAAGTATTTCCAAAAACTTTTTATTTGAAATTGCTTACCTCGTTCAACCCTTAGAACAAAAAAAGAATAATTCATCGGGTCTTCACATAAACCTTTTCGCCCAAGGGTTCCAGCTTCTTTTGAATCCAAGCCTTCGATTGCTCGATAGCATCTCCTAATCCGTCGACTTGAGTACCTCCAGCTTGGGCCAGATCAGCCTTGCCTCCACCTTTTCCTCCAATAACCGGAGAAATAGATTGCAAAATCTCGTTGGCGTTCAGCCGTTTTAAAATCTGAGGACCTACTGAAACTAATAAAAACGCTTTTTCCCCCTCAAAATCTTTTGCTCCTAGAACCACAACTGAGCTAGGAGCTTTCTGCTTCACACGATCTGACAAATCTCTTAATCGCTTCACCCCCTGCCGATCCGGTAAACAAATCGCTGCTACCACCTGAACTCCATCAACAGTGAAAGCTTGAGCCAAGAGGGCATTTACCTCTTCCCCAGCACGCTGAGCTTGTAGATCTTCCAGTTCTTTTTTTAGCTGTTTTTCAACCATCCCCATTTTTTCGATCTTACCTAAAATCTCATCGGCCGAAGAAGCTCTCAAACGAGCTCGAACAGCTTTGATTTCCTGATCCTTCACCCTCAAATATTGAAAAGCTCCCTTGGAAGTATGAGCTATAATCCTTCTTACTCCAGCAGCAATTCCACTTTCGCTTACAATCTTAAAAAAATGCATATCAGAAGAATTTTCAACATGGGTTCCTCCACAAAGTTCTGTAGAAAATTCTCCCACTCGAACCACTCGGACCTTCTCCCCATATTTTTCTCCAAAAAATGCAATCGCTCCTAAAGCAATGGCTTTTTCTTTAGGCATTTCTTCTTTTGAAACACTCTCCCCTAGCCAAATCTTCTCATTGATCCTATCTTCGAGTTCAACAAGCTCCTGCTCTGTTAAAGGTTGAAAATGAGTGAAATCAAAACGCAATAAATCAGGTGTCACTAAAGAGCCTGCCTGCTTCACATGCTCCCCTAAAAGCTTGCGCAAGGCCCAATGTAAAACATGAGTTGCTGTATGGTTTTTTGCTGTTAACCCTCTCAGCTCTAAATCCGTTTCTTGAGTGTAAGAGGTTCCTACTCTCAGGATCCCTCGAACAGGCTGAATGTGAACCACTGTAAGTTCTGGGAGTGGTTTTTGCACATCAATCACCCTCCCTTCAAAACCGTCTCCTCCCCAAACTCTTCCTTGGTCCCCCACCTGCCCCCCTCCTTCACCATAAAAGGGAGTTTCAGCAAACACAGCTTCAATCACTGTCTCCGTTTTCAAACTCTCAAATTCAGCGTATAAAGAAGGATTAAAACAATGAGTAGACTCAAGCTGACCGTCTTTTAAAATCAAAATAGCCACACAGAGTGCATCACTGTAATTTCGATCATATCCCACAAAACGAGGCAGCTGGTTCTTGGCTTTGAGTTCTTGCGTTATTTTAGAGTAAATCTCAGGCAATACTTGCTGGCCTGACCCCTTCCAATGCTTTCTGGACTCTGCTCTTTGGCGATCCATCGATTTCTCAAAACCTGCTTCATCGATCTGAAAGCCTTGCTCAACACAAATCACACGTGTGAGGTCAAGTGGAAATCCATAGGTATCATAGAGTTTAAATGCAACTTCCCCTGCTAAAATTTTATGAACTCCAAGCTTTGTTTTTTCCTCATCTAGAAGTAAAAGCCCTCGTTCCAAAGTTTTTAAAAACTGTTCTTCTTCTGCCAAAACAGCTTTTTCAATGAAAGCCCTTTTTTCAATTAAATCCGGATAAGCACTCTTCATTTGATCAATCACAAATCCGATAGCTTGATACAAAAATGGTCTACTCAAACCCAGCTTCTTTCCATGACGAACAGCTCTTCTCATAATCCGACGAAGAACATAACCACGACCTTCATTGGAGGGAAGCACCCCATCCCCTACTAAAAATGTAATGGCACGTGCATGATCGGCAATCACACGAAAGGAAACCGCCAAATCCGAATCTTTTTCGTAGCTTTTCCCAACCTGCAAAGCTGTCTTAGCAATAATCTCTTGAAAAACGTCAGCATCATAATTCGTATCTACCTCTTGTAGAATAGCTGCCAATCGCTCCAATCCTGCTCCCGTATCGACAGAGGGCCGAGGTAGAGGAGTTAGCTTTCCATCAATGGATCGCTCAAACTGCATAAAGACTAAATTCCAAAATTCCATGTAGCGATCACAGTCGCAACCCATCGCACAGGTGGACTTCCCGCAGCTATATTTTTCCCCTCGATCCATAAAAATCTCACTACAAGGACCGCAAGGGCCCGTTTCTCCCATGGACCAAAAATTGTCTTTTTCTCCAAATCGGTAAATTCTCTCAAGAGAAAGCCCTTCCTGTTCGTGCCAAATCTGAGCCGCTTCATCATCTTTTTCATAAACTGTAACATAGAGCCGATCCCGAGGAAGATTCAGCTCTTGAGTGACAAACTCCCAAGCAAAATGGATGGCTTCCTTTTTAAAATAGTCGCCAAATGAAAAATTTCCCAACATCTCAAAAAAAGTATGATGTCTCGCTGTAAAACCTACGTTTTCTAAATCGTTGTGCTTCCCTCCCGCGCGAACACATTTTTGGGAAGTGGTTGCTCGAGAGTATGCCCGCTGCTCCTTACCTAAAAAAACATCTTTAAACTGCACCATCCCGGCATTAGTAAAAAGAAGAGTGGGATCATTTTGAGGAACCAGGGAAGAACTTTCTACAATCGAATGTCCGTTTTTTTCAAAATACCTAAGAAAAAGGGATCTAATTTCAGAAGCTTTCATGAATGAGTCATACATCGGAACCGACGGATCAATCAACTCATGCTTGCAAGACTTAGGTGAACTTAGAAAAAACTATTTTTTAGTAACTGCAGCAGCAGCGCTCTTAGACTTGCCCAAAGTTTCAGAGCCTCCTCCGGATAAGGAACGAGGTGCCTCTGGTACAGAAGAAGGATCTAAAACAGCAGATTTTACCATGATTCCAGACTTTGAAAGTATAGCCTTTCGAATTTCTATGATATGCTCAGGATGAGCTCTCAAGTAATTTTTTGCATTTTCACGGCCTTGGCCAATTCTTTCATCTTTATAAGTATACCAAGTTCCACTTTTTTCAATAATATTCAAATGAGAGGCTAAATCTAATAAATCACCTTCTTTGGAGATCCCTTCTCCATAAAGAATATCAAATTCAACTTCTTTGAAAGGAGGAGCCATCTTATTTTTTACAACTTTAACCCGTGTGCGATTCCCCACAATGTTCTCTCCATCTTTAATCGCAGCAATTCTACGAATATCTAACCGCACTGAAGAGTAAAATTTTAACGCATTTCCACCCGTTGTTGTTTCAGGGTTCCCAAACATGACGCCAATTTTCATTCGAATCTGGTTAATAAAAATCACAAGAGTCTTACTTCGATTGATAGTGCCAGTCAACTTTCGGAGAGCCTGACTCATCAACCGAGCTTGAAGACCCATATGAGAATCCCCCATCTCACCTTCAATTTCAGCTCTTGGCACTAAAGCCGCTACTGAATCAACGACCAAAAGATCAATACCTCCCGAACGAACCAGCATATCTGCGATTTCCAGCGCCTGCTCCCCCGTGTCAGGCTGTGAGATTAAAAGATCATCTGTTCTGACTCCAAGCTTCCTCGCATAATGAACATCTAAAGCATGCTCTGCATCCACAAACGCAGCGACTCCTGCTTGCTTCTGAACCTCGGCAATGGCATGAAGCGTCAATGTAGTTTTCCCAGAAGCTTCTGGCCCATAAATCTCCACAACACGACCCCGGGGGTATCCACCAATCCCTAGTGCAATATCTAGTCCCATTGATCCTGTTGGAACTACGGGTACATCTTGAGAAACTAAACTCTCATTGGCACCCAACCGCATGATCGAGCCCTTGCCAAATTGTTTTTCAATCGCTTGAACTGCAAGATCGATGGCCTTGTTTTTCTGTCCACTGCCACCTACTGCAGCCTCTAAAGAATTTCGCCTCTCATTCATTTCCATTGAATTCTCCCGCCTTGTAAAAAACCCTCGTTTCATCAAGAATTTGAAAAAACTTAGGATTCTTTTGGTCATATCTGAAGTCTATAGATACCTGATTCACTCTGAGCAACATCTATACCACAGTTTCGAATAGGTTCCTAGACAGGACTATCAAAGGAAAATAGAATTTTTACAGCATAAAAAAATCTAAGCCAAAATCCCAAGCCACTGAAAACATAAAATCAACCCTAATGCTTGAAATCCTGCAATTAAATCATCCGCCATAACACCCATCCCACCCCAGTAAAGAGACTCTTGTTTTTTAGACCATTGGTCAATTTGTCGGACCGGAGGAGGCTTCAGCACATCGAAAAAGCGAAACAAACAAAAAGCAGCAACCCACGTTTTAAAATGAGATCCAGCTGTCCACGCACTCACCCCAAGGCCAATCACCTCATCAATCACAATATTTTGATTATCCTGAGTTTGCATGGTCTCATCAAAAACTTTGGCAGACCAACTACCAAGTAGAAATAAAGCGATCCAGAAACTGAACCGAAACAACCAGGGCCACTCTTGAGAAAAAAAGGCAACAGGAATGCCAACCAATGTCCCCATCGTCCCCGGAGCCACAGGAAACAGCCCTGCACCTAAAGCAGTAGATACTCCCAGAGCAATACAAGACCTTGCACTTTTAATGCTTCTCCAATTAATTTTTCTTCGCCCTGAATAAATTGAATGCCTCATTCAAACTCCTCCAAATTTCTTAAGATACCTTTGATATGAATTGACATTACTGTCAAGACTGCGGCAGTCTGATACGGCTTTTGGGGTTCATTCAAAGCATTAGGGCACTGACTATCCTAATCAGGCAACCTCACTAAGTGAGTAGCAAAAGCTAATATATCTGGATTTTCTTTTATAAAACGCATTAACACTTTTTCAAAATCAGGAACATGAAGATTTAACGTTTTTGACACAGGACGCTTTTTATCTATTGCTGCACTTAAAGCCATAGGATTATGCTGCAAAAATGCTAAAAGACTTTCATGTGAACGATCACCTCCATGGCATTTTGCATGTTCCTCAAACTTTGAAAAGAATTCTCTGACATCCTCAGGAATGCCTACAAACACTGATGGATCTATTTCAATTTTCTCTAACTTAGCCTTCGTTTCAATAGAATAGATCTTTGGAAATCCATCTTCTCTCCGAGGAAAAAGAGCTCTCCACTCTTCATCCTTTAACAGTGCTCGAACAGATGGATGCATAATCAGAGCATAAAAACCGTTTTTTTCCCAACTAGGCAAGGTTTTTCTTTCAATACAAAACTCAATACAAGGATCACCTGCTTCTACTTCATCGAGACAGGGACGAGCAATACGACGACTTAACTGTATTGAATTCTTATACTTTTCTATTTCTGGGTTTAATATAAATAATATAGAATTTCTTAATCTTTTTTCAATAATTTTAGAAAAATCTTGATCACTTAAGGTATCCCATGAAGGGATACCCTGAGCTCGTTCCATAGCAACTTGAAAAGCTCCTGATTGCTTATTAAAAAGAAGAGAACGAACACTCGATTGAACTTTTTCTATAGAATTTATTATCATCAAATTTATATATAAATCATCATGTGAGATATTATCCGATGACTTTAAATTTGTTTGAGTGATAGATGCAGCTTGCAATCCATTTTGAGAAATCGATTTGATAATCTCAATAGAGTCAAATTGAACAGCATGCAAATTACCGCATAAAAACATTAATGGGAAAATTAAAAATTTTTTATTGAAGTTGCGAGTCATGTTAAACTCATATTAGATTTTTTTTAACAAAACAACAAAAAATAGAATAAAATACAGACAATAAGCAAAACATCCATTTTCAATAAAAACAAAATATCCTACTTAACTAAAACCGTTTTATACTTCTAGTAAGTAAAATCACTAGAAAATAAAGCCGGAGAACGAATTGAAGTTTTCAGATGGATAGAACTTGAGGCACTCGTTGAGGTCTTGCCTTCACTCGGATTGAGGAAATCCGTTCCATGTGGATCCACAAGGTTTTTACGTGAGCAAGCAGCTCAACCTCGTTATAAGTCCGTTTCTACCTCATCCCTGGCTCTAACTGTTGATAAATTCTTTCTAATACTAATATATATTCTAAAAATTCTGTGTGGCTCACTATATTCGGAACGATTCGCATGGTTACCCTACAGAGCTATAAAAGTAGAAAATCTCATCAGCTTCTGATATGTAGACCAAAGAGGTTTTTGTGAACCGTTTTATTATTTTAATCTTGAATCTTAGTCTTTTATTAGGATCATCTTTGTCTCATGCTATGAAAAAAACAGCAACTAATTTTGAAGTAAATGAGAATCCATCAATTCAGGAAGCTCTTGAGTTTGTTGGTGATAATTACATGTTGTGGCGAAACGGTTGTGATGGTGATGTTGAAAAAATAGAGAGAAATATTTATGAAGGAGCAGATCCTAATTTCTTTGATAAATTTGGGAGTAATCTTTCTCCCCTCATGTGTGCAGCAGCAAATGGTAAAACTAGTGCAGTGAAAAAGCTGATTGAATTAGGAGCTGGTGTAAATACACCAAATAGACGCGGTATCACTGCACTTCATCTAGCAGCAAGGAATGGCCGTGTCGAGACAGTACAAAAACTTTTAGAGCTAGGAGCTAATCCCAATCATGTTGATGTAGATTGTTTTACTCCTTTGGATTATGTGCATATTTCTCTTCGCCGTGGCGTTAGCAAGCGTCGTGATGAAGATAAAAACCATGTAAAATCTGAGCTCAATCAAGTATTAAATATCCTTGAACATCCAACAGAATATCAAGCAATGTGGGCTGCACATCGTATCCTCTCAAAACAAGGTGACGGAGACCACGAAATGGATCTCCAGGCTTTAGAGGAGATTTCCAGGTCCTTTAAAGAGCCTGGAATTGAAGCTGCTTTTAAAATTCAGAATTATGATATGAATTGGAACGGAAATTTAACCAAAGGGTATCTGTCGTTTTGCATAGAAGTAGGGCAAGAAAACAAGACTTTTACTATTGAAGACCTCCGTAGAAGTATAGCTCCAATAGCTGAGAAAGCGTTCTTAAAAACATACAAAGCTATTCACCTAGCTGGCATGCAAACAGAAGACAGTAAAATGATTTGTAAGTTTTTTCGATAACCTAAAGTGTCAACATAACTTCCTCGCCTTCCCCTATTCTCGCTCTTTTGGGTCTACGCCTTGAGTTTTAAGACTCTTGGCGTCTATTATGTTTTTAAAAATTTGTAGCTAAAAAAAGAACTCGGCGACAGAAAAAAAAGCAGACTGATTACAAATATTTTTACTATACAAAAATAGTAAATGATTTATATTTATTCACTATATTGATCAACTCACATCGATTTTAACGTAAGTAATAAGCAAAATATCCTTCCGCATCCATACGGTACAAATCCTTGACTTTGTCAAAAACCATATAAAACTCGGCCGTTCAAGACTAATATAAAAGATACCCGTGTATCAGTAAAGGGGGGCTACTGTTTTAAAAACTCTGCAGTTTTTTCGTTGACCTTATCATCAACTCATGCAATTTTGAATATATCTGGCTACCACAAAAAACATATATAAAAATATGAAAAAAATAACTCACTTTTTTAAGATTCTTTTACTACCAGTCCTTATTTTAATTTCAAAATTCGGAATGGCAGCGCATCATCATGAAAATTTTGATTATTTTTTCTCCCCAGAAATCCAATGGAAAAACGAAGAAAATCAAAGTGTTTCGTTCAAACAATGGGAAAATCATTCAATTTCCATTATTATGGCCTACACTTCATGCCGCACTAGTTGCCCTCTCTTAATCCGACGCTTGCGTGAGCTTCAGGATCAAGTTCAAAACAAAAATCAGATTTCTGATTTTATTTTTGTCACCCTCGATCCTAGAATAGATACACCTAAAAGACTCAAACAATTTAAGCAAAATTGGAATTTAAATAATCAATGGCATTTTCTGACAGGAACTAAAGAATTAACCCAAAAACTTTCTCGTGCTCTTGGAATCAAGTACCACGAGACCGGAGGACATATCGTACATGATTCTAAGATTTTTTTGATTTCAAAAGACCAAAAAATTTCTGAAATTCAAATCTAAAAAACTATTTTTCAATCTGCAAAACTTTTGCAGTACCTGTAACTGTACCCACAGGAACTACTGCCATTGCTCCCTTTGTCTTGGAAACAAGCTCAACTACCTCTTCCACTGAATCACCCAAGGTAGGGGATGCTGAAAGTATTCCATTAAAAACCTTAGAAAGATAGAACTTTCTAGCTTGCAAAGCTGTCATTTTCATTGCTTTTTCAATGAGACTATCTGCACCAGGAACACTTGAAGAAAGAAGAATAATTACAACCTTACTTCCATCAGGCCAAGTTTTTTTATTGGCAAAGATCATCTGATGAAATTCATCTAAGCCAAGGGAACTTACTTGAACCGAAGAATGCGCCACCACAATAAAGTCTTCAGTCATGGTAGCAGCAAATACGAAAAAACTGCTAACCAGCACAATCAAAACCCTGAAAGAAAGCAGAAATAATCTCTTTTTAGACATTTCTTATTCTCCTCTCTCAGAAAGTAAATGACCAATTACCATAACCAGTCCAAATTCCACTCAAACCATCTACCTGTCGCCAATCTCCTTCTACTTTGAGAGCACTCCACTGACTGAGCTCATAGCGAACACCAGCAATATAGATTCGTGTATTGCCAGTCAATGGATTCGCCGAAGCATTCCCAGCTCCGAGATAAGCATCTGGCTGATCCAGAAGATTCAATTCATATCTTAGATACGGTGTCAAAAGCTCAATATGATAACCCAACTGAGAATAGAATAATAAAATATTTGAATCGGGAAATGGATCTGAATATGTGTGCTTCATCGACCAAGTTTCACTCAAAAACTCGACCGAAGACGAGCTATAAACCAAGTGAACTCCAAAGATTGTTTCTCTTCCTTTGGGTGCAGAAGTAAAACCTAAAGAATTTCCGGAGAGAGAAGCACCGCCAGGTAATGGACCAAAATAGAAAGATGAACCCAAACGCATACCGATTCCAACTTCATAAAAAATCAAACCACTGAATGCTTTTTCTCGATTTGCGTCTGAAAAAATAGGAAGCTGATCTTTCTGAGAACCACGGCCATTGCTCAAACCAATATTATAGCCCAAATTACTGTGACCTACCAGACCATTTCCACGTATCTCAAACCCAATACTATGGATGGGCAATAGCCCACCATGATCCTCAAAAGCCAACATCTGAGGCCTTGCCACTGTAGTATGGAGATAAGCACCATGATGGAACGTTTCATTCCAATAGCCTAGCTGTGTATGGAATTTTCCCAGTGCAAACTTGACCCAAGGATCGATATCATATTGGATATAAATACGCTCCAAGTCACTCTGAATTTGATTGATTCCACTTTGATATTCAGGTTCAAAACAAAGTTCGGCAAGGAAACTGACCTTTGAGTCTACCTCTTTAGAAAAAAGAAGGTCAAAATTACCAAGACGAAACTGATTTGTACCACCTGCCTGTTCACCAACGTATCCAATATCGGAGAATCCTTTTAAAGTAACAAAATTTTCACCATCAAATGCCAAAACTTTCGAAGGAGAAAAAAACAACCCAATAAAAAATTCTATTAAAAATATTAAAAAATAGCCTTGGTTTGTTCTTAGCAATGAATTCCTCTCACACTCTAAAATATGCTGAATCAAGCTTAATGCAGCATATTATTTAAAATCATCACAAAATTTCAAGTTAATCATCCATTCATACGATCAAGCACAGAGGAAAATCTCTTTCAATACGTAAAATATGACGCACCTAAAACAGGACAAACAATGAAATCTAAAGAGCTGAATCAGAATTTAGTCAGCCGTAAAGCTTTCTTCCTCGTTTTAATATTTCCTATTATTTTTGCAGGACTTCTTACAATTACCAGTATTTTCACAACATTAACCTCACAGCAGTCGATCAAACAATTAAATGAGATTAACAGTTCAGTGACAGGACCTATCGTGTCATTTCATAACATAATGGATCTTCTGCATCAGACTTCTCTTGAACTCCTTAAACTCACTCTTAAAAATACTCTATATTTGAAAGAAACAGAAAAAATTATCTCTTCTCGCTTAATTAAAATAAATCAAATAGCACAAACTCAGAAAAAACAAGCACAAGGAAAAGTTTATGAAAAATATCTGAATGACTGGATTCATGATTGGGAAAATTTTCAACTCGATATAAAGCCAATCCTAAATGAGTCCCTCCTCATTAAAAGAGAAAACCAGTTTTTAGCTTTAGAGAAAATCTCCAGTGAACTTTCAGAAAAAATGGCTAACATAAATGTGTTTGTCGAATCTGAAATTCAGGATTCAACTCAACTCTTACTCAAATATTCCCAGAGAACATTCATGTGGTTTTTATCTATCATTACTCTATGTTTCTCCGCTGGAATTATTTCAAGTTTTCATTTAATTCATAAAATCAACGAATTATTTAGGTTTCTCATGGACAATAGAGCTCTCCTTGATCAAGTACATACAGCACTTGATGTCTCAGCAATTGTCAGCTCTACAGACACACAAGGGAAAATAATATATGCAAATCGGAAGTTTTCAGAAATTTCTGGCTATCCTAGCAATGAACTGATTGGAAAAGATCATCGAATTATCAACTCAAAACATCACTCAAAAGAGTTTTTTTCAAAAATGTGGGAAACCATTCAATCCGATCATATTTGGCAGGGAGAAGTTAAGAACCGTGCTAAAAACGGTTCTTACTATTGGGTCGACTCAACCATTATTCCAATGAAAAACTCTTCTGGAATAATTTGGCAGTATTTTTCTATCCGATATGATATCTC
Source organism: Oligoflexia bacterium (assembly GCA_903935335.1). GTDB lineage: Bacteria > Bdellovibrionota > UBA1018 > UBA1018 > UBA1018 > CAIZRG01. The sequence goes on from CAIZRG010000051.1 coordinate 32,703, forward strand.
TAAAAAAAAGACGGCAGAAGAAACTCTCAATATCGCGCTTCAAAATGCAAAGATGGCAGCATGGGGATATGATCTAAAATCCTCTCAAAGCTGGCGTAGCAAAAACCATGACCAGATTTTTGGATATGATACCCAGCAAGAAAACTGGACTCATAACACCTTAATCTCTCACATTGTTGAAGAAGATCGTGAAAAAGCAGAAGATGACTTCACGACTTCTGCAAATAAAAAATCTTATAAATCCCAATACCGTATTCGAAAATATAATCGAAGTGAAATCTACTGGATTGAAGTTATTGGTCAAACTCAATTTGATGAAAAAGAAAATCCTTTAAGAGTTATTGGAACGATTCGAGATATTACCGCACAAAAGGAACTAGAAGAGCAAATCATCCAAGCTAAGGAGAATGCAGAAAAAGCATCTCAGTCGAAGGCCATATTTCTAGCTAATATGAGTCATGAAATACGTACACCTATGAATGGTATTATTGGTATGACAAATCTACTTTTGGGAAATACTGATGATCCTATTAGCATTGAACGCTTAAAAATTATTCAAAACTGTGGGAACTCTCTTCTTGATCTGATTAATGATATTCTTGATCTTTCAAAGATTGAGGCTGGAAAAATTGAGTTAGAAATGCAACCGTTTCCTCTACATGCCATTGTAAAAGAAGTTATTGATCTTTTGGACACTCGAGCTTCAGAAAAAGGAATTACTCTCTCGTACAAAGCTTCAAACCATGTTCCCGCTTGGATTATTAGCGATATTACTCGATTTCGTCAGATCCTTTCAAATCTTATCAACAATGCTATCAAGTTTACTGAAATGGGTTCAGTACAAGTTTTATCATACGGAGAAAAAACGAATGAAAACAATTGGAAAATTCAATTCTCAGTAAAAGACACGGGCATTGGAATTCCTGATCACCTAAAATCAAGACTCTTTCAATCCTTTTCACAAGTCGATGCTTCAACGACTCGCAGATTCGGCGGATCGGGATTAGGCTTAGCCATCTCTAAAAGCCTTTGTGAAAAAATGGGAGGTAGAATTTGGGTTGAAAGTGAGAGTGGAAAAGGATCAACTTTTTCATTTACCTTCATCGTTCAGGAAACTCTCGGTGTAGAAGAAAGTAAAAAAACTAATCCTTTTTCAGAATTTGATTCAAATATGGGCATAACTCACCCGCTTGAAATTTTGGTTGCAGAAGACAATCGCACTAATCAATTGGTAGCTATTGGTTTTTTAGGTAAACTGGGCTACCAAGCAGATTTAGTAGGAACAGGAAATGAAGCTTTGCTGAAACTCGAAAAAAAATCTTATGATCTCATACTCATGGATTGTCATATGCCGGAGATGGATGGATTTGAAGCAACAAAAGAAATTCTTAAAAAATATCCTAGCTCAAATCGTCCTCGAGTGATTGCTCTAACTGCAAGCACGATGAAAGAAGACGTGGAGCGTTGTATCGCCTGTGGCATGGATGGTTTTATTAATAAACCTCTTACCATCTCATCTCTTACGAAAACTCTTCTTGAGTGTCAAAAGAGAACCTAGTCAGTCAATAGAGTCTGACCTCACAAAACACTTGAATATCGATTGATACCGTTTGAAAATTTAAGTTAAGCTTTTAAGTAACATGACCAACAACTTTGAAACCGAACTGAAAACAAAATACGATTTTCGAAATGAAGTTCTAGATGTCATCATCGGAGGAAAATCAACTCTTGACTCTTCCTCCTCATTTCAAGTTAAAAGCATAGAAGAAGCCGATCATTTTATCCGAAATTATGGCTATGATCTAGATAATCCTATTGAAAATGCAGAACTTCTAGGAAACTACCATGAGGCTTTAAATTTTATTCGAAAATATTTTTTACAACCTGAGAATCCGGATGGCCTTAAACTTGAAGTTCCTCGAAAAATATTTGAATTGCACGACCTGCGTCAACTTTTTCTGATGGCAAGCTACATTCAACCTATTCAATCAACAGAGATTCAAAACCACCTACTAGGAGACTGGGCTTGTGCTCTGCTGAAAGTCATGCATACAATTGCTCATATCGATAAAGATCTACGAGCCTCGTATTTCAAAGATATCCAGAAACAAATTTTCGATCGATTTTATAAATTAATCCACCGTGATTCTGAAGGCCACCTTTTTTTAGGGGAGAATGCAAGTGACTCACAGCGAGTCAATCTAGTTGCTTTTGAAACCAAACCTAAAAAATCACGAGAATCAATTATCTTAAAACTTCTTCATAAATCTGAAAATGTTGCTGAAGATATTTTTGATCGAGTGGGTATTCGTTTTATCACGGAGAGTCGATTTGATGCTTTGTGTCTCATCAAATACTTGAAAGACAAGATGATCATAATGACTCCTAATCTTAAGCCCAGTCGATCCAGAAATACGCTCATTCACCTAGAAGAGTTTCGAAGCCAACTCAACCCCCTCCTTGCCAAAATTGAAAATGGAAAAATCACTGAGGCCGAGCTGATCTCCCAGTTAGAACTTGCAGCTCACCCCCCCTCTCGGAACTCTGACAATCCCCATACAAGTGAATTTTACAGGGCTATTCAATTTACTTGTAGGCAACTGATTAAACTTCAAAATCCGATTTATGAAGAAATCAAAGCCTTGAAAATTGCTGTCAAGTCTAAACCTGTATCTGAAGATCTCTCTAAAATGATTGAACGTATTGAGCTTTCTCACATTCAACGTGAAATTCGATTCTTTTACCCTTTTGAAGTGCAAATCATGGACAAACAAAGTGCTGAAGAAAACGAAAAAGGGAGAAGTGCACATAGTCAGTACAAACGAGCTCAAGTCATCACTGCACTTCATCGGGTGATGGGAAATCTAGTCAATGCCACTCGATAGTGATGTTGCTATCCTAGGAACAGGAGTAGCCTCTTTAGCTGCTGCAAATTTACTGATTTCTCAGGGAATCTCTGTGTTACTTCTCAATCCTGATCGAGATTTTTTTCTTGAAGACTCAGAGCTCCCCCTAGACCCTTTAATCTATGGAAAACTGTCTGCACAGAAAATTCTGAGAAACTCTCCTGAAAATGCTTTAAAATTTCTTCGCCCTGATTTTCCAGGGGCTATCGAGTATTGGTCTGGCACAACTCCCATGGACGGCTATCATGACCCCTCTGCTCCACATGTGAGACAAAGAGGACGACTCTGGATCTCTTCTGCAAATAGCTCTGTCCAACGACCTTGGGAGGCGCTAGAAGATTTTTACGTTGAGGCTTCTGATGCTGATCTTCACCCTCAACTTTTTGATGACTGGGTTACCATTCAACGCTTTCCTGGGTGTTCTTCTCATTCTCTCCATATGAAAGGACTGTTTGTTCCAAAGCTTTGTGATGTTGATACAGTTCGATACCGAAATGGACTCCTTGAATTCGTTCGAGAAAGACTTCCAGAAGAAAAATTTATAAACGGAGTAACACAACTGGAGTGGATGCCTGAGGGAATTCGATTTCACTCAGATGGAACCTTAAAAACTGCAAAACTTAGAAAAAAAATGCTCGCCTTTTGGACACCAAGGCTCACTCCGTGGATCCTCTATCAAGCTAAAACTGCTGAAATTAAACCAAAACTGCCCATCGGTGCCCGACTTTGGGAAGACTGGCTTTTGAACTCCCGAGAGGCCCCCGATCCTCAAACCATTGGGACCTTTAACAATATGATTGTCTGGGCTCACTCTGAAGGAGCTCCCTCAAAAGACTCTCCTACTCCTCTGCTTGCTATCCTACGAGCAGGTCCACTGATTCAACTTGAAGAGATTCACCTTCCCAAAAGTGGTGGGATTTCTTCCGACTCTTTTAAGTCACTCTCAGATCTTTGCCATGGATTTTTAAAGTGGGAAAGTTTTTCAATCCGCTCCCTTAAAACTCGCATCATCTTTGAATGGGATGACGAAGTAAAATGGCTCCTTTCAAAATCAGAACCCTTGATTGAAGTTATTCCTGCTTGCGATGGACCATTGGTGGATGTAGTTCGAGTTGCTCGATCTGCTTGTGAACCCATCTTGATGGAGGCTTAATGCAATTTGCTGTTCGAGATGGAAAATTTGACGTCGTAATTGCAGCGGGACCCCGAGTTGAACATTGGCCTTCAGTCGGAGTACGTACGCTGTCGCTTCTTTGTGCAGAAATGGGGCTCTCTGTTGGACAACTGGGAGGAGAAGCCCTCACTGTTCATGGAATCATTCCACTCTCAGGCACAGGAGGACTTGTCATTGCCGAAGATATCCAAGGGAGAATTCACCGTATTCATGCCCGTGCTGCTATCCGAATCACCCCTGGCTTATCATGGCCAGACCCATTCCCCGGCTGGAGGTCCCAAGCACTTATCCCACTCCAAACAGCCGAATACCTAAGACAAAAGAGCCAAATCCTCTGGGAGCGTCTCACTGTCATCCTCGGAACTGGTAATCGGGCTCTCCAGTTTGGTAGTACCCTGCTAGAAAATGGATCGGGACAGGTTTTATGTGTTGAATCCTATGCTCAGTGGGGAGCCAAGCGATTCTCAGGATGGGAAGTAGAAAAACGTCACTTTGAAATGTTGGGTGGAAAAATAACAGAAGCAACCCCGCTTGAGGTGATTCCCAAAGCTCCGCTTTTGTGGCAACTCCGGCTTCAAGATACTCAGGGAGTCAGAGTTTTGGAAATAGGACGTATCGTTTCAGCTGGACCTTTTCACAATTCATTGGGAGTTCGCGAATATCCTCCTGGATCTCTTCTCTTCGAATTCGATCAAACAGCCTCAACCTTGATGAAGAAAGGAGCTGAAGGATGGTTACTCGAGGAAGAACGAGGCCGATGGCTTGCTGGAAAAATTGTAAAAGCACTCAAGGGACACCTCGGACCCAAACGAGAAGAATTAGATACTCTGTTCAGAACAGCAAAAAGAAAATTGAAACGTTATTTTAGACATCAAGAAGCCCCTTTTACTCCTTCTTATCAAGGGAAATGGATTGCAACGGCGGATCTTAAAAAAATAAAAACTTTTGGAGGTGTCCCACAAAAACTTCATTTCACCCAACCGATTGCTTCCATTGAATGCTTTGAGGAAATCCCTTGTCATCTTTGTGAAACAACCTGTCCTACATCCGCGATCAAAACAGGGAAAATTCCACGTAAAACAACGGTCTTGACTGAAACTCAATGTACAGGCTGTGGACTCTGTCTTGCTGCTTGCCCTTCCCGCTCGATTTCTCTCATTCAAGAGCAGAAAGACCAATCTTTTTCTAAAATCACTCTGGCTTGGAGTGGCCCTAAGCCATGGAAAATTGGAGAATTTGGGATGCTTCTGAATCGTCGTGGAGAAACTTTAAGTTCAGGCAGAATTATAGACATCTTAAACCCCAGTGCCCTCAATCTAAAGAAAAAAATAAAAAACGATCTTCAAAAAGATGAAAAAGTCCAGCTTCTAAAAATACAAATCCCAAGCCATCTTCTCTGGGAAGCTAGGGCAATCAAAAGGGGACGCCCTTCAGAGTCTTTCGATGAGGCCTTTGTAGCCTCAGAAGACCCCACAGCAGTTAAACAAAAATATATTAAAATCACACTGAATGGAGAAAAAAGAACAGTGAGAGATCGAGTTTTTATTTCTGTTGCTCTTTTTGAGATCGGTCAAAGCCGCTCCACTGATATTCTTTTGTGTAAAGATGGCAGCTGTGGACTTTGTGATATCTCAGTCGATGGTCTCAAAAAACTGGCATGTCAAACTAAAATCCATAATGGAATGAATATTCGATTTGCCCCCCCCACTCATTTTCCAGTTCAGTCAACTCTCCTTTGCCCTTGTCTGAGAATCTCACAGCAAGAGGTCATCAATAGACTGAAGCAAGGAAAATTACGATCTGCAGAAGCAATTCTTTCTGTTACCCAGGTAGGAGGAGGAAAATGCCATGGACAACTTTGTATGGACACCTTCAAAAGAGTATTACTGGATCAAGGTCTTGATGTTTCCCAGTGGATTGACTGGCGATTTCCTTGGAGAGACTGGGTCTTGGCTCACCCATGAGAGATAAAAAGTTTTATTTTTTTTAATTGTTCAATAAAATCTAATAATTACATTAGTTTGCTTTTTTTATTTAAGAAAATACATAAAAAAAGTGACAATCAATTGACAAAATTAATGCTCCGCATTATTATTGATAATTATGGTTGATTCATTGAAGCGATTGAAGCTAGTGGGCGAATTTATTCGAAATCGACGAGAAGGTTTGAAAATGTCACAAAAATCTCTCGGCTTATTATTTAATCCCACTGTAACTACCCAGTTTATTTCTAATGTTGAACGAGGAGTAACTCCACTTCCTCCCGTACACATTCCTGTCTTAGCGAAGGCTTTATTAGTCAATGAGGCTGAGATCACTGCTCTTTTGGAGCAAGAATATGCGATAAAGCTGAATGGACGATTAGGAAAATTGGATGATAATAGTTCAAACAATGACTCATTAGTCCCTAGTTTAATTGTTTCTTCTTCTGATTTTGATCTTATGAAAAAACTCTATGAAGCTTATCGAATAGCAGACACTAAAACACGCGAAGCTTTTAATACTCTTTGTGAGAATATCTTAAAATTTCCAAAATCTGACGCTAATCTTTAAGTTTCATTAAAAGGCTTAAAAAAATAATTCAAGAGGTATTCAGCCTAGAAAACTGAAGCAGACCTTCGCGTTCATAATATTTTTTAATAGATATATGTTGAGATTGATCAAGATTAGGATCCTCTTTTAGAATACGAATAGCATCCTCTCTGGCTTGCAGTAAGAAATCCTGATCTCGAACAAGATTTCCTAATTGAAAATAAACAGAACCTGCTTGACGAGTTCCCAGAAACTCCCCGGGACCTCGAATTTCGAGATCAGCCTCTGCAATCTGAAATCCATCACTCGTTTGCTCAAGAACATCCAAGCGAGCTGAAAGGGAATCTCCTTTGGACTCCGAGCAGAGAAAACAATAGGATTGATTTTTCCCTCGCCCCACTCGACCCCTCAGTTGATGAAGCTGAGACAGACCGAATCTTTCAGCATGTTCAATCACCATAACAGTGGCATTAGCAACATCTACCCCAACTTCAATGACCGTCGTAGATACTAAAACATCAATTTTTCCACTCTTAAAATGATCCATGACTTGGCTTTTCTGATCAGAACTCATCTGACCATGAAGTAGACCAACAGAGAACTGAGGAAACACTTCTACAGCTAGTCTTTGAGACTCTGATAGGAGCTGATTTTAACTGAATAAATCCTTCTGCTTCACTGTCTGTAATCAATGGAAAAATAAAATAGACTTGCCTTCCTGCTTCTATCTCTTGTGTAATCAAACGATAGACTTGATCCCTCTGTGCCCGTGTCCGAATCACTCTTGTTTTTATCGGTGATCGACCTGGAGGAAGATCACGAATCGAAGTCACATCAAGATCTCCAAAAGCGGTTAAAGCAAGCGTCCTTGGAATCGGCGTTGCCGTTAAAATCAAAGAATGAGGAAAAATCAATTGATTTTTAACAGAGTTAAATTGAGCTCCCTTTTGGCGTAACGCTCTTCTTTGTTCGACTCCAAATCGATGCTGCTCGTCCACAATGACGTATGCTAGATTAGAAAAACAAACGGATTCCTCAATCAGTGCATGAGTCCCAATCAAAAGCATCGGCTCACCGGAGGAAAGCCTTTGTTGAATTTGATTTCGTTCCGAATTTGAAGTCTTCCCAGTCAGAAGGGCTGGAGTTATCTTGTTTTTAAATAAATTTATTAAATTTTTAAAATGTTGTTCTGCAAGAATCTCAGTAGGAGCCATCATCGCTACTTGTTTTTTTTCTGCTAGAACTAATCCTGCTGATAAAAATGCTACAGCTGTTTTGCCTGCTCCAACATCCCCCTGAACAAGGCGATTCATCGGTTCTCCTCGAACAAAATCATTTAAGATATCTCTGAGAGCTTCCTTTTGACCCACAGTGAGTTCAAAAGGAAGTTCCTTCATTAAATCTTTTAATTTTTCAAGAGCCTCTAAAGAACCCAAGCAATAAGATGAAGCCTTCTCAGAATAAATTTTATTTCTAAGCATCAAATATTCAAATTTAAAAAATTTATCATAAATCAATCGATGGTGAGCAATCGTTTGAAACTGATCTAAATCAGACAGTGAAAACTCAGGACTTTCAGGGGGAAAATGAATAGCCTTAATTGAAAAGCTCAGTGACGGAAGTCGCCTTTGTTCTAGCAAATAAGCAGGCAGATCCTCCTCCAAAGAATCTGCATATTTTTGCAATGCCTCCCACAAAACCTTACGAAAAACTCGATTTGGAACTCCTTCAAGCTCTGTATAAATAGGGACAATCCTCCCTAAATGAGGCTGAGACTCCTGATTCCCTGAACTGACCCCTAAATGAACTTCAGGATGCAAGATCTCAGGTCGACCTTGATAGAATTTTACTTTACCTGTAACCACCAACCGAACATCCTGAACGAATCTCTCCTCGATCCCCCTGGGCGGATAAAACCACTTTAAATTGATTTCACCCGACTGATCCCGACAGCGAACCTCCAAAATAGATCGGCCCAACCTCTGAATTGGAATTTTTCGTTGGCTGATCACGAACACTGAAAGAGTTGCATGAACTCCATCAGATAACTGTGAGATTTGAAAAACCTGGGACCGATCTTCATAGCTTCTTGGGAAAAAATAAAGAAGATCTTTCACTGTGTAAATCTGACGCTTTTGAAATATGGCTCCTAACTTTGGGCCTACTCCTTTCAAAAACTGGATGGGAGTTTCAACTCCCACTGAAGCAGATTTATTTGTAGTAGACTTTGATAACTTCGTAATGAACTTGGCCTTTTGGAGCATGGACCACCACTTCATCTCCTGAAGATTTTCCAATTAACGCGCGAGCAATAGGAGAAGTAATTCCAATTTTACCATTTTTGATATCAGCTTCATCCACTCCAACAATCTTATACTGAATCTGTTTTTGATTTTCTTGATCTGCTAGAATAACCGTTGCTCCAAATACCACTTTATCTGACTTAATCGATGAAGGATCAATAATTTGAGCTCGAGCAAGCTTCCCATTAATTTCTTGGATTCTTCCCTCAATAAAACTCTGACGTTCTTTAGCAGCTGAGTAATCTGCATTTTCAGATAGGTCTCCATGCCCTCGAGCGACTTCAATAGCTTTGACAATATTGGGCCGCTCGACTGAGATCAAGTGTTTCAACTCTTCATCTAAAAGCCGTTTACCATGAACAGTCATTGGAAATCGCTCATCTGACATAAGTTAAGAGCTAACATACTCTAAATCAATCTGCCAAGAAAGAAACTTGCTCTCTATTCTTCCTTGTTAGATGATTTTTTCTTAAATAAAGCGTCAGCCACTGCTTTCAGAGCAGCTTGAGAAAGAGGTGCTGATGATCCTCCTGCTAGTTTCGGCCTAAAATAATCACAAAAATTAGATTTTTCCTTATCTAAAACTCGATCAGCTTGTGATTCTCGGCACTCATGACTGGAAGAAAGATCATAAAAAAAACATCCCTTACACACACGTGTATCTCTTCCACATTTTGAACAAGAATCTGCTCTTCCATAATCTAAACTGGACAAAAAAGTTTGACAATACCAACAAGAACCAGTCACCTCAATACTCATAAAGGCAATATATCCAACGGGCCCTTATGAAGCTCTCGAATAGCCTCAACTAACATTCTTGCTCCCGAAATAACTGTACTATACATCATTTTTCTTTCTAAAGCCGCTCTCCGCATTGAAAAACTATCTCGGATTGCAGCTTCATCTGAAGCGGTATTAATAATCATAGAAAACTGCCCTTGCTCAATTGCTTCTACACAATGAGGAGCACCTTCATCGAATTTATTAATCTGCTGAACATCTAATCCATGTTGACTCAAAAACTGAGCTGTCCCGGAAGTCGCCCAAAGTTCAAAACCTAAACTCATCATTTTCTTGGCAATTGGAAGAATTTCTGCTTTGTCCTCATTTCGAATAGACAGGAATGCTTTCCCAGACTGAGGAATAGGAATCCCTGCAGCAACCAAAGCTTTTGCATAAGCACTAGCAAAAGTTACCCCCCGACCCATCACTTCTCCCGTTGACCTCATCTCAGGCCCTAAAAGAATATCTACTCCAGAAAATTTATGAAATGGGAAAACGGGTATTTTTACATTAAATGTAGTGATATTAAAATCTAAGTCTTCTCGAATTCCAAGGGATCGCAAAGAATGCCCAAGCATCACTTGAACAGCTAACTTTGCAAGAGGTTTACCTATCGCTTTACTCACGAAAGGAACTGTCCTCGAAGCTCTTGGATTGAGTTCTAAGAGATAAATTTTGTCTCCCTGAATTGCAAATTGAATATTCATGAGACCAATCACTTTGAACCGCTTAGCCAGCTCACGAGTGTAAGTCCTCATTCGATCACAAATGGACAAAGATAAAGTGGCCACAGGCAAACTACAAGCACTATCTCCACTATGAATTCCTGCTTCTTCAATATGCTCCATTAATCCACCAATAAAAGTCTCAGTTCCATCGCTGATGGCATCCACATCGACTTCAATGGCGTTATCTAAAAATCGATCAATTAAAACAGGATGCTGATAACTCACTTGAACTTCTTCTCGAATCCAATTCTCCAACATGGCTTGGCTACGAATAATTCGCATGCTTTTTCCTCCCAATACATAGGAAGGTCGGGTCAATACCGGATACCCAAGCTGATTTGCCCGCTCAATGCATTCAACAGGTGAATGAGCCATCACGGCTTCGGGTTGCTCCAAACCTAAAAACCGAAGGTCTTTTACTAAATCCTCACACTTACTCCGATCTTCAGCAAGATCAATGCTCTGAGAAGAAGTGCCTAAAATCTTTACCCCATTTTGCTCTAAAATATGAGCCAATTTTAATGGAGTCTGGCCTCCAAACTGTAAAATCACACCCATAGGCTGCTCAACTCGAGCGATGTTTAAAATATGTTCAGCGGTCAAAGGTTCAAAATATAACTTATCTGAAACATCAAAATCAGTGCTCACAGTTTCAGGATTCGAATTGACCATAATTGTTTCAATTCCCATGGATCTCAGCGACATCGCTGCGTGAACACAACAATAATCAAACTCAATTCCCTGCCCAATTCGATTCGGACCCCCTCCAATAATCATCACTTTGGGCTTATCAGAAATATGTGATTCATCCTGTCCTCTATAAGTGCTATAAAGATAGGGCGTTTTTGCTTCAAATTCAGCCGCACAAGTATCCACTGAATGATAGACTCCAAAAATACCTAAGCTTTCTCGATCTTTACGGACTCTTTCTTCACTCAATTGAGTGACTTCAGCAATTGCACGATCAGTCCAACCTCTTGACTTTATTTCAAGAAGTTCTTCTCGACTCAAAGGCCAGGGTTTTGATCGAAGTAGACCTTCCCCCTCTAAATACTTCTTGATCCTTCCCAAAAACCAGGGATCAATCATCGAACGTTTGGCTAGTTCCTGAATCGAAACTCCTTGTCGAAAAGCATCGGCCAATGCCCAAATTCTCTTTGGATTTCCTTTCTCAATTAAATCCCATTGAATTTCTTCTTGGCCTTGAGTTTCTAGGTTTTGAACCCTTGGCGAAAGCCAAGAAACATCTATTTCTAATCCAGCAAGTGCTTTTCCTAAAGACTCTTCAAAAGATGTCCCAATCGCCATGACTTCACCCACCGATTTCATCTGAGTTCCTAACCAAGTCTCTGTAGGTTTAAATTTTTCAAAATCAAATCGAGGAAGCTTAGTAACCACATAATCCAAACTAGGTTCAAAACTACAGGGAGTCGTACCCGTAACTTCATTCGTGAGTTCATCTAGGGTGTAACCCACAGCCAACTTTGCTGCAACTCTTGCAATTGGAAATCCAGTGGCTTTCGACGCTAAAGCACTTGAACGAGAAACTCTTGGATTCATTTCAATCACTAGGGTTCGACCTGTTTTTGGATGAATAGCAAATTGGATATTGGAGCCTCCCGCTTCAACTCCAATTGCACGGATAATTCGAATCGATTGATTTCTTAAGTTTTGATACTCACGATCCGTTAATGTTTGAGCTGGAGCAACCGTAATACTATCTCCAGTATGAGTTCCCATGGGATCAAAATTTTCAATCGAACAGACAATGATGACATTATTATTTCTATCCCGCACAACCTCCATCTCAAATTCTTTCCAACCCAATAAACTCTCTTCGACTAAGACACTTTGGTTCGGAGATAAAAATAAGGCTCTACTCAGTTTTTGAACATACTCATCCTCATGAAAAACAACTCCTCCACCTTCCCCACCCAGAGTAAATGAAGGACGTAGAACTAATGGAAGTCCGAACTCCCTAAATACCTCTCTTCCTTCTGTCACGGAACGCACCACTCGACCTCGAGCACATTGAACTCCAATCAAATCCATAGTTGCTTTGAAAGCATGTCGATCTTCAGACCTATAAATGACTTCAGGAGAAACCCCAAGGATTTTTACACCATACCGACTGAACACGCCTAAGTGATGTAAAGACATGGTTAAATTCAAAGCTGTTTGCCCACCCATTGTTGGAAGAATCGCATCAGGACGCTCTTGAGCAATGACTTGCTCTGCATATTCAGGAGCTAAGGGTTCAAGATAAACTCTCTCTGAAAGCTCCGGATCAGTCATAATTGTTGCTGGATTTGAATTCATTAAAATGACTTCATACCCCTCCTCTCTTAAGGCTTTTAAAGCTTGTGTTCCGGAGTAATCAAACTCACAAGCTTGACCAATCACAATAGGACCACTACCGAGGAGAAGAATTTTTTTAATGTCTTGACATCTTGGCATGGAGCGCAGCTTATTCCCGACTCGCATCGAGAAGCTAGCTAAAAATCGATCCCTGTAGTAACCTGAATTTTAATTGGATCCTCTGGATAGGCAGTATTGTAATGTTGAATAGCCTGGGTCAGATGGCTTTCATTCTGATTCACTGCAACCAGACCATAAATAAAAGAACCCACTGTTAATAATCCTCCGCCAAACAAAGCATATCCACCTGGCTTCAGTACTCCAGTGTTCTGATCAAACGGGGGATGACTCACTAAAACACCTATCACTCCGACTAACAGACCTACAGCGCCGAAATAAGCAGCAGTTCTAATCTTTTCTCGATTTTTTTGATAAAGATCCAATTCTACTACAGCATTAGGAATGTCCTTGATAATGGGTCTAAGGTGGCTCCCATCTTTTCCTAGATTAGAATCACACTCCTGAAGTTTTCCTCGATAAATAAAATTTCGTCCACAATAAAAATACTGAGGCTCTTGCTTTTGATTCAAAGAAGGAGGCACACTCGTAAGACGATCCTCGAGACGTTCTACTGCATCAGAAGATGAAGAATAGACAAACACCATAAAGGACGTAACCCAAAAGAAGATAGCCCACCCCCTTCTATTTTGTTTCAATCCATGCACAATTTTTCTTAGCAATAGAGACTCCATCCTTGATTCCTTTTTGGAACTCGAATAAGGATAATTTAGGCATCATAAAAACTCCACTTTATGCTAAACCTTAATTTTTTTTTGCACCAATTTACCTATCCATACCACTGCTCTTAATTTTCTGAAAGTGAGACTATAACCATGAAACCACTCGTAGTCATTGACGCTCGGATGGTCATATCCATTCCTCATGGGATAGCCAGATACGTTACCCAGCTAGCAAAAGGTTTAGCAGAACTTCAAAAAACTACGGAACTCTCCTATAGACCGCTCTTTCTCACCCACACCAAAAAAGCGGATCCATTCTTTTGTGGATTTCAATCGATTCAAGTATCATCACCTTTTTTAAGCCCTCAGGAATGGATTGAAGTTCCAAAAGTTCTCAAAGCCTTAAGAGCAAAAATCTATCATAGTCCCTCTTTTTCAAGTCTTTGGAAATGCCCATGCACTAGCATTGTCACCATCCATGATCTCAACCATCTCGTCTATGGAAACTGCAGCAAAAAATTATACTATTACACTCTCCTTCGAAGATTTGCTCAACACTCCCAGGCCATCGTCACCGTCTCTGAATTTTCTCAACAGAAAATCTCAGAATGGCTAAGAATTCCAAAAAATTCGATCGACATTGCTTACAACGCACTTGAGCCTCCTGATTTAAATTTATTGGGAAAAATAACTCGGCCTGTACAAAATACTCAATTCAACTTAGAGCAAGGTCATTATTTTTTCTGCCTATCCAACTCCAAACCCCACAAAAATCTTCTCCTGCTGATCCAGGCTTATGAGATTTACAAAGCACAGTGTCCAGATCCTTGGCCACTGGTATTAACGATTCAAGCCAAAGTACCTACAGGAGTAAAAGCTATAGGAGAACAACCTGAATCAGAAATCAGTTTCCTCTTATCCTCTGCAGCTGGGGGTTTTTTCCCCTCTCTCTACGAAGGCTTTGGATTACCCCCTATTGAAGCCGCTCTTGCTGGGATCCCTATTGCGGTTTCTTCCATTCAGCCCCACCAAGAAGGGCTTAAAGACTTACGCCCTGAGGAAGTTCTTTGGGTCGACCCTAAGAACGTCCAGGAATGGGTTAATGCCTTTCACAAAATAAGAAAAGGAGAAGTCTCTCAACCTAGTGAAAACAGTAGAAAAGCCCTTCTCCAGCGCTTCAATAGCCTACGCCTGGGACAAACTATGGACCGAATCTATAGGCGCGTGCTAGAAGCAAAAGAATGAAGCATGTCATTATCACAGGCGGAGCTGGTTTTATTGGATCTCACCTTTGCGATCTTCTTTTGAGGAGAGGATATGCTGTCACTGCTATTGACAATCTCCTCACCGGCCGAAGATCAAATCTTTCAGAAGCTCTCAGCCATTCTGATTTCTATTTTTTAAAACAAGACATTTGTGAACCCATCCAAGAAAAATCTCTTCCACTCCTTTCCATGTATGGGCTACACGGAATCCTTCACTTTGCTTGTCCTGCAAGCCCTGTTGATTTTGATCGAATTCCTTTTGAAATATTAAAGGTAGACTCTCTTGGAACTATTCTAACTGTAGATTTAGCTCTGCGCTTTCATTGCCGTTACCTTCTTGCCTCAACCTCTGAAATTTATGGAGATCCTCTGATTCACCCTCAAAATGAGTGCTACTGGGGAAATGTCAATACGATTGGACCCCGTGCCTGCTACGACGAGACCAAAAGATTTGCAGAAGCCTATGTCAGTACAGCGACCCGACTAAAACAACTGAATGGAGGCATTGCAAGAATTTTTAATACCTATGGTCCAAGAATGAGAATTGATGATGGCCGTATTGTTCCAGAACTAGGCAGGCAGGCTATTACCCAACAGCCTCTGACAATTCATGGTGATGGCAAACAAACTCGAAGCTTTTGTTATGTTTCAGACTTAGTTGAAGGAGTATTTCGACTCTTTGAAAGCTCAATCACTGAGCCTGTCAACCTAGGCAACCCTGAAGAGCGGAGCATCTTAAATTTCGCTGAGCTTTTATGCCAAATCTCAGGGAGCAAGTCTACGATTCGCCACCTGCCAGCACGTATTGATGACCCAAAACAGCGTTGTCCAGATATTTCCCGTGCTAAAGCCTTATTTAAGTGGTCACCTGAAGTCAGATTAGACGAAGGCCTCAAAGAAAGTCTCCAATACTTTAGGACCCAATTGTGACTCGAGTGGCCATCATCCATGACTGGCTTACGGGAATGAGAGGAGGAGAGTCTGTCCTTGAAGCCATCATTGAACTTTTTCCTACTGCAGAATTATTCACCCTCATTTGTATTCCTGATAAAATTTCTCCCACTCTGAAGCAACTGAAAACACATACAAGCTGGCTCCAGAAAATTCCAGGTGCAAAAAGAAGATACCGTCACTTTCTCCCCTGGATGCCAGGAATGATTGAGCAGTTTGACCTGAGCCATTTTGATCTTATTCTTTCTTCATCTCACTGTGTTGCTAAAGGCATTCAAAAATCAAAAAACTCTTTACATATCAGTTATATTCATGCACCGATGCGATATATTTGGGATCGATTTGATGATTACTTTGGACCTGGACGAACCTCTTGGATCACTCGCTTAGGGGCTCATCTCTTACGCAAAAAGTTGCAGACTTGGGATCAAAAAGTCAGCACTCCAAGCCGGATTGACCATATCCTTACCAACAGCCAATTCATAGCAAGCCAAATCCGCAATCATTATGGGCGTGAAGCTCAAGTAGTCTATCCTTTTGCCCATTCTGAAAGATTCACTCTTCCGCGCAAACCTGAAAACTATTACCTCATGGTCACAGCTTTTGCTCCTTATAAAAAAGTTGACATTGCCATTGAAGCTTTTAATCAACTCCGTTTGCCTTTATGGATTGTAGGATCGGGTCAAGATGAAATCCTTTTGAAAAACCGTTCAGGACCTCAAATACGCTTCTTAGGCTCCACTTCAAACCAAGCAATCGCTGAGCTTTATTCAAAATGCAAAGCCTTGATTTTCCCTGGAATTGAAGACTTTGGAATTACCCCCTTAGAAGCTATGGCAGCAGGAGCACCCGTCATTGCTTATGGTGAAGGGGGTGCTCGAGAAACCCTTCAAGAAAATACAGGCATCTTCTTTACACCACAATCTTCTGAAGCACTGATCTCAGCAGTTCAAATCATGGAATCTCAAAGTCACCTATTTCCTGAGTCTGCCTGCCGTCAACGAGGCAAAGAATTTTCTCGTCAGAGATTCCAGAAAAACTTCATGAAGGCCATCCAAGAATATTGGACTGCTTCTGGAAAACCTCCCTTAACTTTCAACTAAAGACTTATCATCCGAATCAGTTCTTTCTGCCTTGCCATCAATTCAGAGATCTGTAATTTCATTAAACGGCGAAAACTAAAGTCCTCTACTGTAAAACTTGCCATCACACAACCTGAGACCACTGCTTTCCTAAGCAACTCTTCCCATTTTTCAGGGTTTGATTCTGATAAATCTCGATGTGCCTGAGCTCCAGTTAAAAATCCCATCAGAGCTCCCGCAAAGCTATCTCCAGCTCCCGTAGGATCCACAACATGCGCTACTGGGTATGCAGGGGCAATAAAAAGCCTTTTCCGGGTAAAAAGCATAGCACCATATTCCCCTCGCTTAATAATAACAACAGAAGGACCCATTTTTTGAATCACCTCTGCAGCAGCCAAAATATGAGTTTGCTCTGACAATAAAAGCGCTTCTGCCTGATTGATCGAAAGAATATCAACACGTTTAAGTGTGTTTTTTAGCTGATCAGGTTTTCCAGTAATCCAAAAATTCATACTATCACAGGCGACTAAGGTTGGAGAACTCACTTGATCTAAAACTCGAGTTTGTAACTCTGGATCAATGTTCCCCAAAAATAGAGTAGATGACTGACGGTGAACTTCAGAAAGCTGAGGATCAAAATGCTCAAAAACATTGAGGGCCGTGGACAATGTTTTTGCCTCACACATCTGATGATCATATGAACCAACCCAATGAAAAGTTTTTCCAGGAACTCTTTGAATCCCACTCACACCAATTTTTCGGCTAGCAAGCCATTCCAGATGAGCCTCTGGAAAATCCTGGCCAACGACTCCAACAACTTCAACTGGAGTATAAAATGAAGCGGCAATTGAAAAATAATTCACGGATCCACCTAGCACTGAGTCGACCTTGCCAGAGGGAGTCTGAATAGAATCAAAGGCTAAAGAGCCTACTGTCAAAATAGAATGAGACGTCTGAACCATAGCGATGAGTAAATCCTGTTCATAGCTTTGTGTCAAAGACAAATTGAAGATGCAAATATCTGAATTAAAATTCAGTAAAAAATCTCCCTTGGATCTTTTTGAATTTGAGCTTTTGGTCCCTTCAAAAGTATTGCTTTCTGATCCATCTTTTGGAGTGCTAAAGCTATGGCTGTCCACCCCACCCCCAAAGGTCCCCATTGAGTTGGAAGAAAAGAACACTGGAGACAGTAGATCTGCACCTGAGGAGATCTTTCAGGACTTCCATAAAATGCAATCCAATCTACACTCTCTGAAATCCAAATCGAACCTGGATCATCGATAGTTGACGGTAAAGTCCTAAGAACTTTATGAAGTTTTTTTAAATGACGAACAAGCCCTAAACCTCGACTCTTCATGAGGCACTCAATGATTTGTTCGGAGGGAAGATGCTCTCGCTCCCACTGAGCTGCTGCTTCGAGCTGAGACACTTGCTTCGCCCAGTTCCCAATCCAAACGGATAAGAGAAGAAAAATCACCCCCACCCATATCTTCCCATTTCTCCAAAGCCTTGCTTGCAAAGTCAGCCTGACTTTTTCGAGAGTATTTGCCGATAACGTTGATACTCTTCTCGAAATCCAAACTCTGCCCCAATGCAAATTCCAACGAAAACGAGTATCCATAAACAAGTCTCAAAAAAAATCTGGCCATTTTCTCTTTTGATTTTGTAGGTTTGTCCAAGTTGCACTCCATTTTTTATTTTTTTTATCAAGAGACCCCCTCTCCACTTGAGCTGCAGCTCCTCTGGAACGATGAACTATTTGTAGATAAAACTCGCTTGGTTCTTCTCCCAACCATTGAAGAGGTTGAGATCCAATCGAATCTGGAGGATTTCGCCTCAAACTCAGTTCAGGCAAAGGTATCGCCCAATCCCCTGGATATCCACAGCCCTGTAATGAAAACCATTTCCTCTTTTGTATTTCCCATCGAAACAAAAGGACCTCTTGAGAAGCCACAATTTGAGCTAAAGCGACTTCAAGAGAGGTCAACAAATAGGGCTGAATTCTTGCTGCTGGAATAGCTAATCTTAATGAGTTTATTTTTTGATTGGAATCGCCCAATAAATTGAGAGTCTCTCGTAGTTCAAGAGCAACCTCTCCAACACATTGATTTAAACGAAGCTGGGTTTCCACTAACTTCCTCCAATTTCTTAAAAATCCCAAAACTCCAAATCCAACCATCACAAAAGTAAAAACAAACCAACAAAGAGGCAAATGAAATGAACCTCGCACTCGGTTGAATCTCAGCATGCAATTACTTCCTATTGGATATTTTTATCCTTCACGTTTCCATTTCGCTGACTCAAGTTTAGGTAATCGAACTCTCTCAAAAGCTTGACCACAACGTCCTATTCCAAACACGCTTATTTCATCTTCACCGACCTCAATAAAACGAGGTCGGTGAAGGCGAGTCTGTCCAATCAATTGTGAATGGACTGCATCAAAAACAAGATAGGCACATTTTGCCCTATTCCATTGGCTCCAAATCAAAAAACCGACTAAACCCAAGAAAGGGGTTCCTATTACCAGGGAAAAAACAAATTCAATCAAAGCCTGCCCATTTTTCTTAGTCCGATCGAATTTCATTAAAATTAATATCAGAATTAATATGATCTCTCGCTTTACGAATTTTATCTCGAACATGCCTTCCCATACTCTTTGTCGCTCCTACTGCTACAAGAGATACTAAGACTAATAGTGTGATGTATTCTGTTAATCCCTGACCTTTTTCATTCATCATTTTTTTAGATTGCTTCATACTCCAGGAGAAATGAAAGTTTTAGGCCAAATTTGAAAGCTCAAAAGAAAGTAATCAGTTCGATTTTCAGGCTTTCTCAAAGTTTGTCAGACTCTAAAGTGCACAAGGTTAATCTTTCTATCTTTATTCAACCTCAATCAATCCCCAGTCACAAAAGCCAGAACGTTGACAGATTGTAATAATTTTTTTATACTATATTTAATGAAATCTTTCTTAGAACCCAAACAACATTTCTTCCTATATGATCGCAAAGAAATGATTCTTCTGGTTTTTCTTGGAATGATGATTTCATTTTTCACCTTTACACTAGGGATTCATTTAGGAAAAAATACTAGACTAAAAAAATCAGAAAAATCACCCTATCTCGACTCTATGCATCCTTTAGATGACCAAAGCCCAAGCTTAACTGAATTCACTGAAAAAGGTCGAGGCATTGAAACCCTACTGGAAGAATCCCTAAACGCTGAATTACGCCATGAAGTTCAATCATCAGGTATTCAGTTCGATCATCGACTTGCACTCACTCTGCCTGAATTGACAAAAGCAGAGACTTCAAACTCCAATCATCAAACCCAACTCTACTCACTTCAGGTGGGTTCTTATCCCACTCAAAACGACGCTCTTAATCAAATAAAATCTCTGAAAGGTTATCAACTTCGGCCTGTTCTTCAGGAAATACAAATTAAAGAAAAGGGAAAGTGGTATAGAGTTTATTTAAAAGGATACCCCACCAGAGATCAAGCCAAATTATTCGCAAGTCAATTACAGAAGGGGAAAATCATTCATTCCTACATCATTATAAAAGAAGAAGTTCATGAATAGAACGAATCCGATCAAAAAGCTCCATATAGTAAAATTATTTTAATTGATCACTACCCCTTTTTTTTTCAGAAGAAACTAGTCTTTTAATCTCATTTTGCATTTTTAGAATCTCTGCTTTCATTTTTGCTTCTTTTTGCTGTAATTGATCGATTCTTTTTCTCATTTCTTCAACTTGATCACGGCTCATAGCATTCATTCTGAGCGCAGAATCCATTTTCTTTTTCATTTCATCGGCTGAATGATTCACCTCAGCACGACTCTTCTCCTTTTTTAACGACTTCAACTGTTCCATCACCTGAATATTAATTTTCTTATGTTCTTCAATTTTACGCTGAAGCCGTGTATGCTGGTCCTTAAGAAAAGAATACTCATTCGAAGATACACTCTGCTGTTGAGCTAAAGATGAAGCAGCATTCAACTGAACCTTCATTTCCTCTAGCTTCCGTGTGAGCTTTAAATTTTCTTCTCTGGAAACATGCAGCATTTTTTGAGCATATAAATATTTATTTTTCATCGATGAATTTTCTGAGTTAGTTTGATCAGTTTGATTTTTCATGGATTCTTTTATTTTATCGATGTTTTTAACTAATGTTGATAAATTTTCTCGATTTTGACTCAACACTTGGTTACGTTGCGCAAGTTGCACATTCTTACGCTTAATTTCCTCTTCAAGGACAGCTACTTTATTTCTAAATTCAATCTCCTTAATACGAACTGAAGAATTGAGCGTTTTAGTCATCTCAGCCAAACGTGCTCTTTCAGTAATCAATCTCGATCGAATTTCACTCATCCAGATTTCAACTTTAGGATTAGAAATCTCTCGAATCATTACTCTACTTTTATCTTTCAAGGTCATCATTAATTTCTCAAGTCCACCAGTTTGAATTTCATTCAATAGCTTTCCATACTCTGACTCCAAATCTTTCTCAATTCCAGGTTTTATTTCTTTTACAAAATCGTCGCCAGAACTCCCACTGTCTAATTTTTCAAACTTTTTCTCTAAAACCTTAGACTCTTCATGAAGAATCAGATTAGAACTCTCTTTTTCAATAGGCTGCAAGGATGTGTCTAAAATTATTTTTTTACTGTCGGTAGAATTAATTTTTAGAGATCTACCTTCACTTAGGTGACTCACTTCTATTTTTTTGTTATTTAATTTAGATTTAGATCGCCCCGCATTTACAATCCCTTTCATAGCATCACTCAGAGCACTAGAAAAACTCTTAATCAGTGACTTCACCTTCCATTGTGAAGAGCCTCTTTTTTCGACACCGGAAGGATCTGAAACAACCCTATATTCTTCCTGAGACTCTACACTATCACTCCCTGAAACTCTAAAGACACTTAGACTAGGATCACTTAAATCTTTATCTGTGAGGGTGATGTCAAAATCTAAATCCCCTAAATGAATGTATTCCCTAGGCTCAGGAGAGCTTTCGCTTTCTTCATCATTCAAAATCACTAGCTCAGATTTTTTTAAATCATCAGAATAAACTTGAATATTAAAATAAAGTATAAAAATTATCTCTAGAACCCCAGTTTGAGTCTGATATCGAATCACTGTTTGGTCTGATTCAATATCTAACTCTTTGTTTATTTTATCTAACTCTACCTTCAGATCATCACTAGATATTTTATCTAAAATTCCTTCGACTTGAAAATTAGAAGCTTTTGAAAAATTTAGACCTATAGCCACCTTCTCAAGATCAATTCCGCACTCAAACAAAATTGGACGACTTCCTTTTTTTAGTAGATCTGAATTTATGTCTTTATTATAAGAATGAAAAAAATAGAGAACACTTCGATTAACTAAAGACCTAAATCTTAATTCATCGAAGTGTTCATTTTTTATATTAAAAACAAGCAAATCCGATATTTTCCCTAGATGACTTGAATTAAATAAAGTTTGGTAAAAAACTATTGAATCTTCATTTAAAATCCCAGATATTCCGAAACTTTTTAAAGATCTGAAATTAGAATTTGCATTAGACATTTTTTGCTTTCTGAATTTCCATAGATCTATCAGAGGATACTAGTTTAGTTAGGGTAATTACTCTTTCTTTTTCGAGTCTAGATATTATCTTTTGAGCTGACTTTTTTTTATGTTTTTTTAAAAAACTTAACTGAACTGAATTAAATTCTGAGTTTTCAATCCAAACTGAAGATAAATAAATTAACTCATTAATCTCAGAAGTAGAATCAAAACTGCTTTTTCCAAAAACAATTTCATAAAAAACAAATGATCTTAAGTCCGCAAGAAATTTTAAATTACAATATCCTAAATGTAGCACTAAAAATATGGATAAACTTGAAATCAAAATGGCTTTCTCAAAAGATCGAACATCCCTCTCTCTAGCCATGACAAGTTTTTCTTCTTCTAACGAAGGACAAAGTTCATTGACGAATACAGAAACTAAAAATGGATTAATCTCTAAACAGCTAGATCCACTCTCTAACCAAAGGGGGGCTATGCCTCTAAAAATCTGCTGTGATAAAAAATACGAGTCCCCTGGAAAATGACTTTCACTTATCTTCTTTTTTTTGATATCTTGAATAGATACTTTTAAATTTAAAAAAGACTTAACCTTCAAGCCGGACTGGCTGAATGGGAATGACTTTTTGATATCATCAGAAAAATAAAAATATTTAAAACTTTTAAATTTATTTAATTCATATGGAGTAAAAAAATCAAGCGCTCTTTTAACTGAAACTAGTTTTTCATTAGCTTGCAAGTAAACAAAAACTGATACCGGCATCAAAAAAAAGGGAGGAATATCTTCTATCTTGGAACTATATAAATTATTAATCAATCCGGATTGGACTTTTTTCAAATCGAGGTCTATATTCATATCGATTCTAAAACATCCATTTTTATACTCATGTGAAATCACTGTTTATATAACACTTCTCTATTCTTTTCGATCATTCTCGACCTAAACATAAGGATTTATTGATTAAATTTTTTAATTTGGATGATGACAAGAAAAACTATGACAACTTTTTGAATTGTTCATGTAATTTTTTAAAATTGGAGCTATTGTCTGACAATCTTTTTGAGCCATTGGGCACCTTGGATGAAATGAACAACCTGAAGGAGGACTCAAAGGTGAGGGCAAGTCCCCTTTTAAAATGACACGCTGCTTTCTCAGGTTCGGATCAGAGACTGGAATAGATGACATTAATGCTTTAGTATAAGGATGTTTAGAGTCCCGGTATAGATCCTCGACAGAGGCCATTTCAACAATTTTCCCAAGATACATGACAGCAACCCGACTTGATATATGTTCAATAATTTTTAAATCGTGAGAGATAAAAAGATAAGTGAGTTTCAATTCTTCCTGAAGATCTTGCATCAAATTCACAATTTGGGCTTGAATAGATACATCTAATGCAGAGACGGGCTCATCGCATACAATAAACTCAGGCTCAACTGCTAAAGCTCGAGCAATACAAACGCGCTGCCTTTGTCCTCCAGAAAATTCATGAGGATATCTAGAAAGCACTTCTCTTCTTAAACCACATAAATCTAATAATTTATAAATTTTTTTAAATTTTTCTTGTTTTGATTGATATAAATGATGAATATCTAAAGGTTCTGATAAAATAGCTTCAACAGTCATTCTTGGATTTAAAGAAGCATAAGGATCTTGAAAAATAATTTGCATATGACGACGAAAATTACGAATTTTTTTTAAATTGAGCTGAGTCATATCTTGTCCTTGAAATATAATTTGACCTGAAGTTGGTTCAATGAGACGCAAAAGACATCGACCCAAGGTTGATTTTCCACAACCAGACTCACCTACAAGACCAAGAGTTTCACCTCTTCTGATATCAAAAGACACTTCAGAAACAGCTCTCACCGTCCCTTCTTTTTTCCCAAAGAGACTACCTTGAACTAAATACTCTTTACTTAAATTTCGCACTGATAATAAAACTTCAGCAGAAAGTATCTGAGATTGATCCCCTGAAGAGGGCTGAGAAAAATTTAAAATTTCTTTCTCAGTATTGAAAGAAATATCTCTTGCACAGCGAAATTTGTGTTCAATTTCTGAAGAAGACAAGACTAATCTTAAATCAGGTTCTTTATTACAGCAAATTAGATCAATGTACGAACAACGTTCCTGAAACCTGCATCCAATAGGTAATTGTAGAAGATTTGGAACAATCCCAGGAATCGCAACAAGTCTATTTTTTTGACTTCCATTACGATCTTTTTTCAACGTCGGAATACTGTTTAAGAGGCCTTTTGTATAAGGCATTTTAGGATTTGAAAAAATATCACGAACACTACCCTGCTCTACAATGCGACCCGCATACATCACAACCACTTCATCAGCCATTTCAGCAACTACCCCTAAGTCATGAGTAATCAAAATAACAGCCATACCCATTTTTTCTTTTAATTCAGACAAAAGCTCAAGTATTTGAGCTTGAATAGTTACATCAAGGGCTGTAGTGGGCTCGTCTGCTATAAGAACTCGTGGATTACAAGAAAGAGCCATAGCTATCATGACTCTTTGTCTCATTCCTCCGGAAAGATGGTGAGGATAATCATGTACCCGCTTTTCAGGAGCTGGAATACCTACCCATTTGAGGACTTCAATAGATCGATTGAGTGATTCTTTTTTTGAAAGTCCTTGATGTAAACGAATTATTTCAGAAATTTGATCTCCTACTGAAAACACTGGGTTTAGAGATGTCATAGGTTCTTGAAAAATCATTGAAATTTCATTTCCTCGAATACCCCTCATTTCAGCGGGCTTGAGCTCCAAAAGATTCCTTTGTCTATACAAAATCTGACCCCCAATAATTTTTCCTTGAGGAAAAGGAATAAGACGCATAATCGATAAACTTGTCACGCTTTTTCCGCACCCAGACTCACCTACAATACCTAGAGTTTTTCCAGCATAAGCAGCAAAAGAAACTTCATCAACAGCTTTAAGTTCACCCTGATCACTAAAAAATGAAGTCCTAAGATTGGAGATTTCAAGAATTTTCTCAACACTATGATTGCTTAAAATTTTTTCTTTTTTTTGATTCATTGGCATCTCACCCGTAAGGTTAATCTGGACATCTATATCACTTCATCTTCGGATCAAGTGCATCACGAAGCGCATCGCCAAGAGTATTAAATGATAAAACTACTAAAAACATAGCTGTTGTTGCCCCAGCTAACTGCCACCATACTCCACGGGAAAGCTCCAAACGAGCATCATCAATCATCACACCCCAACTGGGTTGCCCTTGGACTCCTAGTCCTAGAAAAGAAAGAATGACTTCCGATTTAATAGCTGACATAAATTGCACTGAAAAATGAATAATAACATAATGGAAAACATTGGGCAGAATATGCTTAAACACTTTTGAATAAGTTGAAGCCCCTATACTCTCTGCAGCAACAACATAATCACGGGCTTTATGCTTAATAAATTCCCCTCTGATCACTCGAGATAGACCTACCCAAGCTGTAGCTCCTAATGCAAAATAAACTGCACTTTGCCCTTTTCCTAATAAATATGTGATAGATATTAATAACATAATATTTGGAATTGATGATAACGTCGAATAAAACCAAGTAAATAAATTATCTACCCAGCCTCCAAAATATCCTGCAAAAGAACCCAGAATAACGCCAATTGGAACACTCATCAGTGAAGAAATCAAACCAACACTCATTGCAATTCGGGTTCCGTGTAGAACCTTATAAAAAACGCTTCTCCCAAAAATATCTGTCCCTAAAAGCAGCTTAATCGAATTCAATGAAGGGGATTGATAGGAATCTCCCACCATCTCATCCCAAGGACTTGCAATCCATTCTATCTTTGAAAGGAAAGAAATTACTGTATAGACTAGAATAACGACAACAGAAGTAATAGCAGCTCGATTTTTTTTCAACTTATAGTAGGCATGACTCCAGATATTATTTTCAAAATAAATATTTTTTATTGAGTTTAAACTTTTGTAAGTCGGAATCATTTTAAACTCACCCGTGGATCAACCCAGGCATATAATAGATCAATTACTAAATTTCCAGCTATGTATAAAATAGCAACTAAAATTGTCATTGCTTTGATAACTGGAAAGTCACTGTTATGAATTGCATCGATCGTAATACTCCCAAGACCAGGGATACCAAAGAAGCTTTCTAAAAGAAAGGATCCTAGAACCAGAAAGGGAAATTCCATAATAATATTGGTTAATATTGGAATCATGCTATTTTTCAAAATATGCTTGAAAAAGACTTGGAATTCAGATAGTCCTTTAGCACGTGCTGTTCGAACATAATCTTGTGTTACTTCTTCTAGAAATGCAGTTCGATAAAACCTTACATCATACCCTACACTCACTGCAATATAGATACTTATAGGTAGAATTAAATAACGAAGTCTTTCATTCCATGCTTCTTCATAACCAGAGATAGGAAACCATCCAAGCTTGTATGCTAAAAAATACTGACCAAAAAGAATATAGGCTAATATGGATACACTCATTCCTAGAATGCAAAAGCTTACGATCAATCGATCTGCCCAATAACCTTGAAAACAGGCAGTTATCAAACCGAAACTGATAGCAATAATTGCATTCAGAATAAATGAAGGCAACATTAAGGAAAGAGAAGGACCTAAACCATTTAAAATCATCTGCCTAATGGGTTGCTTTGTAGCATAGCTTCGACCATATTCAAAAGTAATCACTTGTTTGAGATGGTTAAAAAGCTGAATGTGAGTAGGCTGATCAAATCCATATTCATGCCTAAGTTCTTCAATCTGCTGGATGCTCGCATGCCTTCCTAGCATTTGATAGGTAGGATCTCCTCCAACCCAATGAAAAAGAATAAAAACAACGATAACGACCCCAACAATAGTAGGAATAACTCCTGCGCATTTCCTCGCTAGATAAATAAACACTAATTGACCCCCTCCAGCAATAAATTCATTGACTTACGACTACTTATCCTGAATCTATCTTTTTCTAATCTATCTCAATAAGTCACGAAGTTTAATCTCAATTTTTATATGAAGTTGTTGTTAAGGATATTTTTCGATTTTTCCATCGAACTTTCATCCATGCTTTATGAGAACGGACTTCCCACTTTGTTGGGCTTAAAGTTTCAGCTTCAGGATCATCAAAACTGAAATCAAGAACAAAGGGCATATCGGCTTTTTTCTCCCAATGGAGTGCATTTGGCCAAGGGTTTTCACGACTCTCCTTAAAAGAGTAAATAAATTTTTCTGCTTCTTTTTCATTTGTATCAACGACTAACTCTCCTTTGAGCCCGCGACTTAATCGATAAGAAGTTCTAGATAATGGACATGGGATTCTTCCTAAAAATAGTTCATTGATCCACCTAAGCGGAACCCCAGCCCATGAATTCACACCTTGCCAATCTTGCCGATCTGATCCACGCAAAATCGTATATTGATTTTCTTGAATAGACAGAATTGCTTCTGTACCTCCCAAAAAATTAGTGACTTCAAGTCGGAGCTGAGTAGGAACTGAAGCGACCAAATGGGAGAAAAATTGCCCTGAAATTTCTTCTGTCTTTACCTTGAGCCAAGCGGCTCCTTGCACAGAAGAAATATTTTTCCCAGGCAAGCATGCCCTTAAAAAAAGCTCCTCTAAGGGAACCACTGTCTGTAGACGGGGTCCACTCACACAAGCTGTTAGAAATCCAACCCAGAATCCAATCCAGCATCTAGTAAAGAAGAAAAAATTCCACTTGCATCTCATTGCTTTTCGATCTCATGAATGAGGCTCTTATCGCAAGTGGCTGTTGATATCTATGACAACAAAACTCTAATTGTCTCTCTTTTTTAAAAGAACTGTCTTACATCACTCATAGGCTTTTTGACTGGCAGGAATTCGTTGGTTTTGTTCTAAATTTAAACCTTTTCCGTCTGTTAATTCTTTCCTAAGACCTTCTGCCTTTGCAGAAAGCTTTTTTTTAGCCTCCTCATCTTCAGCGTATTTAAGAGCATCACTGTATTGAACCAAAGCCTTCTCTCTCAAATTTGAACGTAAATAGGCATCTCCTAAATGTTCCAATATTGTAGGTTCATCAGGCTTCATTCGGACTGCTTTTTCTAGCTCTACTACTGATTCAGACACTCTCCCACTCACATATAAAAACCATCCCCAACTGTCTTGAATATATCCATTCCCTGGACGTAATTCTAATGCCTTTTTTAAAAGCTTTTGTGCATCATGCAATCGAACTCCTTTTTGAATCCAAGAATAACCAATGTAGTTCATAGCATCTACATTCTCTGGATTAATTTTTAAGATAGCTTCCATCTGCTCTAAGCTTTGATCTAGATTTCCTTGTCGATCATAAAGACTTCCCAAATAATAATGAATTTTTTCATCATCAGGAAACTCTCCTACAGCTTTATGCAGAACCTCAATCGCTCCTGAGAAATTATTAGAATCTTCTTCTAAGTTCGCTTGAAATAGGTATAAACCTGGAGTTCTTGGAGATTGCTGAATTGATTCCTTAATTTGTTTTTTTGCTTCATTGATTTTATTAGTCTTCCTGAGCAAGTACGCAACATGTAAAGCCGATTCTCCAAATAGTTTTGAATCTGACTTAATTTTCTTAAGTTCTGCAATCGAGAGGTCAAACTGATTTATTTCTTCATATAAACTACCAAGATAATAATGAATTCTGTCTGAATCTGGATTTTTATCAATAATAGATTTGAAAGTACGAATTGCTGATTCATACTCTTTTAATTCCATTTTAATTAATCCAATTTTAACCTTTACATTAAGATCTTCCGGATCAGAAGCTTCAACTGCTTCTAGCAAAGGGATCGCTTGTCTATACTTTTCCTCTCTGAGATAAATAGTTGATAGACGGCTAGCAGCTAAAAGATCCTGAGTCTCATCAAAAATTGATTGATAGATAGCAACTGCTTGTTTAATTTTTTTGTTTTCTTCATAAAGATTACCCAAAGCCAATCCCGCTTGGTTAAAATTTTGGCGATTATCCATCGCTTTTTTATAGGCTCTTTCAGCTTCTCTAAATTGGCCTGCTTGCTGCTCAGCTCTTCCTAAATAGTAATAAACTAAAGCAGAATTTGATTTTCTTTTTAAAAATGAGCGCAGAACAGCTATCCCCTGCTTTATTTTCCCCTCTTCAATGAGAGCTTCAGCTTTAAAAATCACAGCTTCCTCATGTTTTGGGTTATCCTTCAAAATTTGGTCATATTCTGCTAAAGCCAACTGAACTTCATGAGAAATAGAATACAAACCCGCCAAAATAAGTCGTGCATCTATATACTTTGGATCTCTCTTCAAAGATTCTTTGCAAGCTTCCATTGCTGCAGAAAGCATTCCTTTTTTAACATATTCTGTAGCTAATCTAGAAAAAACAAGAGCTGAGTTATTATCAAACATTAATGTTATTTTATATTCTTCAATAGCTCGATCTATATCCCCCTCTAATGAGTAAGCTTGAGCCATACTGAAGTGATACTCGGCAGTTGCTTCTGTATTTTTTTGGATATCCTCAGAGTTTTTTCTTGCCAGCTCTAGAACTATTTTTTCTTTCTGGTCTGCATAAGCTTCCAGTCGAACTAACCCTATTAAAATTAAGAAATCATAAATTAATGGCATTATTCGAATGAATTTAAAAAGATTGACTAATTGGAGCCTCTTCTTCATTAGAACTGATTCCTTCCTCCTTACGAATCGACTTTTTTTTAAAAAAATTAAAAACAGAATTATTAATTAACATTCACCTGAATTGAGACATTATCTTTCTGAGCGAGTTGGATTAAAAAAAATGCCAAGATTTGCAAATCCAGGCATTTTTCCTCTCTGATGAGAAGAATTTTTAAGATTCGACTGCTGTGCTTGACTTTACTGCAGCGGGTTGTTATTTGGCTTAGTGAGTAGGTGTGACACGCAGTGGCTTATATGCTGCTAAGTGAAATCATCTACTTAGGGGTTACTCAACAATAATAAAGGGAGGGTTGTTTCCTCTTTTTAAGGACCTTGAATAGGAGTAGGAGTAATGGCTTGATTCACTGCATTCCAATCAAAAGATGATCCAACAAGGGGGAATCATGAAAGAAATTAAAACAATTAAACGTTATCAAAATCGAAAACTCTATGACACTCACGAATCCAGCTATGTTACTTTAGATGAAATCGCAAAAATGATTAAATCCGGAGAAAACCTGCGTGTCATTGACAATAAGACTAAAAATGACATCACAGCAGCAACATTGACGCAGCTTCTTTATGAAAGTGAACGAAAATCTAAGACGCAGCCCTCTATAGAGTTACTCAAGGAAATTATTCGCCATGGAGACGGATCTTTCTCTGGATATATTCATGCCAAGCTAGGTTCCGAACTTTCTTTATTTGATCAAAATGATATGAAAAATGAAGATCCTACCCCTTCCGATCGTCCGGCTCTACTCAATCAGTAAACTTGTTCTAAACTCATTCAGTCATTCATCTACTTGACTAGGGATATTTTTTAACTCGTTTTGTTAAAAAATATCCCTAGTCAAGTAGATGAATGATCTAAAATTTTTACACCATATCTCGATTATTTTGATAGGATAGAATAAAATGAATCAAAAAGTAACCTGGTCTAGAGTCTGGAGGGTTTCCTTGAGTATTCGATTTTTACCGTTATTCCTATTGCTCAGTTTTTCCCTGGAGCTACTCGCCTCAACTGCTACTCCAAGCTCTCATTCTTCCTGGAGTTCAGTTGACGATTCTAATCATCGTATTTCTCGAACTCAAGAGATTAACCGAGAAGTCTCTCCCTTCTCCCCAGGCTCCAACAACCTTGCTCTCGACCTAGGTCAGGTCTTTCTGATTGGGGATCTTGGAAAATATTCTGACAGCATTGGAAGCCAGCTGCATTATACCTATGGCGTAAGTGATCTTTTTGGGTTTGACTCAGGGCTTGGATACTCAGAACACTCAGATGGAAAGTTTTCTATGCTTTCATTGACCCCTGGACTTCGTCTCAACATGAGCTGGTACGACAAAGTAGTTCCTTATGCTATTTTTGGTTTAGGGTTTTATAAACCTTCCTATCCAGACAACACTACAGCAACACCAGGGGGATCGACTACAACCTCGTTAAGCGCATCTTCATCGATTTCTGCCGTATTATTTGGAGTTCATTTGGGCCCAGGAATTGACCTGGAACTCAATAAAAATCTTTTTTTTGGAGCTGCCCTTACCTTCCATAATATGTTTGGTACCAATAAAATGAGAGCAAATGCCACTCCACTTGCCTTAGGTGGAACTTACACTTCTTTCTTTGTGCATATTGGTGCTACCTTCTAACTCACTCAACAAATAGTTATAAAAAAAAAGAAGCTTCAAGATTTCTCTTGAAGCTTCTTTTTTAAGATCAACGATTTCTTAAAAAAATGAATCGCCACATCTTTTAAGGACAGATATTACATCATATCCCCGTAGCCACCACCCATGCCTGGTGCACCACCACCCATAGAAGCAGAAGTCTCCTTCTTAGGCTTTTCAGCAATCAAGGTTTCTGTGGTCAGCATCAAACTAGCAACACTGCCTGCATTCTGAAGAGCACAACGAGCCACTTTGCAAGGGTCAATCACACCCGCTGCAATCAGGTCTTCATACTTTTCAGTGAGCGCATTAAAACCAAAAGATGGAGCCGGATTGTGCCATACTTTATCCACCACAATGGATCCTTCGTAGCCAGCATTAGCTGCAATCTGACGAAGAGGTTCTTCAAGAGATCTCTTAATAATGCTAACTCCAGCTTGCTGCTCAGCAGAAAGACCCTTTAAGTCTTCAAGTGCTTTTGAAGCCCGAAGAAGTGCTGTCCCTCCTCCAGGAACAATGCCTTCTTCAACTGCAGCACGAGTTGCATTTAAAGCGTCTTCAACTCGAGCTTTCTTTTCTTTCATTTCTACTTCAGTCGCTGCTCCAACATTGATCACAGCAACTCCACCCACGAGCTTTGCTAAACGCTCTTGGAGCTTTTCACGATCGTAATCAGAAGTAGATTCTTCCATTTGAGCACGAATGGTCTTCACACGAGCTTCAACGTCGGGTTTTTTACCACCACCGTCAACTACTGTTGTATTGTCTTTATCAATAGTGACTTTCTTAGCCTGTCCTAAATCTTCAACTCGAGCAGACTCAAGCTTATGCCCCATCTCCTCAGAAATTACTTTCCCACCTGTCAAGATAGCAAGATCTTGAAGCATTTCCTTGCGACGATCACCAAAACCAGGAGCTTTAACTGCAGCCACTTGAAGTGTACCACGAAGCTTATTCACAACAAGAGTAGCAAGAGCTTCGCCTTCAACTTCTTCAGCAATAATCACAAGAGGCTTTGAACGCTGAACCACTTTTTCTAATAGTGGCAACAGGTCTTTCATTGAACTGATTTTTTTATCGTAGATTAAGATAAAAGGATTTTCGAGTGCAGCTTCCATCTTCTCAGCATTGGTAACAAAATAAGGAGAAAGGTAGCCACGGTCAAACTGCATCCCTTCAACAACATCCAGTGTGGTTTCAGCTGTCTTGGATTCTTCAACTGTAATCACACCTTCTTTGCCTACTTTTTCCATTGCTTCAGCAATGATTTTCCCAATATTAGGGTCATTGTTAGCAGAGATCGTACCGATTTGAGCAACTTCTTTTTGATCTTTAATCGGTTTACTGATCTTTTTTAATTCTGCAACAACGGCTTCAACAGCTTTGTCAATTCCTCGCTTAAGCTCCATTGGATTGTGCCCAGCAGCAACAATCTTTGCACCTTCACGAAAAATAGCCTGTGCTAAAACAGTCGCTGTAGTGGTTCCATCACCCGCATCATCATTCGTCTTTGATGCGACTTCACGAACCATCTGAGCGCCCATGTTTTCAAACTTATCAGAAAGCTCAATTTCTTTTGCCACTGTGACACCATCTTTAGTGATGTTAGGTGCACCAAAAGATTTTTCAATCACAACATTTCGGCCTTTTGGACCCAATGTTACTTTTACAGCATTAGCAAGAGCGTTGACACCATTCAAAATAGATGAACGGGCTTCCTCTGAAAAACGGAGTTCTTTTGCAGACATAGTAATAGCCTCCTAAAAATAATCAATTGAGAACGCCGAGAATATCTTCCTCACGCATCATGAGGAACTCTTCACCGTCGATCTTAATTTCAGTACCCGCATATTTGCCAAAAAGAACTCGATCACCCTTTTTGACGTCAAGAGGACGAATTTTTCCGTCTTCCGCAACGCGGCCCTGTCCCGCTGCCATGATTTCGCCTTGAATCGGCTTCTCCTTAGCAGTATCCGGGATAATAATTCCACCTTTTGAGCGCTCTTCTTCGGTAAAGCGCTTTACCAAAACACGATCATGTAATGGTCGTACTTGCATAGAGTTCAACCTCCCATTTCTCTATCTGGTTGAAACGTTATTCGTTCATAAAGTAAAACACCGGAGCTTATGCATATCTCCAGGCGTTTTTCTTCTTAATTTGACGGTCAAGAACAAATCAATGACACATGATTTTTCTAGGGGCCGCCTAAAGCATTGAGCCTTATGGGTGAATAAATGTGCACCAATTTTGACTTGTCAAACTCTGTTCTCATTTTTTTAGAAAGCAATCAGTGAACTTGCCTTTTGGAGATTGTTCAAACGAAATCTTGTTGCGTTTTAACCTTAAATCGCATACCAGATAAGTTCTTCAAGGGATCTTGTTCATTTTGGCCTGGTAGCTCAGTCGGTAGAGCAGCGCCCTGAAAAGGCGTGTGTCGGCGGTTCGATTCCGTCCCAGGCCACCATCAGTAATGAGGGAACTCTTGCTTGAAGGAGACTTAAGGCATCTCGATCAACTTTAGAGACTGTGAACTGCAAACACCTCAGATGCGAAAGTTGATATAAAGTATGCATATCCTCTGTTGAGATTTCAATATCCTGAAGATCCAAGTTTTCTAGCTTTCCTAATTTTGACAAATGATCAAAAGCTAATATTTTAGCACCTCGTAGACTGAGTTCCCTCAACTGACTACACTCTGCCAAAATTTTTAGTCCTTCCCCTGAAATTTGAGTACAAGAGAGATCTAATATACTTAAATAATTGAGATTCTTAAGAATTTCTAGATGATATTCAGAAATCCTTGTATAACCCATATCTAAAAGCTGAAGTTGATTCAGTTTCAAAAGATAAACCAACCCACACTTCTTCAATGAACAACGATGCAGATACAATTCTTTTAAATTAGGAAAAATCTGAGTAACAGGATTCATTATCTCAGCGTCAATTCGTAAACCTGACAAATCCAAAACCTTGAGATGAAAATTAGGATCATTTCGGCTGCCAAAAAGTGATAAAATTTCAATAAGCGACGCTTTGGTGAGTTGGCGTTCACGAATTTCAAGCTCTGTGCAACTTTGTTTTCGAAAGATCTCAATCTTTTCACAACAAGAACGCGAAACTATTGCAAAGCTCCCTAAAGATTCTTGATCAAGAAAACTCAGAATGACTCCACTCAGGTCTTCATGCAAATGCTCAGGGTCTAAACTCCCTCCATAAGTGATTGTAGTTAAAAAAAAAGACAAATACTCTTGAATAGATACATAACAAATCCTTTGAATATGGACTTGATATCACATCCTAAACTACTGAAAGAAATATTTTTTTAACTCTTTCAACTGAATGACCCACTTGAGTGCTTAAAAAAATGTTTCTGGGTCGAAATCCAAATCTTCACAACCCAAAAACATCTTCTTAAGCACTTACTTCAAAAAGCTGAGATAGAAAGACTCCACCTCACACCTTGAGTCTAGTTAAAAAAATCCTCCTACGGGAAAATCGAAGAGCTTGAAAAAATAACAGAGCTTGTATTGACTGAAGTCCCTTCATCATCGCTGCTATCAACGAATTTATTACTCTCTATTTCAGGCGATATCCCCTGAAGGAACTCTTCAACCTGGCTGCTAACTTGACTTCTTAGCTCTAATTCTCTCAATTTCGACAGACTTGTTTGAAACTCAGGTTTTTCATTAGAATTAACCCGATAGTTATCCAATAAAGACCATTTTATTGCAGTATCAAGTGAAATATTTAACAGTAAAATAAGATCACCGTTATACTTGCTATACTTCAGGTGGTTCTTTGCCTGATATTCTGGATGACCTACATATCCTATGAATCCAAAATCTAAAAATTTTACACCTACAATAAGAGTCGGATCCACTGGATTTAAAATAACTAAAATGTTTTCTGGAGCTAAATCATTATGTGAAATACCCTTTTCATGAAGTTTTTTAAGTTGACTAAAAGATTGCATCAAAAATTCTTCAAGATTAACCAATTTTTTACTAAAATCAGCTATCCCTTTTATACCATCAATAAATTTTTTAAAATCAATTGAATGGTCTATAGGCTCCATCATAAATCCAAGCTGAAAGCCATCATCATTATTTATACAAAGAACATCCCCTATAATTTCAGGAGCTACGCCGACTTCTGAAGCAGTCTTTTGCCGACTGATTTCAACTCTAATAGAGTTCAGACTAGGTGAAACAGGTTGTCCTCTACTATTTTTAGTTGTTTTTAAAACCTTAAGAATGACATCCGCTCCCTGAAATCTGGCTCGAGAAACCTCTCCAAAATGTCCACCCCCAAGATATTCAGTAACCTCAAGTTCTCCGTCTTGCACAACATGTACATCTGGCTGATCTGTTGGGCAGACACTCTTGCCTCTAGGCGCCCTTAATGGCCGGGAATTTTTCCTAAGTAAAAACCCATGATTCAAGTCAAAACCATTAAACTCAAGATCTTCATTCATTGCAAAAGCTTGGGTGTTACAAAGACCCAGTAAACTAAAACCAATAACAAGAGAGAATACTCTATTTTTCAAAAATTTATTCATTTTTTTAAACCTTTTCAGTAAAAAGTTAAATTAAATAAATTAATATTATTTAATCATATTTTTCATTAATATACTTTGGAATAGAAAAATGTCAATAAATAAATTATCAGTTAAAATAATTGATTTATGATGATTCAAATTTAAAAATACGGATTTTATCTTAACCCCCACTTCCCATTTTTTCGTCTGCATCAGAAAATATCTGAAGGTTACTCAAAAAATCAATTACAAACTATTCTAAAAAAATTTTTTTCGCACCCCGCAGCTCCTTTACATGGCGGGGCCGGAGCTGACTGAAGAAAAAAAGAATCGACTTAAACTTGCGACATGCGTGAAATCAGATCAAAAACCAGGATAGCAGCCACAGCAGAACCAAGACAAAGTGTGATACTCGGATAAGCTTTCTCGATATGGTTTTTTGGAAGATAAGGTCGACCCTAAGCGAAAATGGTTTCGAGTGAATCAGTTGTTTCGAGCTTACAGAAAACAAGCCCCTTGGAAAAATATCCGTGATGAAATCAAAAGCGGAAAGAAAAAAAGAAGCGGAAGGAATTCCGTACTCGACGGCTTATGGGATGGCTCAAAGATATACATCATGTCGTGTCCCTGGCCTGTTTAGAGAAATCAAAAGGAGAAGGGCGAATCTACTTAGTATGCTCGAATCTTGAGATCCCGCTTGGAGTCGTAATCCGGGCATATCGCCGCAGAGGGTTGATTAAACTTTTTCACCGGGCGGTCAAGAGCCACTTAGAAATGCAGCATACTGGGGTCATAGATTTTGAATTTTAGAAGTCTCATGTTCATTTTTTATATTGAACATATTTATTCCTCAATACAATTGATTCTCTGGAGAAAGGAGAAATATCTGAGCTCCAACAATGGCTCAACACTTATTGTAAATCCGAAGAGGCTCGAGATCTCTACCAGATGAGCACCCAGTATGGCGGTATTGAAGCGATCTAAAAGAACTGTAGATCGGCATTTCAAGATAAGACCACCGCTTAACTATCTGTGGCTGCTCTCCGGTCTTTTTATTTGATTTCACGCATGTCGCGAGAATGAGGGAGGTCTATTCACTCTTTTGTGATACCACTTCTTCTATGAGACAACTAGCATTCTTATTTATTTTAATTTTACTTAAATTCAATATAACTCAAGCTTCTATTACCCCAGAAAACACATTAGATTACGCTATTAGCTTAATTGATAGCAGAATAGAATACAACAACAGAATTATAAAGTTCATTGAAAGTGAAGACACTGATATCGACATTAAGGCATTAGAAATAGACAAAATCAGAGGATATCAACAAATAGATAAAAAAAATTCTTTGCCTTTCTCAAAAAAAGGAAAAGAATTTTTTTTAAACAAAATAAAAAAATCAATAATAGACGACAATTTGGCTTACGATAATGCAAAAAAAATCAATAGATTTTGACTTCACATCTTCAACATTTAACGAAGATTTGTGGATCGATTTTAAAAAATCGATAAGCATATCAAAAATAGAGCAGGTAATAAAAATAGATCCCTCTTCAACAAAGCATAAAATTCAAAGACTTTATTTCGAGCTGTGGTCATTTTTATCAAGAGAAAAATTTAATTTTAAAAAACAAAAGAATCTTTCTAAACTCAACAAATTAAAACAACAAGAGTATTTAGAAATTTCGACATTGAACCATTTATTAAAAGTATTAAGTCGATATACAGATGGCTTTGAAGATTTTCTTAATCAACTTCCATTTGAACTAAATTCAGGACAATTTACTTTTGATCCTGGACCTATGTACCTAAATTGGGATTCTCAATTGAAAGACCTGATAAAAACAAAACTTAAAGAACATGATAAGTTAAAATCTTTGGATTCTTTAAGTTTTTCTTCTTCTCTGAGTTCTATGTATCTATATTTAAACGCATTTCAACAATTTTCATGCTTCCAAGAGCTATATAAAATCAAGCTCTCTGCTAATGCAAAAGAAATTAAAGAACGCATGGAAACAATAAAAAATTTAAATACTTATGTTATTGATTTATTTAAAAACAAAATACTTATGCATGATTATTTCTCTAACAAAGAAGTCTTTATTCTAGCATTTTCCTTATTCTATGAACCACTTAAAAAGTTTTCTTTGATTGAAATTGAAGATAAAACTCAAGGACTTACTTTTAAAAAAGACGATGAAGTTTTAGAACCTCAAGTAGAAAAAAAAATTACTGCCAGTCAGTCAATTTCAGAGTCTTTAGGTAAACAAGATTCACAACTTGAACCTGAACTTTCTTTAGAAATAAAAGTTAAAGAACCCCTTTCAATACCGTTTCAAGAAAATGAAGAAAAAGAAAACTCCGATGAACCAGATAATTTAGATTTGGAATTGAAACAAACAGACAGCTCCTTCAATGAAGAGCTAAACATAGTGAATGAAACTGAAATGGAAAATTGGGAAAAAGATTTTCGAGCTGAACTTGAAATTTATAACCGGTTTAAAGTTCAAAAAACTCTCTTGCCTACTGAACAACAAAAAACAATAAGAAACAAACAGGAGAAAGAATGGCTAAAATTTATTAATTCAACTTTTACACACGAGAAACAAAAAACATCTCTCAGGGCATTATTTGACGATAAGACTAGGCCTCAAATGAGCTTTGATGAGATTACCGGTTTAATCAAACGTGTGGGTGGTGATATCCGCTACCAAGGAAGGGGATCTTCACATTTCAGATTTATTCTACCTAAAGGTGTGATTGGATTTTCGTGGCGTCCTCATGGAGAACAAACTGAAAAAAGGTTTGAGTGGTATCAGCTTGAAGCATATCGTCAAGCTTTTAAAACACTAGGAATTGATAAAGTACTGGTTTCAAAGGAGCATGTCTGAATTTTCGGTAAAATTTAAAGAAGGATAGGCATTATTTAATGCTACTTTCACCGGGGGGTGATTTAGATTGGGAGAAAAGAGAACTTCTTGCAGCCTGTATTTTTATTTTTTGAATTCTATTTCACTTACCCCATACGCTAACAGTTGCTTACGTTAACCTATGAGCTCACGGTTATATTGCTTAAACAGCTGCTTGAGCTCTTCAAATATGTCTTCCGTATTTTTATGGGTTGCTTCCTCGTCAATCCCTTTATTTTGGATACTAGATTTACGTAGATATCTGTTTGATATTTAATCTATCTCCTCTCTTATACCTCTCCAAAGCTTCGGCAGAGGGGATGTGTAAAATTTCCGACTCCACCTGACATTTTGTGGTATTAATCACCCAGTCAGGAGAATGAATGAGAGCTTCAGAGTACAAACTTAAGATCCTTCGTTGCCAAAAGTTTGGAAATAACGTTAGCAAGAAATGCCGCTATTATGGCATTTGTCGGGAAACGTATTATCAGAGGAAAAAGTTCTTTATATTCGCCGCACCTACGATCTAGGAGCTCAAAGAATCAGCTGGTACATGGCTCGCTACCACAAAGTCAAGATCTCAGTTAACGAGGTTAAAAGACTCAAAAACTCGTATCACGGGAGACACTATGGGGCATAAGTAAAGACTGGAGCCCTCCGACAATATTTTCGAACTTTTTCATTCGTTCATTGATAATTTTTGGTTGTACTCCATCATTCAGAGCATTCTTTAGCTGGCCGTCATTGTGAATAGCTCTGGGGTCTTAGATCAGAGAGCTATTCACTGGGTTAAAAATCTAGCTTTAATCTCCCATAGGGCCTGGATGTGGTTCTAAAGCAAGAATAGTGATTTCTGACCTTGCTGGACTATAGACCCAAAACATTCTAGTAGCACCTGGAGTATTGTTTTCTAGATAGGATTCAAAAATTTTCTTTCCATACTTTTGACTTAAAACTGGAATTTCATGGCTTTTTAGACTGGAATAAAATGGATTATTTTTTAGTAAAACTAAAGCTTTCCCCCATTTTTTGTAAAAACCTTCCTCTTCTCTAGTCAAAGTCTCAAACTCAGCTTTTGAAGATAGACCGTTCCAAAGCTCATCCATAATAGGAACACCCATTCGAATCACAAAAGGTGGTCTGGAAAGCTATTTCTTAGATTGATCTTCTTGGCCCTTATTTTTTTGATGAGGTTTTTTCTTTTTCATCTGCAGCTTCAAAAAAGCTTAAATCAATAGGTTTTGCAACCCGACCTGCTTGTAAATGCGTCATGGATTCATCTAAAATAGAAAGAATCATTTTGCTGATAACTTCACGAGGATCAGCTAGAACTCTAGGGCGCAAAAAGTTACCAGGACCTTATTCACATCAAAAATCCGGGAGTTAAAACGGAATACGAATTTCTTACTGGATTTTTCGATATTTTTCATGGATTACTGATCAGGAGTCTTTTTTGTATTGCGAAATTTATCTTTTACTTCTTAACCCAAAGCGAAACTGAGCACTCTGAAGAATCTGAAAATTCAATAGAAACTTCAATTTGATCTGCGAGCTTCTCAGAGCCCACTAACTTAGACATTTGACGTTCAATATTTAAATTGTAGAATACGTCATTAATAAATGAATTTAGAGTAATTTTATTGTTCGATTTGATGATAAAACCAGTTTCTGTTTTGAAACTAAAGTCATTAATAGCCTTAGTAAATCCGATTTCAAAAAAACGAATGTGTCCGGTGAGAGTGCAATCCCCAATGATTCTTCCGCCAAATTTTTCTATAACTGTAGTTTGCGTATGCACTTCGCGTACGACTTTATCTTTACCACATCCAACAGCCATTAAACAAAAAAGTATAGCGATTAAGTTTAAATTAATCTTCATAATACCTCTAATTAGTAATTGTTGGAGGGGTTATCATAAAAAATATCGATAATCAACTTTAAAGATTTAATTTTAGAATGAAATATGAAAAATATCAGATCGCATAGTAGTTAAATAAAAATAATTTTTATTGATTTACTCGGATATAGAGGATTTGAAATCTGCCTTGAAAATAACTTAATTAAGTTTACTTTTGATCTTTATTGTTATTTTAAAGTCTTTGCCGTTTATAACGGCAGTCCATAAAATATCTAAACTATGAACAAATTCTTTATCCTTACGGATTTGGCACCCAAAATATCCCTACATTCAAAAGCCGGGGCTTCTCACTCTCTCTCTTGCCAAACCGTCAACACCCCTTGGCTTTCTATCTCGCCTCGGTTCTCAAAAATTCCTTTCGAAAAATAAAAATCAAGCGACCCTCTGGAAACTATGCTTCCTTCATTGAGCCACTTCCCCTGAACTGCTTTCAGAGAGTCCATCTCCACGCGCGCTCTCGGTAAAATCCGAAATAAAAAATCTTCTTGTGAGCTTCCCTCCCAGCTCAGGCTTGGGCTTCTCCAATGAGCTTCTTTCCAGGGTCTTTGCTCATCAATTCCCGGACCACCACCCTGAGTGATCCTCAGATAAATGAGAGTATAACTCGATGCAACAAAAATAGTTTTTATTCTTATATTTTTTTCTAACCTCGATCACGTTTGCAATAAACAACACGGACAAGCGCCTGGAAAACGGGACTTTTGGACTTGCTTGGGTCATGAACAAGGCTCTATCCGTGCCATAAAGCTTAAATCACTCTGCCCCTATCAGAGCTTTATTTCACAGTATTCCTTGTGATAGATTTCTGTCACTCACCCACGTGAGCTCAATCATGCAACAGAAGAAGGTGGATCGAGGTGGTCATTGAAGTCAAAAATATTCGAAGGTCTTTTCGTTCACCTAAAAAAACCGAAGGATGGAAAGGTGCTTTTGAACTCCTTTTGCACCCAAAATACAAAGAGCATGAAGCCCTCAAAGGGATCAACTTCACCCTAGAGGCTGGATCCTTTAATGGACTCATTGGTGCTAACGGTGCGGGTAAAACCACCTTACTTAAAATTCTATCTGGCTTGATCCCCCCCTCTTCTGGAGAAGCTCGCGTTCTTGGATATGACCCTTTCAAACGTTCCTTGCCATTCCGCAAACAAATTGCTCTTGTCATGGGGCAAAAAGCTCAACTCTGGTGGGATTTGCCTGCTCTAGATGCTTTTGATCTGCTCAAAGCTATTTATGAAATTCCAGACCGACAATATCAAGAAAGACTGACTCACCTTTCCGAACTACTCGATGTGAAAACCCACCTGCATACTCAAATTCGACGACTCTCCTTGGGTGAACGAATGAAAATGGAACTCATTGGTGCCATTATCCATTGGCCTC
The DNA here is from genome assembly GCA_903935335.1 of Oligoflexia bacterium. GTDB lineage: Bacteria > Bdellovibrionota > UBA1018 > UBA1018 > UBA1018 > CAIZRG01. Next base: position 75,189 of record CAIZRG010000051.1, read on the forward strand.
GGGTTATTTTTTTAGATGAACCTACCATTGGTCTCGATGTTCTTGCCGCTCATAAACTCCGTGAGTTTCTTAAAATATTTAATGCTAAAGAAAAAGCCACTGTGATCTTAACTAGCCATAATATGGATGATATTGAAAAACTTTGTTCTCGAGTTCTTATTTTACGTTCAGGGGAACTCATTTTCGATGGCTGTCCAGACGGACTCACTCGAAAAGGGGAAGTAAGTCTGAGAATCCGTTTACTTGAAAACCCCACTCGATCTGTCTTAGCATCAGCTACAGGACTTCCTGAAAATGCAATCCAAGAAACAAGCCCTAATCCTGATGAAACAAAAGTTATTCACTTCAACATCAAACAAGACCAAATTGTTTCAGTTCTTCAAGCTTTGATGAAACAATTCCAGGTGATTGATATGGGCATTGAAGAACTGAGCCTTGAAACCGTCATTCAAAGACTTTATGAAGGAGATTCGACAAAACCGTGAAACTTCAGTGGAGATTAGCAGCACTTAAAAATGGATTTCGTGAAGCAACTGCTTATCGAATTGAGTTTCTTTTTGAAATCGTAGGTTCAGCTTTTGTCCCAGCAGCTACTCAATTTGTTCTATGGTATGCTCTCTTCCAAACAGGTGGCGCAAGCCAAATCGCAGGCTTATCTTACTCTGAAATGCTTCATTACACTTTTGTCAGCCTTCTTTTCAGCCAAGTGAGAGGAGGTGACCATGACTTTGAGCTTCAGGAAATGATTCGCTCAGGCCAACTCAGCAACTCTCTTCTGCGTCCTGTAGGAGTCGTTGAGTTTATTTATTTACGGGGTGTCGCTCCGCGTCTTTTTATTGCAGCTTTTTGTTTAGCCCTTGGAATGATCTTCTCAATTTATTTAGGGTTTTCTCCAATGCGCTTGCTTGGAGCTATGTTCTTAGCTCTCATTGGCAATATCATTCATTACCAGATTGGAGCAGCCCTCTCCACTACAGCATTTTTATGGGAGGAAGCCTATAGCATCCTGATGGTCAAAAACATGATCGTCAACCTTCTCTCAGGTGAGCTCATCCCCCTCAATCTCTTTCCTTCTTCTTTACAGTGGATTTGGAAATCGACCCCTTTTTATTTATACGTCTACGGACCTACGCAATACGCCTTAGGTCGTTGGACACATTCTGAATACCTTCTACAGTTAGGGATTGCTATGATTTGGATAATGGCAGCCTCGTTAGCCATTCATCTCACATGGCGTCTGGGGATGAAACGCTATCTCAGTCTCGGAGGCTAATTTTTCATGAATTTGCACCACTACATCCAGGTTTACGCAGTCCAAATTAAAAATAACTTTGTTCGAGAAGCTGTTTATCGCACGAACTTCCTAACAGCCCTCACAGTCGATATCATTTGGATCGGTGTTGAAATCAGCCTGTTTTCTGTTCTTTACTCCAATACCACTACCCTTGCAGGCTGGACTCAAGCGCAAGCCTATTTCTTTTTAGGTATTTTTTTTGCATCAGATGCTCTTTTCACAGTCTTTTTCCAAAGAAATTTTTGGAATTTTTCTGATCTTGTCAATAAAGGTGAACTCGATATTCTCCTCACTAAACCCATTCACCCTCTTTTTTTAGCTTTGACTCGGTCAATAAACATCACTTCAGTTTTTAATATTTTTTTAGGTTTGGGAATCACTGCTCACTTTGCTCACGACGCAGGATTCAAAGGCGGGATGCATTGGTTTGGAGTTGGCTTCTGGCTTCTCATCGGACTTCTCTCAGCAACTCTTCTTCGCTTTACTTTTTCTATTTGGGTCTTTTGGACAGACCGATCCTGGGCTCTTTCTCGCCTTTATTATCAGTTTTTTTCTTTTGCAACCAAACCTGACACCCTTTACCCAAAAGCGATTCGTTATCTCATCCTAAGCGTACTTCCATTTGCCTTCATTGGAAGTGTGCCTGCCCGAGCCCTTCTTTATGGATTAAGCCTGAATGAGTACTTCTTAGTTTTTTTCGTTTTAATTAGTTTTTTTATGATTAATTCATTTCTTTGGAAATTCGGTCTGAAAAAATACCAGAGTGCCAGCAGCTAAAAATTAAGCTGGTCGCCGTGGCGACCAAAAAAAGATCGATTTAGATCTTGCACAAATGAAGGATAGCATCATAGACTTTTGACACTTCACGGAGGAGAGGTCATGTCATCTTTTCGAGAAATGTGTTTTACACCCAATGAATTTGCAAATATTGCTCAAGTCGATAAGGGAATGGTTTCTACCTTAGAGAGCAATGGACTTTTAAAAATTGTTCGCCGAAGACTAGGCAATGCCGAGAGAAAAATGATCACCCTTGAAGATATGCGAGATTATTTCAAGGCTGCACGTATCGGTCGCCACGGCGACCATCACACCTCAGGATGGCCTAAGCATAAAATTCAAATGTTCTATAATGTAAAAGGTGGAACTGGCAAATCTACTTTAACAGCTCAATATGTTATGAAAGCAGCTATGTTAGGCCTGAAAGTACTAGCGATTGATTTGGATGGACAAGGCCACCTCACTGTAAATTTAGATATTCTAGACGCTCACGAAAGAGCCACCATTTATGATGTCTTGATTAATGACCTTTCTCTTGCAGATGCGATTATGAATGTTGCTCCTGGTCTAGACTTAGTTCCTGCCAATTTAGGGCTTTGCAATATCGAAATCCCTCTCAATAATAAAGCAAGACGTGAATATCGCTTATCTGAAGCCATTGCTAAAATTGCAGATCAATATGATCTGATTGTAGCTGACACAAATCCTGCAGCCTCGATTTTAAATGGCTCAATGCTCGTTGCGGCACAACTTGTAAATGTCATTTGTGCTACCAACCCACTCTCTTTTCATGGCATGTCTCTTGTTATGGTGACTATTGAAGAAATGGAACGAGAGTTTAAACATCATCTTGACGTTCGAATTGTCCCCAATATGTATGACAACCGAGAAGTCATTAGTCAGGAAGTCTTAGGTGAACTAAGAACTCAATTTTCTGAAAACTGCACACAAACTGTTGTTAACCGAAGCGCAGAACTCAATGAGGCCACTAAACGAAGAACAACCGTATGGCAGGTGAATGCAAAAGGAGTAGCAGCTCAAGACATCAAATCACTCACCCACGAGTTGCTTTTTAATTAAATTTTTAAGGGAGATCCTCATGGACGAAGTCAAAAAAAAAGACACTGAAACCCATTCAAAAATCAAAACAAGACAAGGCAGTGGCTATCTTAAACAGCTTTATTCAACAGCCAGAACAACAGCTGGATCGACCCACTCGCATCTTAAAAATCTCACTACTTTTTTAGTCAATTTTGTCCCTGTAGAAAAAGTGGATGCATCCGAGCTTCAAGTGAGAGTTCATTTTGATGATTCAGAAATTACTGCATTGGCACAATCCATTAAAGAACATGGGGTCTTGCAACCTATTCTCGTCGTTCAAAATGGAGATCGTTATAAAGTCATTGCTGGAGAAAGAAGACTTCGAGCTTCAAAACTAGCTGGCTTAGACCGAATTCCAGCTCGAGTGATTTCAACCCATGATAAAGCTACTCATGAAATTGCTTTACGCGAAAACCTAGACCGAGTTGACCTTCATCCGATTGAAGAAGGAGAAGGATATGTTTCACTTTTGGAAGCTCAATCTTATACAAGCCATGACGCAATTGCGAAAGCCTTCGGAAAACCTAAATCAAGGATCACAGAATGCATTGGCTTTACCCGACTTCCCCAAAAAACAAAGGAAGACCTCCTAAAAGTAGGAGTCAAAAATCGAGCGCTCCTTCGACAACTCCTCGCAGTCGAAGCAGAAAAGCATCCTGCCTTAATTTCTGCAGCAGTTGGAAAAGAAGAAGTACTCGATTCGGCCAACTCTCACGTTGGACTCACTCAGACATCTCCTCATCCTTTAAAGCAGAAGTTCCCTCCAAAACCTTTTGAATACCGAGTCGATGGTCGTGGAATTTCAATCCCAAGCTTTAAATGGAAAAAAACCGAATCCCCTGAAAAATTAAAAAACTACATTGAATCTTTGCGTAAAATACTTGCTGAAATCGAATCATTCACTTGATTTAAATTCACTCCAATGACTGGCCATGAAGCTGCTTGATGATCTCTTCGACTCATCAAAGTTTCAATGTACGAAGAAAGTAAAACCGTCCGGATTTTTCCTTGAACTGATGAATGTCTCAAAAGAACGTGATTTTTAGTCCGAATAACAATTCCTTGATGGCTAATCAAAACAGGGTGTTTTTGATCATTTTTATGAACAAAATTTAAAATTGTACCACTTGGAATTTGATTCTGTATTTTGTTCAATTGAGAAATCTCAATATAGGGAACCCTAGCCTCAACAGAGTGCTGATGAATTTGATCTACATAAGATGCAATTGCCCGATTCATACCCTTCTTTTTGAGTTGAGCCTTTAACCATTTTTGCCGCTGAATCATTTTTGATTCTACCTGCGTTTGAATTTTTGAACGAGATGCAATTTCTGTCGTAATATCACTTAAAATTCCTGAATGGATATTATTAGGAAGCCAATCAGCTTCAGGAAAATGGTTCCGGTTTTTAAAATCAGGCTTGCCTTCTAAGTATCTAATTTCAATAATATTTTGAATGAACTGATCTTGAGCCTGACTTCGAGAAAGGGCCGCTACCGTTTCAACAAAAGTTGTACAATCATAGTTTTTTGGAACTATGGGTGCAAAATCAGGAATTTGCACCCCAGAAGAAAGAGCAATCAGTTTATCACGCCCATCAAAATTTTCCTGCAAATAGTGACTCCAATAATCCATTCGAGCAGACAAGCTCATCTTCTCAGCAATCCGAAAATCAGAGGCTAAACTATCATCTGAGTTAAAAACTTCTCCTCTGGCAAAAGCAGGTTGGGGTGTTATTCTTAATTTTATCCATTGATATCCAGCTAAAGATAAAATCCCTAGAAGAGCAACCCCTCCCATAGAATAGTAAGCGATGGATGGATTGACTTTGGAAGCTCTCCTGACATGAAGCAGAGAAGAAGACTTAGCAAGAACAGAACTTTTTTTACGAACTCTCCTCACCTTTAGAAGTTTTCTTGGCGAACTAATCTTTGGTTTCTTTTTTTGTACTTTTCGAATCATTCTAAATCTACCCCTATTGAGTTCAAACCTATGACGGCTTTTACTTCATCGGTAGTATTCAGAAATTAACTCATGAAAAATTACGTTATTTAACTTAAATTCCTGCTATAGAAGGAATTCAGAATATCCGAAAGGAAAATGTGATTGCAAAACAAACTCCACCCTGGGTCCCATTAAATCGGATTGAACCTTTTATTCAGGCAGAGCCTGCTCTCATTATTTTAGGCTTAGCTGCATCGGCTTGGATCATTGCAAAAACTGTTTTAAAAGACTTACCCCAAGAAAGAAACAAAACTCTCCAAATTCAATTCAAAAACCTCAGCTATCACTTCTTATATAGTGGCCTGCTCTTTAGTCTGTTCATAGCTTTGGATCATCTTCCTTATAAAATTCTTTTGATTGACCGAATCCTGACTTATATCGGATTACTTGCAATTTTATCAGGGTCAACTGTTTTTGTAAAAGTATGGAGAATCCTTGTTTTTGAGTACCTCTACCTCAGTCATATGAAGGTTGCTTTCCCGGTACTGCTCGTTAATTTATTCACTCTTTTATTATCAATCCTTCTTGGTTCTTGGATAGGAGCTGAAATTTTTAATATTCGTTTAACTCCACTCCTAGCAACCTCCGCTATTTTTTCGCTGGTTCTAGGTCTAGCTCTGCAAGATACACTAGGCAATCTATTTGCTGGAGTAGCTCTACAAATGGACAAACCCTACGAAATTGGTGACTGGATTGAAATTCAAACCTCAGGGCAAAAGTGGGTTGGACAAGTCCACGACATTTCATGGCGTGCAACAGTCCTTATTTCCTTCACAGACGAGGCAAGTACGATACCCAACCGAATCATGGCTCAAGCCCAAATCTCGAACTACTCAACTAAATATCGACCTATTATTAGAAGCCAACCCTTCCGACTGCCTTTTGGAGTTGACTCAGCAAAAATCAAAGAGATCCTTTCAATAACGGCCCTCAGTATCCCAAAAATCCGAAAAAACCCTGCCCCTTTCGTATTAATCTCAGAAACAACTGAATCCTGGGTCACCTACAAACTGGTTTACTACCTTGATGATTTTGGTGAGCAATTCCGAGTCACAGATCAGATCTTCACAAAGGGTCTAGCTGCGCTTGAATCAGCTGGATTTAAGTTAGCCAACCACCGGGTAACTTTAACTGAGGATTGTTCGATCCCAGGAAAGAAAACTCCGATTATTTAATAACCTCTGCCAATTCCCTCAAAACCCTATTTTTTAGCTATAGAAACTGATTTAATCTTGGCTTGATTTAACAAAAACTGGATTGTCTTTTCCTGTCTCAGTTTAAACTCAAGATCACTTTGACGATCAGGATTTTTTGAATAAACATCCTGAACTTGGGGTCGAGTCATTTTCAGAGACTCAGCCAGTCGATCTAGCTCTTGATCTAGTTCATTGGGCTGTATCGTGATTTTTTCTTCTTTTGCAATGGCTTCTAAGATTAAGCTTGTCCTGACCTGACTTTCTGCTTTTTTTCTGAGAGACTCAATTTCAGGAGTAATGGCTTCTTGAATCATCTTTTCATGAAAACCCTGCTTTTTTAGGTCCTGAGCCCAATTTTGAACTAAAATTCGAGTTTGTCCTTCAATTAAAGCAACTGGAACTTCGAAAGGATTTTTTTCGATCACTTTTGAAAGTAAGCTACTTTTTAATTTTTCGTCAGACTCTTTCGTTTGGTTTCGAATTAAAATTTCCTGAGCCTGAGCTTGTAAGTGAGTGAAGTTTTCAAACCCTGCTTGTTTAGCAAACTCATCATCCAAAGCAGGGAGTTTTTTTTCCTTAATTTCATTCACTTTTACTGTAAACTCAGCTTCTCGATTGGCAAGATCTTGAGAACCATAATCGGAGGGAAACTGCAGACGAAATACTTTAACTTCTCCCCGTATCATTCCAATTAACTGCTCCTCAAAACCAGGAATCCATTGATGAGAACCCACTTCAATCACTGGATGACCTTTCATATCCTGACGTGGCTGAATCCCTTCCTCAGATACGAGACCACCTGACATCTCAATATCCACAAAATCACCCATCTGAACAACACGTGAAGTTTGTGTTGATTCAGATAAATGAGATTCCGAAACTACCGAAACCAACTGTCCATGAGACTGTCTCAAGCTCTCAATGGCTTTTTCGACCTGCTCATCTGTAATCTCTACTTTTTCCTGCTCAACAGAAATTCCACTATAACCTTTCATTTTTAAATCAGGCATCACTTCAAAGGTCGCTTCATAGCTCAAATCTTGATTCTCATCCAAAGTATGGTCATGAGCTCCTTCACCTGTTTGATGCTGAGGAGTCTGAATTTTAGGCTGACCAATCGTTTTAAGCTCCTTTTGCTGAAGAGCTTCCTCGAAAGACTCATCAATCAGATGATGTAATACTCGATGTCGAACATCGGATCCATAGTACTGTTTAATAATTCCGAGAGGAGCTTGGCCCGGACGAAAACCCTTGAGCTTTGCATCTTTTTGAACCGAAACAAGCCCTTTTTCAAAATAGCTCTTAACAATCTTGGCAGGGACCTTGATCTTCATTTTCCTAAGAACAGAAGACGGTTTTTCTATTTCGATACTGAGTTCCATACTTCTAAATGTCGACATACTCAGACTTTTAGTCGAAACCGACCTAAAATGTCAAGGTCTCCCATTTGAGTTTAAACCCTGCAGGGTACTCTACTTTTTCTAACCATAACGCTCGAGCTGGAGCCGTAGGTCCCACTAAAGATCGATCACGAGACTCTAAAATCTGGATCATGCAGGATGGATCACGACGCCCCTCCCCCACCTGAAGAAGAGTTCCTGCAATGCCTCTGACCATCTGCTTTAAAAACCCAGTCCCCACAACTCGAAATCGAACCAAGCCCCAATTTGAGCCATCTGCCCAAAGTTCTGAGTCCACTTGCCTTGGGAAAGGAATAGGTTCAAAGCTCACTTGTGCTTCGAAAATTCGTCTCACTGTTGAACCAGGCTTTGCTCCTGAAGCTTGAAAAGCTTTAAAGTCATGCTCCCCCACCAAACACTGAACAGCTTGAGACATTTGATCGAAATTCATTTTTTTTCGGATCCACCAACTCGAAGGAATCAAATAAGGAAGAGCACAAGAGCCCTGTTGAAAATAATAGCTATACTGCTTTTTCTCTGCACTTCGTTGAGCATGAAACCCAAAATCAATGGGTTGAACAGACAAAACCCGAATCGATGCTGGAAGCAGACCATTTAAGGCACGCTCTAATACACAAAAGTCCCATCTCTTTTTTGACAAAATAAAATGAGCCACTTGCCCTAAAGCATGAACGCCTGAATCCGTACGACCACTGCCAACAACAGAAATCTTCTCCCCTGTGATTCGCTCAAGAGACTCCTCTAAAATCTGCTGAATACTCGTCTTTCCAAAAGCGGCCGATCCTTTTTGCTTTTGCCAGCCACAATACTCAGTGCCACAGTAAGAAATCAAAATAGCGTATTTTTGCATTAATACTCAAACATCAATCCAGCCATGATTCCTGAAACTCGATAATTGATGCTTCCAGTATAAGTTGAAAGTCGAGTGTAATCCACTGTAAGATAAGCATGTTGAATTCCAAAACTAGAATAAAATTGCCACGAGCTTTTTGAACTCAACCCGTCCAATAATACAGCAACACCCAATGCAACCAAAAACCCTTCTGTGTGACCCCGGCTTCCAGCAATATCATCATCCCTGGATTCGATATAACCCACCGAGGTTACTCCAGCCATGACATAGGGTCTCAGTATCCTCAATAAATTAAACCGATAATCTAATCCTAATATGACAGGAACCGAAATAAATTTAAACTTTGTATTTGAATTTGAAGGAAAATCTTGGCCTCCACTTCCTGGAATCTCAAGCGTTTTAGCAAAAATCCCTTGCCCATGAAAGTAACTCGCCCCCACCATCCCCATAAGCCCGACATTGCCAAACCACTCGCTATGAAAGGGCTGAAATTCATAAAACAATGAAAGATCTGGAGCATAGTTTTCCCCGTAAATATCATTAAACTTAAGAAGTTGAGCTGAGGAAGAAATATTCCTGGATAAGCTTACCCCATATTTGAGACCAAAGGCGTGATGAATCGATCCTTCTATTTTTGCATGAAGTTCTGAATGCCCTTCTAAAACTTCCTGAATGGCTCCTCCCTTGACTTCAGGGTTTAATTTCTCTTTTTCAATCTCAAGATAAGATTTTTTTTCTTTCTCTGATTTCTCTGATTTCAAAGAAGAATCCGATTTCTTGAGTTCTTCGATATAGCTAGACTCAGTCACCTGATTTTTCTGTTTCATTCCTCTTCGAACAGAATCAATATAAGACTCCTGACCTTTCTTAAAAAAAGAAGGTTCTTCTGTCTTTTTCTCTATTTTTAATTGATCAATGTAAGGCTGAATTTCGTTTGCAGCAAAGCTTTGCTGATAGAAACAAAATACCAGCCCCCCTAAAATGAGATCCGTAAGAATGAGACTGATTCGACTTAAAAGGCAAGCAATCAAAGCTTTAAGCTTCATTGCCCTGACTCATTTTTCTGAGTTTCCATCTAATCAACCTCCCCATACCTATTCCTCCCAATAAGATGAGTAACCCTTCTACTAAAGTTAAGTGGACCCATAACCAAGCAATCACCTGCACAGGTAAGAGTACCAATAAAACAGGAAGCCGGTAAAAAGGATTTTCTTGAAGCCAATGAGCTGCCGGAGGAGACCAATGATAGTACCAATCGATGAAATCACGCCCGAATGAATACTTCATCAAAACCTGATCTCGAAACTCCCTGAGCCATTGAACTGGAGGACTTTCAGTGGAACCATAAACTGCAGTCGCAATAAAGCAGTTCTTATCATCCGAGGGTAAGAAACCTTGGATCGGAGCTGATTCAACAGGGCCCATAGTACATACAGTAGGATCAGGACCCACAAAAATACCAGCAGCATCTTGAGCTAAAAACGAAAGCATATATTTTTTTTCATCAGGGGGGTCTTCCGAGTTTTGAAAACCTCCCACTGAAGCCGTCTGACTCCCTACCGGAGTAGAAACAACAAGATCGTTTACACCCTGATTATTAAAGGTTGCATCGGCCGTAGGTGTTCCTCCATTTAACTTTCCAACTACATGAAGCAGACTTAAGGGGGCTCCTTGGTTATTAGGCGGAGTGAGCTGAAAACCTACTGTTGTATCTAAAAAAATCCGACCATCTCCAGGAAAATAACTCTGATTCAAAACTGCTGAGGTTGGACAAGTAAATGTGGAAGCACCCGACTGAAAAGAAAAATTCAGGGGAGCAGACATTGAATCAATCACAGTGGGTTGAGTCAGAGAGGTAAGATGCGAATTGTCAACAGCAGAAATTGAAAAATTTAACTGCAAGGTCCAATACGGAGAAGACACTCCGCTCTGAGGTGACACAATAGCACCTTGACACATCGGTGGGGACGACCCCGAAGTGCTAGAGTCGTTACAAATATTATTGAGATTAAACCCGATCTTAACACTTGAGCCATTATTAGGATAGATCGCTCCATAGTAATAAGAGTTACCTCCCCCTCCCGTGGGCGAGGGGAAATTCAGAGCAACACAGCTTGGGTTATTCACATCACAAGGAGCACCATTGACCTGTGCAATCGGAGCTTGACGAAGAGGATTTGATTTCGGATAGGCAAAAAAAGTAACTACGGCTGTCTGAGATGCCGTTAATTGAATAGGAATTGTTGTAGAAACGTTCACCTGAATCACGTCATTTTGGAGATTCAAGGGAGTAAATCCTTGAATAAAGGCAGGAAGCGCCACATAAGGAAGGGTAGGAAGATTATTATAAAAAGCGAGGTAATACAGGGTACCCCCCGTCGTTTGGGAACCACTGATACTCCCTCCATTCGCAGGAGCCACTTGAATCGTTGCATAGGACGACCGAGAGAAGGACAAAGCACTTAGAATAAAAAGAAAAATTTGAAAATTTTTCATCTCATCTATTCTTAATTTTCTAATGAAAAGCCTTAATAACAGCTTCACCCAATTGAACCGCATTCAGAGCAGCTCCTTTTCTTAAATTATCTGATACAAGCCAGAGATTCACTCCTGATTCTACAGAAGGATCTCTTCGAATTCTTCCTACATAAACCGCATCTCGACCTGTGGAACTTTCAACTCCATCATCAGAGGAGGCCAAACCCATCGGATAAATGTTTTTCTTAGGATCATCTTGCACAATCAACCCTGCTTGACCCTGAAGAGCTTCCCGCACTTGTTCAATTTGGTCATAGGGTTTTTCAAGCTCAAGATTGACTGATTCTCCATGACAAGAAAAAGTAGGAACTCGAATAGCCGTCACTGAAATCCTAAGTCCTGGACTTGCAAGAAGCTTTCGAGTCTCATCGATCACTTTGAGCTCTTCGCTAGTAGCTCCGTCTGGTTTAAATCCACCAATATGAGGAATACAATTAAATGCAATCTGATGAGGAAAAACCTTAGCAGCTAAAATGCTTTGATTAAACATTCCAACAGTCTGCTTCGATAACTCTTCCATGGCAGCACTGCCTGCCCCACTCGTACTTTGATAAGTTGAAAGCACAACACGCTTCAAACCCCATCGGTCGAGAATCGGTTTGAGTACAACCGCCAATGGAGCAGCTACACAGTTAGGGCCCGTAACAACTCGTTTTCGCCAGGACAAAAGATTCATCGGTTGAGACTGAAGTTGATTTTGTAAAAGAATCCCGTTCACTTCAGGAACTATGAGCAAAATATCTTCTTCTAATCGAAATGTTGCAGAATTATCCACAACCCAAGCTCCTGACTGAGCTGCTTGGGGTACCCACTCTTTTGAAACAGAGTCTGAGGCATCAAAAAAAACAATTTGTCTTCCCTCAAAACATCCTTTTTTTAAAGCCTGACACCGATGGGCTTTTCCTCCCCAGGAAATAGATCGCCCCTCTGACCTTGAAGACGCAAAAAGTACGAGCTCTTTGACTGGAAATCGTCGAGACTCTAAAATACCAAGAAGCTCTCTCCCTACTGCACCCGTTGCACCTACAACACCGACTCTGAATCCTTCACTCATAAAACATAGCACTCCCTACTTCAGACTGCGCTCGATGGTGTGTCCCCTTCAACAGACAAACTCCATTCCAAAGAAGACATAAACCAATATAAGTCATAAATAATAAAAAAAGAGTAATTTCAGGCTTCATAGCAATGAGAATCATCACCAGTACACCTACCAACAAATAACCAAAAGTCGCTCTGGATCTCCAGTTCAGTTCTTTACAGGAAGGAAAACGAATCGTGCTCACCATGAGACTTGCCAAACCGAAAGTTAAAATAAGAACAAAGGGATGGTTAGGATTTAGCCAGTTCAGTGTTTGATTAAAAATAACAAAGGTAGCCACAACTCCACCTGCCATTGGAATCGGCAAACCCTGAAAATAATTTTTTGGAATCACTGCAGAACTCACATTAAAACGAGCCAACCGAAGAGCTCCACACGTTACAAAAAGAAAAGCCGCTAACCATCCCAGTCGATCATAAGGCTCCAAAGCCCACTGATGAAGAAGAATGGCTGGAGCCATACCGAAGGAAATTAAATCGGACAAACTGTCGTATTCAACTCCAAATTCACTGGTAGCTTTTGCCAACCTTGCAATTCGTCCATCCAACATGTCAAACACACCGGCTGCCACAATGGCCCAGGAGGCCATCACAAAACTCTGATGAATCGATGCAATAATAGAATAAAATCCACAAAACATATTGACTGTGGTTACAAAATTGGGAACAATGTAAATTTTTCTCATTTGTACCTATTTATACCCTAAAAAAATCAGTTACGCCGGTCTAAAAGACTTCCAGTAAGAGCGACACTCCAAAGACTACAAATATAACTCCCAAGGTCCTAGAAATACAAAACTTCTCTAGCTTTAACAAAACTGCTACAGGCACCGAAATCACAGGTGCTAAAGCCGCTAAAGCAGGACCCACAACAAAAGAAGAATGAGCCAGACCATAGACATAAAGCAATGACCCTAGAAAAGCCTCAATCACAAATAGCCAAGAATATCGAAAGAGTTCCCTTCGTGATAGGAAAATAGGATCTTTCGGCACTAAAAGACGCCCAAACCCTAAACAAAAAATGAAAGCGAGTGTCATTCGAACTGTATTGGCCACTGAAGGAGACAGTTGCTCACCCACCCGCGCAACTGCAAAACTATTTGCACCCCAGCCAATTGAAGCCATCACAGCAAGAAACAACCCAGTCCATGGGACTTTCTTCTTCTTTCGTTCTAAATCATTAAGTGATTCACCCAAATTTTCCGGTGAAGCTCCAGAAAGAACAACAATAACAACCCCCAACAAAGTGAATCCAAGACCAAAGACTTGACCTGAATGGATTGGTTCTCTCCCTATCCAAACCCCTGCCAAGAATGACCAAACAGGATAACAGGAAGCAATCGCTAGAGCACCAGGCACTCCCATGGACCGAGTACTCCAATAAAATAAAATATCACCTAGCCCATAGCTTCCCAAGATCGAAATGGAAAACCATCCCCAATGAACAAACGTCACTCTTTGGTAACTTGCCAAACCCTCTATGAGCCCTCCAGAAACTAAAAATGTCATCAAAATAAACAAGGGTAAAGCAAAGGAAGCTCGAGCCAGATTAATAGAAAAAGGAGAGTAAGTCCGAGACAGCTTTGAATAACTGGAGGAACCCAGAGCCCAAGCCACTGATGACCCCAATGCACATAAAGGGCCTAAGAAAGACGGTTCCATAGCACCTCTTTCCTTTTGAGTTCTGCATTTGAAGCTCTGAGATAACGAGGATAAACATCTAAAGCTTCAGGGCTTAAACCTCCCTGATAAGCTTGCCAGGCTAAAATACCTACAGAGCGGCCTTGAATCAGGCAACTCAAAGGGACCTCATAAGACTGCCTCTTCAGCTGAGGAAGCTTTCCCCAAACCTCGAGGTATCTCTGCCCACCCTCTCCGATGAGAACCCATCGGGTCTTTTTCTGACTCCCAAAAAATTTTTTTTTCACCCCATCGACAAGGGCTTCAGGCTGAATGACTTGCTCTTGCACCTTTAAACTCCAAGTGCAACCTTTTTTTGTCCATGTGCAACACCGAGCCACATCAGGAGCATAGCCCCAAAGCGCAAAAACTTCCCCTTGGCAAGCATCAGTAACAGCAACCACAACAGTCTGAGTCTCCAAACATCTTACTTTCTCTCCAAAATGAAGAGAAACCGGACGCGCCAAAGCCGCCAAGCTTGAAATTCCCACGAGTGGTTTTTTACAGATATGAGCCAAGGTGCGAGCTGTGGTGACCCCAATACGTAAGCCTGTAAAACTTCCAGGCCCAACTCCTACCCCAAAAACATCAATATCTTTGAGGCCCCATCGAGCTGCTTGAAGTGTTTGATGAATTCCCCACAGCAATTGTTCGGAGTGAGTGGCGTCTACATTTAAGGTGAACTCCGCAACCAAATTTACCCGACTTAAGTCGAAACGATGATTCGCCTGATATTGAATATCCTGAGGTTCATCCCACTCAAGTGCTGCAAGAGCTCCAGTTTTTGATGATGTATCCCAGGCTATTAACTTCATGAAAAACTTCCTCTACACAATTCACTTCAGGACTTTTAGGAGTAAAATAAACGGGCAATATCATTGTGGAAAGCAATACCCATCAACGCCAGAATTAAAATCAGCCCTACGCTTTGAATCACTTCCATCTGCCTTAGAGTCAGGGGCTTGCCTCGAACCATCTCTATCCCGAGTAACATGAGATGCCCTCCATCTAAAACTGGAACAGGAAGAATATTTAATACCCCTAAACCAATTGAAAAAATAGCCATATTATTCAAAAAAACAATCAATCCTCGAGCAAGTGACTCACCCGCAATTTTACCAATCATAATAGGACCCCCGATCGTTCCAACAGAAACTTCTCCCGTCAGCATTTTTCGGAGGGAAATCAAATTTCTCCAAGAAAAAGACACCATTCGATCGGTGGCTGTATAAACCAGTTTAAAAGGATTCCAAATTCGCTCAACAAAAGTCTCAGGCTCAGAAAGAATTAATTTAGGAATAATTCCAACTGTGAATTGGGTGGTTTTATTTAAAATAGGATCCCGCATAGACGTTGCTGTTGGGACCATGGGCTTCGATACCATCTTTCCCTGATGCTCCCATGTGAGGAGAACTTTTCCCTCTTTTTCCCCTGACTTCTGAACAGCGTCTTTAAGCTCAAAAAAACTTTCCACCTTTTGCTTTCCTACACTGACTAACCGATCTCCAGGCAAAATCCCTGATCCCTCTGCAGGAGATTTTGCAATAGTCTTTTCTACAAAAAGTTCCGAAGAATGAAGACCAAAATCATCTCCTAAGTTGCTCGCCCTTTGAGGTTTGGTTAGCAAGAATAATTTAATTTGAGCGACTTTCGGACTTTTCACCTGAACCTTAAAAGTACTGCCAGGTAAAACACCTGAATAAATCTTTTCCATCTCCTCCCAATGAAAAACAGGGTGTTGGTCCAACTCGACCACCTGGTCTCCTGTTTCAATCCCATGCAAAGCTACCGAAGATTTTGGATCTGATACACCCACTACCGTAGATCTAGGCATAGGCAAAATTCCAGAAATTTCACCTACCCGAGTCGATTCTCCGTAGAGACTAAAACCTGACTGACTTGAGATCTGGACCTCAAGATGAACAGATTTTTGCTGCCCTGGATGAATCACTTCGAAATCTACCTTTTTATCTGGATTTTGATTCACTATGATCAGAATTTCTTCAAATTTTTTCAAAGGTTTTTGATTCACAGACAAAACTCGATCCCCACTTTGAAATCCTATTTTTTCAGCTGCAGAATAACGAACAACCCGTCCAATGACACTGGATATCTGAGGTTCTCCAATCAAAAGAATCACCATGAAAATAAAAACTGCTAAAATAAAATTAAAAAGTGGACCGCCAAAAAAAATAAAAAACCGTTTCCAGGGTTCTTGTCGATGCAAGGATCGACGAGCTTCTTCTTCTGAAAGTTCAGTGTCTCGGTCTTCACCTAAAAGCTTGACATACCCTCCCATCGGAATCATCGAAATTCTAAACTCAGTTTCCCCTTTTTGACGACTCCAAAGTTTAGGGCCAAACCCGACCGAAAAAATCTGTGCTTTCACCCGAAAGATCTTGGCAAAAATAAAATGGCCTAACTCATGAAAAACAACCAGTGGAACTAAAATAATAATAAATGCAAGCAAAGATTGCAAAAACGAGAAAAACCCATTGAACGAAGCTACCATGAAGACCTCCGTTTAACCTAATAACCGGATACAAATATACATGACCGGTAAACTAAATACCACCCCATCGAATCGATCCAAAAAGCCTCCATGACCTGGCAGAATTGACCCTGAGTCTTTCCTATCAAATGCACGTTTAAAAAAGCTTTCACAAAGATCTCCCACCTGAGCCGTCCCTCCCACCAGAACTGGACATAAGAGCGTAACCACCCAAGACAAAGAAGGATACCAAATAAATTTAAAAATAAAAAACACTCCAATACTCGCAGACAATCCTGCCAGAGCACCCTCCACCGTCTTTTTAGGACTAATGCTAGGATATAATTTACTCTTCCCCCATCGTTTCCCCACAAAATAGGCTAACGTATCCGATGCCCAAACCATGCAAAAGAAAACGACAATCCATGAAACCCCTCCAGAAATTTCATAAATTTTAAGAAAATAAAGCGGAATAAAAATTAAATAAATGAGAGCAAAAACACAAGCCATTAATTCTTTAAAATGAATGGAAAGTAATTCTCCAGAGTATCTCCGCGCTGAAAACAAGAAATACGAAAATAAAATCAAAAAACAAAAGATGCAGAGCATAAACTCAGCTTGGGGAACAATAAGGCTTACAAATGTCACAAACCAACTGATCGAAAGCAATGCATAACGTTTCTCACTCCGATCTTTTAATGAAAAAACAATATGGCAAAACTCAATCACCATTCCAAGAGAAATCCCAAAAGAGATCAGCAATATCCCTAACCACTTCCCAAAAAGAATCAAGCAGATCAGTCCTACAGCACCTACAAGTCCGGTTATAATACGCTTTTTCGATTCAGGAGTCATATCTATAGTCCAATTTTTTAGATAAAAATACCCGTTTTAGTTTTTTTAATGGGTGCCATAATAGAAGAAGAATTTGTTTCTTTTGTCAACCCCCCAAAACGCCTCTCTCTCACGGAATATTCACGAACAGCGTCCATTAAATTTTCAGAAGAAAAATCTGGCCAACAGACTTCTGTAAAAACTAGTTCAGCATAAGCAGCTTGCCAAAGCAAAAAATTACTGACTCTTTGTTCTCCACTCGTTCTAATAAATAAGTCAACCTGAGAAAACTCACCAAAACCAGCAGTCCAAAGATAATGCTCCATGAGTTCTTCACTCATCGAGTCAGCCTGACGTCGTCCTTCTAAACAATCCTGAGCAAAAGCCCGAGCAGCATTCACAAGTTCCCTTTTGGAACCATAGGACAAAGCAATGGTGAGCTGAAGACCTGTATTGGAACAAAGCTGATGCATCACCTGATCCAACACCAAACGAGTTTCCGAATCCAACCGTTCCATTTCTCCGATTACTCTGAGCCGAATATTCTGTTGGTGAAGCTCTTTGGCATCCCGAAGTAAAAATTTCCTTAAAAGCTTCCACAACACTTTTCTCTCAGCTTCAGGGCGAGACCAATTTTCAGTAGAAAATGCATAGAGTGTTAAGACTTTCACACCTAACCGATTTGCTTCACGCACTACATCTCTCACTCGGGTAGAGCCTCTGACGTGTCCAAAAACACGAGGACGACCCCTTCTCTGGGCCCAACGTCCATTTCCATCCATAATTATGGCAATGTGCCTAGGAATCGATAACACCACTGAGTGCTCAGATTGTCATGATTTCTTTTTCTTTCGAAGCAATGATTTTATCCACTTCAGCGACTTTTTCATCAGTCTTCTTTTGAACTTGATCCATTGCTTTCTTTATATCATCTTCAGAAAGAGTCTTAGCTTTTTCAAGTTTTTTCAACTCTTCATTCCCATCACGTCGATGATTCCGAACCCCTACTTTTGCTTCTTCTCCCATTTTTTTAACGAGCTTCACCATATCCTTTCGACGCTCCTCGGTCAAAAGTGGCAATGGAATCCGAATGATTTTCCCATCACTTTGAGGAGTCAAACCTAAGTTAGCAGCTAAAATAGCTTTTTCAATTGCTCCAATCACACCCGCCTCCCAAGGAGAGACTTGAATGGTTCTGGAATCGGGTGTAGTAATATTCGCCACCTGATTTAAAGGAACACTCGAACCGTAGTATTGAACATGAACTGTATCAACTAAAGCAGTTGATGCTCGTCCTGTTCGCACTTTCGCCAATTCTGCTTTCAATGACTGGAGACTCTTATCCATACTCTGAGTCATTGAGTCTAGAACTGCTTTTGACATTTTATTCTCCTTAATTTCTGAACCCCTATTTTACAAGGGTTCCAACTGGTCTTCCATCAACCACAGCCTCTAATGCACCCCTCTGATTGAGATCAAACACAATAATAGGCAGTTGATTATCCATGCATAAAGAAATGGCTGTTGAATCCATGACTTTCAACCCTCTCTGAAGAACCTCCAAATAAGATACTTCATCAAATCGCTTTGCATTGGGATTCTCATAAGGATCTGCATCATAGATCCCATCCACTCGGGTGGCTTTCAACACAACTTTAGCTCCAATCTCCATAGCTCTGAGCGCAGCTGTTGTGTCAGTAGTAAAATAGGGGTTTCCTGTCCCACCCCCAAAAATAACGACCCGATTCTTTTCTAAATGCCGGATCGCTCTTCTTCGAATATAGGGTTCGGCCAACTCCTGCATCTCAATAGCAGATTGGACTCGAGTATGAACTCCTTCGTGCTCTAAAGCATCTTGTAGTGCAAGACAGTTCAATACTGTAGCAAGCATTCCCATATAGTCTGCTGATGCACGATCCATCCCTTGAGTCGCCCCTCGAATTCCTCGAAAGATGTTTCCACCCCCAATCACAATTCCAATCTGAACTCCTTTGGTTCCAATACTTCTAATCTCTGAAGCCAAAACCTTCAGAACATCCATATCGATCCCATATCCAGCCTGACCCGCTAAGGCCTCACCAGAAAGTTTGAGCAAAATACGAGAATAAGGGCCACCCCGCAAGCCCCCTAAAGACGTACTCATCTTAATCTACTCTGACGGAGAAGATGAATCATCTTTTATTCCTTCACCCAAAGCAAACCGAGCAAATCGCCGAATCGATAGATTCTCCCCAAGCGTTGCAATCGTCTCTTTTAAGAGCTGTTCAATGGTTTTACTGGGATCCTTCACAAAAGCTTGATGAAGCAAACAGTGATCTTCAAAAAACTTCTTGATCTTCCCTTCTGCAATTTTTTCAATGACGGCTACAGGTTTCCCTGAAGATTGCATTTGAGCAATTGCGATCTCCTTTTCTTTAGCCAGAACTTCTGCAGATACCTCTTCTGATCTGACCCATTGAGGACTAGCAGCAGCAATGTGCATAGCAACATCTTTGACAAAATGTCGAAACTGATCGGTGCGAGCCACAAAATCGGTTTCACAATTGACTTCCAAAAGAACACCGACTTTTCCCTCTCCATGAATATAAGAAGAAACTGCCCCCTCTTTAGTGAGCCTCCCTGCCTTTTTTGCAGCAGAAGCAACCCCTTTTTTCCGGAGATACTCAATGGCTTTTTCAAAATTACCGGCCGTCTCTGTTAGGGCTTTTTTACAGTCCATCATCCCAGCACCGGTTTTTTCCCTGAGGTCTTTGACTAATCCTGCTGAAATTTCCATAAAACTACTCTCCTTTCAGCACTTTTTTCAGTTTTTTCACTGGTTTGTCGGTCGCTGTTAAAGCTAGACTTTCGGGGGCAGCCTGAGCAACAACTGGCTCCTCTCCAGTCAATTCTGACTCCTCTTCTTGAGCCTCAAGATCAGCTTCATCAATACCTTGAAGGTCAATATCTCCTTCAAATCTTGAAACCTTTTTCTCAAATTCAGTTTCTTCTTTGCCCTCAGCAGCCGTTTCCTGAGCACGAAGCTTTTCTTGATAAGTCTTTACCCCTTCTAAGCAACTATCTGAAATCAACCGAGCAAAGAGACGAATGCTTCGAATTGCATCATCGTTCCCCGGGATTACATAAGTAATATTCGAGGGATCACAATTGGTATCCACAACCGCAATGGTTGGAATCCCAAGCTTCTTAGCTTCTTTCACAGCAATATGTTCTTTTTCAGTATCAACAACAAAAATAGCCCCAGGGAGCTTTTTCATATCCTGAATTCCACCTAATGATTTTTTCAGGTTTTCAAGCTCTCGATCATATCGGGACTGCTCTTTTTTAGGTGTTTCATCCCACTCAGGAGAAATTTTAAGTGCTTCAATCTTCTTAAGACGATCAATCGAAGCTTTGACTGTTTGGTAATTAGTCAACATCCCACCCAACCACCGGTTGGTCACATAATACATCCCAGCTCTTTTTGCTTCCTCTTCAATCACTTCCTTGGCTTGCTTTTTAGTCCCAACAAAAAGAACCTTCTTGCCTTCTGCTGTTACCTTAGCCGCAAAAATACAAGCGGCTCGAGTTTGATCGACCGTCTTTTGAAGATCGATGATGTAAATTCCGTTTCTGGCTCCAAATACATAAGGCTTCATTTTTGGATTCCAACGACGGGTCTGATGACCAAAATGGACCCCTGACTCTAAAAGCTCTCGCATTGTCACTGCAGGCATGAAAAACTCCTTTAACTGATTAAGAAATAGTGCGGAAGACATCACGACGCGACTGCGTGACAAAGACTTACCGCGGTTTATGAAGCTTTTCCAATCAAGAACCCCTCTTGACCTGAAAAAAGCCTCCCTCCACTCTAGATAACCAGCTCTTGCTGGAACCACGAACGACCAGAGTGTGCGAAATGCTCTCTTTTGTACCGATCTTAAAGCATAGAATCAACTGAAAAATCAGAGAGATTGGGTTTTGAGTCACTCCCACCCAACTTCCTCTTTGACTTGATACGAATCTACCCTAAAAAGAGTATCCACGGAAAACTCAGAAGATACCACCTCAAGCTCTCCAGTAGAAGTAATCCAGTAAAACTCCCCTAAAAGCTCCACCAGATAGGCTGATTGACCATTTTCCAATTTTGCTAAATAGAAATGACAGCTCATGGACTCCATAGATTTGACAAAAAGAGCTTCTTTAAACTCATCAAACTCACTCTCACTCAGACTAGAACCAAACGCTTCCGATACATGACTTACATTCCTCCAATCAAAAACAGCTTGATTTTGAGCCAGTGACCGATACCAACTGGATGCTAAAGCTCTCTTATCAGAAACAGAAACAATGAGGTGCTCAACGACTTTCTGACCCTGATAGCTTTCCAACTTCAACTCTCTTTGAATCGGATCTCTCTTAAAATTTCGAACGAAATTGAAAAATGAAGAAAACTCAATATATTCTCTTTTCTCAGTAGTTTTAAATTCTTTCACTTGTGTTTCTAGCTCTTCAACGCTTCTCTGATAATTTCTTACTCTACTCTTTAAGTTTTCTTGATCTTTAGATTGTTTGGATTGTGATGAAAGTATCTTTGACAAGATTTTTTTTTCAGTTTCAGCAAGTTTTATTTTTTTTTGATAAATCTTAAAAAGCTCACTAAATTGAGGATTAAAGTAAGATAAAAGCTCGTGTTTTCGAGCTTGAAAAATTTGATATTTTTGATCACACTCTTCGAAAAAAATTTTTTCAACTTTTAAAAGCTCTTCTTTGATCTTTAATATTTTTTCTTTTTTTTGATTTAAATTTTGAATAATTTCTAATATTTTGTTTTTATATAAAAAAATTTCCATCAACTCAAGAATCTCAATTCCTTGAGGACCTAACGCCATCTCCCAAAGTTGTTCGACAACAAATTCAGCTGTCTTTATGTCCTTGTTTTTTCTTAACCATATATTTAAAAATTTAGAAAATTTTTTATATTTATTAGAATAATCTGAACTTAACGTTAAATCTAACTGTTGTTCTTTTTTAGAAAATTCTTCTTTTGTCTTTAAATAATTACTTTGAAAATGATTTATGCTCCTGCAGATCGAAGACTTTCTTAAACACAAACTTAATTCAATTTTTTCCTTTGATTCAAAAAATTTATTTTTATGAAATTGAATTAATCTATTTTTATTTAATAAATTTTTAATAAAATTAAAAAACTCTTCAATTATTTTTCCATCTGAGTTATCAACATGAAGCCATGAGTTTTCAAATCTTTCATAAGCCATCTCATAATCTTTTTTATGTTTTTCGAATTCATTAAAAAGCGTAAGATCAATATCTTGAATGGGTGTTTTTTTTAGATTAAAATAAATATTAGAATAGCTTTTAAGTAAATTCAAAGAAGAGTCGATTAAATGCCTTACAAGAGAATAGTAAACTTGATGCATTTCTGTATTTTCAGAAATTTTCTTTTCTATGTTTTGAAATAAATTTTTCTTATCAGACAAAAACACAATAAATTCAAAAATTTCTAAACTGAAAGAATCAATTTCAAGTTCAAGTTCCTTCTTTTTTTCCTCAAGATAAGTATTAAATTCGTCTTTAATTTTTAAAATTTCTCTAGCAAACCGTTTTTCTAACTGCATCCCCCTATCAAAATTGTTAA
Organism: Oligoflexia bacterium; assembly: GCA_903935335.1. Classification (GTDB taxonomy): domain Bacteria; phylum Bdellovibrionota; class UBA1018; order UBA1018; family UBA1018; genus CAIZRG01. The sequence goes on from CAIZRG010000051.1 coordinate 98,117, forward strand.
GCTGTTTTAAGTCTCGTTTAAATTTTTTTAATTTCTGAAAAAAATGATTGATCTTCTGTCTAAGAGATTTAGATATAAAATACTTCTCTTCTTCTAAAGGGGATAGAACTTTTATATCTTGAGAATTAATACAGCCATCATCTTCTTTATAAAAATAAATTTTTTGATTTAAATTTAAAATTTCAGCTTGATATTTATCAATGTTATTAAGAATTTTTATTTTTTTTTCATTGAAATTTTGAGCTATACTTTTTAATTCTAAGTTATATTGTTCATGAATCATTCTTAACTGAGAAAGTAAATATATTTTACTTTCATTTGGAAGAGATTCAAGGAAATTTTCATATTCAAAAACAAGTTTTTTTGAATATTCGATATATTCTTTATCTAATTGACTTAAAGTTGACTGATAAATCGGCTGAAAAGTAGCTCTAGAAGGCTTCGAGAGAGTCAGCAAGAAAAACGTAAATATAGAAATCCAAAAGAATCGAGTTTTTTTTCTCACTCTAGAACTCCTCTTAAAAATTAGCTCGTTGCGCAATCTAACAAAGATTCTAGGAGATTCAATAAGGAGATTCAATACTGAACCCCCTTAAAATCTTTAAATTTCTCCAACCAATAATGCCGAAAAACTTCTCCCAAAAGGATACCCCTGGATCATCTCAATGGATCGATTTAAACTGTTTTCCACTCGCCCAGACAGAGTGATTCCTCCACCCATAAACCAACTCATTCCTAAATCGAGTGACAAATAAGAAGGGAGCCTATCTAAAGAAGATACTTGATAGAGCTGAGAACTGACGTAACGAGCAAAAACAGAAAGCTCCCAAAATCTCAATTCTTGGTTTGAATGTAAACACATACCCAAAATATTCATTAAAGCAGGCACATAAGGAAACGAGGTCTGAAGCTCAGAAAGATGAGAGTCCGATAGAGTCATCTTATTCGTGATGTCAAGAGCAGAGCTGAGTCTTATTTTTCCATTACTGCTCAAAGCAACAACAGTAGCACTATCCAGATTATAGGCGCTTGCGGCTTTTAAAACTCGGGGATCTTTTCGAAGCTGACCATAAAATTGAATAGATAGCTCAGCTCCCCTCGTCTTTCTCTGCCAACCTAAAACTGCAGTCCAGTCAGTTTCAGCCTTGAGGTTTGGATTTCCCTTAAAACTAGTGAAGTTTGAGTAACGATCCAATAAAGTTGGGATTTGTTTAGAATAGGTCATTCGAGAGTAGAACAACTGCCTACCCTTCTCACACTCCACCCTTGCCCCAACGCTTCCTTGGGGATAAAAACCATAGTCCGTGATCCAAATCCCTTGAATCATAGGTTCAAACGATAGGAATCCTAAGTCCATCACTCTTGAGAACTGAAAATTGCCAGTCCCTTGTGAGGTCGTTTGAAAATCATTAGACACATAATCTGCTTTTCTACCACTCCCACTGATCTTCCACTGATCGACCCCATAAGCTGTTTCTAAACCCCATTGGGTCGATCGCGACTGATCAGAAAAAGACACAAGGGGATCTTCAGAATTAAATTGATTAAGGGATGAATAATCAAAAAAAAGACTCGTTTTTAAAAAATGATTTTTTCTCCATTGAAAATCATTCTGAAGAACTGGAATGACTCGGAAAGTATGCATTCGAGTTTGAGGAGTAGGCCAACTCGTTGAACCCGGTGTTTCAGCAGTTAAGTCAGTCGCCAGCAGGTGCAAAGACCCTAAATAGGTTCCTTCTCCCCAGCGACTACTGAGCCCTCCACTAGGTCCCACAACCCTGACACTCGAATAGCCTGCTACCAAAGCTGTGTTTTTTCCCTTTGCAGCTACTGAAATCTGATTGAGACCCGTAGTTGAATAAAACTCAGTCCATCGCCCTATAAAACCAGACTGAGTAATCGCTTCTTCAGTCCAGGATACAAGCCTCAAACTTGCAGTGGAAGCAGAAGAATTGAGAGAATTTAAGACAGGCCCTGATTGATATTGATAAGAAGACCACAAAAACTGAGGAAAAATAGACAAATCAAATCCTCCTCCTTGAGGAGAATTCAGCGAAACCCCAAAAGCCTGTACATCAACCTCTTCGGATGACAAACCCACCCCCCTCATTTGAGCTAAATTCCCAGGCTTTCCACTGGTTGTCATAGGAACTGCAAGTTGATTTTGAAGAGTGTTTTGCAAAAAACCGCTTCCAGAGTTTAAAGAAGTCACCCCCGTTTGAGCAGGTACCGCAAAATCCTGTTGTACCACCTCCTCCGTGGCACCTAATTTCACAACCAGAGGGAGTTCATAGTCGGCTTGAGAGTGAGCTTGAACCACTGGGATAAAAAATAAATACCCTATGAAGCAAAAAACCACAGAATCTCCCTTAAATCACTCTTGGAGAATGATAAGACTACTTTCGAATCTTAAAAAAAGATACCCTGAGTCAAACCTGTTTTAAAAAAATTCATAGGCATTCTACTCGATTTCAGAATAATGAAGGACAATGCTCCATTGGCTTTCATTAAAATGCATTCTTGTTATTGGAATTTGGATTGCACTATTCAACTTCATAGGTTGCAAACCTGAAAAAATGAGTCCTCCTGATCCGATCCCTGAAAGACCTAACTCCTATGTCTTTGATGAATTGCACATTTTGAGTCCAAAGATGCTTCGCTTGCTAGAGTCTCTTCTCATTGAGCACGACCACCTCACAGGAGAACAATGCCTCATTGGAATTTTTAAAACTCTAGGCAATCAATCCCTCGAAGATCGAACCCACCAGATTTTTTTAAAATGGAAAATAAAAAAACGGGATACTGGAAAGGGTCTTTTACTTGCTATTTATCTTGAACAAAAAAAAACAAAATTAGAAGCTGGACTGGGTTTATCCTCTATACTCACCGACTCAGTCAGCAACGCAATCACTTCTAAGATTCAAGTTAAAAAAAGTAATTCGCTCTTTTACTTAGGGTCCTTGAGAGAATGCATTTTTGAAATTCTTGAGCTTCTAAACAGTCCAGTCATCCAAAGTGGAAAAACACCCATATTTCTTCAAGAGGAGGATTTCCCCTCAGCTCAAATTGAATGGCCCCCACTTTTTCTCTTCTTTGGGGCTGTCCTTCTCTTGCTTACTCTTTTTCATCTTCTATCCCGGGAAGCACATTTTACAAAAGACAGTTGGTTTAGGCCGTCTTTATGGAAATCTATAAAAAATAGATGTATTTTGAAAAATCATGACTCCAATCATCGAGCCAACGACCGAGGAGGAACTGTAGGTCAGTGGTAACCCTCTGTAGAATACCTCTATGAAAGGACCTTTCCTGAATGCTATCACCCATTCTAGCTGCCATTACTGAAGCTGAGCAGGGCACTACTGGTCAAATCCGAGTTCATCTTTCTCAAAGATGGATAGAGCCCAACCCTTACCGACGAGCAAACACTCTATTTAGCTGCTTCGGATTATCAAAAAATCTTCACCACAATACAATTTTGATTTATTTAAATTTAAAATGCAGAAAATTTGCGATTCTAGGAGACTATAAAATTAATCATGCCGTCGGCTCTCATTTCTGGAAATCTATAGGAGAGAAACTTCAAGAAAATCTGAGATCAACTCAAAGTGAAAGAGCTATTGCCCTTGTCATCCAAGACTTAGGCACTACTCTACGCAAGCATTTCCCAAAATAAAGTCTGATTTTTCTTTCTTCATTTCTAAAAATATGGTTTGAATCCAGTAATCACAACTACAATACAAAGGAACCCTTTTTATGGATATGAAACCTAGTGATTCAAAGAAAATAATTCGCTCTGAAATTACTGAATGTTTAGTCCAAATTTTTCAATCTGAAATGTCTGGAATTATTCGATATCTTCATTATTCTTTTATGATCATGGGTCACAACCGAATACCTATTCAAAAGTGGTTTCGTAGCCAAGCTCAAGAGAGTATGTCTCATGCAACCTTGATTGGAGAAAAAATCACTTCCTTAGGGGAACACCCCCCTCTGGCCACTACACGAATAGAAGAAACAAATCTTCATTCTGTCGATCAAATTCTGCAAGAAAGTTTAGATTTTGAACAAGCGACTTTATCTCTCTATAAAAAACTTGCTCATCTTGCAGGAGAAGATATCGCTCTAGAAGAAATGGCCAGAGAATTTGTTCGGCAAGAAACTGAACACGTCGATGAGGTTCAAAAAATGCTCCGAACGCACTAAATTCATGACGATAGGTCTACAAGACGGATTTGCATTTGGAGGACCGCTTCATTTCATTCTGCCTGAGTTCTTACTGAAGACTCAACGGGTTTCTGAGTTCAGCAAACCTCAGTATGGAAGTGACGAATACTGGATGCTTCAAGCGTTCAAAGAGTCTCTTTTAGGTATAGGCATCTCTAACCCCAATCCAACGGTAGGATGTGTTTTAGTTGATTCTTCAGGTACAGAAATAGCTAGAGGACATACTCAAGCCTATCCTGGATGTCATGCTGAACGGGATGCTTTCAATCAACTTCACGGCTTTTCTCAATGGGTGGGTAGCACAGCTTACATCACGCTAGAGCCATGTAGCCATCAAGGGAACCAACCTCCCTGCGTTGATTTATTGATAGCTTCAGAAATAAAGCGAGTGGTCATTGCCCGGTTTGACCCTAATCCTTTAGTGAGGGGAGCTGGAATTAAAAAACTTCAGGAAGCGGGTAAAGAGGTAGAGCTAGGACCATTTAAGGCTGAATCAACGGCATGGAATTTTCCCTTCTTTGCTTACCAAACCCTAAAGAGACCTGTCATTGCATTAAAATGGGCTCAGACCTTAGATGGTCAACTCACAGATGACTCTTTTCACTCTCAATGGATTTCGGGGGATTGTGCAAGAGCTTACACCCATTGGTTGAGACAACGATACGATGCCATTCTAGTGGGGGGACAAACAGTACTCACGGATGCACCTCAACTCACTGCCCGAAACTGTGCTCATCTTGATCCATCTCAACCCCTGGCTCAACCTTTACCTATGGTGTTTGACCCTCAAGGACTTTGCCTCAAATTGGACGTCGCCGCTCAGAAACGACTCAAAGATCGTACTTTTTCAGAAAGTCGAACTGTCGTTTATATTACACTCGAATCCACTCTCAACCTTTACCCTTCACCTTGGATCGAAAGACAAAAAAATATTATCCTACTCAAACTACCTGGAACTCATCTGCTTTCAGAGCTGATCAACTTGTTTGCAGGAGCGGAAGTGACAAAAGCATTGGGTCACCCACTTCAAAGCGTGATGATTGAAGGGGGCCCAAAAACTTTGACTTCTTTCTTAAATTCTGGACTTGCAGATCTTCTCCATGTCATCATCAGTCCAAAAATCACTGGAGGATTAAAAAATCGGATCTATACCCACAGACTCCTCCAAGAATCTGAGAAATTTCAACTCGTTTCAACATCCCGTCTGGGCGATGATCTTCTCATAGAACTTATCCCGTCTCAACTTTACTCTCAAGTCTTTCAAAACTAAGAGCTCCACTCAGATCATCTAAGGACCTAGAGCTTCCAAAAACATTTCCTGGAGCACTATCTCTGTTCATCTGCTATAAGGCTATCGGGGGTTACCTGCATGAGCAATAGATTCATGTTATGGAAGAAAACAAAAAATTGGATTAAAAAGTTTGAACAACCTCTCATTCTTTTAATAGGGTCAACGAGTCTCACATTCTCACTTTTTAATTTGGATTTTAACTTTTTAGAAGCCAACCTCTACGATCTTAGAGTCTCTCGAGGGTATCAAAACTCTCCTGACCCCAATATCGTCCTAATCACACTCGATGATGCAACCACCAAGGAACTGAATGAGTTTTCACCATTGACTCTTGATTTTCACGTTCAACTTCTAGAAGTCTTAGAAGGAAATAACCCAAAAGCAATCGGATACTTAATTGACATGAATCATGTCAACCAAGTCAATCCAGAAGTTTTCAAAGCAGGGTGGGCAGCCCGGTTTCATCAAACAGCAAAGCGAATAGAATCCAAGGGTACAATCTTTCTTCTAGGTACACCTTTTGATGTGACAGGAGAAACCCTTCCACCCTTTCCTCTGAACACACTTGAGCACGCTGTGGCAGTTCTTCATAAAGACGGCAACGTCTTTTCAGAAGATAAAATTACTCGTCGAGCCTTACTCACTCTTGACGATAAACCTGCATTTCATCTACTATTGGCCAAACAATTGGGGCTTATTCATCAAGATGAGCTGCCCAGCGGAAACTTCTATGTTTCTCAAGTAGACGGAAACTATTTTTTCTTTCGATACCATGGCAGTACTGTGATTAATCCTAAAAAAAAATCTGAATTCTCTTACCCTAGGCACTCTTTTATTGATGTTTTAAATCACCGAATTCCTCCAGGTAGCCTCAATCAAAAAATTATTTTAGTCGGCACACTCTCCTCAGACGATTCTTCAGACTTTGCTTTCACTCCTTATTCTAAAAATTCTTTTACAAATCCAAAACTCACCATTCACGCCAATATACTGGATTCAGTGATTCATCAAAATGGAATTAAAAGAGCCCCTCAACTAGTAAATTGGATTGTTACCTTTGTAGTCACGACCAGTGTTTTGTGGTGGATCATGACTTCGACTCCTGTTTATGGTGTCTTTGCTACTTTCTTTCTCTCTCTTGCTTTTATCCTCATCAATCAAGCACTCTTTCAAATAAAAAACATATGGATTCGAGAAAGCCAACCCCTTGTCGGCATTTTTGTTGCATATTATCTAACTATTCCTTACAGATTAATAAAAGAATATAAAAAAAGGTGGGAATATCAGAAAAAAAACAACCTTCTCACTCAAGTTGAGGAATTAAAAACTAATTTTCTCTCGCTCGTCACTCATGATCTCAAAACACCTGTAGCCAGAATCCAAGGATTAGCTGAAGTCTTACTCAGAAACACAACAGAACGTTTACTTCCAAAAGATAAAAAAACAATTCATCATATTTTTATGGCAACTGAAGAACTGAATCACTTCATTTCAAGTATCTTAGAACTGAGTCAAGTAGAATCCAATGCATTACAGATCCAGCTCGAATCAAAAGATCTCAACCAACTCATTGAAAGAACAATTACAGGATTCCAAGCGCAAGCACGAGCGAGAAAAATAGAAATTCAATATGAACTAGAACCCTTATTTCCGGTCAAAATTGATTCTTCACTTATTTCAAAAGTTTTAAATAATTTGATTGATAATGCTATAAAATATTCTAAAATAGGCTCTAAAATTTTTATTAAGTCCCAAGAGAAAAATAATAAAGTTGAAATTTTAATTAAAGACCAAGGGATTGGAATGACACAAGAAGAATGTAAAAATTTATTTACCCGCTTCTATCGAGCAAAAAATGACACCACCACTACGATCACAGGAACTGGTTTAGGTCTGTATTTAACAAAATACTTCATTGAAGCACACCATGGGACTGTCGAGGTAGAGAGCAAGAAAGACCAAGGCAGCATATTTAAGATTTATTTACCAATTTATGCTACAGAGGAGATGATCCATGTTTAAAATACTTGTTGTAGATGATGATGCAGACCTAAGACTATCTGTATCTTCAGCATTATCAGAAAATCATTACTTAGTTGATCAAGCCAAAGATGGGGAAGAAAGCATTAACCGAGTTCGAGCAGGTTATTACGATCTTGTTCTGCTGGATGTCAATATGCCAAAATTTTCTGGAATTGAAGCTCTCAAAGAGATTAAAGCACATGACCCATCTATTATTGTGATTATACTCACTGCTTTTTCTAATATAAGAGACGCAGTTGCAGCAACTAAAGAAGGAGCTTATAATTATCTTGAAAAACCTATTAAAGCTGAAAATTTAGTTTATTTAGTAGATAAAGCTTTACGTGCCAAGCATATGATTCGAGACATGACTTTATCAGCTCCTGTCTTTAAGCTTCCTAACGGAACTGACTTTATTGGACAAAGCACTGAAATGAAGCGAATTTTCAGTGTTATTGATAAATTATCTCGAGTGGACACAGCAGTTCTAATCCGAGGTGAAAGTGGGACAGGAAAAGAATTAGTCGCGCAAGCTCTTCATTTCAATAGCCCAAGAAAAGATAATCGGTTTGTGACCATCAACTGCTCAGCTATTCCAGAAAATTTAATCGAAAGTGAATTTTTTGGTCATGAAAAAGGCGCTTTTACAGGAGCTGATTCAAGAAAAATTGGGAAATTTCAATATGCAGATGGGGGTACTCTTTTTTTAGATGAAATTGGAGATATTTCTTCAGGAATGCAAGTTAAACTCCTAAGAGCATTACAAGAGAAAAAATTTACCCCTATTGGATCAAATCGTGAAGCAGAAGTTAATCTGCGTATCGTAGCAGCAACAAACAGAAATTTAGAAGAAATGATCAGAAAAAATTATTTTCGAGAAGACTTATTTTACCGTCTTAATGTTTTGCCCATTCAACTCCCTCCACTCAGAGAAAGAAAAAACGATATTGAAGTTTTAGCTAAATACTTTATTGAAAAATTTAATCAACAATATCATAAAAATATCACCCATATTTCAATTGAGGCAATGGAAGTCATTAAATTACATTCTTGGCCAGGAAATATTCGAGAGTTGGAAAATGTTATTGAACATGCTTTTGTCATCGAAACTACTCCTGCCATTACCATTTCAAGTCTTCCCGACTCCTTAGCCCACTTGTCTAGAGCCAAAGCCAAAGGTACAATTTTAAATTTTGAAAGACTCCAAGTTGATCCTTTTAAAAGCTCAACCTCTTCTCCCTCCACCCTCCAAATGAACGCAGCAATAAACCCAAGTGCTGGATTTAAACTCGATATCAATCGGTTAGATTTCCAAGCAAACAAAGAAGAATTTGAAAAACAATTCTTGATGAGTGCATTAAAAAAATTCAAAGGTAGAATTAACCAAACCGCTCTGCACGCAAATATCCCAAAGAAGACTCTTCTTAGAAAACTAGAAAAATATAGAATCAATGCACGAGACTATTTTTAAAACTTTAATATTTTTTTAGTGAGTAGATCTTGGAAAAAATAGACCATCAGTATATAGAAAGACAGAACAATATATCTGTTCTTAAAACAGATCATCAGCTTCTTGAGTCCTGGATTAGACTTAAGAATACCTTCAATTAAAGGAGTTTCAATGAAGTTTTTGATCTATGGAAAAAGGATTTGGAAAATCCAGCACGAGGTGACTTTCTATTAAGCTAAAAATTTTCTTAGATGTCCACTCTGAGCCAGAATAAAAAATTTTTTTTAATTGCTTGATTGGATAAGCACTAAACTTTAGTTACTCATTATTATATCTTTATCCTCATCCAAGAAAGGTCCTTTTCGATGCATTTTTTCTGCCGATTAAAATCTGTACTACTTATTTTCCTTTGTGCCTCCCTGGTAAATTTAGAAAATCAGAGTTTTGCTGCACCACAATCAGAGTTGAATGCGCAGCTGATTCTGGCTGTACAAACTAATGACCAGGACGGAGTCGAGACTGCCTTAGATAACGGAGCAAATCCTAATGCGCAGGACACTGATCAAGTGAATGCGCTTCATTACGCAGCTGAGAAAGGTTATACTTCTATAACTAAAAAACTAATTAAGTCTGGGGCTAATGTTAATATGCAGGATACTTATGGAAGAACTGCTCTTTGTATAGCAGCTAGCTTAGGTTATCCCTCTATAGTTAACACACTGGTTGAGGCTGGAGCTAATGTTAATGCCCAGGACACTGGTGGAATGACTGCTCTTCATTGGGCAGCTCTAGGTGATTATCTATCTATAGTTAAAAAACTGCTTGAAGCTGGGGCTAATGTTAATACGCAGGACACTTATGGAAGAACTGCTCTTTATCTTGCTCAACAAGATGATTATAATGAAGTGGCAGAAATGCTGAGCGATCCTAAGAAGCGCAAAGTGAGTTCAAAAGAAGGTTGTACTGAGGCGAATTAGCAATAAAAAATAGTCAACCATAGAGCAACAGAAAAGCCTCCCATTAAAAAAATTTGAAAATAAACAAGTTAAGGTTATCTTCACTGCCACTTTGAAGTCAAACCTACTGTTTAGCCGAGTAAACCCTTGTTTACATCTGAGAAGCCCCTGCGACCAATACCTATTGTAGGCTAATCGAATAATACCTTATTTATTATCTTGAACGCTATAGACGATGGTTCAAGCTCAGGGCATGGTTTGCTCGATTCCCAGGGTTTGCCATAAATAGGTAGCGTAAGAACTTTTCTGTGTCTACACCTCATCTTTTTGAGAATCTCAATTCTCTAAAACAGCTTGATCGTGAACTTCAATCTTTGCTTGTCTACGCATTTTAGCCTTATAACCTCGAATCAACTCTTCACGAAGAGCCATTTTTACTTGAAGCTCAACTTCAGCAAACTCAAGAGGCTTCCCTATTTTTTTCTGAATGACCTTAATCAAATGATAACCTAAAAGAGTATGAACAGGACCCACCACCTGCCCTGGTAAAGTACTAAAAGCTACACGAGTAAACTCAGGATCCATTAGATCATGAGTAATAAACCCAAGATCTCCTCGATTATTTTTAGCCGCTGGATCAATGGAGTACCTTTCAGCCAATTCTTGAAAGTCGTTCTTAGAGTCTTTTGACAAAGCTAATAATCTTTTTGCCTCATCCTGATCTTTAACTAAAAGATGCTGAACATGAACTTGATCTGTACTAAAAATATCACGATGGATTTGATAATACTCTTTAACTTCTTTTTCTGTAAGTTTTAAGGATATTTCTTTTTCTAAAAGTAAGTTTGCCAACATTTTTTTCCGATAAAGCGATAGACTATCTCTAAAGAAGGGATCTTCACTAAGTTTTAATTTTTCAGCCTCTTGAGCAAGAACCTCAAGATCAATGATATTTGAAATAGCTTCTTTTCTAAAGTCAATATCATTTAAATATTTTTTTTTTAATCCTTCATTTAATGCAGTCAACGACAAATTAAGCTCCTGCTGAGTAATTAATTTTCCATTTACAGTAGCAATATTTTTCCCGTTCGATTCTTTTAATCCTAAACTAAAAAAAATACTCATTACAGCGAGAGATACGTTCATTGTTCTTGCTTTTATACTCATAATAAAATCCTCTCTGAATAATTTATAAATATGTATCAAACAGTTTATTGTAATGCTCCTGAATTCTGCTTAAATCTACCATGTTTAGAAAACTAGAAAAACTCATCCAAACAGCTACTCCATTTAAATCTGAAAACTGAGGTGGCAAATACTTTGGAGCATCAATAATCCCCTCTAAATGTTTTTGATAAAGAACTGGAATGTCATGAACACTCAACTTTCCTGCAAAAAGAAATGGGATTACTTGTGGTTTTCCAGCTCGAATTGCAGCCCGCATAAAATTATAATTCTCAATAAACCCAAGGCAATAAGAAATATCTTTAGTAAATGGCGCACCCCCTTCAATAAGTCCACCACGAAAAATTCGTTGAGCACTGGTTAAAGCCTCTTCTTCAGAGTATCCTTCAGTTCTATAGAATTCAATAATTTCCAGGAGATTAGCCCCATCTTCTGCTTTGACAATCCCGAGAATTCGATCATTAATGACTTTTGCTCTTTTGGGATAGGACCGAAAGGTGAAAATTTCCATAATAACAGCCAAACCCTCTTGAGTGGCTGAGCACCTGGGTGGACCTTTAGACAACCATTTTGCAACGTGCTGGTGATTTCCATTTTGTGTTGTTCCCACATGGACCCAGCCTTCGTGGACTTCTAAAATATCTACGTCCCGAGAAGAAAACTTAGATCCTTCTTTAATTTTAACAGAATCACCCCCAGCAGAAGCATCTGCTAAAATCCCATCTGAAATTTTTGCCAAAACTGAATGATCAGAAAAATAAGACTTAAATCTTTGATTTAAAGTTTCTACCACATCTTTCGCATCCAGATCTTCAGGACGAGAGGGACCCAAAACCCGCTCTTCAATTCCATTTAAAATAGAATAGAGCAATTGCCCTAATTCAAAAATAGTGTTCTTACCATCAAAAAACTTATCTCTAGGAGAACCATAGAGGGTACGACTATACTCCCAAAATTTTTTTGTCCCACGCGCCAGCAATAAATGGACCACATTTTGATATTGATGAACTACTTCTAAGAGCATTGGGGTCAAAGGATCCTCTTGACCCAGTGTTGTTTCAATATCCCTAGATAACTCCTGAAGTTCCTCAAGTTTCTGTGAAGAATTAAATCCAAGATCCAGTTTTTGATAGTATGAAACACCCAATTTCGGCATATGCCGAAATTTTCCCTTTTTCAACTCTTCTTCAATCGAGGAATCCCATTTGATGGCATCCAGGATTCGAATTGGCTTTTGGGCGTCAACTATCCGCTGAGATAATTTTTTAATTTTTTCTTTATATGTAGTCCAAACCATAGACGACCCCTAGCAGCTTTCCCTTCCTATAATATAAGGTAACTGACAGAAGCCTTAAATCTAAAGTCAAAAATAAAAATTAACGTTTGGAGTATTGATAACGTCGCCGTGCTCCAGCCAAGCCATACTTTTTACGCTCAACTTCTCTGGAATCACGAGTCAAATGCCCTGCTTTTTTTAAAATAGGACGAAAACTTGGGTCAACAATTAAAAGAGCACGAGAAATTCCATGCTTCACAGCACCAGCCTGACCTGAAAGACCGCCGCCTCCTACATTAACAGAAATATCAAACTGACCTACCGTTGAGGTCAACTCTAAAGGCTGCATGATGAGCATACGAGCAGTTGGTCGAGGGAAATAATCCTCAAATGATCGATCATTGACACGAATCACACCCTGATCTCCTGCACGAGGACGGATATAAATCCGGGCAATTGCGTTTTTTCTCTTCCCCACTTTATGCTGTTGCTTTTCCATACTTTAAAATCTCTCCTTACTCAGTCTGAGTGAAGCCTTGACCACTTCGGATCAATTGATTTTTTTCTTAGGCCTTGAAACTACAGTATGCCGAATGGCGCCTGCAGGAAGTGGTTGAGGAAGCTGAGCACTATGAGGATGCTCAGACCCAATATAAATTTTTAGTTTTTTCATCTGGTGACGAGCTAAACTGGACTTGTTCATCATTCCCCATACAGCAAGCCTTAAAATTTCTTCTGGATGCCGCTCCAACATTTCCCGAGCAGTTTTCGTTTTTAAACCACCGACATAGCCTGTATGATCCCGATAAAGCTTATCATTCCACTTATTTCGAGTAAAAACAACTTGATCTGCGTTTAAAACGACGACAAAATCACCTGTATCAGCATGCTTCGTATAAGTAGGCTTGTGCTTTCCGATCAAAACTCGAGCTAAAACGGTAGCAAGACGCCCAACGACCTGATCTTTTGCGTCAACAACAAACCACTTAGGTGCATGAACCCCTTGTGTCTCAAATAGATGAGGCCCATACTGCTTTGCTTGATAAGACTTTTGCTGGAACATAGGTAACTTGAATTACAGGAGGCTCAGGTTGAAGTCAATTATTTTTTGGAACTACCCTCAAAATTTTAAAAAAACTAAATCATTCCTACGGAAAAATGAACCACGTAAGCATCTGATCCCTGGGGTGGATCAATCTTAAAACCCCAATCAAAATTAACTGGACCTAACGGTGTCTGGTAATGAAAACCAAATCCGGTTCCATATCGAAGACCTCCAAAAGAATACCGATTCACTAAAAGAGTAGCCGCATCAACAAAAAGCCCAAACTTCAAAGCTCCTGTAAAGGGAAAATCAAGCTGAGTTCGATAATTAACATAAGACAAACTGTTACGAATAGACAAATACTGAAAGTTCAGCTCTTGCTCTTGAAACCCTCTCAAACTTCCAATTCCCCCAAGTGCAAACTGCTTAATTAATGGAATCGATGAATTTTGAAGCTGCCCATTCTGCCCAACAACTTCACTCGGAGCAAAGTTTCGCTCAAAACCTGTTCTAAAACTGAAATACCATTGAACAACCTGAGAAACAGGGATGTGATAGTCTGAGCGCAGTTGAATTCGATAATATCCAATATCTGATCTAGATCCAACAGAAGGGGCTGCAAAATCAAACCAGACAGTACTAAAAAATCCACGAGTCGGCATCAAAGGGCTATCTCTCATATCCAATGTCAGACGAGGCGTCACACTCCCAATCAGGAGTTGATCATTATTTTCAACATCAATCGCATTAAACTGGCGAATGCTCTCCAAAGTATAGCCCAAGCTTCCAACAAGATTAGGCCGAGAAGCTAAAACTTTATCCCACACCGAAGAAATAGTCAGAGTGTCTGCTGCAAAATTAATATACTGAGTTTTTCCACCTGAAAGAGAGGGCCTAAAAGTCAAATCCTTTAAACCAAACCACGGCCAAATATAAGCAAACTGCACCTGCGCTTCAGCAAAGTTATATCGATAAAATCGCCGATTCATTGCAGCATTAAACAAAGCCGTATGGTCTAACCCCCAAAGATTTGAATACGAAAGCTGCCCAAATAAACGAAACCCCAAATCATTCCTGAATCCTGGCCCTACTGTAACCAACCCGCGATCTGACTCATGAAAACTGACTCTAATAATCTTCATCTCCAAATTTAAGGGATCATGCAAAGCCTTAATTTCAACACTTGAAAAAATCCCTAATCTTCTCAGCTTTCGTTCGTTCTCACTTAAAACTAATTCAGAGACCACTTGCCCTTTCTTTAGGTTTAAATGCCGCCAAATTACAGATACTTTTGTCTTGTCTAATCCATCAATCTCAATTCGACTAATGCGATACTGAACTCCCTCATTCATCTCAATAAAAACATCTGCAAAACGGTTCTCTTGATAATATCGAATCAAACTGGCAGTTTCTTCATTAATAATATGAAAATCTAAATAACCTTGATCTTTATAACTTCGTTTCAAGAGCTCAATACCTTCGCTTAAGGTAAATAAATTAAGCTCTGCCCCTTCCTGAATTTTTAAAATTTTTTTCACATCTTCAGATTTAAAAAGATTCGCTCCAGAAACAGACCAATTCCGAACAACCGTTTGATCCCCTTCATAAATATAGATAAGTACATTTATGTAAGAATAATTTTTTTGATTTTTAACTTGAGGCAATTCATGGGTAACAACAGTAATAAGCTTTGCAGAAAGATAGCCTCTTTCTTTCATCCATTCAACTAAGAGTTCGGCTGCTTTATAGACATCTTTTCCTGAATAAACTTTGTTTTTAACTAGAGATGAAGCTTTGTTAAAAAACTGACCACGAAGCTCTTTAGAAGAAAAAACCGAATTTCCATCAAAATCTATAGAACTCACTTTCATCAGCGGTCCTTCGCGAATGATATAAGTTACTTTTTTCTCTGCATGTAACAGTCCTTCTAAAGTGTAGGGTTTGATCTCAACTTGTGCATAGCCTAAAGATCGATATTCTTCTTCAATTCGAGACCGAATTACGCTTAAATAATCTTTTCCTAACCCAACAATCTTCAACTCGTCAATCAAACTGTTAAGATATCCCTTTGTGAAAACAGTATTTCCTCTAAAACCAAAAGTAACCCTATCTCCCATGTTAACCTGAAATTCGACTGAAACCCATTTTAATACAGACTGCTCTTGATCTTTCACTTGAGCTTCATAAGGGACTTGAGTAACACGAATCTGATCAACTCTTGATCCAATGTATTCTTCAGACACCAGAAGCTCCTGAATTAAGCGCTTTCCATCATTAATACGGTCATGATTTAAAATGTCTCCCACAAAAAAAGGAATACGATTAACTAGAGCAGACTTTAATTTTTCCAATTTAAGATTGGAATCTTTATTTTTATTACCTATTAAATTTAATTGAATGGATGAAATCTTTACAGGCCTTCCTTCATCAACTATAAATTCAAGTAAGGTTTCAAAATTTTTTAACTCATTTTTTTTCCGAACAAGTCGACTTAAAATACGAACTTCTTCATATCCATGAGAATGATAAAGAGCTTGCAAGTTTTCTTCGGTCCGAATTACCTTTAACCTCTCCAAAGGATCACCAGGAACTACCTCAATCACTCCATCAATCTCTTGTCTTGAGAAAACTTGAACCCCTGAAATCTCTACTCGATCAATTTCTACATTAGCTTCAGACCATGAAGAGTATCGAGCACCTAAGTTCTTTTCGAACTCTAAGGGATTTATTGCTGCAAAACCTACCCTTGTCAGCAGTAAAGCAATCAAGTATCCAAAAATCACTTGTGACATGACTGACTTATTTAAACCTCTTTTGAAACTTAAAATCTAAACCATATGAATTTTGAGTAGACTGAGTAGTCGATTGTACATCCGCATTTCCGTAGGTCCCATAGTTATTGAAAACACCCGTCAGAGACAAATCTTGGTTCACAGAAAAATCAACATTAACCTGATTTGATCGATTTGTTCCAGTTCCTACTGTACTTCCAGCACTTAAACTAAGACGATCTCCTAATTTTCTTCGCAACGTTATTTTTGGTGCTGCTGCAGCCTCTGCTTGAGACAATGGACGAAAAACACTCGTACCTTGCTGTGCATTAACAGACTCATCCAGTTGGAGTCGAAATCCTGTTTTATCTTCAATTTCTCGGTTGAAGTCTAAAGAATGCAAAACTAATGAAGCAGCCTCACCCTGCTGTACTGCACTCAGTGCATTGGCACTCAGTTTTTGAGCATCATTCGATGTGAGTCCAACAGTCAGAAGTGTTAAAATCTCAGACTCTTGCATCGCTGGATTTGAGGTGAACTCGACTTTAAATTTATCTGCTCTCCCAGAAGCGTAAAGTTTAATTTTATTAGAATTAACCTCTGTGTTTGCAGTCAAATCAAAAATTGGATTAATCACTGTAGGACTATCAAAATTCGCCGTCGCAGACTGAATAATAAATACGTGATTTTTAAATATTATTTTTCCTTGGATAATTTCAGCCTGACCTAAAACTCGAGGTGACTCTAAGGTATTCACTAAAGTGAGCCGACCTTTTGCTTGAACATCTCTAAAAAGATCGTTCTGAATGACAATTCCTTTTGAAGCCTCTACTTTTAAATTTAGCTTAAACTTAGGATAATTACTCTCTCCTTGTTGAGTTGAGGGAGGAATGTATTGTAAAGCCTTAAGACTTCCAGCTGAATTTTTCTGATTCATTAGTTTTTCTTTAGAAAAAGCAGAGTCAATGAATAAATCCCCATCAATCAAATACGGAGGTTTTTCTCCAAAAATTCTCATGTTGCCATTTATTTTTGCATATTGGAATGGATAAACTTTAAATTTCGAACCAGTAATTTGACTCTTAAACTCTAAAGTCGGATAACGATCAGAGTTAATAGTAATTTTTCCATCAACAATAACTCGACCTCCACCTAAATCTGCTTGTATTTTTTGAAAACTAAGAACGTTCTGACGAAGCTGAAGAGTTCCTGTTACATTTTCAAGGGGTGACTCAAAAGAAGCAATACGGAGTGTATTATTTCCTAATTGAATCTTCCCAAATAAAGAAGGTGACTTAAGAGTCCCTCCAATTATAAAATCAAGCTTAGACCCTCCAATTGCTTGAACTATCGATGGAATAAAAAATTCAACTATAGAAATATCCAGATCGCCCCCTAAAAAACCCTCTAGGCGTGAATTTTGATTTCTTAAATTAAAAGAAGTGATACCCGATTTGCCTTTGAAAAAAATATTTTTAATATCAAAATCTCCCCCTCTCATTTCAAAAGAAAAAGGTTTTTCAAGTAAAAATTCGGTGCCTTGCCGAGCAAGAAAATATTCTGTCACACTCACAAATCCCGTTGATTTCTCTACTTCTCCAGAATAAAAGGAAAGATCTAAGATACCTGATAATCTCCCAGCCAAGGATCTATCTTGCATCGACTTCTGGTTGAGCAACAAAAGCACAGGTGAAAAATCAAACTGTTTGAGTTCAAGATGAACATAGCTTCTAGCTTTAGGATTCCAATCATAAAAAAAATCAATTAATCCTTGACCATCTTCTGCAGAACCTTGAACACTCAGTGATCCTTGGTCTGTATTGATTTCCAAAAAGCTAGGCGGTATTCCAACACCTCGAACTGAACAATCCTGAAATTCAATATGAGTTGAGGACCGAATCATCCCTTCTCTACCTTTCCCCTGACTTTTAAAAGTTAATCTCCCACGAACAGGTACAGCCAATTGACTAAAATGATCTAAGTCACTTAATGTTAAATTTTCAGTTTGAAGATCCCAGAAAATTCCATTTTTCGATCCAAAATAAATTTTCCCAATAAGGCTTCCAGACTGTTTTTTTATTTTTCCTTGACTAATAAAGTATTGTTCTTTTTCATATCCCCCAACCAAATGAACAGTTTTGAATCGCTCATTCCAATATTCCCAATTGGTTCCTTCAAGCTCAGTCAAGACTTTAAGATCTGCATAGCTTAACCCCCCTGACAAATCAATACTCCCACTCACAAGGCCATTCAGCTTTTGAGGGAACCAATCTAAAGACTGTGTCAAATTTCCAAAGACTTGAATCAGATCCTGAATATTGCCATCACGAAATCCAACTTTTAAGGTAACCTGCTCAACTTTTCCAACATCTAACACTCCATCAACTTTAAATCGAGTGGACTGATGAGCAACCTCCACACCTTTAAAAAAAAGCCGAGAAGGATCATCATCCCAAGTCATTCTACCCTTGAGACCTCCAAGAAAAAGTCTGAGATAATAAGCCTCCTGAAGGTCAGCATCGATATCTACTAAAACGCTTGAAGACGGACCATAAACATGAAGATTAAGTAACCCATCTCCTCGAATGTCATTTTCCGCAATCTGCCCTAGATCTTTAAGAGAGATGTTTCCATGTGCAAGTAGATCATACCCTGACTTAAAATCGAGCTTTCCGTCGAGCCGAAGTTTTGTATGCGGAAGAGTGACGAGAAGTCCTATGGGTTGAATACCCCCCTCATTGACCAATAAGGACCCATTTAGGTTAATTTTTGGTATTTTAAAAACAATTTTCATTATTTTTTCTTGCTGATGTCTTTGATTATCCAGCTGAAATTCTTCCAATACAGAATTCAAATCAACTCGCAGCTTCCATGGCTTTTGAGATTGCCCTGGAATAAAAGCTGCTTGCACAATTCCATTCAATCGAAAATCCAAAGGATAAATCTGATTCAATGCAGGTGCAGCTAACCAATGAAGATGAGCTCGATTCAATTGAAGCGATACTTTTATCGGCTCCAACGAACCGACAGTCCATTTTGTAGGTCCAATTTCAATTCTCCCTCCACTTCCAGGCTGGTTCCCACCGATTCTTGGCTTTTCCACTGACGAAACTATAACCTTGGTCAGTGAAACTTCGTCCCCATTTAGAGCAGAAGCCCATTTTGCTTCGACCTCAATAGAATCTGTAGTCCATTTATCATAAGAAAAATTCTTAATAGAGAGAAAACCTTCAGCCTTTAAAGTTTCATTCAATTTGGACAGATTACCTTGAACTTTCCCTCTCAAGCTAATCTGTCCGGATGGAAGTGATTTTAATCCTTTCCCAAAGTAAGAACGCAATACAGTTTCTAAACTACCTGTAGAATGAATGGAAGCCTCTGCTTTTAAACTCGTTGTATCTAAAAGATTCCCTTTCACTTGACCATGAATCGACGTCTCTAAACCTTGTAATGAAATCAATAAAGATTCTAACTGCAATCCAAGAGCATTGACATAGATATCTCCATGAATAGATTCGATTTTTTCTGGTAAAAATAAGGTTTTTAAAAAACTTCCGTGTAAATGATTTAAACTCAAATGCACAAAATAGCCCAATCCACCTTTACCAGACCATTGAGCTAACCTCAAATTCTCTGCATTTCCACTGATCACAGCAGATTCCTGGGAACCCAAATTGACTTTGAACTCAACATTTTTTAGAGCAAGTGCTTCAGCTCGAATATGAAAAAGCTCATCCCAGTGAAAATCTAACCTTGCTTTTTTAGATTGAGACTTTCTGTTTGAAAATAATTGATCTGCAAGAATCTGCACTTGACCATTTACAACGGTCAGTTCGTTAACCCGAATATCTCCAGAAAATATTTGGAAAAACTGAAAACTAAAATCCATTCTCTCTGCTGAAACAAAGGATCCAGCAGGAAGGTTTGCAATATTTCTCGGCCCAACAGCTACTTTTGGATTCTTTAATGAAAACCCAGGAGGAAAAAATTTTACAGATATCTCTGAAAAGTCAGCTTGAATTCCTACATCTTTTGGAATATATTTTGAAGCAACTTTTTTCAGAACTGAAGCAAAACGAGGGCTTTCAACAAACCCAAGAAGACTCGCAATAAGAGTTCCAACAATGATTGAAAAAATAATAAAAGGGTGTTTAAACATCCTAACACAACCTATCCTTTTTTTCTCAATCGCTGCTCAAGATCTCTATATATAGGATCAATAACTGCCGCCTGTCTATAAAAATGGAGTGAAGTTTCAAGTTTATTAATTGATTCATAGATCCTTCCCATTAAATAAAAAAAATCAATTTTGTCCTCTCTTTTAATTTCGATGTCCTGCAAAATCGGCTGAATTTGAGAAATTGCTTCAAAGGGGCGACCTGCTAATGTCAATGTATACCCCAGTAGACTGTTTGCGGATAAATAAAATCCAGAAGACTGATCCCCTTCTGTATCCAGGGTCTGACAGGCTGTAGAAAACAAATGTATAGCAACCTCATAGAGGTTCATCTCTAAAAAGGCGATCCCAAGATCAATCCAATCTTGAGTCTTTCCCGTAGAAAGAATCTGATCTAAGTGGTTACTCAAAGACTCAACTACTTCAGGTTTTCGAAGTCCTGAAATGACACTCTGTCCTCCCCACCCATTGTCATCTGAGTAGATCCCCAATCTAAAATCTTCATCAAGTTTCATAATTAAAGCTTCGGTGTCGACTTCTGTCAAGCTCGGTTGAATCTTTTTTAGGTAGGAATATGGAATCTCTTGTACTGTAAAAATCTTTTTGAGTTCTAATGCATAGATATCCTCTAAAGTTTGTCGAGCTATTGCATTGGAAGAATCGATGAGCAAAACCTTTCTTAAGGTTTTTTTAGCATCATCTAATAAGCCTTCATTCATAAGAATCTTTGCACTCTGAAGCAAATCATCAGGGCTTCCAGAGATTTGCTCTGGAGATTCACTTAAGGCCTCAGAAAAACCCTGAGCCTCCTCTCCCCTGTGAATCACCTTCGTCTTTTCAGAAAGAAGATCCTCTCCTAAGTCTACTCTGGTACTAGGATCGATCTCCTCAGCTGAGGTAGTTTCATCATAGGCCATGAAAAATTTAAACCTGACTGATAATTATAAATGAGTTTAAAATCCTAAGACGATTTTACTCATATTTTTTCAGAAACTCTTCCAAAAAATGAGTGTCGTAAGCACCGTCTTTAAATTTTTTGCTCGCTAAAATTTTCTTATGAAAAGGGATATTGGTCTTGATTCCTTCAATGACAAATTCATCAAGTGCTTGACGCATCTTGGCAATTGCCTCAATTCGAGTAGGTGCGTGAACAATGAGCTTTCCAATCATCGAATCATAAAAAGGTAAAACTTTATATTGATCATAAACAAAAGAGTCCACTCGAACTCCAAACCCACCGGGAACATGAAGGCCCGTAATCTGACCTGGAGACGGAGCAAACCGCTCAGGATCTTCGGCGTTAATTCGACATTCAATCGCATGGGAGTGAATCTGAACATCTCTCTGCTTGAATCGGAGACGAATTCCGGCAGCAGCCATGATTTGTTCTTTGATGAGATCAATTCCAGTCACCATTTCTGTGACTGGATGCTCAACCTGAATACGTGTATTCATTTCCATGAAATAAAATTTCTTATCCTGATTATCCAATAAAAATTCTACAGTGCCCACATTTTGATAATTCACCGCCTGACACAGCTTCAAAGCTGCCTTACTCATCGCGTGACGCAGAGATGAGTCCAAAACAGAGCTTGGACTCTCCTCTAAAATCTTTTGGTGCCTCCTTTGAATCGTACAATCTCTCTCTCCTAAAGAAATTTGATTTCCATGCTTGTCACACAAAACTTGAATTTCAACATGCCTTGGATTTTCACAATATTTCTCTAAATACATCGCAGAATTTCCAAAAGCTGCTCCTGCTTCTGAACTGACACGATCAAAGGACATAGAAAGCTGCTGAGAATTATGAACAATGTGAATTCCCCGCCCTCCACCACCCGCAGCAGCTTTCAAAATGACAGGGTAACCAATCTTATCAGCCTCCTGTAGAGCAAAATGTAGATCCGGCACAGCAGAGACAGTCCCCGGTAAAAGCGGAACACCTGCCTTCAAAGCAATTGCACGAGCCTGAGTCTTTTCACCCATACATCGAATATTCTCTGTTGAAGGCCCAATAAAAGTGATCTTACATTCAGAACAAAGTCTCGCAAATTCAGAATTTTCAGATAAAAATCCATAACCAGGATGAATTGCATCGGCTTCCGTAATATCAGCAGCAGAAAGGATGTTGGCAATATTCAAATAACTCAGCTTTGACTGTGCAGGACCAATGCAAACTGCTTCATCTGCAAGCTTCACATGAAGCGAATACTCATCTGCTGTAGAGTAAACAGCAACAGTAGAAATTCCTAACTCACGACAAGCTCGAATCACCCTCAGTGCAATTTCTCCACGGTTGGCAATCAATACTTTCCGAAAAAGTGGTGGAACCGTTTTCATTTTGGCTCTCTCCCTATCCATTCACAAAGTTCCACTTTAAGGTTCAAAAACAAAAAGGGGCTCACCAAATTCAACAGGTTGACCATTCTCAACAAGAATAGAAACGACTTTCCCTGTAAACTCAGCATCGATTTCATTCATCAACTTCATGGCTTCAATAATACACAAGACGTCTCCCCTTTTCACAATCTGACCCTCTCGGACATAAGGATCTGCATCAGGAGAAGAGGACCGATAAAAGGTACCCACAAATGGAGAAACAACCTGCTTTTGATGACTATTGAGATTGGGGACCTTGTTAGAAGATCCTCCTTCTGCTCCAGAAATCACTCCTCCCGTACTCTCACTCACTTTTACAGGTTGCACCAGGAGGTCTTGAGAAGGTATTAAGGAAGAAGTGTCGCAAGGTGCAGCAACAACACCTCCAGCAACTTTTTCAGCATAAGCCTGACGAGTCTTCACCTTCAGGCGATCAGATCCCCGATCCCACTCAAGCTCTGTTACTTCATGCTTTTCCATGAGCTCAAAAATCTTCTCCAATTGACGAAGATCTTCGGATCCATTTTGACGTCCTGACATCATTTTTTTAGAATTTTTTATGATCGATTTAGCCACGTTACTTATTCGCCTTTTCTACATAAGTGTAGTCACGAGTATCCACCTTAATCAAATCCCCTTCCTTCAAATGAAAAGGAACATTCACACTAGCCCCAGTTTCTAACTGAGCAGGCTTTGATCCTCCTGTGACCGTATCTCCTCGAAAGGAAGGCTCGGTATTTGCAATCTTTAAAACCACAAACGTAGGTAACTCTACTCCAATAGGACGTTCATTAAAATACATCACTTTAATCACAACATTCTCTTGGAGGAAATCTTTTCCCTGACCTAGCTGCTCCGCAGAAAGCGCAACTTGTTCATAATTCGAATTATTCATGAAGTGATAGCCTGCAGCATCCTTATACAAAAACTGCATCTCCTTTTCTTCTGTATTTGCACGATCTAATTTATCCCCTGATGTAATCGTTCGTTCAATGACATTCTGATTCAGCATGTTTTTCAATTTAGTCCGAGTAAAAGCACGACCTTTTCCTGGACTGACATGTTGAAAATCCACGATTTCATAGGGGATGCCTTCTATCTCAACTTTGAGGCCTTTGCGAAACTGATTCGTAGGATACATGACCCATTGGTAACCGAGACTAAGCGAGGTGTCAAAGGGAGATTCCTCCCTATCCTAGTCCGAGCTCAATTCGAGTACGATAGCGCTCCACTTTCTGGAGTAAAACCTGTAAGGCTTCAACCTGTTTTATTTTTTTTCTACGTTTAAATTCAGGATCACTCGTTATTGCAAAAGCTGCTGGCTGCACATCAAATGAAGACAAAGAAATTGGGTCAGTCCTTAAAACTAAAGTTCCTTTTTTATACGCTTCATCTTCAAGTTCCTGAACAATTTTAATAGTTTCTGAATCTTGGGGTACAAAATAAAGAAGCATTTTATAAGCACTCAAAGACTCAGGTATCCTTCCCAAAACCAAAAAAGACTCTGCCAAAAGCCGCTGAGCAACAAGATTATCTGGAAAATCTTGAACCATAGGTAGAAGTTCATCTAAAACCGCTTGATACTGTTTTTTATCAAAGAGCGCTCGAGCCAAAGCCACTTTTCCCCCCATAAAACGGGGGTGAACTCTTAAACCTTCTCTGGCAATCTTAACAGCTTCATCAATGAGTCCTGCCTTCCTATAAGACTCTGCTAAGGGAGCAAATACACGGGAAGTAGGATCATCTTGATATTTCTTCAAATAACTATAAATCAAAGGGCGCTGAATTTCAGAAAATTTATCCATTATCCACTTAACCCTGCTTCTTTGATATTCAAAATTCGAGGGGTCACAAAAATAAACAACTCATTTCGGGTCGTACTGTCTTGGTCACTTCCAAAAAGCGCACCAAGAATGGGCAGCTTCCTTAAAATCGGAAACCCTGAAGAGGTATGAGTACTTTCTGCTGAATAAATCCCGCCAATTACCAGGGTCGACCCACTTTCAACAATCACGAGCGTATTAAGATTTCGAGATCCAATCCCACTTTGCCCTCCTGAAAGTGGGATTGGGACATCTTTACTCACAGACAAATCTAATAAAACACTTCCATCATTGGTCACAGTGGGCTTCACACTCAAGCTGATATTGGCTTGTTGTACTGTTGCGGCAGGAACTGTACCTACCCCAGCAACAGTTGTTGTCCCAGGAACAAGAACGGGAGTCCCTTCAACAATACTCGCTTTTTCTTTATTCAAAACAACCGTCTTAGGTGATGATACAATCTTAACCTGATTTTCACTTTCACCCCAATTCAGCAGGGCGTTCAATTGACTGACTCCAGGAATAAAACTTACGGAAGGAGATAAACCAAATGCCCCATTCAAGGAACCACTGGCTCCACTTGCGCTTGAGACATCGGAACCTTTCTGAAACACCCCTGGAGAACCAATTAATGAATCTAATGGGTTACCTCCGGCAAAACTTGCTACAAAGGAACTCCCTCCTGTTCCACCAACTCCAAGGCTTCCTCCTAAGGATTTTGAAAATCCTTCCGTTACTTCCACTACTTTAGCTTCAATCATGATCTGAGGAGTTTGAGTGTCCAAGATCTCAATTAATTTTTTCATTCTTTCCAAATTTTCTGGAATATCACGAATCACTAAACTATTTGTTCGATTATCCGCTTGCACAACCGCATCTTGATGATTCGACACTTGGCTATCAGCTGAACCACCAGCCGATGAAGCTGAAGTAGACGAAGCAGATTGTGTTCCAAATTTTGATAAAATTGCTTGAAGATCAGTTAATTTTGCATAACTGATGGGAAAAACTCGAGTTACCCTAGGTGCACTTGCTTTTGAAGCTTCATCTGCTTTTCGCTCCTCTTCTTTTTCAGCCAAAAGATTTTTAAGGGTGACTATTCTTAAAATGCTATTCTTCCGCTCAGCCCCCAAATGATTTGTATGTAAAATCACATCTAATGCCTGGTCCCACGGAACATCAATTAAAGAAAGTGTAATTTTACCAGTAACATCAGAACCAATGATTGTATTAAACCCGCTTGTTCCTCCAATCATTCTTAAAACATCCGTCACATCAGCATCTCGAACCTCAAGAGTAATCGGTTTTCCAGTAAATTTTTGAGTTACCTCATTTTCCGAAAAAATCTCAATATTTGATTTAGACTCAGAGGAACGATTTGAAGATTCATCCTCAGAATGACTTAAGCTAGATCCACCCTCTGATGAAAGCAAAGAAACCCCAGATTTAGTCTCAGATGTAGCCTCAGATGTAGCCCCAGATGTAGCCCCAGATGCAGCCCCAGGTGCAGCCCCAGATGCAGCCCCAGACGCAGCCTCAGGTACAGCCCCAGATGCAGCCTCAGGTACAGCCCCAGATGCAGGAACAGTAATCTTTAAAGTATTCCCATCTTGAATCACCTGAGTAGGAACAGACTCCCGCAATTGGACAACAACCCTAACTCGATCAGGCTGATCAGGAACCTGATATGGACTCACCAAGCTTACTTTACTATTAAATGAAGAAGTATCAATCTTCTTCGAATTACTCTGTGAAATAGAAGCATCAGGGATTTCAACAATCAATTGGTGATCCTGTGTATTCTCTTGCTTTTCATAACTGATTGGACCACTTGCTTGGATTAAAATTTCTGATGGATCATTCATCCCTTTAAAGTTAATAGATGTAATTTCTATCTTAGCCCAGCCCAGAGAACTTGAGCTCACCATAAAAACCAGCATCCACTTGATCATTTGTTGCATCCTACAACTCCCCTATTGTTGAGATTGATGTACCCGACTGTAACTGGGTAACAGGTGGAAGACGGAGTTCAACTTCATGGCTTTCTTTTTGCCCAAGAGGATTCAACACTGTTTCTTTGATTACAATTTTTTCAACAGTAATCCTCTTAATATAGCCACTATTAACTCCAATTTTCATTTTTTCTGAAACAAAGTATGTCTTCCCTCCAGGCGAAACAAGCATAGCTCGAACTTTTTCTGGCCCTGTTATAACTCCAATCATCTTAAATTCACTTGCTGAATATTTCTCTAATTCTGACCCACCTACTTTAGCTACTTTTACAACAATTTCTGGCCCACGAAAAGGGTCACGAAGCTTAGCAAAACGCTCTGGGATTGCTAGCTCCACTCTTCTAGGCTCCTCAATAGCAATTGAATTGACAATAAATAGTAAATTTGAGTTAATTAAAAATAAAAAAATAAAAAAAATATTTCTATTCATGATCCGACCTGCTGTAATCCTTTAGATTCAGTATTTGAATCTATTGGAATAAGTGGTGTATTATTTTTATCAGATTTCCCAACAGAGTCTGCCACTGAGCCTCGGTATTTGTAAGTTTTTAAATCTATTTTTCCATTTAAAACAACATACTGCTGCTGACTAGAAGCAACAGGACTTAGCTCAATCATATCGATCTTAACAATTTCAGAAACATTAGATATTCTATCTAAAAAACTAATAACCTGAACAAAAACCCCCTGAATCGACATTTGAAATGTTGATTCAGAATAAAATTCTTTATCTTGAGAACCATTCGGCTTTAGAGCTACGACAGAAACACCCATTCGTTTAGCTTCAATAATTAACATTTTCATGAAAGCAGGTACGTCAGATTTTTCAGAAAGAACTTCTTTCATATTTTGAAGCTCTAACATTGCACTACGAATCTCTTCTTTTTTTGCATCTAAAGTTTTTAAAAACTGATTAGCTTCATTAATTTTTTTTCTTAATTTTACCTCATTTGCTTTTGCTGCATGAATCTCAGAATTTTTTGTGCCTAGCTCTGATTGAGAGTCATTTTCAAAATTATAATAACCAAACCCAAGATAACCAAGATAAATAACCAGAATTAAAGATGCAGGAATTTTGTCTATAATTTCTTTAATTGTATCGCCGTTCACACGTATTTATCTCCGTTTAATTAGCAATTGATAATTAGAAAGATCAGACCCTGAGTGACTTACTTCTTGCTGAGTATCAACAATTTCTATTGATGAGAAATATGAAACTTCTCTAGAATTTTTCATAAATTCTGAAATTGAAGTCAAACCGATAGAATGACCCTTGATATCGATTTTGTCTTCTTTCATTGTAAACTCAGAAATCCAAACCTCTTTTGGAATTGCATTTGATATTGCAATCATAATCTGTATAGGAATTGGTCTATCTGAAATTAGCTTTTTTATTGTTTCTAATTTAATTTTTACAGTTTTTTCGTCTGAATCTAAAGAAGATTTAATAGATTCATATGATTTAAATTTATTTAGGTTTTCTTGTAGTTTTTTGTTTTTCTTGTTTATATTCTCAAGTACGGCAATAGCTTTATCTATTTCATCCTGCTTGTAGCTATCTAAACCATATGAAGCCAATAAGCCAATAAGAGCTGGAGCAATGACTTTTTTGAATGGAAGTGCCTTTATTTGATCAAGATTAGCGTTATTGAGGATTTGAAATTGAGGAGATTTTTGTGATTTTACCTCTGAAGAAACCCCTAACTGCTTACGATTTGCTAAATTCACCTTAATCATTCAGCACCCACTCTGAGAGCTAATCCAATAGGTACAGCTGCAATAGGTGCAATATTTGACAAATATTCTTGATTAAAAACAGATGGATCATAAGAAATAGCGTTAAAAGGATTTATCAACTGAGTTGGTAAATTTAATGAATCTTCTACAGATTTCGAAAGGCCTGGGATTTTTGAACTTCCCCCACAAAGTAAAACATAAGATACAGGAGCGCTGGAAGCTGATGCTGAGTAAAAATCTAACGATTTTTTTATTTCGGATATAAAATTTTCTGAAATAATACCCATTAAATCACTTATTTCTGATGGAATTTTTCCATCTGGCCCACCTGATATTTTTAAAGTTTCTGCATCAACATAAGAAAGACCAAGATTTTTCTGAATTTCAGAAGTTAGATTGTTTCCACCTATTGAACAATCCTTAGTAAATACTGGAACACCTCCACTAACCACTACAATTTTCATGGAGCTGGATCCGATATCTACAATAGCTACTGCTTCAGACTGACTAGGAGGGTAATTAGCTTCATAAAGATTTTGTAATGCAAAAAAATCAGTGTCTATGATTTTAACTTTTAAACCAGCATCTTCTACGCAAGAAATATAACTTTCTAATACAGCTCTTTTAGCTGCAACAAGAATTACTTCAGTTTTTCCATCTTTAGCACGCGAAAGCACTTGATAATCCATTACAACTTCACTTACATCAAAAGGAAGGTATTGCTCCGCTTCCCAAAAAATTTGGTCCTGAATTTCTTTTGCGTTTTTTATTTCCAAACTCATTCTTTTAATCATTATTGATGTTCCAGAAATTGATGTGCAGACAAACTTAGTTTTCAGTTTAATCTGATTAATTAATGTTTTAATGCTATTTGAAACAACAACAGGATTGATGATTTCTCGGTTCACAATCACATCCTCAGGAAGCTGAACAATTCCAAAATGAACTAATTTCCAGCTTTTCCCTTTTCTTCCTAATTCAACTATTTTTATAGAAGAAGTTCCAATGCTAATTCCTACTACGAATGATGAACCTCCAGAAAAAAATAAATTAGAAATTTTTGAGACTAAGCTAGGCAATTGATGCCCCCCTGTTGAAGATTTTTTAATATCTCTATTTAAGATAATTATAGTTTACATTGATAATTGTAAATCAATCAAAAGATAATTCTGCAGATGGGCCACTTAAAAGAAGAATAGACAGCCGCTCAAGTTTTCCTTCCGACAAATCTGTGACAGGAATAATTCCAAAACCCACAATATTTTCTCCATTTTGATCAGAATAACTTCCGGTAAGATGATCGTAGCAAAATTCACTCACAAGTCCCGGGATCCCAAGTTCAAGACCTTTGGCTGGAGAAATCCAAGAAAGATCCGCTTGGCCAAAATAGGGAACTAAGGATTGGGTACGAACAAAATCACCTTGATCAGCCATACAATGAGCAAGTCGCTCAACCTTATATCGCAACCCCCCTTCAGCTACAAATTGAATACGGTAAGCAGCGCGATCAACACTCGCCTCTCTTTTGATTCGATTGAGTTCTTGAGCCAAAACTCGAGACACAGATCGAGTCATCCATTTAGGCCATCGTTCCATCACGATCGGCACGGCAGAGAGAATCAAAAAAAGACAGGCCCCCCCCACGGTCCAGAACCGCCGATGACGTTTCAGCCGAAGTTCTACTTTCTCCCAAAGCTCATAGTTCTCCCACTCCGCTTTAGACCATCGCTCTTGCCCTACATCGGTGTCATGAATTGGAGCCATAGTGAATCACCGAAAAAATAATAAAATAGTCCACCTGTAGCCAGAAAGGGCCCATAAGGCAACGAAAGCTTCATCATGTTTTTCCTACCCATAGCCATACCCCAAGCTAAACCTACCACACTTCCAAAAACAGAGCTGACCAGTACGGTCACAAAAACACCCTCAGGACCTAAAAAAGCCCCAAGCATTGCTAGAAGTTTAATATCGCCTCCTCCTAACCCCGAGTGTCCTCTCCATTGATAATAAAGCCAGGCTACCCCATAGAAAAATGAAAATCCTAAACTTGCACCTAGAATGGATCGAATCCAACCCAACTCAGGATGGGTCCAACCTGTTAAAAGACCAAAAATAAGACCTCCTAGGCTCAGCTCGTCCGGAATAATTCGATGTTCAATGTCAATGAATGTCACTGCAATTAAAATGGCTAAAAATGGCCAATCTCTCAAGACTAAAATAGGACTCCAACCTGAGTGCACAAAAGCTGCTAAAAAAACCAAACCCGTTAAAAATTCAATCATTGGATAGCGAAATGAAATTTTTTTCTTGCAAAATCGACACCTTCCACCCAAGAAAGCATAACTCAGCAAGGGGACATTATCCCACCAACAAATCTTTTTTCGGCATTGCGGGCAAGAACTTCCGGGCCGAATCAATGACTGGTGTTGCGGCAAACGGATAATAACCACATTCAGAAAACTCCCGATGATCAAACCTGAACAAAAACCAATTAAATAAGTCATCCAAATGGGCATTAAGTCCATCACCCTACACCTCCCGAGCTTGAATCACCAGTCCTGCAAGTATCAGACAAAGCGCTATCATGACTGAACTGTATAAGACACCCAAACCCATCAGAGACCAGGGCACTGGGAACCCATAACTCACTTGGACACCCAAACTAAAATGCTCAAAGTTAGGTAAAATCATGGCTATTGACTGAAAAATCCAAGCCTGTTTTGAAGAAGACTGCCGAGCAAGAAGCCGGATATGAGATATATTGTTTCCAATTAAAACCACCCCTAATGAAAAAATCACAGATAAAGAAGTTGTTGAAAAAGCTGAAAATAAAACAGCCAGACTTGCCATCATCACTGACTCCACACAAACTAAAAACAAGGCAACAAAGAGAATCATAGAAAACGAGCTATTCCATGTCGGTGAAAGAAGCCCTAAAAGAGTAAGATAAAGAGCCCCCAAAAGAACCCAATTCACCGCCAGAACACCCACAAGTCCTGCAAACTTTCCAGCCACAAACTGTCTTCGAGAAATGGGATGAGATAAAGCAATATTAATAGTTCTTCGATCAAACTCTTTGGCTAAAAGCCCTGAACCTGTAAAAATAGCAATTGCTCCACAGGATAAAACCATCCCTGTCATTCCAAAATCTAAAATAACCCTTTCAGGATAGATAAAAGTCAGCTGAGAAACAAGAATCGCCAAACCAAACAAAAGAATGGCGCAAAGCACGATATTATAAAGTACTTTATCACGGATAATCTCAATAAAAGTGACCCAAGCTACTGACCGGATCACAACCCAACTCTTAGGCTTCATTGCGATTGGCTTGATCATTTGAAATTACGCTCCCTTCCACCCAGGGTTTTTGATCTTGCAGATTCACTTTTTCAAAGTAATGCTCTAAAGACACTCTCACAGGCATAACAGATCGAATTTTAGCTCCCTTGCCTATAAGCTGAGACAAAGCCTGACCAACACCTTCCTGACCCATAACTAGCCCTTTAAACCCACCCGGAATCTTATTGCATGTCTTAAACTCCATCACCCCTGACATCTGACTTTCATCAATCCCCTGAAAAATAATTTCTGTCTCAAGAGAATGGACTGATAAAAATTTTCCAATAGGACCAAAACCTAAGATTTTCCCCTGATGAATAAGAGCTATTTGATCACAAATCTCTTCAACATCAGATAGGATATGGGAACTAAAAAAGATCGTATGCCCCTCCGATGAAAGTCTTAACAAAAGTTCCCTCACTTCCCTCCGACCTAAAGGATCTAGCCCACTCATAGGTTCATCTAAGATTAAAACAGGAGGATTATGAATCAAAGCTTGAGCAATACCGATTCTTTGAAGCATTCCTTTTGAATAATGCCTGAGCTCTCGATCACGAGCATGAGTCATCCCTACTGATTCAAGAACAATAGGAATACGATCTAGAATTTTTTTAGGCGCCAAACCTGATAAAGCTCCGTAATATTTTAATAACTGGTTACCTGTAAGATGCTCATGAAAATAAGGCCTTTCAGGTAAATATCCAATCCGAAGCCTTGCCTCAATTGAACTTGCTTCAAACCCAAAAACCTGAACCTTCCCTGCAGTAGGATGACGTAAGCCAGCTAAAAGATGAATGAGAGTTGTTTTACCAGCACCATTAGACCCCACAAACCCAAAAATAGAACCTAAAGGAACTCTCAAGGAGACCTCATTCAGAACCCTCACTGGCCTCATCCAAAATCCAGTTCGAAAAGATTGATCAACTGAGTCTACTTCCAAAGCAAAATTCATGGATCACTCCTTCCTTTACCTGAGATTGAATACAGACTCGTAAACCGTGCTTGTCGTGACTTTCCCCTGAGAGTCTAAATACAAACGACCTCCCCAAGGATCCATCGCCCGAGTCTCAGAGACCCTCAAAAAATCATTCCAGTACTGTACCCGGTGTTTTGACACCAGAAGTTTCTCAGAAGAATACCCTTTTTTGGAATGAAGAAATTCTAAAAAAGACTGATTGATTCGAAATAAATAATAACTAATTGAAAGATAAAGCTTTTTTATTTCAAGTTCTTTTTTAACTCGCTCATCTTTAGGTGACAAGAGCATAAAATCTAAAAGCTTAAGGCCCACTTCGTACTCTCCTCCCACCTGACTGAGTTTCTTTTCAAGCCTCAACATAAACGGAGGGGCATTGGGTAGAAGTGCTGCTTGCTTAAAAGCTTGAGCAGCCTGCGGCATATCGCCAATCTGAAATAGGTAAACATAGCCTAAGGTCATCCCCAAAGTCCAAGCCCGAGACCAATACTGTTCTCTAAACCCTTCAGGATATTGAGATAATTTTTTTTTTAAAAAAGAAACCCCCTTCATCAAAAGATCCCTTGCCCCCAAAGAGTCTTTTCGAATGACAGAAAGAAGGTTTGCACCCCCATAATAAACTTCAAAATATCCAGGATCGAGCTCTGAAATCAAATCCAATTGATAATAGATTCCTGCACGTTCTCCCCATTTTACTTTTTTCAATGAGGGGTCCATCAGAACCAAAATAAACTCCCAATCAATGACGACGGGGAGTTGTCCAAAACTAAGGATTTGATATAAAAGAGGATTTAAGGGTTGATTCTGATCTTGATATTCTAGACGCTCAATAGGCTCTTTTTCATAGATCGAATGATTGAGTCCAATCAAAAAAAATAGAAATAATCCAATAAGAGAATAATCCAAATAAAAACGTCGAAATTGACACACCTAGCTTGATTACTCCCATTTGATTTATTTTTTAATTAAACAAAAAAACTTACAAATGAAAACAATTCTGATAGCATATAAGAATATGGAGCAATCTCTATGAAAAAGAAAGTCCCCTCATATCAAATAATGAACAAACTAGGATTTACTCTGGTTGAACTCATGATCGTTGTTGCGATCATTGGGATTCTCTCTTCCGTTGCAATTCCTAACTATCAGAAATATCAAGCTAAAGCACGTCAAAGTGAGGCTAAGATTAACCTGGCTGCAGCTTACACTGCAGAAGCTTCATTCGCAGCTGAAAACTCTACCTATACCTCTTGTTTAAGCAGCATTGGATTCTCAGTCACTGGATCAAAACAATATTATACCATTGGCTTTAGTAACGGCGTAGCTGGTAATGGAGCCTGCGGACCTGGGAATCCTGCAACTTCTGCATGTACTTTTTTCTCTTACAGTGGCACTAATCCTGTCACACCCTGCCCAGGCACTGGAAAAGATTATACTTCGTTTTACGCTCAAGTGGTTGTCAAAGCAGGTGCCAATTTTCCAATCGAATCCAATCTGACGTCTTCCATAGATAAGTCTACGTTTAAGATTGGAACCGCAGGAAATATTTCTAGCAGCGTCGCTACTTACGATCAATGGACTATAGATCATGATAATAATTTGATCAATACAGTCTCAAATCTCTAAATTCTTTACTCCGCTCCTCCAGCCAACTTGAAGATAGGGAGATACATGGCAATCATCATTCCACCCACCGTTCCACCTAGAAAAACAAGAACAAAGGGTTCAATGAGTTTACTCATCCCACCCACCATGGTTTCAACTTCTCCTTCAAAAAAATCTGCCACTTTTTCTAGCATCTTATCCATATTCCCTGTCGTCTCTCCAACGCTAATCATTTGAACAGCCATTCTAGGGAACACATCGAGTTTACTGATCACAGCTCCCAGAGTTTTTCCGCCCTCGACTTCACTTCGAATCTTAGCCACAGCTTCTTCTAAAACCACGTTATCAATGGTAGCTTTACAAATATCAATGGCATCAATTAAGTTAACTCCGGAGGCAAGAAGAGTTTGCATCGTTCGAGAAAATCGAGCTATTCCAGATTTTTGGACTAGCCCGCCAAACAGAGGTAATCCAAAAGTCATCCGATCGATAAAAGCTTTTCCTTCTTCGGACTTTAAGTACCTACGAATCACATAAAAAAGCCCTGCTCCGACTCCAAGAATGGTAAGAATATTTTCCTGTAAAAAATGAGAAGCAGTAATCACTATTTGAGTGGGAACAGGAAGCTCTTGCCCGCCATTTTTTAGCATCTCTTCAAACTTTGGGATCACAAAAACTAACATCAATGACACGACAATAACCCCAATACTAATCACAATAATAGGATACATCATTGCACTTTTTACCATTTTACGAATTCTCTCAGAATCCTCTAAATACCGAGAAATTCTTTTTAGCATTTGATCCATTGCACCAGATGCCTCTCCAGCTCGAATCAAAGCAATATAAAGCTTAGGAAAAACATTAGGATAAGCACTCAGTGACTCCCAAAGATAAGCTCCTTGTGAAATCTTATCTTTTACAGACAAAACAATGGTTCTTAAACTTGCACTACTGACTTGTTCACTCAGAATCTCCAAACCCTGAACCAATGGAACTCCGGATCCAATCAAAACTTGAAGTTGTCTTGTAAACGTTACTAAAGCTTCACTGGGAACACTCAGAGCATTTACCTTTAAAACAGTCGCTACACTAGAAACCGCTTCAATTTTTTTACTAATCTTGGTTGGACGAATCCCCAAAGCTCTCAATTGAACCCGAAGATCCCCTTCAGTAGAAACATCAAGAACTCCTGATACTTTATTTCCAGATTTATCTACACCCTGATATTGAAACTCTGCCATAAGCCCCCCCCTAAACCATTTATTTAAACAGGGCGTCTTTCCTGTACTTGGACAAGAAGTTTAGCCAGTTCATCCTGCATAAAGCTATACTCTAAAGCATCTGCTTTAGATAAAGAACCATTTTTAACCAAGCTTATGAGTGCTTGATTCATGGTTTGCATTCCCGTTTCATCTTGCCCCGTCTGCATCGCTGAATAGATTTGATGAATTTTATCTTCTCGAATGAGACTACGAATAGCCATTGTTGGAATTAAAACTTCACATGCCATAGAGCGTCCAGTTGCAAACGACTTAGGAATTAAGATCTGGGAAACAACAGCGACTAAAGAAAAGCCTAGGACTTGTCGAATCTGAGTTTGCTGATGGGGAGGAAAAACATTAATCACACGATTAATCGATTGAACTGCACTATTGGTATGAAGGGTTCCAAAAACAAGGTGTCCTGTTTCGGCCATGGTCAGAGCCATTTCAATGGTCTCAGCATCTCGAAGCTCCCCCACCAGCACAAAGTCAGGATCTTGTCTGAGGATTCTTTTGAGAGCATTACCAAATGACTTTGTATCCACTCCTACCTCTCGTTGATTGACAATACAATTCTTATGAGGATGAACAAATTCAATAGGATCCTCAACTGTAATCAGATGCCCATACTCTTCGCGATTCAAGAGATCTAGCATGGCTGCTAATGAAGTTGATTTACCACTCCCCGTAGGTCCTGTTACTAAAATCAAACCATTAGGCCGTCGAATCACTTTCTTTAAAACCTGAGGTAGC
Organism: Oligoflexia bacterium; assembly: GCA_903935335.1. Classification (GTDB taxonomy): domain Bacteria; phylum Bdellovibrionota; class UBA1018; order UBA1018; family UBA1018; genus CAIZRG01. The sequence goes on from CAIZRG010000051.1 coordinate 134,403, forward strand.
TTAAGTGCATCAAAATCTGGAATTGTTAATGGAATCCTTCGAAAAACAGCTCCGACTCCTCCTCGTTGATAAAAAAGATTACCACGAAATCTCGCGACATCTTTAATTCCAAAGGAAAAGTCAATTTCAAAATTTTTTTCAAAATCTGCCTTCTGGAAATCTGTTAATACCGAATAGCAAAGTTCCTTGGTATCTTGATTCGTCAAAGAATCTGTTTTTACCTTCACCATCTTCCCTTGAATTCTAAACTCAGGGGGAACCCCTACCGTGATATGTAGATCAGATGCATCTTGATCCACCATAGTCTTGAGTAACGCAGGTAATCCAATTTTAGCCATACTAGCTCTCCACTGTTAAAGATAAAGCTTCCTCTACGGTTGTTCGACCTTCAGCGACTTTAGATAATGCAGCCATTCTAAGTGTTTTCATCCCATTTTTTACCGCCTGCTTTTTAATTTCAATGATGCTCTCGCCTCGAAGGACCATTTCTTTGAGTGCTTGATTAAACTCCATGACTTCATAAATCGCAATTCGCCCTTTATAGCCTGATTGATTACACTTGACACATCCTGCTCCCTTATAGGCTTTCAAACTCTCAGCTGATTGGGAAGAAAATCCAAATTCAACCCATTTTTGTTTTGGAATTGAGTCTACGACTTTGCACCCACTACAAATGGTTCTTAATAGACGCTGGGCAACAATTGTATTTACAGAAGCCACCACAAGAAATGGCTCAAGCCCCATATTCATGAGTCGAGTAATCGTACTCGGTGCATCGTTCGTATGCAGAGTAGATAAAACTAAGTGCCCTGTTAAAGCTGCTTGAACGGCTACCTCAGCCGTTTCATAATCTCGAATTTCCCCCACCAAAACAATGTCAGGATCCTGTCTTAAAAGCGCCCGTAAAACACTCGCAAACGTAAGCCCAATCTCCTTATGAACCTGAACTTGATTGACTCCTTCCAAATTATACTCAACTGGATCTTCTGCTGTAGAAAGATTATCTGTTGTTTGATTGAGCTCAGAGATAGCTGAATATAATGTCGTTGTTTTTCCACTCCCTGTAGGACCTGTTACTAAAACCAGCCCATTAGGAGCATAAATTCCTTTTTTAAAAGCTTCAAGCTGCCCAGACTCAAACCCGAGTTTTAGCAAATCGAGCTGAAGATTTCCCTTAGAAAGCATTCTAAGAACTATTTTTTCTCCAAATAAAGTCGGCATAGAATTGACACGAAAATCAACCTCTTTCCCAGAAAATTTAAGCTTAATACGCCCATCTTGAGGCACTCGAGTCTCAGCAATGTCCATTCTAGACATGATTTTAAAACGAGCAGTAACAGCTCTTTTCATCTCCAGTGGAATCTGAACAACTTCATAAAGAACTCCATCGACTCGCATGCGAATCCTAAACTTTTTTTCATAAGGCTCAACGTGAATATCACTTGCCATACGTTTAATGCCTTCACTTAAAACTCCATTCACAAGTTGAATCACCGGTGCATCTTGTTCTGTTGAAGATCCAGAATCAATGTCATGGATCTGTACAAGCTCTAAACCTGAAGAATCGTCTCCTTCTTTACTTTCTTTTTTATACGATTCAATGGCTGCACCTACAAAGGCTGTTCCACTGCTATAGTATTTTTGAAAAGCAGCATCAAATCCAGAAAAAGTCGTCAAAACTGATTCAACGTTAAGTTTTGTGATATATTTTACTGACTCAAGATTTGAAATATCTGTAGGATCACAAAGAACCACGACCAATGTTCCTTGATTCGCTTGAATAGGAATCACTTTACATTTACGAGCCAGATCAGGAGGAACTAATTTAATGATTTCTGGATTAATTTCAAATTTAGACAAATTGATACTGGGAAGACTAAATTTTTGACTTAGGTAAAGAAGAACTTTATTCTCTAAAACATATTTTTTTTCTATGAGAAATCGGGCGTAGCTCTTCCCAGTTTTTGCAGCTTCTTCAGCTTCTGCTAATTGCCCAGCTGAAATTAGCTTATCTTTAAGCAACATCTCAGCCAACTTCCGTGACATAAGTTCCCCCAACTATAGATTAACTGAGATAGGAATAAATTACTAGAACCGATTACCAGGCGTAACTCAAAACTCAACTCAAACGTATTCGAGTTAACTCAATGTCTTTTTTAATCTGCTCTTGAAGATCCTGAATCTGAGAAAATTTCCTTTCTTCCCGAATTCGACTAAAAAATCGAACTTCTAAGCAAGTTCCATAAAGATCCATCTTTTGATCCAACAAAAAGGTTTCTACACAGATTGGAGCAGGTTGCCCATCTTTTTGAAATGTTGGACGAATTCCAATATGGGTAACACTCAGATATTCAACTTCATGAATCACAGTCAAAGTCGCATAAACACCGAAAGGTAGAACCAACTTATCCTCAAGATTAAAATTAGCAGTAGGAAATCCAATCATTTTACCTCGGCCTTCACCGTGAATGACAACCCCTTGATAAGAAAACTGCCGACCTAAAAACTGATTCGCCGCTTCAATTTCACCTGCAAAAAGATATTTTCTGATCTTTGAGCTCGAAACCACTTCTCCATCAATTTTTTGAGCAGAAACAACTAAAAGATCAACTCCAGAGGTTTTACAAAAAGCTTCCAGAACCTTTAAATCGCCATGCCTTTGTTTCCCAAAAACAAAATCATACCCGACCACAATAGACTCAGCCTTTAAACGATCCATCAAAAATTGCTGAAAAAATTCATTAGGCTCAATTGAAGAAAAATCCTGACTAAAAGACTCCTCAATCATCAGATCTACACCTAACCTAGATAAAATCTGAATTTTTTCCTCGTAGGTAGAAATCAGCTGGGGAGGATGAGTAGGTTGAAGAACCGCCAAAGGATGGGGACGAAAAGTATATCCAACGCACTGCCCTTGTTTAGATTTCGCTTGCTCAATCGCAACCTGAATAATTTTTTGATGCCCAAGATGAACTCCATCAAAATTCCCAATGGTTACCACCGGATGAGGAACTGGGTGTGACAGACAGGAAATACCTCGAATCAATTGCATTTAAACTCAATCCTGGATGTGCTTAACACTCTGTGTTGCAGGAGGTTTAAATTTAAAGCCGCAAGTGTCAATCTCCGCATCTTTTGAATCAAATGGATAATTTCGACAATTAGCCGGCCTAAGATCACCATAAATGCGACAGTAAGACAAATTCTCTTGATCTCGACCCAAAAAAGGGCACTTGTAAATCAACTGACAGCATAGCCCACACCGATGACACTCTCCCTGACGATTTTCTTCAATTGATTTTTGAATATAATGAGCTTTAAAGTTACCGATATAAAACCTTCGTAACTTTCTAAGGAACTGCCCTAGAAAATTTCGCTCAATCACTTGTGCTTGATACCATGTACGAAGAGATCTACCTAAATTCATGATGCTCCCATTAGCCACAACAAAGCTATTTCAGTCAAGAAACCGTTTCATTAAGACAAAAACAAAATTTCACGGTACTTAGGTAATGGCCAGTAATCATCTGAGACTCGACACTCCAACTCGTCACAACAAAGTCGAATCTCTTCCATCAAACGGGTCCCTAAACTTCCTAATAAATAGGCATAATCTCTTTCATTTTCTCGACTTTCTCCCTGATTCCAAACATCTTCCAAAGCCTTCCTTTGAGTCTGCAGCAAAGTAATCAAATCAGACAGTTTTTCTACCCTCTCAATCTGTGGTGCTGGAAACCCAGCAGACTTTGCTGCTGACACCCCCTGGACAAGGCTTCCCCAATAAGCATACGCTGCTGGTAAAATCTGAGTGTCCACCATCGAACGCAAGGTATCCATTTCAATGATTTTATTCTTTAAATAACGTTCTAAGCGAACCTGAAACCGAGAGTTTAACTCAGACTCAGTAAAAACCCCTAAGCGAGTCAACATCTCACAAGACGTAGGGCTCACTAGCTGATCTAAAGCTTCAGGAGTCGAGCGTAAATGAGGCAAACCCCTTTTCTCAGCTTCCTTGACCCAATCTGAAGAGTAGTTGTTCCCTTCAAAACGAATTGAACGAGTCTCTGCAATGGCACCTCGAATGACATCTAGAATATCAGACTCTTTGACAAGTCCATCTTTTTGTCTCTTTTTCAAATCTTCTATTAAATCTGAAAATCCATCTGCTACAGCTGAATTTAATACAGTAATAGGAAATGCTGTAGAAGCAGAAGATCCTACTGCACGAAATTCAAATTTATTTCCAGTAAAGGCAAATGGAGACGTCCGATTTCTATCGGTATTATCTTTCATCACTTGGGGCAATTGACTCAGGCCCAAGTGAAGAACATTGACCTGCGTACTCAATCCAGTTCCAGTTCCACGCTCGAGCTCATTCAAAATTCGGCTTAAAAGATCTCCTAAAAAAACAGAAATAATTGCAGGAGGTGCCTCATGAGCTCCTAGACGACAATCATTTCCAGCAGAAGCAATACTTGCCCGCAGTAAACCTGAGTGCTTATAAACACCTTTTAGAACTCCCAAAAGAATAGTTAAAAAACGAAGATTTTCATGAGGAGTTTTACCAGGATCTAATAAATTTTCTCCATCTGAAAAACAACTACTCCTTGTATTCATAGTACTCATGATTGACCAATTATTATGTTTCCCGCTCCCATTGATTCCTGCAAAAGGTTTTTCATGGAGTAATACGCTGAGTCCGTGACGTAAAGCCACTTTTCTTAAAATTTCCATCGTCAATTGATTATGATCCACAGCAAGGTTAGCTTCCTCGAATATAGGAGCTGTTTCAAACTGACTAGGAGCAACCTCGTTGTGCCGAGTTTTTACTGGCACACCTAATTTATAAAGTTCATACTCCATCTCACTCATGAAAGCTTGAACTCTAGATGGAATACTCCCGAAATAATGATCTTCTAGCTGTTGTCCCTTAGGAGACTGTCCTCCCATCAACGTTCTGCCTGTCATGACCAAGTCGGGTCTCAAATTAAAAAAAGATCGATCAATTAAAAAATATTCTTGTTCAATTCCTAATGTAGGAATAACTCTTTTAACCTGTTGATCACCCAACAATTGAAGCAACTCGATGGCTTTTTTTGAAAGCACTTCAGTACTTCTTAATAGCCCAGACTTTTCATCAAGTGCATCACCATGATAACTCACAAAAACAGAGGGAATACAAAGAGTCTTCCCATTTGTATGCTCCATAATAAAAATAGAGCTTGAGAAATCCCACGCTGTATACCCACGAGCTTCAAATGTTGTTCTCATCCCTCCTGATGGAAAACTAGAAGCATCAGGCTCGCTTTGAATCAGTTGAGAAGCAGAAAATTTTTCTAAAGCTTTTTTACGATAATCAATATTAATAAAAGCATCATGTTTCTCAGCTGTAGATCCAGTTTGTGGCTGAAACCAGTGGCAAAAATGAGTCGCTCCTTTTGACAAAGCCCAACTTTTAACTACATCAGCAACGGCATCTGCCACATCATAACTCAATGATTTCCCATTTTCTATGGCTGAAATAAGTTTAAAATAATTTGACTCTGATAATGCTTTTTCCATTTTTTCAATGCAAAAAGTATTGATTCCAAAATATTCAGATATTTTTAAAGGGTTGCCTTCTTTATCTTTAGGTAACTCAAATCTTCTGGGAACTCGTAAATTCAGATTTCCAATTGCATCAAACCTAGCTTTTGATCCAGTCATCACAAAAACTTCTCCTTTAGGAACTTTCTAACCTCTAAGCCCCCAACTCTTGAATCAACTTTTCTCCTTCTTGAACCCAATGATTCAATTGAGAGCGAACCTGATTTTCTGAAGTTGCTCCAATCGAGCTAGCAAATTTAACCAGATCAGCAAATTCAAACAATTTAACAATTCTATTCCAAACCTCTGGAGATAAACCTCGCTCTTGAACAAGGAGTTGACCCAGCTCAGCTCGAGAAATTGACCGAGCCTCTATCAAATAAACGACTTCAATTGAAGTTAATAATTCCTCTGTTAGGAGTTCATAAGATTCACTTACTTCTTGCCATCGAAGGGAGCCCCCTGCATCTCTTGCACGAGCGTGTAAACGAGCCCAAACCTTAGAATTTTTTCGAATTTTTAAACTCATTTTTTTATTTTTCGAAAATAAGTCATTCTGAACCCAATCTCGCCCCAACATGATAAGAAAGCAACTTAAAGCGGTAAAAAATCCCCAGTACAAATATCGCCAATTCAGCAATCCCGTCAGATTGTTTTGCAATCCGATCGGAGGTTTTATATACCGAAGGTCTTCTTGCTTCTTTTTTTGCGTACTTGATATCAAATTCGAAGCTACAGATAAAGCTTTAGAATGAGAAGGAGGAACCAACTCTGTACCAGGCAAAGGTTCTAAAACATTGATTTCAATTTCATCAGTTGATTGGACATAGTACTGTTTTTCTTTTGGATTAAAAAATCCAACCTCTACTGAAGGAAGTTTAAATTTCCCCGGTTTTCTCGGAATAAGTAAAAACTCAAAAACTCTAGATCCTCCATCCTGATAAGATTGAGTTCTTCCTTTCGCCTCATAAAGTTCGATCTCCGCTGGCCATTGTACCTTAGGCTGTTGCAAAGTGTTTATATTTCCTTTTCCCTCCACGTTCACAGTAAGCACTAAAGCTTCATTAGCCCGAACTTCGTAGCGATTCACTGCGTCTGTAACATTAAACTCACCTATCCCCCCAGTAAAACTCAAAGGACGCCCCTGTTCGGGTAAAGGATTCACATGAATCGTTACAGGCTCACTTCGGCTATTTCCTGATTGAGGAGCAAGCTGCTGAAAAAATCCAAACAATGGATCATCCTGATTTAAAAGACCTTTCCTAGAATTAAAATAATAATTATATTTCAAGCCAATCGGGTCAATAGTCAATTCTCCTTCTTCAATAGGATAAGCTGCATATTTTGCAAGAAGTGATCGCTGATAAAGTTTCCCTTTGATTTGAATAGTCTCGCTTTCTAGACGCTGAGTCATGACTGGAATTTCTAGGTCTTCTCTCAGAAAGCCCTTAAAGACAGGGAATTGACTCACCTGCAGATTAAAAACTTTTGCTAAGTGATAGAGATAGTAACTGACAACAATCTGCTCACCCTTATAAGGCTCATTTTTATTGACTTCGGCACGAACAAAAATATCTGTTTCCCTTGAGTTCAACTGAATCGGAGGTGAGTTTAAATTGCCAGAACTCCCTCCAGAACTCCCTAAAGACCCATGACCTACAGCTACAACTTGAATAGAAATATCTGGAGACTGAAGCACTTTCCCTCTTGCTTGAACCTCAATATTGGAAATCTTCAAAGTTCCAGTCTTTAAAGGCTTGAGTATTTTAGTAATTTGTTGCTGGTTAACCATCGAAAATCCACCAGCAGTCGAATCATACTGAGAGCTTACAGACATTGAATTAAATTCATTCACAATTTGAAAGTCAGGAGCTCTAAATTTTGGCTCTGTCAAACGACTCATGCTATCGCTCTCTAAGAAAAACTGAAGAGAAATTTGATCCTCTAAAGTAATCTTATTTCTATCCACTTGTGCTGAAAATTTGATATCTGCAGCCCAAAGAAGAAAAGGGACCAGAAAAATTGAAAAAAAATAGAAACTACCAATCCTTATGATGATCTGGGTGATGATCTTGAGTACGATCTTGTGATTTAGCATTTTGTAATTGCATCTTTTCCTGGAGCTTCCGCTCCTTTTCAGTTAACTCCGACATGACCCTCTCAGTATCCTCAGCTGTCAATTTCTGAGACTGAAATTTTTTATTTTGTAATTCCTTAGGAGTTTCTTTGTAATAGGAGTTTTGCTCTCCTTTTTTTCCATTTGTTTTTTCCCCTGGATTTTTTTCATCAGATTTCTCGTTACTTTCTGAACCCTGACGGTCATTCTCTTTTTTTTCCTGCTCTTTTTCTTGCTGCTCTTTTTCTTGTTTTTCTTGATTCTCCTTTTCCTTTTTTTGCTTCTGTTTTTTGATTTGATCTAATAAAAGTTGGAGATTCTTTCTCGACTCGTAATCTAATTGCAAATCCTGGGTCCTACTCGACGACTGAATCGCTCCAACAAAGGCCCGAGCAGCTTCTTCTAAATTTTCTTTTTTAGTGAAAGCTAATCCAAGATTATACAAAGACTTGCCCAATAAAGATTCATTAGAATTTTCTTCTGCAACACGAGCAGAGCTCTTAAAAAGATCGACAGCTCGATCCAAATTTCCTTTTTGCATTTCTACAGCACCTTGATTAAAATCTAATTCCGGACGTGAAGGATCTCGTGCCTGAGCAGAACCAAATTTTTTCTCGGCGCCCTCAATATCCCCTCGTTGATAAGCCTCAATGCCTTTCTTATTTTCTAAATAGGCATCAAATGAAGAAGAGCTTTTTAATAAAGCTTCAGCTCTTGAAAAAGGAATCAGTAGAAAAAACAGGAAAAGTCCAATTTTTCTGGCTGGAAGAGAGATTTCTAAGAATAGTAAAATTACCGCAATCATTAAAGGAAACTGAAAACGTTCCTCGTACACCTGATACTTCTTTTCTCCCAGTTCTCCCCGACTCAAAGTTCCTAACTCTTGCAACAATTCCTGGACTTCGCTCTCCCCAGTCGTACTATTCCAATATTTCCCTCCTGCAGTACGAGCCAATTCTTCTAAAAATCGAGACTTAAACTGGCTCACAATAGGTTGACCACTTGAATCTTTCTTAAAACCAATTGAATTTCCGGCCTGATCTTCTATTGGAATAGGTCCACCTGCCTCTGTCCCAACCCCTAAAACATAAAGCCTTACCCCTCGATCTTTCAAAATCGCTGCCATTTTTTTTGCTAGACTTTCATGATCCTCACCATCAGAAATTAAAATAACGACCTGAGAAAAAATGGGATGAGAACTAGAAGTTGAAGGCCCTTCTGCCCCTCTCTTCAAAACTTGAATGGCTGTTTCTAGTCCAGCCCCCAAATGGGTCCCTTGATTTTGAATCATCTGGGGTCCCACTATTTTTAAAGTGTTGGACACATAAGAAAGATCCGTCGTCAGTGGACAAGCTACGTGGGAGCTGCCAGCAAACTCCACCAATCCAACTCGATCCCCACTGAGTTGGTTTAAAATTCCAAGAATCAGATGTTTTGCTTTTTGAAGTCGACTAGGCACAACATCTTGCACTTTCATACTTTGAGATACATCCAATACAAAAACCATATCTAAACCAACCCCATGAAGAATTTCTTCATGACTCCCCAACTGCGGTCTAGCTAAGGCTAAAATTAAAAATAGAATTGAAAATAATAAAAATTTTGTTTTTCTAAAACGAAAATGAGAACCCCACTCTGGCATGAGGTAAACCCAAAGCTTTCGATCAGCAAATTTTGAAAACTGGTTTTGCCTTCTTTTTTCATCTAAAAACCCAAGACAATAAAATATTGGCAAAAAGAAAAGAGCCCAAAGCCAAGCGGGATAAAGAAATTTCATGGAAAAAACCTCCAAATTACCCGCTGAAGCACGCTTTGAAGAGCTAGAAAAAATAGAGCTAGCTTTAAAGGTAAATCAAATCGCTCTTGATATTGAACCCTTTCCTTAGATTGAACGTCACTTTTTTCTAATTGATCAATCTCTTTAAACACTGAAATGAGAGTGTTCTCATCGGTCACTCGGTAAAATTTCCCATGCGTCATTTCAGAAATCTGCTTTAAAAGCTCAGGATTCAAAGCATTATCAAACCACTGATAAGCAATAATATTCCCGCCTAAGACTCCCTTCTGGCGTATAGGCATCTTGACTCGCCCTTCTCGTCCAATAGCAATTGTATAAACTCGAACACCATAACCAGTAGCCATCTCTCCAGCTGTAGCTGGATCAATTTGACCAATATTATTGTCTCCATCAGTCAGCAGAATCACGACTCTACTTTTTGCTTTGGAATCTTTCAAATGAGTTAAAGTAAGGACTAGCCCATCTCCAATTGCTGTTCCATCCTTTAAAACACCACTTCTTGCCTGATTCAAAGAATCCATGAGCAGCTCGTGATCCAACGTCGGAGGAGCCATACTGAGAGGCTCTCCACTAAAGATGACAAAGCCAATTCGATCGTTTGGCCGACCTTTGACAAAGTTAGACATCGTGTCTTTGGCGACATCCAAACGAGAACGCTCTGCCAAATCCTCAATGTTCATACTGGCAGATACATCCAAAACCATCATGATATCGATTCCACTCACACTTCGATCCATTTCGGTAAATTGACTTTGAGGCCGCGCTAAAGCTAAAAATAAAAAAAACAAACTGATATATTTTAATCCAAGTAAAATCTGAAGAGGATTTTTAAGAACAATCGTTTTTGGAATCGAGATAGGAAAAATCACAGACGGTTGACGATTCCGATGAAACCACCACCGATACAAAACCGGAATCAGCAGAACGAGAAAAAGAAAAGGCCAATTAGCAAACCGCATGGGAGTTAGCCTTTTTCACTTCAGCACGACGGGTCAATCTGACAAAATTCTTTGCTTTTTCCACAAGTTCTCCCGGCTCTTCCTCTTTGGGCAAATAGTCCGTAAATTTCACGCGATCTAATCTCTCAAACAAAGAGCTAAAACGCTCTCTCAGATCATCTGGGCCTACCTTTTCAGATAGATTTTCAGTCATCCCCTCTTTGAACTTCTGCTGAGATTCAAGAAACTGTAACATTTCACTCGTTGTGCATTCCAAAGCATCAAACCCATATCTTGCTCCAACATAAGCTTTGATAATTTCTGACAACCGAAAATAAAAAGCCTTGAAAGTCAAGTGAGAACCTACGCCCGTTTGTCCTAATTCATTGAGTTGCTCAAGAGCAATCTCATCTTCTTTGCGTAAGTCGCAAGCAAGCTTGAGTTCAACAGGCTTTCTCAGTTTTCTCAAGCGATAGATCCCATAGCCCCCTATAAGTAATGAAATCAGACATCCCAATCCAATCAGTAGAACTCTCCTCCATGGAAACTCAAGACCCACAGGAGCCTCTATTTCCTCCAATTGGTCTGGTTTTGGGTCGTGAGAAGAGATTGCAGACTCTACCTTCAATCCCAAAATAGCCTGAGTCTTGGCAATCGTGAGACCTTTCTGATCTTTCAGCAACAAGGAAGGCAGTGTCAGTACTCCAGGCTTCATGGGAAACCCTTGCAGAATTCCTCCAGCTTCAAGCTGAGTCTGAATAGACCAACCCTCCTCAGCAAGAGAGACGGATTGAGGTGCCTCAACGGTCATATCCTTAAATATGTCACTTCCTGAATGACCGTCAGGAATTTTAAGATGCACTCGGAATTGGAGCCGATCCCCCACTTTTACACTTTCTTCTTTCGACCCTGGAGAGAGAAGACGTTCCAAATCGAAAGTTGGAAGCTCCTCTGCACCAAAAGTCAAACCTGAAAACAACGCAGCTATTGCGATTAAAATAATATTACTTCTTCCGAGTTGATCGAGCACGGAAGAAACGAACCACGGCTTCCCCATAGTCTTCCTTTGTAAGAATTTTCAAAGTTTCAATCTGGCTTCCTTTAAAAATTTGATGGATATCAGCTCTAAATCGCTCTGAATAGTCTTTGATCCATTGTTGAAATCGATACGAAGACGTATCTACAACACAAGAAGCACCTGACTCAGGATCCCTTATGAGGACCATCCCCATCTCTGGAATCTTGCTTTCACGCTCGTCCTCAATCTGCACCGCAACTACATCATGCTTCCTAGCCAAACGCTTCAATGGAATTTCGTAATGATCTGCTATAAAATCACTGATGACAAAAACAATACCATTATGCTTCATAATTCGACCCGCAGCGTTTAAAGCTCCTTCCATATGAGTCCCTTTGCTTTTGGGCTGGTAAGTTAACAGATCTCGAATCACTCTTAAAACATGCTTTCGCCCTTTCTTGGGGGGAATAATATGTTCTACCTCTCCTGAAAAAAGTAGAGCACCAAATCGATCTCCTGTCTGAGAAGCCGCATAGGCCAACATTCCTCCAACTTCGGCTATAGCTTCTGACTTGAGCTTTTCTGATGAACCAAAGTGCTGAGAAGCAGAAACATCAACAATCAGAAAAACGGTCACTTCTCTTTCTTCATCATAAATTTTTACAAGAGGATCCCGAGTACGAGCACTGACATTCCAATTAATACGTCGAATATCATCCCCAGGAACATACAGCCGATGCTCAGAAAACTGCACCCCCTGCCCTTTGAAATGACTTCGATACTGCCCCGTCAATACATCATCGACTCGCTTTTGCGTTGTAATCTCAATCCTTCGGACTTTTTTTAATAATTCATCAGACAGCATAGATGTCAGGGGACTTCAACACGTTCCAGGATTTTCTTAACAACCTGATCGCTATCAATCCCATCTGCCTCCGCTTCAAAAGAAACAAGAATGCGATGTCTCAATACATCATAGGCAATGGACTTTACATCTTCTGGAGTCACAAATCCTCGATGGTGAATAAAAGCATGAGCTCGACTTGCCTTTGCAAGCGCAAGGGTTGCACGAGGAGAAGCTCCTACCTGAATTTGAGATTTTAACTCTGAAAGACCAAATTTTTCGGGGAAACGACTGGAAAAAATAATTCCAAGAATATAATCTTTTAACTTTTCATCCATATAGATCTGCGCGCAAACCCGTCGGGCTTCGAGAATAGTTTCCGGAAGACAAACTTTATTTGCTCGAGGAGCTTCTACCCCTGACATTCGATTTAAAATACCTTTTTCTTCACTCAGGCTAGGATAACCCACCTTCACCTTAAATAAAAATCGATCCAGCTGGGCCTCTGGAAGAGGGTAGGTTCCTTCTTGTTCGATTGGATTCTGTGTCGCCATCACAATAAAGAGATCTTGCATTCGATAGGTCGTCTCACCAATAGTTACTTGATGCTCTCCCATCGCTTCGAGTAATGCACTTTGAACCTTTGCCGGAGCCCGATTGATCTCATCAGCCAAAACGAGATGAGTAAAAATTGGCCCCTTCCTTGGAGTAAACTCACCCGTCTTTTGGTTAAAAATCATAGTCCCTACTAAATCTGCAGGTAAAAGATCGGGAGTAAACTGAAGCCTTTGAAAATCTGCCTGGATAACGTCAGCCACTGTCTTAATCGTTAAAGTTTTGGCTAGTCCTGGCAAGCCTTCTAAAAGTACATGGCCATCGCAAAGCAAGGCAAGTAAGAGCCTCTCTAAAAGAAGCCTCTGCCCCACAACTACTTTGGAAGCTTCACTCAGAATCCTGTCAATAAATTGACTTTTTTGTTTAATTTCTTCTGTTAAGGATTGAACGTCTAGTGTTGACATGGGAATCAGTATACCTTGTATGAGGCTGTTCAGAAAGACTTGGTCGAACAATATTTTTCAAAAAATCTTTTAAAAGACTCTTTTCTCCCCTCCCAATGAGCTGACTTAAAGTTTCCAATCCTTGATAAAATTTTTCAGCATGGGTTCGATTTTCAAGAGAATCTTTCCGCTGATCCCCCGCCAAAATTAAAAATGGACTCAAATCGTTCCTTTTGAAAAGAGACCCCAAATGAAACAGAAGGTTCTGTGAAGTTTCTCTCTCTAAATCAGAAACCCTGGAGCTGTCAATCTGTGGAAGTTGAGCAAAAAATCTCAGAATTGGATCTAAGGCTTCTTCCAAATGAAGGTCTTGATACTCTGAAAAGCCCTGTAATTCACTGAATCGCTTTGTAAAAATATCAAATTGATCTCGAACAAAACGAGTCTGAACAACTGTTTTAGAAAGCTTGACAAGATGATCTACAGTCGATCTTGCCTGGTCAGACTGAGTGGCCTGAACCAGAATTGAAGAAAGATCATTCAAAGCCTTCCAAGCAGAATCATCAAAATCTTGGGGATTGGGCCTTTTGATTCTCTGGAGTTGCTTGCCCAATTGACTCAATGTACCCATTCTAGCAGCACGAAGAATTAAACTTAAATAATTGTGATCCCCTTTTGAAGGGTCCCGATCTTTCTCCGGAGTCGAGTAGAGAATTTGAAAAAAGAGATCCCTCATGATTTCTAATCCTCCTCCTAGGATCACCTTTTCTGGATCCTTTGGAGGAAACATGGGCTTAAACTTTCCTTTTCCACTTCCAGTTGAATTTTCAATCAGAACACTGTTGACCTGCCAAAGATTAAAAATCTTCCTCTGCGTATCGACAAAATCAAGTCCGACTGCCTGAGCAGCAAGCAATGCAGAGAAAAACGCTGTCTTGCTTTTAAAAGGTGCCTGTACTGGAGAAGACTCCCCTTCTAAATTCCGATAGCAAGAGGGCAATTGAGGGGTTCCAAAAATTCGATAAGTTAAAATTTCTAAATTCTCCAAGCTTGTGGAGCGATTTAAAATGCCTTGAGTAGCCTCTAAAAGAGTTTTAGGAGAATCTCCGTTCTGTGGAAATTTTTCCTGGATCTCAGGTGGCCACAAGTTTCTAGGCAAGTCTCCCCAAGCCTCTGCATACTCCTGCACAAAGGCTAACCCCATATTCTTACCCCAGTTGAGCAATGGATTTGAATCATCGGTGTTAATCAAAACTAACTCGAGCAAGTCAAGAGTATTAACCAATCTCACTCTCGGTCGATCTTCTCCTGGATAAAAATACAAAATTAATCGATAGTCTAAAGATCGTTCATAGAGCCAATCTAGTAAATCACTGACCCGATAATGAGCAGAGAGAGTCCTAGGCTGATCAGGACCTCCCTCTTCAGGTAAGGAAAAATATTGAAAAAAATGAAGATACGCATCCAATAGCTTCCAAGAAACTCCTTTTTGCTTCTCACTCGTTGTAAATTGATTGAGCATCCATTCCAGAAAATCATAAATCTCTGTTTGAGACCAAGACTTGCGAGTCACCTTTCGCCCTGCTTGTGAATCCAGAGAAACTAAATCCCAAGTCGATACATTTGTCCGAGCTTCATCAATAATTTCTTGAACACGAAGATTGATCTGATGTTCTCGATCCTCACACTCTTTATACTCTACCCATTTTCCAATCGTTCCTCGAAACGAAGCACTCATGAGAGCATCAAAAGGACTCTCTGTTCGGGAAGAACTTGATTGAGTAAATTCTTCTTGCCTGGACTGAGCAAGAGAGTAAATCGCCCTAAAAAACTTTGTCGCAGAAGAACCAGCGAGAAACTCTCCCAAAGATCTTTCTAATACTTGAACTTCTTTTGTGCAAGTCGTCATAATCCGCCCTGCAGCATCTAACAATGGTTTTAAAACGCTTTTTTTCCCATCTAAACCACCTGCTGATGGACCTTGAATCCAAAAAGGAATACTATGCATCAAACTGAAAAAATGGCCCTCGTGACCTTCATCATAAGCCTGAATTCCAGAATCAATAATAAACTGAAGTTGCTGTAAAGCCGACTGTTTTTCACTGAAATTCTTTTGATCAAAATTTGGAAGAAACAATCTTTGAGTCAGTTCTTTAATTTTCTCAAGCCCTGTCACATTTTCTTCTGATCTCACACTCTGCATTTTTTGATGACTGAAAAAATACAGAAATTCTTTAGCGAATTGATAAAATTCATCCTGATCAGGATTAGAACTATTTGGATGCCCCCCAATACAAGCCCAATAAAGCTCAAATTGCGCTTCATAGCGATCCGATGAGGAATCTATCAGTGAAAACATGGGGCTTAAATCTCGGCAAGCCTGAGAATACCAAGAAATCCCTGGTATCACAGGAATAAGATTGAGGTTCTTCACTGTGTAAGGAGTTTCTATTTCTCCATTGGACAGCCCTTTCAATTCATGCCTGCGACTCATCTCTAATAAAGGAGCTTCTTTGAGCTGAACAGGCAGTTTTCCCTGATCAGCAAATTTATGGAAAATTGGGACTAAATCCTCTAAAAGTCTTTGAAGTCTGCCATCCTGAGCCATCTCAGAAAGGAGGTAAACAGTCTCTTTGAATTCTGGTCGATCAGAAACCAAAAACAAAGTATTATAAAAATTTGTATACTGAGAAGCATGACTCATGATTTCGCGAATAAAATCAATAAAAGGGTGAGCATCGTTCACATAAAAAGATTCTCGAATTTGTGTAAGAACTGGAATTAAAATAGGTTCGTTAATCTTTAGAAATTGAGTTAAACTCCGGATAAAATTAAAAAGCTGAACTCGGGTTGTCTTTGAAGCAACCCGAGTTATCACATTAAAGATATTATCTTGATCTAAGTGAACCTGAGGCTCTGTTATAAATTTAATAACTTCTCGCATCTTCAATTGATCTTTATCATTGGACAAAGCCATCACTAAAAAGAGATCAACCCAAGCATCACGATTTGTCATTTCAAAGAGTAGGGGTAAAAGATTACTAAACCCACCGGTTGGAAGGCGCCCTTCATTCCTACCTGTGTCACCCAAAAAATTAATCAGTAAATGCGCAAGAAGAGGATATTCTTCAGCAGGAGGACTATTTCCTCCACAGCCTTTCCATTTTAAACCCTTTTCTTGATAGAGCCGTTGAATCAGCTCAGCTAAATCCGGCATGATTCCTGCCTCAACAGTTTCAGTCAAAGTTTGATAATGTTTTTCTAAGCTTTTTGGCATTTTACAAAACGCACTGAGCTGAATCATATTTAAACGATTATAAAATAAAATATATTTATCTGGATTTTTAAGATTTTCAGGTTGACTTATTTCACGAAAAAGATGCATCGCTGCATTTGGAATCGTTTTTGCTCCATAGAGACATTCAATAGGGCCATTAAAATCTCTAAAAGCCTGCGCCAACTTTTCGATAAGCGCCTGACCTGTAGTAGGAGTCTTAAAAACCGTTTGAAAAATAGATGCCAGATGGGCCACCTTGGTCTTAATATTCTGAGAAATTTGCTCCTGACTGAACACACCCCCTGAAATATCAGTGCCCAAAATCTTTCCAAAAAATTGAAAAAGATGCCCACCATCCACAATCGCCTGAAAAAACTCGTGCTTAAGATCTACCCAGTTCCCAGGCTCACACTCATATTGATGAGACTCATGAAGGTAGGTATAAAGCCCGTCAGTAATCTGTTTCAGATGTTCCCCCTGAGGGTAGCCATCTTTAAAGCGAGCCTGCAAAGATTCAAACGCAGGTGCTCCAGCTATATTAAGACCAAAATCAATGAATTCCATTAAAACATCATTTGAAAATTTAGCAGAAATAATTTCAATCGCTTTCAGAAGAGTCGGATCAGGAACTTTTTGGTCTGGCAATTTTCCAGGCACTCTACCTTGCTTAAGAATTTCAAGCACACTTGCGACTAAATTAATATTTCCTATAATCTTTCCAAAATTCTTAATCGAACTTTCTAAAAAAGATTCATTTCCTATTTTTTTTTGTTTTAAAGCATTAAAAGTTTGCTCAATTCGATAAAGCTTTGTCTTGTCATTTAAAATCAAATCGTTAAATACATCAACCAAAGTGCTCAGATCAGCATCACTCAATGAATCAATTAAACGCTGAAAGGGTGGGCTTGGTTTTTCTCCACCTTGTTTACCCCCACTGAAGCAATTAACCAAATTTCTAAAGTCTAAGACTGATAAAACTGAACTAGAGAAGGGCATTCCACTGCATTCGGAATTATATTTCCGGTAATGAACAGAATTTAAAACCTCTTGATCCACAGGATTATCAAAAAACATTCCAGGAGAACAACCGATAAGAACCAACAGAAAAAATAAAAGAAAAAATAATTTGAACTTAAACCCATTCTTTAAATAAATTAAGAATAATAAAAGTTTCAATAAAATCTCCTTTAACAAACTTAGCTTTTTTAATAAAATCTCAGCTTTTCTTTTTTTACTTAAAGCGAGACACTATCTCCTTTGTCTGCACGAATTGGACTCATAGGAGAGCCTGGAGAATTGTTTGCCAGATTAGCAAACAAGGTATACTCAGGCAACCATGCCAAACGTATTGTATTTGTCTCCCCAGCTCGGTGCTTTGCAACGATCAGCTCAGCAACCCCCCTATCCTCACTTTCTTTATTATATACTTCGTCTCGATAAATAAAACAAACCATGTCTGCATCCTGTTCGATAGCCCCACTTTCTCTTAAATCAGAAAGCATCGGTCGTTTATTAGGCCGACTTTCAACCCCACGGTTGAGCTGAGAAAGTGCGATGATGGGCACTTTTTGTTCCTTAGCTAAACTTTTTAGATTCCGGCTAATTTCAGAAATTTCTCGCTCCCGAGATCCATCCCCCTTAGAAGCTCCGCGAGTCCCTTTCATCAACTGAAGATAATCGACTACAATCATATCTAACCTCTTCTCAGAAGAAAGCAATCTTCTACATCGAGACCGAATATCCATCACTGTCAAATCACCCGAATCATCAATGAAAATTTTGGACTTTGAAAGATGATCAGCTGCTTGAGCCAATCGAGGCCAATCTCGATCACCCAACCTTCCTATTTTTAACTTTTTTGACTCAATTCGAGTCAACCCTGATAAAAATCGAAACCCTAACTCTTCTTTAGACATTTCAAGAGAAAAAATAGCAACAACTGCCTTTTCACTCATTGCAATATTCTGAGCCATTGAAAGAAATAAACTAGTCTTTCCCATGGCAGGCCGAGCAGCAATAATAACCAACTGACCCGGCCTAAGTCCACTCGTCAATCGATCGAAATCATGAAAACCCGTAGATAAGCCAATAATATCAGCTTTCTTTTGAGAAAGTTCGTCAATTGTGTGCATATTCTGCACAAGAATTTCTTGCATGCTAGAAAAAGACTTGGTGGATTTCGAATCAGAAACAGCAAATATTTTTCGCTCAGCTTCATCAAGATAAGACTCTGTATCTTCAACTCCTTCAAAGGCTTCTGCAGCAATCTCACCTGTTATGTAAATCATCCGCCTCAGAAGTGCTTTATCTCGTACAATTCGAGCATAGTACATGATGTTTGCAACAGCAAATGTATCATCAAACAAACCCGTCAGCGCACTGCTACCCCCAATTTGATCATACCAACCTCGATCACGAAGATTGGCACTCATCGTCACTAAATCAATCGGTTCACCTCTTCCAAATAAAAATAATGCAACTTCAAAAAGTTTTTGATGGGCTTCCCGATAGAAGTCCCTGGCATCAAGAGAGATTTCTAAAACACGATGGATTGATTCATTGTGAATAAGAATAGCCCCTAAAACCGAACGCTCTGCTTCAATATGATGAGGCGGCACCCTACCTGATGGCATGGCTCCACCTCGATCATTGGATTGCATAGCTAGGTTCTACTCTTCTTTCACAACTGAAACCTTGAGAGTTGTAGAAATTTCTGAATCAAGCTTCACACTCACAGTATACATTCCTAATGCTTTAATGGGAGATGCTAGGGAAATAGATCGCTTATCTACCTCAAAACCACCGTTCTTGAGCACATCTGCTATATCAGCCGAACTCACTGAGCCGAACAATCGATCGTTTTCACCTACTTTTCGAGTAATTGTACACGAAAACTCTTCTAGCTTTTTGGCTAGCCCTTGAGCCACCACTTTCTCTACCTGACGCTTTTTTTCTAACATCTTCTTGTGATGTTCAATGCTTGCAATACTCTTCTCATCCGCCGTAACAACTAGATTCCGAGGGAGAAGATAATTTCTAGCATAACCATCGCTAACTTTAACCACTTCGCCTGTATGACCTAAATGAACAATATTTTCACGTAAAATAACTAGCATGACTTACTCCTTCAATAAAGAAACAATAGAATCAGGATTGCCTAAACTTACTCCGAATGTCAAACCAGAGATCGAAGAAGCCTAAGCTTAAAATTAAAGGCATCATTAAAAATAAAGAGAACGAAAAACCTATCCATTTCAATAGACCTCGAATTTTCCAATAGTCAAAAAAATAATTTAAAATACTTAATCCATGAATAGCATAAATAGCCATTAAAAATTTAAAAACATTCAGAGCAACATCCGTTGCCAACCCAAAATCACCTATCAAAAAAGCACCTGAAAACAGAGTCGGCCAAACTAAGTGATCTGGAGCTTTCCATTTTTTTCCAAAATCAATATCTAAGGCTAAACTTTCACGAATACCACCTGGGTTCAACTTGATAAGCAAAGTCAAGTTCACCCAAACCAAGATCAACGCAGAAATTCCAATGGCTGAAGGGAATTCAAGTAAAATATTTCTTTTCCATTCCTCTAAGTCAGTTGAATTTCCCAAGAAAGCATTCGGATGAGTTGAAGTCTTTGCAAAATACTCTACGAATTCAGAGATCCGAAATTTCAATTCCTGAATGGGATGAGCATGAAAAAAATGCGAATACCCCATCACACATAAAACAGATGAAATGAACATAGCGAGCAAAATAATCCCTGCTATTTTTTCAATAGAGCGAACTTTTTTATAACACTCGATAAATACAAGGGAAAGAACAACTACAAAGACTAAATAATAAAGTACCCCTAAGCCCTGAGCCATCAAAGCAACAATCACTGCATTCACCGAAGCTGCCAACCATGCCCACTTTTTTCCTTTTTGTACCCCTAATAACAAAATAGGAAGTGGGGAAAAAATTGAAAAAATCGCACTCAAATAAAATGCAGCACTGAGAAAAAAAGGACTGAGTAAACTCCAAAGAGGGGCTTTTATCAAACCTCTTGAGCCTTCAGAAACTGGATCTTGCTGAAGTCCAGTCGGCTCTGAACTATCGGCTACTCGATAAAAACGGGAGTCTTTATTTCTACCCAGCTCAACTGATGGGGAAGCCACTTTTGGGCTAGGTACCCATTGAGACATATCCAACCAAGGCCAAATTCCGAGCTCTCTTGACTGCAGTCGTCAATTGGCGCTGATGAAGAGCACAATTGCCTGAAATTCGACGAGGAACGATTTTCCCATGTTCAGTGACAAAAGATTGCATCATTCTGACATCTTTGTAATCAAGAATAAAGTCTTGATCAGAGCAAAAACGACAGATCTTTTTGCGATGAAAACTTCCTCCACGACGGCCCCGATCATCACCGTCCTTATCCATTCCTCCACGGTCATCACGGTTGGATCGATCTCCTCGATCTCGCATCTCCGACTTTAAATGAGCGATAGCCACAAAATTTTCCTCTCTTCTAGACTTTTTATTACTTTTTAGATTATTTTTTTATTCTTGAACTTCTTGGTGTTCATTCTCAAGAGCAATCTCTATTCTTCATCACTATCTGAGGCACTCAGAGCTAAGTCATCCACATCATCCATCATATCGTGTCTCCGATAATCACCCCGATCTTCCCCATAACCTCTCCGCTCAGCATTCCTTTCTTCTCTTCGAGCTTCCCTTTCATCTTCTCTGCGTTTAGCGGCAGCATGAATATCCGACCGGTGCTTACGAAATTTCTCAGCTTCAAATTCTTGCCCTAAATTGACCGTTAAAAAACGAAGAACATGGTCATGAAGTCGTAAATTACGCTCAATTTCATGCACCACACTCCCTTTTCCAGTGTAAACAAGATAAGTGTACTGTCCTCTTATTTCTTTTCTGATTGGATAAGCCATTTTTTTCTTACCCCAATCTTCACTCAACACGCACTCCCCTTGAAATGTGCTCACAATTTGAAGAAGGCGGTCTTGTAATGCCTTCAAATTTTCATCAGAAATTTCAGGTCGGGTAATAAAAGTTGTTTCATAACCAGCTAATAAACTGGATTTTTGCTCTTGCATAGAGATTCCTTTCGATTAATGGACTAGGTCCAAAAGCCCGAATTTTTGTTATGTTTTCGAGCAAGGTTTTTTTTATGATCTAGCACACTCCGCAGATCAAGCCAACCTTGAAATGAACTGAGCCAAAACTCCGGCTTAAGCGTTTTAGCACCAGACTCTCTAGGGTCTGTGTGGACCTCTCCTTCACAAAACCTTTGCTCTTAACTAAGAAGAATGATAATGCACACAACTCCTGATAATTTCTGCAGAAGATGCTTCTTCAATGGATTCAATTAGCCTCCTTCGCACTTGAAACGCTCACACCCAACTCTTTTGCTATTATCAGCTATAGTTGTATTCAGGACTCTCATCGACTTCCTTGTGACGGAGCTCTAGGCCATTGCGTAAAAAATTCAAATGGAAGCGAGGGAGGGTTTGTCGCCAACACAGCCCGAATCAACCTATCCACCGCTTATCTTGGCAAAACAGCTTCAGTATGTGAAGAAGCTCAAGTTTTTGGCCAAGCTCAAGTTTTTGGGAATGCCAAAATTTCTGGAAATGCCTGGGTATTTGGTCATGCACAGGTTTATGAAGATGCTCAAGTTTTTGGAAAAAGTGAAGTCTTTGGTGAAGCTCAAATCTTCGGGAAAGCTCAAATCTTCGGAAAATCCAGAATTTTTGGTGAAGCTTGGATTTCTGGAAATACCCAGGTTTTTGATAGTGCTAGAATCTGTGATCTAGCCATGCTCTTTGGAAGCCCTTTAATCTTTGAAGAAGCAAAAATCTATGGAGACTCGCTAGTCAGCGGAAATGCAAGGATTCACGGAAAAGCTCAAATTTTTGATGATGCCCGAATTTCTGGGCAAGCAGAAATTTTTGATCAGGCAGAAGTATCTGGAACAGCAGAAGTCTTTGAAAGCCCTCAAATCTATGGGCAAGCACAAGTTTTTGATTATGCACAAGTCTATGGGCAAGCACAAGTTTATGAAAATGCTCTCATCTATCAGCGAGCACAAGTTCATGGAGTTGCCTCCATTCACGGAACAACTCAAATCTTAAAGCGCACTCAGATCAACCTTGGAAATCTGTCCTCTGGAATTTTAGAAATCAATATAAACAATCAACTCAATGAAGCCATCTTTTGCCAAAAAACTCCACTCAGCCAAAAAGTTATTTTTCAAAACGATAAAGGAGTTACAATCAAATCAAATTTAAAAAATAATCTTCAATACATCATCAAGCAAGCTGGATCTTGCTTAAAGAAAATACAAAATCTAGAATACAACCCCCTCCAAGATGATTGCTCAATTTGCTTAAGAAACTTCCTTGAAATGAACTTTTTGGTTTTTACCTCCTGCGAACATTTTTTCTGTCAACCTTGTTTTAATGAACTTCCAAACTGCTCTTGCCCTCTATGCCGAAAAGAAATAGAAAAAGATTTAACCTTACAGGTTGAAATCACTGAAGAATTTCTTAAAAATAAGATAATTTCTGATCTTTAAGACTCAAGGGATTATTTTTAGGACGCCTCTTTTTGACCTTCTTCAAAACCACAGTCAATAATAATATTTAAATAAAGTGCAATGGGTCTTAGACTTTCTCGATTTCCATCCACTCTTTGACGAGCCTAATGAGTCCTAGAGCTTCAAGTGTGCAAACCTCCTTTAAAACAAAAGGCTGAGACTTACCCAATTTTTTAGCAAGCCCATAAATGGAATTTAGTTTTTCTCGACAAATCACACCAAAAATTAGCATTGGCAGCTCTTGCAGAAATTAAATCAGAGTCTGAAAAAAATCGTATTACTCCAAAAGCAGCAATGCAATCTGCATTAAAAATACAAAAAGAAGTGCGTTGTGAGCGAAACAAAAATCGTCGTTGATACAAATGCCATTGTTAGCGCTTTGATTGCAGGAGGGACTCCACAAAGAATTATTCAAGGTTGGATCAACCAAGAATTTTTAGTGGTGATGAGCCAGGAACTTCGTCATGAAATCAATACCGCTCTCAAAAGAGCTCATCTCATTTTTTTCGATTCAAAAAGGAAATTTTATTAGGAACCCTTTTTAAACAATCTTTAATGGTGAATCCAAAACCAATTCAAAAAATTATTTTTCCAGATAAAAACGATCATTTTTTATTAGAATTAGCGGTAACTGCAAAAGCATCCATGTTGATTACTGGCGATCAAAAACTACTCCACTTGGAAAAAGCAGAATCCATTGAAATTTTAAATCCCTCTCAATTTTGTAAAAAATTAAAAATTAAATAATACATTTAAAGGCAATTATTCATAGTGGGTGCTTATTAAAGGTCGGGCACCCATCTGAGGTTCTAATTAGATCCGAGCTCTTTTGTAAACTCAAGAGTTACGAAGAGTTAGAATGCGATGTGGCCCCTTTTTACCAGGATCTTTTCCATAGAGGAAACCTTCTCCCACTCAGCCTCCCCACCCTGCCCAGAAGCGAAGGTATTGTTACCCCCTGCCTGAGGAGCCATGGCTGGAGTAGTGGTTGAAGAGCTACTGGCTTCTCCTGCTTGGCCTGGTAAAAACTCAGTTCCATTTCCTAGCTCCCAGCCCCTCTTGAGGCAGAGTAGATTGAGACGTTCATCAAATTTTTTTATCTTCCAAAAGATTTTTGGCCAAATCCTTTAGACCTTGCTCATTTAATTCAAACTCCGGTCCTTCATCCATTGCTATTAAAGTGAGTAAAGCATCACGACCGGCTTCTGTGAAAGTATCGTCAGATTTCATGTGAACCTGATGTGCCCAACTTGCAACTGCCTTTGGTGTATATTTTTTATCCACCATTATGAGAATATCCTTCGCTAACGCTTGATCACCGTAATTTTTCATTTACCTAACTCCTTCGCTGTAGGTGGGTAGTGATTGCTTTCAACAGTTTCGCCATTGATAGTCTTTGGATGAACACGATTTACGGAACCATCTTTGCCATAACTTTCCATCCAGGACCTGCTTTGTCCAGTGACAGGGTTGTGTTCAGTGACATATGATGTACCTTGTGTTGGGCCTCCGGTTCTTGCAGGAACTTCTTTGAAGTAATACCTCACACGCCCATCAGGAAACACTTCCGTATGTTCAGCAGTACCCCCCTAGGCTTTTTGTAGGCCTCGTAGCTTTATCTGATAGGGCTTCTTGCGCATTAGCACTACTCGCTGGTTTAGCAGCAGCACCCTCTCCCCCCTCAGCCTCCCCATCCTGCCCAGAAGCCAAGGTATTATTAGCCCCTGCCTGAGGAGCCATGGCTGGAGTAGTGGTTGAAGAGCTACTGGCTTCTCCTGCTTGGCCTGGTAAAAACTCAGTTCCTGGCAATTTTGGACCATAAGAAAATTGAGCTTACCGTTGACCCTTACAGGAATTTCAAGCTTCAGGATGTCGAAAAAGGGAGCCCGTATGATAATTAAAGTCTATCTAGCCGACTTTTTGAAACCCTGACAATTTTATCCCAACTATCGGTTGTGAGGGTTTCTAAAATCTCTCTAGTAACTTTTGGATTATTTGCAACCCTTAGCCTTACCGACTCATCAGAATCCTTTGCAAGTATTGCTAGAATATCGTTGGGGCATTTTCTTTTGTTCGCGACACCCCAACGAACAGATGGATCCAAATCAGTGGAGAGTAAGCGCAAAATTTCTTCTGGCACAGTTTTATTATGAATTATCCAAGTTTTCATGTCAGGGAACTTTTCTATTATTTCATATGGAGCGAGTTTCGCCTTACGATGTTTGAATCGAATTACTCAGGGTCAGCCACATATAAATCAACATCAAATGACGCACGCAATACGTTTGCTAGACCTACGAGTTCTCTAGAAAAATGCACACTGGGCGCATTCTGATTCTCAATTTTTGCAACCACTGAAAATACTGCCAACAGATTAAATTCCTTTATTATTGCACAAAATTGAGCTTCTTTAATCTTTAACTGTTGATAAATAGTCGAAGAAATTTCCTCTAAATCTAGACTATTAATATACCCAGTATCCAAGCACCAATAGTCAAAATCGAGCTTCTTTTTTCCGTACTTACTTTGATCGCCCTTCCTGTGGAAACTTGTTGGATCTAAACCAGCCCGAGTTGTGACAGTTTTTGGGTCGAAGTCACCTTTCAATTCAAATTTAAATCTTATAGTTGTTCCCATACTTTTACCTGTCCTTAAATCGTTCACCAGTTGGAATCCCCTCACCTTTGCCACCTTTTTTTAAAATTTCCAATTCCCCTGTGTCCTTATTTTTATAGATATCGTACTCGGAAATCTTCGCTTTCTTACCCAAGAAATCCTTCTTTAGCTCATGTGCATCGATTCCTAGCTTTTCAAGTTGCTTGTCTGATATCTTTTCAATATTTCCTTTGACATTTTGCCCTGCAGAATCGTCTTCTTTCCCTGAAGCGAAGGTATTGTTATCCCCTGCCTGAGGAGCCATGGCTGGAGTAGTGGTTGAAGAGCTACTGGCTTCTCCTGCTTGGCCTGGTAAAAACTCGGTTCCATTTCCCGTTCCAAGACTTTCTTGAGGAAGAGTGGTAGGAGGAGGATTGAAGTGGTCATAAATTTGCTCACCTAAATAAACACCCACCAATCCTGCTGCTAGAGCTGCTCCAGCTGGGGTCATTAACGCCGCTGCTTCTCCTGCTGCTACCGCCATTGCTTCGGCATGTACAACTCGTACTGCTCCTGCTGCTAAGGCCATTGCTTCAGCTTGTGGGGCTTGGAAGCCAGCCAATTCTGGAATCACTGGAACTGGGATACCCAGTGATTTGCAATTATGCACTAAAACATCATAGGCATAGTAATTGTGATTGCCTCGGACATCGAGATTATAAACTGTAAAATCCCCTTCGTCGATCTCGTTCTCATCTAAGGTAATCGTTTCACCTGAGATGGTGAGGAACTGGTCTCCTGGAATCAAATCCTGGGCTGCTATCCATTTCCTTTGATTTACAACATAAAAGGGATGTCTATCGGTTGCTCGGATGACCTTCTCACCTAGGGTCAATTTCCTGAGGTGATCCACTTGATTTTTAATCAATGCCTGAACTTCACCCACTTCACAGGCTCCGGTACCCTCGCTATCCAAAGACAAGTTACAGCTTAACACTTGATCACCCACTCGAACTGAAGAAATCGGCTGAGAGTGATAGCCCTGAGCTGAGGCATCCTTCAAGCTCACGAGAGTATCGCCTGGGAAACAAATCTCTTCTAAGCCACGAAGACTTTTTTTAATCCGTTTATCACCTTCAGTTTCTATTCGTCTAATTTCTTCAGCGAAATCTGCATCCTGCTTTTCTCGATATTCTTTTTCATAAGCCGCCCTTTCAGCCTCGATTTCTCTCATTCCTTGAGATTCGAACATGTCAAACTCAAACTGCATTTGTCTTTCGAGCTCATTATAAATCCTGAGATTTTCTTCAGCCTTTCGTTGCTTTTCAGCTTTGAGTATCGCTTCATTTCTACGAGCACGAGCTGCGTCATCGGCAGCATTGCGTCTAGCTAATTCTTCAGGACTAGGTCCAGGATAAACACGAGTCCCTGCCCACCAAGGGTTACTAATGGTCATTGTATCTGTCGATGAAGAAGAGGAGGAACTGGGTATATTACTGGTTGGATTGCTGGGTGGATCGCTAAAAAACCTACCCGTTTGGCCCATGTGCTTCCAAAGATAATCTAAACCCGGCTCATCCCCTGAAGCGAATGAAGATTGCTGCAAGAGCATAAACGATAAAACACTCATCAAAAAAGCTTTTAAAACTGATGCGCTATACTTCGAAAACATAATTTTCCTTTTAGTCGTTGTCTGCATAAAAATAATTACCAATTTCTTATCAAGAAAAAGTCATTTAGAAACTTACTGAAATTCTTCTGGTACTAAAATGCCTAATTGATCACAGTTATGGACCAACACACCCTCTGCATAATAATTATGATTTCCGTGAACCTCTAAATTATAAACAACGGACTCCTTTTCTTCAGCTTGGACCTGATCAACTTTTACTGCTTCTCCTGAAATGCTTTGGAGTTGATCTCCTACTTTCAGATCTTTTGCTGCAATCCAGGATTTCTGATTGATGACATAAAAAGGATGCTCTTGGGTAGCTCGTAGCTCTTTTCCAGCAAAGGAAAGTTTGATTAAACGTTCAGTGGTGTTAGACATTACTTTGTTCACAGGACTGGCCTCACAATTACCTCCCTGTTCCAACTGACAACTTAAAACAGAGTCCCCCTCTTGAACAGATGAGATCGGCCGAAAACCATACTGACCCTTTTCATCTCCTGGTACACAAATCGAGGTTTCACCTGGAAAACACAAAATCTTAATGATCCCCTTATGAGCTACTAGCTCTGCAGCATGGCTAGATTCAATTTTGGCTATTGCATCCTTATGATTTGCTTCAATTTTTGCATTTCTGGCTTCATCTCTTTTGAGCTGTGCGAAATCTAAAGCTTTGTCTAAAGCGAGTTTGGCCTCCAAACAGGTTTTAGACGCCTTCTTTGTTTTATCCATGAGATGAGTATTTGATGGGGCGCTGGCTAAATTGCTTTTAGCCTCTTCATGATCACGAGCAGCTTTCTCATAAATACCTCGGGCAGTTTCAGCATCCTCTGTTGCTTGATCCGCAACGACCTGAGGATCGGAAGAAGCTCTATTAGCAGCTTTTTTTGCAGCACGCTTCGCACTGATGACAGTCTCCACCTCGGCCTTCCACTTTGTATATTCCGTTACCTCGACAGGCAAAAAACTCCATTGAGTCGAATTATTACCTAGCTGCCCATGATCATTCCATCCCCAGCACTTTGCAGCTCCGTTGACGATCGCACAGGTGTGCTTATAGCCTACAGAGATATTGGTGACGCCTTCCTCTAATCCTTCTACTTGAACGGGGACTGGGCTACTCTTAGAGTTGTTGCCTAGCTGACCATTTCCATTCCAACCCCAACACTTTGCAGCTCCATTGACGATCGCACAAGTGTTATCTTCGCCTGCAGAGATATTGGTAACGCCTTCCTCTAATCCTTCTACTTGAACTGGGACTAGACTCTTATCTACAGTCGAGTTGTTGCCTAGCTGACCAACATCATTCCGACCCCAGCACTTTGCAGATCCATTGACGATCGCACACGTGTGATCTTCGCCTGCAGCAATCTCACCTGCCTTTACCTCTGTGAAACAGAGCATGGAGGCTAAAACACAAAAAACAGTAGATACATATTTACGCATAATAATACCCAGCAGTGAAACTATTTTATTTTCAATAGTTTTATAATATTCAGTTTATTTTGATTTAGAATTACCGCTGGGATTTACATCATTCAACAAGAAAATGTTATTGATATGAATTTTATTCAACCCACTTAAATTTGACCTAAAAAACTTCTTTCTCCGCTTCTGTCCTCTTCACTAACCCTGGGAATTGCTTCCCCTGGACGTGAACCCATCAGGTAAACTCAGTTGAAGCTCCTTTTTTATCGCCTTGGTTGAGCTTCTTCAGAAGCGTGGATGATCTGAATCGCGTGATTCCGATGTTGTGAGAAAGGCTTAACAGAGCGCCTAGCTCATGATCCTCGAGTTTCACTTTCACGCAAGACCTAATCTCGGACTCTAATTCCAAGACTTCTTCTTTCAGCATTTCCTCTGCTTGCTAGTTTGTAATTTGCGTGCCAGGCTCTACCCCTCGTGTGCTTCCCCAGCCAATCGTGAGCCGTCCGGCAGGGCAAAAGTAAGGCTGATGCCTGATCCCCTCAAAGCGTTGAATGAGCTCAATCACGTGATGAATGGCTTCATTCATGCTGTGAATCTCTTTCTTGGTTTTGTTCTTGCTTCTCTTCGTCCTCATGCCTTTGATTCATGCGATTCATAGAGAAGAATCCCGCCAATAGGCACCTACGACTCTAAGATGGAAGGACCTACTAAGATATCTATTGGACTTTATTAGTTTTATCGTAATATTTATTTACCGCAGCGACTAGCTATCGTTCTCTCCTATTTGCAGACGACTTCCATCCCAATCGATTCCAAGGACATGTTTTTCACAAAAAGTGCTCCCAGTGTCGCAGAGGTAAATGGACAAAATCCAGTGAACCAGTTGACTTAAAGCAGGACTTAAAAATGGAAAAGCAAATCTGATCTCCTGCTCTGCCAAGCTCATCTTGCTCATGGGTACATCGACCCAATGATTTTCTTTTTGCTGACGCAAAGAAATGGGAGCCTTTAAATTGAAATGGTAAGGAGTCGATATCACTAGTTTGATTTCTAAAGCATGTGGCAATTTCTGAATGATTCCGTAAGGAGTAGGAGCTAGATAACGAGAACCACTATTCCCCATAGGAAAAAAAGTGCTCAAAAAAGAAAACATCAAACTTAAGATCGAGACCTCCCTTCAAGAGGATTTTGAAGTTTCTCTACCTGAGTGTCATGTCCTTCTTGGTCAGAATGTCGCGCTAAACTCATCCCATGCACAATCCAGATGGCAACTTCATACAGAAAAATAAGAGGCACTCCTAAAATCAGCATGGAAATAGCATCAGGAGGAGCAAATAAAGCAGCCACCGTGGTAATGCTTATGATAGCAACTCTCCGTTGTCTTCTCAGCATATCGGCGTTCACGACTCCAAGAACACCGAGCAAACAGACTAAAACAGGTAACTCAAAGGCTAGACCAAAAAGAAGTAAAAGCTTCAAGCAGGTGCCATAATACGAGTCAATTGTTAAAAGAGGAATATCTGTCGAGGCACCATAATGAACAAAATATTTAAAACCCACTGGAAAAAGAACAAAATACGCAAAACAAGCGCCCCCAATAAAACAGACAGTGGCAGCTCCCACAAAAGGGATCACCCATTTCTTTTCCCGAGGCTTTAACCCAGGAACGATAAATGCCCAAACTTGGTAAAAATAAAATGGAGAAAATAAAAAGAGAGAAGCATACCCAGCAATTTTGAGATGAGTCAAAAAGTTCTCAAAAAGATGAGTAAAGTAAAGTTTTCTCTGTTCAGGCTGCAAAACTGCAAACAATGGTTTTCTCAGGATCTCTAAAATTGGTTCAGCAATCCAATAACATAGACCAAAACCGATGAAGAAGATAAAAAGACAACGCATCAGACGAAGACGCAGTTCGTCAAAATGCTCATAGAAGCTCATATTGCCAATTCTTTTTTGTTGAGTCATCTTATTACAGAGCAATATTTGCTGAGTTCAGGGAGATGTCAACCCATGCGTTCATGGCTTTCTGTTATTCTTGGAGTTTTTTTGTCAGCCACCCTTATTTCAGTGGCCCTCTATTACAGAAAAAGCAGACATCTGCCTCCGTCTGCAACAGAAGTACCCACCCAAACATCGACTTCCAAAACTGAACAGAGCCCAGACTTAACCCTTGATGAAAAAGGCCTTTCAAAAACGACTGTTTCACTCAATACGTCTCAAGGCGTTATTAAATTCAAATTCTACCCTAAGGAAGCCCCTAAAACAGTGGCTAGAATCATTGAATTGATTCAAAAAGGGTTTTACCAGGGTCTATCTTTCCATCGTGTTATACCTGGCTTTGTCATTCAAGGAGGAGATCCGACAGGAACAGGCTCAGGTGGCAGCGGACAAAAGCTAGAGCCTGAGTTTAACTCTCATCAGCATATTGAAGGTACAGTTTCAATGGCTCGATCTTCGGATATTCACTCTGCAGACTCTCAGTTTTACATTTCCCTAGGCATTCATCCTCACTTGGACCGAAACTATACTGTTTTTGGACAGGTGATTGAAGGAATAGAAATCGCAAAAAAAATCAAACAGGGAGATAAAATCCTGTCTACCTCACTCGAATAGAAAATTTTTCTTTACTGCCAATCTTTTTTGATCGTCTCATTCGGCAAAATCCCTGCCTCCTGAAGAGCCTTAGCAGCTCTCTCACTGCGGGTTCTCACCCATAACTCGTAGGTCCTAAGAAGATCCCTCTCGGACCTATGGGCAGTCTGATCACTCACTTCGGCCAGAATATCAACAAATGACCCAAATTTTTCAGCTAGCTCTCCATACAAGGTTTTTAAGATCTCTTCATCAGATCGAGCAGCCACCTGTCGATAAGCTGTACCACCCATATCAATATAATAATCAACATCCACGAGTTTACGGTTCAAACTATCCTGAAAAAACCCTGCTACGTAAAGAGACACATCCCCCATATGACGAAACAGCGCACTTTGAGCCTGTGGTTCGGGCTGTTCCAAAGCTTTTTTAAGCATCGCCACGAGCGATTCATCTTTCACTGCACCTTTTGGCACTGCACCCTTTGGACCTCTCCAATAGAGACGATCGGCTGTCATAAACTGGTTTAACAAATTGACTAAATAAAATTCAGCCTCTGGAAAAGTGGAAAGTCTTTGATTTTCAAGAGCTTTAGTAACAAGCTCTCTAAAATAATCTAAAGGCTGGGCAACAAGGGTTAATGTAGGTCCATCACTCATTCGAAAATTAAACCTCCGTAAACCAGAAGAGTTTGAAGGAAAAAATCTTCTACCTCTTATACTATACCATTTCTAACAGATGTTAAACCCCCCTCTACCCCCTCATTTTTCTGGTTTAAAATTAGAGATGCCATAGACGACACAGAGCAATCTGAGTAAAGTCAAAAGACTCATGATGAAATCAATCTTAAACCCCACTTTCAATCTAGGATTTTTAGTTTTGAACCTCCTATTTTCTTTCGTAGCTGAGAAAAGTTGGCCTAAAACAACGCCTCAAACTAAAATTCAAGTCACTCTTCTTGGGCAAGGATGTATCCTTCAGGGACCTTTTAACGAAAATACTTTGCAAGCAGTTCATCTTGTAGGGCCAGCTCAAATTTATCCTAATCTGAGCTCACCTGATTCACCCGAAGCGCTCGAACAAACTCGGAAGGCACTGACCCAAATCAAAACAATGAATTACCTTCCGTCTCTCTTAGATCGTTATAAAGAAAAACTGGCCAAAAGATTAGAAGCACAAACTGATTTTTTAAACAATTTACAGGCAGCAAAAAAAAATCAGGACTATTCCTTTCTCTTAAAGACGGGAAAAACTTATTTCAAAGATCAAGATCTCAAATCTTTTGAAGAATTCACTCAAAAATTACAAATCCCAGAAAAAAAACCAGGCCAAAATCGAGCCGTCATAGAACAAATTTTTGATTTTTTTAATCACTCTATTGAGCAAGACCCCGAGGAAGAATTCCACAGAGCTATCAAAAAACTCAAGATTGAGTACATCTGTTCATTTGAAGAAATAGAAGACTAAAAAAAATGAGATTTGATAATTAATCCTCTCGTTGCAGGCGAATATGGGTTGTAAAAAGCGTTGATTCAAAAGAGGGTGGCTTTGTATAAGGACCTTGAAGAATCACCTGCCCCCTAAAGGCTGGGGTCAAATCATACGAAAAATGATAATCAGAATCAAGTTCAGAGTTCCAAATCGTATCTAAGTTCCATTTTGCTGTGTCCCAACAAGACGGAGGATCTTCAACCCAAGAAAGAGCAGGCTTAGTTTCACTCATTTGCATTCGATGCATACCAGGACAACAGTAGGACACCTTGAACTCCATCTTTACCGTACAAAGTGAATCCTTTATTTCAAAAAAACCTTCGTTTCCTGTAGTAATCTTCAATCGAACCTGAAACCCCTTGTCGATCAACCCACCCAAAATACGCCTATAATCACTTCCATCTGCATTCTTCTGACGACTAGACACAAGGTGCGTTAACTTCCAATCTCCAATTAAATGGTTAGGTTGAAATTCCTGAGCAACTTGTGAAGCTGGACTTTGCTCCTGAGGAAAATCAGGAACACAGGCAGCTAGAGCTAAAATGAAACTAGAAATGACAGCAAAACCTTTCCAAAAAGGTTGTATATTTCCAAGATCTTTGATGAAATTCATACTGTGACCCCTATCAAGCTTATCTAGCAATGTCATTTCGAAAAATAACAGTTTTACAAAGATTGAAAAACAGGAGCATGAAGACTATAAATTCAAAAATTATTGAATTCCTATCCTGTCTCAAGGATAGGAATTCTACTGATGGGTTTTATATCCCAAGCGGAGAACACTTATGTCGAAAATGAATTTTTTAATTCTAAAAATTTTTACACTCTTCACTTCAATCTCTGCTTTTGGAATGGAGGAGCTCAAACATGATCCAGATCCATGGAAACAATCGCATCAATTGCCAGAGGACATCTGTCCAATCACAAATGAATCCTCATGGGATGCAAAAGATTTCAAATTTGGACCCAGATTACTTCAAGAGACTTGTGAAACAGCTCAATTAACAGACGCAATAAAAGATATTGAACTCAAATTAGAGACACCTCGTTCTAACACGACCACAATGCTAGAATCTTCAAGCACCTCACCCCCAGAAAAATTGCCATTAAGAAAGAGGAAGCCAAGAAAAAGTAAACCTCACCCCGAGCCTCCTCCTCCTCCTTTGAATGACTCCAAATTCAGAGAAAACCAAAAAGCTCTCAGAGCTTTGCAAACTCATCACGCCGATCAGCTCGCAATTAAGGACATTTTTATGAAAGAAAAAATGAAAGCTCTCCAAAACTTTCAAACCAACATGACAGACTTCTATCAACAATTTATAATTTCAGGTTTAAATTTATTAGATCCCTACGCTGAACAATTTTTTTTCATAACTTATCAAGAATCTTTAAATAAACTCAAGGCTCAATGGAATGATCTTGATCTTCAACTCGCAGAGATCTTGGCTGAATAAAGACATTTTCTTGAGCACTATAGAAGTCTAACCGACAACACTAGTCACTTGAAAGGGCTCAACGAGGTATTTACGACATACCTCTTGAATCGCTTTGGCTGTTACAGAATGAATTTTCTTTAAATGCTGATCCTCACTCAAATTCAGTAATCCATAAAGTTTTTCCATTCCAAAGTGAGCCGCTAAAGCTGAATCGCTTTGAAGATCCATCGCTCGTCTTCCAAGAAAAAACTCTTTTGTTCGCTTCATTTCTTGTTGAGTAGGACCTCGTTCAGCCAGTTTTTCAAGAATCTGCCGAATGCCTTGAATCGCTTCCTCCTTCTTTTGGGGAGCACAAGCTATGTATGTCCCAACATAGCCTTGTTCTATTCCTTCAAAGTTCAAAGGGGACACGGAGTAAGCAAGGCTTCTCTTTTCACGAAGCTCAATAAAAAGACGACCACTTTGTCCACCCAAGAGAGTTTGAAGAAGTCGTATTGCATACCGATCTTCTGCATTATTTCGAGTCCCTAATCCCCCAACAAGAATATGAAACTGTTCTCGGCCTAAGGAACGCTCAACCCAACGAGGAGCCCTAAGTGGAGATTCATGACTTAAAGAAAATGACAAGTCTTCAGGCAACCCCTTGGGTAATTTCTGCATCTGAGCGTCTAAAGCAATAAGCCATGAATCTAAGGCTGACCTTTTGATCGCACCACTCACTGAAACTACCATTTTTTCAGGCCTCACCCACTTCTGATGGAAAGCCCTTAATTTTTGCTGCCTAATCTTCTGTAAACCATCTAAGGAACCCTGCATCATCTTTCCATAGGGATGCTTTTCAAACAAAGTCTCCAAAAATAATTTTGAACAAAGCTTTGAAGAATGATCCTCAACAGATCGAATTGCCTCTTCAGCAATCCGCCTCGCATGATTGACTTCTTCTTCTGGAAAAAGAGGATCAATCCAAATTTCAGTAAATAACTCTGAAAGAGCACTCCAGTCTCGAGCTAAGCCTGTCATTTGAAGACCTACACTGTTTTTCCCAGCAAATCCCTCAACACCAGCCGCCTTGCCTTCAATGATTTTTGAAATCAGCTGAGAATTTTTCCCCGAGGTTCCCTTGCTCCATGTTAAACCCATCATATAGCTCGATCCCCAATCTTTTTGAGATAAGTCTACAGGCTGGGCTAGTTCTAATCGAACTCCTCCTAAAACTGATGCGTGCACACTGAAAACATGGGAAAGAGGTCTTGGATAAAAGCAGACTCGGACTCCAGAAGGAAGAGTCTCATTTTCAATCCCTCGCTGAGCTAGTTTTGACTTGGAACTCATAAAAACTTTTTTTGCAGTAGAAATTTCTAATGATTCTTCAGATCCTAAAATTTTTAATGAAAGCTCTTGTAATTTTTCAAGTTCAAAAGATTGAGCCTCTTGATTAGCCTCCTTAGGAAGCATCAACACACCACTCATCCGTCGGTCTGTAAAATATTTCTGAGCGACTTCTTTGATTTTTTCCAAATCAACAGCCCTCAATTCTTCAAGATAACGTTGATCAAAACCAAGATCCCCCATAACAAATCTTAAAAACCCAAGTCGTCCAGCAACACCGTCTGCCGTTTGACTTGCATACAGCCGCTCGCTTTCGGCACTCACTAAAACTCGAGCTAATTCTTCTTGCGTAGGTCCTTCCTTTGCTATGTTTTTAAGGGCTCTGAGTAACTCTTCAATCGAAGGCAGCACCTTTTCTAAAGAGTCAATCTCAGCTTGAAAATAAACCATCCCTGGATCTTTTGGAACATAAAGCCCCCCTGAGACATCAGTAACCAAGGAGGTTTGATAGAAAAGCCGTTGATTCAACCGAGAAAGATCTCCCACCCCTAGAACACTTACAAGAAGATCGAGCGCCGCAAGATCTTCATGCTCTAGCTCTGGAACTCGGAAAGAGATACTCACAGTCGCCGTTTTCACATCAAAAGGCTTCACTTTCCACTGAGACTTCTCGCAAAAGCTCTCTTCATATATTCTTTTAAGAAAATGTTTTTTTCTTTTTAAAATATTTCTAGAACCAAAATGTTTTTCCAAAATCTTTAAAATAGATTTCTTTCTGAATCCATCTCTGTCAACCAACGGCCCCACAACAATAAGCCCCATATTTTCAGAAACATATTGCCGTTTATAAAATCTCTCTAGCTGTGTAGTATTTGCTGCCTCAACAGTCCTAGCAAAACCAATAACTGGTCGGCCATAGGGGTGCTTGGAAAAGGTGGTTGAAAAAAGCGTTTGAAATAACTGCCGACCTGGAGAATCTTCATTTTTACGAATCTCTTCAAGGATGACTTCTCGCTCTTTTTCAAAATCTTTCTTTAAAAATTTTTGAGGCTTAGCCATTCCACCAAACTGATTTAAAACCTTTTCCCAATGTTGAGCAGCACAAGTCACATGATAAACAGTCTGATCAAAAGACGTATAAGCATTGATATCTCCACCAAACGACTCAATCAACCGAGCCGTTTGACCTGTAGAAGCTCTCCCAGTTTCCTTAGCCAATGAATCCTTAAAAAGCATGTGCTCTAAAAAATGGGCAAACCCCCATTCAGATTTTCCTTCATCTGCACTTCCTGTCTTAACCCACCAATAGGTCGCTGCAACTTCGCCATCATAGTGCTGG
Organism: Oligoflexia bacterium; assembly: GCA_903935335.1. Taxonomy (GTDB): domain Bacteria; phylum Bdellovibrionota; class UBA1018; order UBA1018; family UBA1018; genus CAIZRG01. The sequence goes on from CAIZRG010000051.1 coordinate 171,462, forward strand.
AGAATAACTGGAATTCCATTAGACAGTAAAAATTCTTCAGGCTTAACTCTATTTTGCATAATTTATTCCGAATATTATATATTTGAACTTCGCAGCGACTCTTAAATAAATACTTGATCTAAAAACTTATTTATCTTTTTTCTTCCAAGTCATAGACAAAAAAGCCTTCTCAAAGTACCATATGGTTTCTTATTTACAACTTGATTGAAAGGAGTCTTTTTCCTGATGAACAAAAAGCTTTATGTAGGAAATCTTTCTTTTGCTGCAGAAGAAAGCCAACTGCATGCCCTCTTTGGAGCAGAAGGTAGGCAAGTCTCTTCAGTTCGCATTTTAATGGACCGACTCACAGGCCGATCTCGTGGTTTCGCTTTTATCGAGATGGCCACCCCCGATGATGCAGCCAAAGCAATTCAGGCTTTACAGGGCCATGACTTCCTCGGGCGCCCTCTTACAGTGAATGAAGCCCGTGAACAAACTCATCATAATAAGAGAGACGATAGACGTTAATATCAAAACCACAACCTCATGAGATCTTTATATATCCATTTTCCATTCTGTGAAGCCAAATGCCATTACTGTGATTTTTACTCAATCGGACGTGATCGGACCCAGAATACAGATCCAGAAAAGTTTGAAAAAGCCTTAATTCAAGAAATTCATCAAATAGGGCGGCATCTGGCCCCTCAATTGGACACCCTCTTCTTTGGTGGAGGGACACCGAGTATGACGTCTTATTCCTCTATTTGCAGAGCTTTAGAGCCTCTCTGGCAATTCACATCTCTTTCGGAAAATGTGGAATGGACCATTGAAGCAAACCCCTCTTCGATCACTCAAGATAGTTTTAAGTGTTTTCGCTCTTACGGAGTAAACCGTGTAAGTATGGGGGTACAAGCTCTTAAATCCGAATTTTTAAAAATTCTCGGCAGAGTTCATTCTCCTACAGACGCTTTAATAGCACTCGATACTGTTTTTCAAGTTGGATTTGATAATGTTTCTGTTGATCTTCTTTGCGGTATTCCTGGACAATCTAAGGAAGATCTAGATGAAGCACTTACACTTTTGACTCGCTTCCCCATTTCTCATCTCAGCTGCTACCTTTTAACACTTCCACCTCACCACCGAATGTTTCATCTTCTCCCGAATGAGGAAACTCAGTTAGAACATCTGCTTTTTGTGCATCATTGGCTGATTGAAAAAGGATTTGAGCACTATGAAATTTCAAACTTTGCTCAGCCTGAAAAACAAGCCAAACACAACCTAGGCTACTGGAAAGGGAAATCTTACTTAGGCTTGGGCCCCTCCGCACATTCATTTGATGCCAAAACTATGCGACGCTGGAAGAATGTTTCATCCCTTCATCGCTATGCAAAGCTCTTAGATCAAGGCCAATCGAGCATTGAGTGGACAGAAGATTTAAAAACTGAGCAAATTGAGCTAGAACGCTGGATGCTCAGCCTCAGACTGCATGAAGGCTTTCCTATTTCTTGGCTCACTACCCCCCTCAAAAAAAGCAGGGCTCAAGCATTTAAAAATCAAGGACTTTTAGAAATTCACCCTTCTGATACCCAAAAATGGCGTTTGACCCCACAAGGGTTTGCTCTTTCCGATCAGGTTATTCAAGGACTTGCCTAATTTGACTTCATTCATTTCATACTCATATTGAACAGTAAAACTTGGAGGATTGTTAAGTGATTGAGTCCAATAGAACAAAAACAAATCATTTTCCAGTCGGTGAACACGACAAAGGACCTAGCCAAGAGCCTGCTGAGAAAGGATCGATGAGTCCTGCTGGAAATTCAACTGAAGTAGACGAGCTGAATAAACGAATTGAAGAACTTCAAAGTCAACTCAAAGAAAAGGAAGATAAATACCTTTATTTGTACGCAGATTTTGATAATTTCAAAAAGCGCTCGATCAAAGAGAGATCCGATCTGATTAAATTTTCTTGGGAACCGCTCGCTCGAGAACTCCTGCAAACAGTTGACAATATTGAAAGAGCTCTCACTCATGTTCCTCCAGAAACAGATCAGACGCTCATCGAAGGACTACAGATGGTACTCCATCAATTTAAAGCGTCTCTTCAAAAACAAGGTGTACAACCTATCGAGAGTTTAAAAAAAGAATTTGACCCAAATCTCCACGAAGCTGTTGGACAAGAGCCTTCAAATAGCCCTTCTGGAACAATCACTCAGGAGCATTTACGAGGGTATACTCTCCATGGACGACTCCTGCGAGCAGCTAAGGTCAGCGTGAGCAGTGGACCGACAAAAACAGAATAATCGTTGGTTGAAGAATTTGAATTGACGGATTGAAGTTTGAAACCAACTTATGAAAGTAAGCATTCATTTGAAATTTTGGAAAAAAGAAAGACGAGGCAGTTATGGGTAAAATTATTGGGATTGATTTGGGAACAACAAACTCCTGTGTTTCCGTGTTGGAAGGTGGAGAACCAAAAGTAATGACTAATGCTGAAGGAGCCAACACCACTCCTTCTATTGTTGCCTTTACTCAATCAGGAGACAAACTTGTAGGACAGCCTGCAAAGCGTCAAGCGGTCACAAATCCAGAACAAACGATCCATGAAGCAAAACGACTCATGGGCCGAAAATTCAACTCAAAAGAAGTTCAAGAATTCCTCAAAGTAACTCCCTTTAAGGTGATTGAGTCAAAAAATGGGGATGCATGGATTAAAATTGGAGATCGAGAGTATTCTCCTCAAGAGATTTCAGCCCTTGTTCTTCAGAAGATGAAGCAAACTGCAGAAGATTACTTAGGAGAGCCTGTCACAGAAGCAGTCGTCACAGTCCCTGCGTATTTTAATGATGCTCAGAGACAAGCCACTAAAGATGCAGGTCGAATCGCAGGCTTAGAAGTTAAAAGAATTATTAATGAACCCACATCAGCTGCTCTTGCCTATGGTTTAGACAAAAAGGGAAAAGATCATACTGTTGCTGTGTTCGATCTAGGAGGAGGAACATTTGATATTTCCATTCTAGAGCTCGGAGACGGTGTTTTTGAAGTAAAAGCAACAAATGGAGATACATTTCTTGGGGGTGGAAACTTCGACCAGCGCATTATTAATTGGCTAGCTGATGAATTTAAAAAAGAACATGGAATTGACTTACGTAAAGACAAGATGGCTCTTCAGCGCTTAAAAGAAGCTGCTGAAAAGGCTAAGCACGAACTATCTAGCACAAATGAAACTGACATTAATCTGCCTTTTGTAACAGCAGATGCATCCGGTCCAAAACACCTCAATATGAAGCTTTCAAGAGCTAAGTTTGAGGCGCAAGTTGCTGACCTGATTGAAAAGCTAGTCCCACCCTGCGAAACCTGCATTAAAGATGCAGGCCTCCCAAAAAGCAAAATTGATGAAGTCATTTTAGTCGGTGGAATGACGCGAATGCCTCGTGTTCAACAAAAAGTGAAAGAAATCTTTGGCAAAGAGCCTCACCGTGGAGTTAATCCAGACGAAGTTGTTGCGGTGGGAGCAGCGATTCAAGGAGGTGTTTTAAAGGGAGACGTCAAAGATGTTTTATTACTCGATGTCACACCACTGTCCCTAGGCATTGAAACTCTTGGAGGTGTTTTTACGAAGTTAATTGAAAAAAACACAACCATTCCTAGCAAAAAATCTCAAGTCTTCTCCACTGCTGCAGATCAGCAATCTGCAGTGACCATTCATGTTTTACAAGGAGAACGTGAGTTCGCAGAACATAATAAGTCCTTAGGAAGATTTGACTTAGTGGGAATTCCACCGGCTCCCCGAGGCATTCCTCAGATCGAAGTTACCTTTGATATTGATGCAAATGGAATTGTTCACGTAGGAGCAAAAGATTTAGGCACCGGAAAAGAGCAATCCATTAAAATCACGGCTTCTAGTGGTCTTTCTGAAGAAGAAATTAAGAAAATGCAGAGAGAAGCAGAAACGCATAAAGCTGAAGATGAGAAAAGAAAAGACCTCGTCAACTCTAGAAATACTTTAGATGGACTCATTTACTCAATTGAAAAAACCTGCAAAGAAAATAACGACAAGATTTCAGCTGAAATTAAGAAACAAGTAGAAGAAGCATTGACAGAAGCTAGAAAGCATCTTGAAAGTAAAGAAATTCATGAGCTTCAAAAAGCAACTGAAGCTCTGACTACTGTTTCAAATAAGATGGCTGAACAAATGTACAAATCCACAGGAGCTCAACCAGGAGCTTCTGCTTCTCACGCGGGAGAAAGTAGTTCATCTGAAGGAGATAGAACCTCTCATTCAGCTAAAAAAGATGGAAAACCCAATGATGATGTGATTGATGCAGACTATAAAGAAGTCTGATTCATCCGAGTTCTCTTCACCGAGACATTCAGAAAGATACACACCACCTGAGTTTTAAATTATGGCAACAAAACGTGATTATTATGAGGTCTTAGGGTTAGCTCGAGGTGCCTCTGCTGAAGAAGTTAAGAAAGCTTACCGTAAACTCGCCATTCAGTATCACCCAGACAAAAACCCTGGAGATAAAAAGGCGGAGGAGCGATTCAAAGAACTCTCTGAAGCCTACGAGGTACTTTCTGATACACAAAAAAGACAAATGTATGATCAATTTGGGCATGCAGCTGCAGGTGGCCCAGGTGGATTTGACTTCCAAGGGTTTGGAGGTGGAAGCGCCTCGATCAATGATATTTTCGGAGATATTTTTGGAGACCTCTTTGGTGCACAAGCGAGTGGACGAACACGAACTGGAAAACGCCGCTCAGGAGGCAAGCCTGGGGATGACCTAAGAACTTCTGTTGACATTACTTTTGAGGAAGCGGCATTTGGTTGTGAGAAGGTAATGGCAATACCTAAGTCAGTTCAATGTGATACATGCACAGGAACAGGAGCAAAAGCAGGAACTCAACCAGAAACCTGCTCTCAATGCGGTGGTCATGGAGAGGTGAGCTTTCAGCAAGGCTTCTTTGCAATTACACGTCCCTGTTCTCGGTGTAGCGGTTCTGGTCAAACGATTGCACATCCTTGTCTGACTTGTAGTGGAACTGGACAAATTAAAAAAAGATCTCAAATTGCAGTTAAAATTCCAGCTGGAGTTGATACTGGCCAACGCCTTAAACTCACCTCTGAAGGAGAGGCAGGGGAAAGAGGGGGCCCTCCAGGCGATTTATATGTTTCTATCCATATTTTACCTCATGATTTCTTCACTCGAGATGAATTTGATGTGATTTGTGAAGTTCCTGTTACCTTTACCCACGCAGCACTGGGTGCAGAAATTGAAGTCCCGACTTTAGAAGGAAAAGTAAAATTAAAAATCCCGCCGGGCACTCAATCACACAAGATTTTAAGACTGAAAAATAAAGGCCTTGCTCGACTTGGATCTTACGGCAGAGGAGATCAACTCGTGAAGATCATTGTAGAAGTTCCATCCAAGCTGACAACTGAACAAAGAGAATTACTCAAGCGTTTTGAAGAAACATCAGGTGGAGAAATCACACATCCTATGCACCAGAATTTTTTTGAAAAAGTAAAGAATCTATTTGGCTAGATCACCTGTGATTCACCTGCTAGAATCAGGGGCTGTGAGTAAGATTCGAGATCTCATTTTATTTCTAATGATCCTTGGATATTCTGGATGCTCGAGCATTCCTAAAAAAATTCCTCCAGAAAAACCTTCACCTCCTCCTCCACCCCATGAGACTTCTCTGAGTCGAGAGGAGAAAGATTATGACGAAATAGAACGACTGTTTGCAAGGAACCTCTACTCTGCTACAGAAACTAAAGTCCTCTCTTTTTTTCAGCTCTATCCCAATAGCCAATTCATTCCATCGGTTGAAAATATTTATGGACTTCTTTTACTTCAAACCAAAAAACCCGCTGAAGCTGCACTGCATTTCCGAAAAGCAACGACATTGAATTCAAAACACCCCAGTTTTGTGAACTCAGTCTATTTCAATCTAGCAACCGCTGAATTAGAAGCTAACGAGATACAAAATGCTGAAGCAACAACCCAGAAAATCAATCTACAAGAACTCAATCTAGCTAATCGCATTAAAGTTTATTACTTAAAAGCAAACCTTTTTGACAAAAAAGGACTACCTCTTGAAACCTGTCGGCAACTTCTGACAGGAGCAAAAATATTACCAGACCCTGACTCTCAAAATACGAAAAAGCTATTTGCTCAACGCCTTGATCAAGAACTAGAAAAACTAATCCCTATTCAAGCCGTAGAAAATTTATTACAAGAATTTAATGACTCGCCGTTGGCTGATTCTCTTCTTTTCAAGCTTGGCACTACCAAATTGCCTCTGGGTCATACAGGAAACGAAGAAACTTACCTTCGAACTTTAATCACTCAATTTCCTCAAAGTTCTTACTATGCAGCAGCTTCAGAACTTCTATCCCAAGTCCAATCCAAACTCCCTGTCAACAGTAGAACTATTGGTATTTTACTCCCAGTGAAGGGTAAATTTGGAAAGTTTGGCCTAAAAAGCCTACAAGGGATTCAGCTCGCCTTTGGCATTTTCAACATCAGTACTCCTGACTCCAAAATCAAACTGGTTATTGAGGACAGCGGAGAAACCCCAGAACAAGCCTTGAATGGATTTAATCGTTTGATCTTTAAACATCAGGTAGTCGCTGTCATTGGCCCAATGCTGACTAAAGGTGTCGATCAGGTAGCTCAAAGAGCTCAAGAACTAGGAGTCCCACTTATTTCACTCGCAAGAAGGGAAAGCACTTTTCAAGATTATGTCTTTCAAGGTGGACTCACTCAGCAGCTCCAAGCTCAGCAAATTGCCCAATATGCTTTTCACTCCTTAGGAGCACGACGATTTGCTATGATTTATCCTAATGAAAAAATCGGATTAGAATCTAGCCAAAGTTTTTGGGATACTATCCAAGCATTAGGAGGGAAAATTGTGGGTGCTGAAACGTACAACCCTGGAGAAACTGACTTCCGACAAGTCGTTGATAAACTTTCTGGACTGTACTATGGAGAGGCTCGAAGCCACGAACTAGAACTCCTGGCACAGGAACGAGCAGCTAATAAAATTATTAGAAAAACTAGAAAAAATGAACAATTTTATCGTTTAAAGCCAATTGTAGACTACGATGCTGTATTTATTCCAGATGACCCTAGAATCGCTGGACAAATTCTTCCCACTTTTGCTTATCGGGATGTTGAAAATGTTAAATTTTTAGGGACTTCATCCTGGAATTCATCCGAATTTTTATCCAGAGCTCAATCCTATGCTGAACATGCTACTTTCGTCGATGCATTCTTTCCTCATACAGACTTAGGTCTTGCTAAAGCTTTTACTGATGAGTATCAATCTACGTACGCTCAAGAACCTTCTTCCCTGGAAGCCCTCGCTTATGATGCAGGTCTCATCTTAAAAAATATAATTACCTCTTCCAGCAAAAACCTTTCTCGTTCTGAACTCCGAGATCAACTGAAGTTAATTCATGAGTTTCCAGGTGTAACTGGTAAAATTTCTTATCGTAATGGGCAATTCTTCCGTGAGCTTACTGTGATTCGTGTTAAAAATGGGAATTTCTTAAAAGCTTTGCAAACTCAGTAGAAAGACTTCGGCAAATTCTTCCGATTTTCAATTTTAAATTCTCTGTCATACTTAAAGAAGGGGAAATCTAAGACTTTAAATACCCCACATAGGAGGATCTTTGGGCCTACGAATGGACCCTATTGGCGGGGGACAATTTAAACAAGCTGTTCAGCAAATGATCGAAGCTGAAAAACAGCCAATTAAAAATCTTGAGGCTCGAAAAGCTAAAGAAGATACCCGACTTAAGCTATTTCAAGAATTCAAATCAAAATTTTCAGGATTTGACAAAGTGCTTAATGAAATCTCAAGTTTTAAAAAATTTAGAGATCTCAAGGTTGACCTTGGAAACGGGGAAAATCAAGTCAGTGTAACGATCGACAAGGGAAAAGCTGAACCTGGTCAATATTTAATTAAAATCGATGAATTAGCAGCTCGTACATCTACATTATCTAATGGATTTGAAAATCCAGATGAACCCTTCCTTGGAATTGGATTTATTAATCTAAATCTAGAAAACGGAGAGTCAACTGAAATCTATATTAACGAAAACACATCGAGTCTTCAAGGAATTGCCTCTGCCATCAATAATACTTCGAATTCACCAATTAGAGCTTCTGTAATTCGTGACGACTCAGATCCAGAACTTCCATGGAGACTATTAATGGTCGGGAAAAAAGAAGGTTCTACTAATAATATTGAATTTCCTGAGTTTTATTTTATGGATTCACAAAAAGATTTTTATATCGATGAAGACCATGAATCAAAAAATGCATCACTGTCAATCGACGGATTTTCAATTGAATCTGAAAATAATGATATTCCTAATTTTTTACCTGGGGTTAATCTTCATTTAAAACAGGCAAATCCTGAAAATCCATTTTTTATAACAATTACAGAAGATTATCAAAAAATATCAGGAAAATTAAAAGGACTTATTGATCAAACAAATCAGGTATTGCAGTTTATCACAAGTCAGAATGCGATCGATCAAAGCACTGACACCACAACTACTTTTGGTGGAGACTCAAGTCTTCAAGCTGTGGAATATAAAATTCGCAACATCATCCATCAGCCCTATTTTTTAAATTCAAAAAACTCAGAAAATGCTTCTCATTTTTTTATAAATCAAATCGGAATTGAGTTTGAGAAAACAGGGCAAATTACATTCCGAGAAGAAAAATTCAACAAGGCTCTTGAAGATAATTTTGAGGGCATCGCTCAAGTCATTTCAGGCCCTTCTGGACTTGCCCAACAGTTCAGATCTCTTATTGACAGTTACATGAGGTCTTCAGATGGATTTCTCACTATTAAAGAAAAAGGATTGAAAAGCAGAATTAAAGATATTGATGATCAAATTGACCGTAAAACTATTATACTAGAAAAGAAAAAACAAAGTCTTACTGATAAATTTTCAAGACTCCAAGCAACATTAGGACAACTTCAATCACAACAACAATATCTCAGTGCAGCTTTACCAGCAGGTGGCAGCGGTGGAAATGTTATTTCCCAACTGATGGGCGGATAAAAATTAAAAAGAAAAACTAAGGACTAGATTATGTCTGGAAATCATATAGCAAACCAATACAAGCAAATGTCTATTAAAACTGCTAATCGAGGTCAACTCCTCATCATGCTTTATGAGTCTGCAATTCAAAACATCAGAAAAGCAATTATTTCAATTGAAAAAAACAACCTCTCCACTAAAGGCCAAGCTATTACTAAAGCTCATGATATCATTAATGAACTTGCTAATACACTTGATTTTGAAGTGGGAGGAGAAATCGCAAAAGATCTAGAAAGACTTTATAACTTTATGATTGAACAACTAGTTAAAGCAAATATTGAAAAATCAAAAGAACCTCTCTTAGCTGTCCAAAAACTATTAGAAACTTTACTGAGCGCATGGAAAGAAGCCATAATTTCATTCAACAAAGAAAACCCTCGACCTTAAGAAAGACTTTATTGAGATGGACCTATTGAAGATACTTCAAAGCCAAAATCGCTGCTTAAATCAGGTCATTAAAAGATCAACAGAATTTTTAAATTTATCAAAACAAGGGGATTTATCTCAACTAAAAAAGTTCGAAGAATATCGTAAATTTTCGTTCAAAACGATAAAAATGTACGATCAGAAAATAAAGTTTTTCCAAAAAATTTCAGAAAACTCTAAAAACGATGAAACAACACTTTTTTCGATTAAAAAAATAAAAACTGCAAGGCAAAATTTAATTTATTCAATCTTAAAAATTGATCGTGAAATTATTAAAATTCTTCAAAAAGAAAAAGAATCTATTCTTGAGGAAATTTCTTATGAACAAAAAACAAATCATTTCATGAGAAAATTTAAAAGTAAATGGATTTCTGAAGCCGGTAAAAAGCTAGATGAAAAACTATGAATAATTTTAATCATGAAATTTCTAATATTATTAAAAAACAACTCCAGCTAAAAAATCTAGAACTAGTGGAGATGTTACCGATTCCAACGCACAGTGACAAAATAGTTCGAGCTCAAACTTTAAAAGAATTGATAGAAGATATCGAAGAAAACCATAACCCAGACACAATAGAATACCTTGTTCAAATCAAACATCAATATAAAAACAAAAACTATAATTTAAATTCTAAAAAATTTAAAAATAAAATTTCTTATGAAAATATTTACCTCTCTAACGGGAAAATTAATGTACCTTATCTGATTAAGAATGGAGATCTTTTACTGAACGCTGGAGATTACAACCTTGCAAGAAATATTTTTCAAGTCCTTCTTCAGTCTGGAGAACAGATGAGCTCAGTTCTCTATAGAATAGGAAAAAGTTTTGAATCTGAAGGGAATCTTAAGGATGCTCAAAACTACTACGAAGAATCTGTTGTTTACCAACCTTCCTTAAAGGTCTATCAGCGTTTAGGAGCAGTCCTTATTTTCCAAAAAAAAGACGCCAAAGCCGGAGAAGTCTTTGAGCGAGCATTAAATTTAAAAGAACTTTCTAATGAAATTAAATTTGAGCTTCATAAAGCTTCAGGAAATTGCTGGACTAGGGCCAAAAAATTTGAAAATGCTGAAAATCATTTTTTAAAAGCTCTTGAGATCAACCCAACTGCAGATGAAATTCGATCTAACTTAGGAACTCTTTATTTTCAAAGTAAAAAATTCACCGAAGCTAAGCGACATTTTAGTGACGCTATTGCCTCAAATCCAAGTAACCATCTTGCAATTACTGGACTTGGCTTATGCTCACTCTCAGCAGGAGACAAAACAACCGCCCACGACTATTTTGCACAATCGTTGGATTTATATTTAAATAACCCTATAGCTATTTTTTACTTAATAAAATGTGCCTATGAGATTAAGGTTTATAAAACTGCTGCTCAGTTTTTGGAATGCTATATTCAGATCTCTCCTATTAATGCAAATCTAATGTATAGCCTCGCTGGACTTGAATTTCACCTGGGAAAAATCTCTGAATCAAAATTAACTGCTTTAAAAACCCTTGAGCTTCAACCTCAACACTTACAAGCAAAGGAACTCTTGAATTTAATTGAACGATACTCCAGTTCAGCGGAATAATAAAATGAAAGACCATTATTTTTGTGGGGGAGGATAAGTGGCTACACAAACTGAATATCTTATGGGTGAAATTATTGATGATCCTGAAAACGAGAAAAAAGATGTCCAAATGCTTTTAGCTAGTTTTCTAGATTCACTCCTCAAGGAACAACAGGATCAATCCAGTTTGGAGCAGTTATGAGCTATGCCCACCTCCCAGCTACTGACTCAAAGCAACCAATTCATTGTTTAGTAGTCCAGTTAGCACGATTAGGAGATACTCTTCAAAGTCTTATGGCTTTGAGAGCAGCAAAACAACTTTATCCTCAACTTGAAATTCATTTTCTTGCTCGAGAGCGATTTTCCTGCGCTGCGAAAAAAATCCCTTGGATCACTCAAGTCATCTCGTTCCCCTCAAAAGAATTATTAGTTCCAATTATAGAAAGGAAAATCAACCGGGAAGAAGCATTGAAAAACCTTACCCAATGGGTGATTCCTCTGACAAAAAAACCTTGGGATCTGATCATCAACTGGACTTATTCAGAATCCAGTAGTTATTTGACTCGTCTGCTACCAGCCCGAATCCGTTTAGGCTATACTCGCCATCTGGACTTAAGCTTAATTGGGGCAGATGGATGGAGTCAATTTATCCAGGGCATTGTACAGGGAAATGTCCATCAAAATATTCATTTGACTGACATCCTCACTACCCAACTTCTCACCGCCCTTCAAATTCATGCCGGAGATCCTCAAAACGAAGGGAATTCTGTTGTCACTTCAAAAAGTTTTTTTACTCTTTCTATAGATGAAGATGGTCTTAATCTTCTAAAAAACCATGCGAAAAAATGGATTTCAATTCAATTGGGAGCTAGTCAAAAATCTAAGAAATGGGATTCTATAAAATGGGCTCAATTTATTTCTTTTATATTAAGTAATCATTTAGACTACGGAGTCGTACTCTTAGGAAGCAAAGAAGACATTCCCTGTGTCGATGAAATTCAAAATTATCTTTACCCCTTGGGTCAAGACTGCAAAAGATTAGTCTCTCTCGTAGATAAAACAGACTTTGATCATTGGGCAACCATCATTGCTCAAAGCCAGTGGCTTCTAGCTGGAGATACAGCGGCCATTCATCTCGCCAGTGTCTTAGGAACACCTGTGATTAATCTCTCGATTGGCCCTGTTCGTTATCACGAAACAGGACCCTATGGAAATATTCATTATGTAGTTAAAACAAAAGACACGCTTCAATTGAATGAAAATTTTTCAGCTGAAGCTCTCTATGGTTTGTGGTCTTATGTCTCAAGTGATAGGCTTCACCAAAAACAAGTTTCACTCGAATACTATTTTCATAACTTGGAGTGGAAAAATCATCTAGAAAAGATACAAGTCTATCGCACAAAAATTCGGAATCCTACGGATGGGGGCGGGGTTGTATTTGAACCTATGATCAAAAGACCTTTTTCGGTTGAAGAATGGACTGCAATGGTTATGGGACAAATAGCTAGGTCCTGGTATTGTGGCTGGACACCTCCTACAGGTCAGGAACTGATTCAAGAAAATATTCATCCAAAATTGATTAGGACTTTGAGAGAACTCCAAGAATCTATGGATGTATTGAAAAAAATCTGTGATCAAGCCAGTCAAATTGGACTTCTCTTGAGTCGTAAAGGTTCTTCTCTGAAATCCAATGTTCTTATGAATCTGAAAGATCGAGAAGAAATTCAGGAGTTAGGTCAAACCCTAGTAGAACTTGAAGATCTAGTTACCCGCCTAGGCAAAAACCAGCCTCCTCTTCTTGCTTTCTCTCAGATGAGTCAAATTTTTATGCATCACCTAAAAGGAAATGACTTAAAGACTCTTGGAAGTGAAACCTCCCAACGCTACCAACAACTGAAAGAAGGCGTAGAAATTTTTAGAGAATGGATCACCTTTACACTCAATATGGCGAAACCTAGAACGGTAAAACCAGAAATCCAACCCAATCTTAAAGAAGAATCATCTGGAGTCCTCTCCCCTATTTGACTAGAACCTGAGCAATGATAAAGTACTGAGTACACCTATGAAAAATACAAAATCTGTTTGGATCAAAAAAATTGGACTTGTTGTAAAACATCGACAAAGTGATGCAGCGTCTTTTGCCATTGAACTGGCTCAGTTCATTCTCTCAAAGAAAGTAAAACTAGTTTTTTCCGAGGAAAGCCGGCTTCTTGCCCAAAGTTTGATCAAAAATATCAAGAATGATCGAAACATTGAAATCACGTCTAAAACAGAACTCATGGACGAATGTGATTTAATTGTAGTACTCGGTGGAGATGGGACATTTCTTAGTATTGCACGGTTAATCCAAAAAAAAAGTACTCCCCTCATAGGCATCAATATGGGGCAACTTGGATTTTTAACTGAAATTAAACAAACTGAAGCAATTCAACTTTTAGGAGAGCTCATTGCTGGAAAATCTCCCACCTTCCAAACTCGGTCTCTCCTTGAAGTTACCCTCCGCAGAAACAACAAGATCATTTTTAAAGGACCTGTAGTCAATGATGCGGTGATTTCAAAAGGAGCTATTGCAAGAATCATTGGAATGAAAATCTGGGTGAACAGTCAATGGGTTCACCAAGTTCGAGCAGATGGAATTATTGTCAGCACCCCTACAGGATCAACTGCTTATGCATTAGCTGCTGGGGGACCTATTGTTGAACCCTCAGTTGCAGCCATTATTTTAGCTCCAATCTGTCCCCATAGTTTGACTTTAAGACCGATGGTTCTTCCTGAAAGCTGTGAAATAAAAATTTGCCTGAATCATCGCCCCGGCCATGTCCTGCTCACCTTAGATGGCCAAGACGTCATCAATATGAAAGAAGACGACATTGTTTCTATTCGATGCTATAAAGAGCACTCTCTCAAAATTATTTCATCACCCAGCAGAGACTATTACAGTTTATTGAGAGAAAAACTCAAATTTGGGGCACGGGATTAATGCTGGAAGTTCTTAGAATTAAAAATATTGCGATTATTGATGAAGCTGAAATTTTCTTTAAAACAGGGTTAAACATCCTCTCTGGAGAAACAGGAGCAGGAAAATCCATTATCATTGAAGCGATTTCTCTCTTGCTAGGCAGTCGAGCAAGTGCTGAACTGATTCGTTCTGGCTGTGATGAAGCAGTGATTGAGGGATTATTTCAAATTTCTAATATTCCGTGGATTGCTTCCCGTCTTGAGCAATTTGGCTTTGCCTCTCAAACTAGAGAACTTCTCATCAAGAGAACGGTCCACCGAGCAGGTAGACATCGCATTACGATCAATGGAGAGCTTGCCACACTCTCTACTCTAGAGAATATCTGTGAAGGATTGATCGATCTTTGTAGTCAGCATGAGCATCAGTCTCTTCTTAAGCCAAGTACCCAGATAGAACTCCTTGACCGATATGGAGGGCTTACGGAGCAAGCCAAACAAGTTTCAGTTTTATTCAAGCAGACTCAATCCTTACGCCAAGAACAAGAAGATTTACAAAGAGAAGACTTGGAACGGGAGAGGAAAAAGAGTTTTTTAAAATTTCAAATTGACGAGATTCGAGAGGCTCAACTCCTTTCCAAGGAAGATCAGTTGCTTCATGAAGAAAAACAACTTCTTCAATCCGCTGAAGCTCGAGTTCAAGTAGCCCACCATGCTCTGCAGATCCTAGAATCAGAAGAAACGGGTACTGCAACCCAACTTCGTATAGCTTTACAAAAACTTCGCTCCCTCCAACTCTTAGACCCTCGAGTGCAATCCATGGCAGAAGCCCTTGAGCAAGCGGTCTTAGAAACAGAAGAAGTTACTCTTTCTCTCAGGCGTTATGTCTCATCGATTGAGCTCAATCCTGAACGACTCCAAAGCCTTCAAGATCGACTCTCACTCTTATCTGACTTAAAAAGAAAATATGGAAATACGTTTCAGGATATTTTTTCTCATTTAGAAAAAATCGAAAAAGAATTTTTTGATTTAAATTTAATCGATGAAAAAACTAAAACTATTAAAATTAAACTTCATCAATCTGAAGAGGAATTACTGACAATAGGAAAAAAGCTATCCCAAGCCAGAGAGAATGTTAAGAAATTATTAGAAAATTCTGTAACAACAGAACTCAAAGACTTAAAAATGGACGAAGCAAAATTCTTAATTGAACTATCTTCAAAAGATTCACTTTTGAAATGGACTCCATCTGGAGCTGATACCATTCAATTTATGGTCCAAACCAATCGAGGAGAACCTCCCAGACCTTTAGGAAAGGTCGCCTCAGGAGGTGAATTATCTAGGCTCATGTTAGCTATTCGTCATGTGATTTCAGATCGGGGTGGAATTGGCGTCTACCTTTTTGATGAAATTGATACAGGAATGGGTGGACAGACTGCCTTTCAAGTCGGTAAAAAGCTCAAATCAGTTGCTTCATATAATCAAGTGATCTGCATTACCCACTTGCCTCAAGTTGCTTCGTTTGCTGATCATCATTTAGTCGTTCGAAAATCTTCTGAAGGTACTCGAACGAAAACTGAAATTACAAGCTTGAGTCACCCAGAAAAGAAAGAAGAACTTGCTCGAATGTTGGGAGGACCCAAGCTCACCCAAAAAAGTCTAGAAAACGCGTCTGAACTTTTAGAGCTTGCAAAAAACTCTGAGTTAAAACCCCCTCATTCAAGAAAATCGCTCCATGAAAACTTGATCCTCTAAAATTCCACACTGAGACAAGATCTGAATCAAAACTTGAATCATTCCAGAAGGTCCACATAAATAGTAATCTGCCTTTGGATAAATCAACTCTGGGTGGTTCAATAGAAGTTGATCCACTCTCCCTGGCTCAACTCCAAATGATTGACCGACTTCAGCAGTCAAAAAAACCTTTAACTTGCCTGACGACTGATCAGCAAGATCTAAAAGCTCTTGCTTCCATGGAATTTCTGATGCCTCTTGACAACCATAGAGAAGCTTCAGAGTTAAAGAAGGTAAAGACTGACTTAAAAGATCGTGTAAAAAAGACCGAATCGGACTCAGCCCAGATCCTCCAGCCATAAAAATGAGGGGGCGATCCACTCTTTGAATTTGAAACTCCCCACGAGGTTCAGAAAGCACGACTGTCTGCTCATGAGAAAAATTCTTAAAAAATTTTACCCCTCGGCCATCACCCGAAGTCTGAATACAAAACTCTAAAGCTTGAGAGGAGGGTGGACTTGCAATAGAATAAATTCTCTCAAAAGAACCTTGCTCATCCTTTAAAATGAGATGAATGTACTGCCCAGCAAGATAATGAAAGCCTATAGGACGCTTCATCGTGAGCAATAAATAATTTTTGGAAATCGCTTGAACTCTCAATAATTGAGTTTTAAACTTTCTCATTTTCATTCTTAGGGTAACTTTTCTCGATGAATTTTCTCATCTCCTAAAGACCAGGAAAGAAAGGAGCCATGAAGACGAGGAAAACCAATATTGACGTATTGAGCTTTCCGACCATCAATCATGAAAAACATTTCGTCTAAATCATGGCAATGCCCCATCACAACGAAATCAAAGCCTAAAGCCAATTTTTCTGCTGCATAGCTTCTAAAGATTTTTCTCAAATACTCCATCCGCAATAAAGGCATATCGCTCGAAACCATCCGCTTTCTTTTTTTGCTCTGGTAACTACTCATTTTTCCAATTCGGTCAATTAAAATACCCGGAGCTAAAGATACAAAAAGCCGAATCATCCAACTTCTCAAAAAAAACCTGAGCACTCGATAACCATAATCTTTTCGATCCACAGTATCTCCATGAACAAAAAAGAACCGCTGTCCGTCCAACTCTAGACTCACCTCATGTGAATGCACCCTAACTCTGGGCATCTTTGAAAACACCTGTTTTAGAAAAAAATCATGATTGCCTTCAATATAATGAACTTCGACCCCTCGAACTGAAGCATCAGCAACAGCCTCCAAGAAATTTTGATATCGCCTGATAAAAACAGGCTTGTCACCTACAAAAAGGTCAAAAATATCACCCACCAAAACCAATTTATCCCCTGAAGTCGCTCGATCTCGAATCAAAACAACCAAGGACTGATAAAGGGGATCGTCGGATCCAAGAATGTGAAGATCAGAGATTGCAAAAAGAGTCATCCCCTTCGGACTTAACGGCTCTAGAGCTTCTGATCAAGGATTTTCCCACAATGACGCCCATCCCTCGAAGTTTCTTGCCTCAAACGAAGAAATTCTGCTTCCGAAAAACTCCGAACCACATTACCTGCTGGATCTTTAAGGATGATTCTTAAGCCTGGACCATGCCCTTCTTGATTCAGATATAAACCTAAGTTCTGACTCAGGATATCCGACTGAAAAGATCTAATCTCTTGATCTAATTTCTCTGGGTTTACTTCTGGATTTGACTCTAATTCTTGATTTTTTTCATCTGCTTGATCTTCTTTTCTGGAATGATCTTGGCTTGGATGCTCTTGCTGAGTATTGAGTTCAACTAAATTTTTACGGGAAAAGCCCACTCCGTTAAAAAACCGGCTTAAAGGCTGAATCTTCATGATGAAACCCTCCTCCCTTGAAATGTCGGGCAGATCTCATATAAACTTAAAAAATGAACCCCCCCAAAAGCTCGGCATCTTCTGGGGGAGGGTGGGTTGATAGAAACTCATGCCCCAGAGAAGCTCATGAGTTCGGACGCACTTGTTCAAGCAGCTATAAGACTTTCGCACGGAATAATTGATTATAATAAACAGGATTAAGCTAAACCCTTGTTCTTATAGAATAAAGACCGGAAGTCTGAAGATTTCTAAACTTCCGGTCTGGTGATTGAATTAAAATTAACCGATAAGCTTAAGCGCCATCATGTTATTTTGGTTGGCTTGACTGAGGACTGAAACACCTGAGGAATTTAAAATGTTGAACTTTGCAAGCTCCGCTGTTTCTGCCGCCATATCAGTATCTCGGATACGGCTATTTGCAGTAGACAGGTTTTCATCATAAATAGCCAAATTATTAACTGTCGACTGTAATCGATTTTGTAAGGCTCCAAGTTCAGCTCGAGTTTCAACCAAGGACTTCATGGCTGAGTCGATTTGATCGAGGTTCCCTCGAGCAGCTTCTTTATCTGAGGTGTTTAAACCTTCGATTCCCAACCTGTCCAAAGTGACGTTCGTCTTGGAGGTATCAAACATGAAGCGATCTTGTTCATCACTATTATGAACTCCAACCTGAAAACTGAAAGTTTCACCTTCTCCAGCTAAAACTCGTTTCCCATTGAATTCCGTAGAAGCAGCAATTCGAGTGACTTCTTGCTTGAGTTGCTGAACTTCTTTATCAATAAAACCTCTTTCAGTATCCCCAATCGTGTCAGAAGCAGCTTGTGTCGATAATTCTCTGAATCTAATCAAAATATTACCAATTTCAGCCATACCGCCTTCAGCAGTCTGAATCATTGATATTCCATCATTGGCATTTCGATTCGCTTGACGAAGCGATCGAATTTGACCTCTCATCGTATCTGAAATGGCTAAGCCTGCAGCATCATCTGCAGCTTTATTGATTCTTGAACCAGAAGATAAATGCTCCAAAGAATTTTTTTGAGCACTGCCATTTATTCCGAGAAACCGTTGTGCAACAAGTGATTGAACGTTTGTAGCAATTCTAAGACCCATATATACCCCCTCATCTCCCATGAAGCGGGAATTTTTCTTTCCCACTTTGAAAGACTGTTTTTTTTATTTTAATAGTTGCGGGAGATTGCTGTACCCCACGCCTTGAAGCACACCTAGCAAGAACCACTCAAGCTATAAAATGCTTCATTCACATACTAAATCGGTCAAGAATTGAAATAGATTTAGACTTTTTTAGTCAAGAATAAAATTAAACCTGAAAATAAGGACATAATTATTGTAACTCATTGTTTATGAATATGAAATTAAGTCAGCTACTTGATAAGGGTCAATACTCCTCTGAACAAGCTGACTTAAAAGATCCTGTCCTGAAGAGGTATCAAAGGCTAAAAAAACAGACTTTTTTAGTCTTTCATTTAAAATATCAATCACTTCATTTTTTAAAAACTCGAGGTCTTTTTGAGCCTTCTTACCACTCTGAAAAAGAAAATCTTGATGCTCAGCAATGACCTTTTCTAGCTCGACTACACCCAGGTTTCGAATTCCTTGCGCCTGAATCACAGGGACAATCCAACTGCTTTCATCATGAGGTACAAATCCCGCCAGAGCAATCAGCTCTCGAACAAGTTGATCTGCCTGAGGTCGGTCACATTTATTAACAACAAAAATATCCGCAATTTCCATCAAGCCTGCTTTCATCACCTGAATGGAATCTCCACTCTCTGGAACCAAAACAACCACTACAGTCTGTGCTAAACGTAAAATATCTAGCTCTGTCTGCCCAACTCCTGCGGTTTCTACCAAAATCACATCAAAACCTGCTGCATCTAAAGCAAGAACCACTTCTTTTGAAGACAAAGACAGCCCCCCCTGCTTTCCCCGAGTTCCCAAGGAACGAATAAATACCCCTCGATCACTCGCATGGACCTGCATACGGATCCGATCCCCCAGAATTGCACCCCCCGAAAAGGGGCTGGAAGGATCAATAGCCATAACAGCTACTTTCTTCCCCTGAGCCCTCAGTTGACTCAGCAAACCATTCACCAAAGTTGATTTACCGGCACCTGGAGGCCCTGTAATCCCCCAAACCTGCGCCTTACCCGTATGAGGGTAGAGAGACCTTACCAATAAGGGCACATCGGGATCACGATTTTCAAGCTTTGAAATGACTCTGGCTAATGCAAGACGCTCACCCTTTAATAGTTCCTGAACCCATTTCATGATTGATCTTCCTTACCAGTTAATCCCTGGGGATGTGATACTTTTCTAAAACACTTGGAGATTCTGGTGAGATCCGGTAAAGTCCCAACGGCTGTGTGGGCTGCACCATGTCCATTGTACCTGAAGGATTGAGTTCTAATTTTCTACAAAAAATCCAATCACTGAGCTGCTGATACCGATTTACTGCCCAGCGGAGATAACGAGAATCGTGAAAATCTGATAGAAAACTCCTCGCTACTGGAGTTAAAAACTCATAGATTGTTAAAATTTCTTTTTGCTTCTCATCAACAAAAGCCTCAGAATTCATTTTTTTCTCAAGCTCGAGCACTTTACTGTAAAAGCACCAATGATAGTAAATAGGATTCCGCCGTACTAACTCACGTACCCCCTCAATCCTTTCCTGAAAACTTAAAGTGAGAGACTGTATCTTTCTAAAGTTTGCATCACAATCTTTAGAAAATTCTACATCCTTTGGAGCTTTTTCATCTAAAAAAAGAGCTGAAATATCTCCTAGATCCATCCCTGCAGGGTGAGGGACCTGAATATACTCAGGTGGAGATGGAAGCTTGATCAAACCAACTGGGGTCGTTGTACAACCTGATGTTATGCAGCAAAACGACCCACAGATAATAACCATCTCCGTGTAAGAAGACAAATCACTGCCCAGGACTAACCTAAAAAGTTTCAACATGTGGTCAATCCATCAATTCGGAAGTTTTTGAATATCTATTAAACAAAATTTATAAAGATAGATCACTAAACTCCGAATAATTAAATAGAAATGGGCAATAGAAAAACTCAAATGATTCATCATTTTTTTTACTTTTTTATTATTCTCCTGATATTTTCTCAGATGGAGATCACAAATCTCTTAGCAAAAGACTCCACTTCTAACCCGATCTCTCCCATTTTTCAACAAAATTCTCGAGCTAATGGAGCAGAATCAGAGAGAAATTTCTATGAGGTTTTGGATGATGTTCTAAGCGATTTTGAATATGATTTGAAAAATTCAAATGTTTCAGGACTAAAAGATCTCTCAGTCAGAAATGTGGCGACAAGCGAAAATATCCCTCCCTCTTTTAAAAACCACTTAGAACTTCTAGTAACTGAAAAAATTTTAAAAAACACAAAAGCTCGTGTCATTCAATGTTTGGCTTGCAGATCAAGAAAAACAAGTTTAAACGGAGAACAAGTAATAATTACCTCTGCAGACACTAACCCAATGGAGCTATCCAGAATTGCAAAAATATCTGGAATTCTTCACTTTCTAGATATTGCTTTTCTTTATCAACCTAGTGGCATCGTCATTTCAATGACTCTATCTGATCCTGACTCAGGAGCAATTGTTTGGTCTAGAACCTACAACTCTGAGACCTCAAGAGCGGCTGCCTTTCGCCGAGGAATCGATTACAGTCAAATCGATGAAGCAAGAAAACAAACAGAATATTCTCCTACAGTTCAAAACCGAGTTTCAATTTATTATCTTTTCGAACCTGCACTACCTACTAATACAGGTTGTCTCACCCTAGGTTACCGAATGGTAGAACGATACGATAATCGAAAAAAAGAAGTTGGATTTGAGGCAAACTATATGTCAGATGCATCTACAATTATTAATCGATCTGGATCATCAAGCCAAAATTTTTACGCAGGTTTTGGCCTTAATCTAACTTTAATTTTTCTGCATTCATGGAATTTCATTGGAGAAGAAGAAAACTATAATAATATCCGTGGAAGCTTCTACATGGGAGCTGGAGGAACTTATGCCTCAGGATTTTTAGGAGGCCTAGTTAGAAGTGGCTATGAATGGAGACTTGGAAAACATTTTGGAATATCAACTATTTTAGGATATCGACCTCCTTCAACCGCTTTTTTAAAAGGAACATCGACAGGTCAAGTCAGTGGTGTTGAATATGGCTTAGGAGTAAGTGTGATATTTTAGGAAAAAATTGATGCAAAAAAAATTTTTCATTTCAATTCTACTTATCTATATTTCTCTTGATCTCGTTGGTTGCTCATCGGCTCGTATTTTGTTTGGAATGAAAAATCCTGATCGTGTAATGCCTATTGCAAACCCGTTTTACACATACCGTGGATCTGATTCTGGTCAAACAATTATCCTAAGAACAAAAAAAGGGGATCGTTCAGTGGAATTAGAAATTCCAGGAGATAAAGAACATCTGAGTGATTTTTCAATTCCAGTTTCTCCATCGTTTCATGAATCCAACCGAACTATTGCTTCTCAAAATTCAGAAATTGACTCAAATCTTGCTGTTGATGAAAGCTTAAAAAACAAAAATTTTTCCTTATCGGACCAAGAAATTACACGGAGTTTTTCTCAAAGTAGCTCAGAAATTACACAACAACGAAATGATATCGAAAAAAATCTTAACTTGATCCCACCTGAAGAATCTACAAATTCAGAAAAATCAAGCTACCTCGCTAAACTTGATCATATTAAGCAACTCTATAAAGCCGCTCGATATGAAGCAGCTCTTCTTGAAATCGATGAAATGATCAGAGAATATCAAACCGATGGAAAACTTTATGAGATGAGAGGAACTCTTCTCGATCGCATGGGAAGAAGGGAACTTGCATTGAAGTCATGGAATCAAGCATTAAGATTTTCTCCAAATAACGAAGCACTCAAGAAATTTGTAAACCGAATCCAAATCCCACCTAAAACACATCCATTATGAGAAATTCACTCCTCTTCATCATCGTGATCCAGTCTTTGCTAAGTTGCCAGAGGGGTCTAGCTAAACTCAATGTCAGTGAAGTCATCCAGAAAACTACAGAACAGCAAATAAGGCATCTCCTTGAGCCTATCCTAGATAAATACTGCCATGAAGAATGCAAACTCATGAATGTAAATATTACAGTCGATTTAACTCATTCAGAAACACTTGCTCCTGGTTTTGACGATACAGATCTAAAAAATAGTGCTGACCTAAGTCCGTCTTCTGCTGTTGTTAAAATTTTAATGAACGATAAAATTGGACCAGTCTCAAGAAGAAAGCTCATCGAGCTCATCCAACAGTACCTAGATAATTTAGATTTCCCTATAAAAATAGAAACTCAAATTGCGCATTTCCCAATGCCTCAGGGATCTGAAGGAAAAATTTCTGAGATGCGCGAAAAAATATCAAAACAATTCCAGAATGCAGTTGACGACATTTTAAGACAGTTTTGCCCAAAGCAATGCATTTTATCAGACTATTCACTTCAAACAGTAGTCATTAATGGAGAAGAAGCACAATATGGATCTCCAGGAGAATATATTCAAGAAGGAGATACTGCAATTCGTATTAAAGATATTTCAGTAACACTCCTTATGGATCAAGGATTAAATCCAGAAGAACAACTTAATATTATTGAAATGATTAAACTCAAAACAAGCTCATTTAAAAATGTAAATTTAAACAAGAAAGTAATTAAATTTCCTCGCCCTATGGTTGGAGAAAATGAATCTAACAATCGAAGTATTTCATCTGTTTTTTCTGACAATAACTCAACAATTCAAAACGAACTAAAAAAGTTAAAAATTTTTGGAATTATTTTTTCTATTTCTATATTATTAATGATAATTTTTATTTCTTTTTTTATTTACTATCTTTCTAGGTCTCGCTCTCAAAGTAATCAAAGAGCTTCTTCGGAAGATTTTGGTTCTTCTTTTGCACCATCGAAAACCAACCCTAATGATTTTGAATCGCATAAAAACGAAATAACTAAAAATATAAAAACTAGATATAAAATCGATCAGCTTCAGGATGAATTAATAGCAATTTACGCTCAGCAACCCAGAGTGGCAAAGCAAGTATTTACACGACTCTTAACAGAAGAAGGCGTTCAAACAACTGCTGAGTGTATTCACCTATTTGGAGAAGGAATTGTAATCGATATGCTGAGAGACCCTAGTCTTCAAACTGACCTTGCTAATCTGCTTGAGTATTATGCAAAAACTCAAATTGAACTGAATGACGAACAAAAGCTTGAGCTACTTCGAAGACTCCAAAGCAGAACAATCTCAGGCAAACTCTCTGTGATTGGGAGTCGTTCTTCAAATTTATTCGATTTTTTAGCTGAAATGGACGGACCACAAATCCTTGAACTCATTCGAGATGAATCACTGACGATTAAGGCGATTATTTTAACTCAGTGCGATTCCCAAAAACGAGCTTCTATGTACACCCAAATGGATCCAAAGACCCGGATGGAAATTTTATCAGAACTATCAAGAATCGATTATCTTCCTCGTGACTTTATTTTTAATGTTGCAAACTCTCTCAAAATCAAAAGAAGAGACAATCCAAAGCTCAATACCGAAGTACTCCCAGGATCTGAAGTCTTAGTCAGTCTCCTTGAGAGAACAGGCCCTGATCTACAAAGAAGTGTTGTAAAAACTCTAGAATCCTCCAATCCCGAGAGCGCTAGAACAGTCAAGGGAAAACTGGTCAGCATAGAAACCTTGAAATACCTAAGAGATCAACAGTTACTTGAGGTTATTCTGAGCCTAAAACACGATGAACTCATTCAATTTCTCAAGGGAACTCCGGAAGAAATACGTTACGTTATCTTTTCTAAATGTCCCAAGGATCTAGTCATCGAACTTGAGGAAGAACTTGAACACTCAAAACATCAAAATCAAGAAACATACCTTGCTGTCGAAAGAAAAATATTAAATCGAATGAGAGTTATGAGCCATGAAGGTCAAATTAACCTCGTTGAGACTAATGAACGTATGTTTTCTGATTCGGTTTTAGACCCTGCAAACTTACAAAGTTCAATTGAGAAATCAAAACGTGGCCGAAGCCAAGTCAAGAGAAAATCGTAATGCAACCTAAAATTTCAAACTTTGAAACAATCACTCTCTTTCAATCCTTTACAAAAATTGAACTAGAAAAGTTGATTTCATTAGGTCATCTTCTCAGCTACGAAGCTCAATCTAATATCATTCTTGAAGCAGAGCAATCCTGGGGGCTTTATCTTATTTTAGAAGGATCTGTCGGAGTTTACAAAACTAATAAAATTACCAGAGATTACCATGAGATTATAGAATTAAAGTCAGGAGATTTTTTTGGAGAATTTTCTCTCATTGATGATCACCCAAGATCTGCCACAGTAAAATCAAAAACAAAAACTCAACTTTTTTTTATATCCAAGAAAGATTTTCTTGCATTTTTAGATCTTTCTATTCACGTCAAGGTCAATTTTTATTTTAATTGTGTCAAATCACTTATCCATCGACTGAGGGAACTGGACGATCAGTATGTATTTAGTCAATACCAAATTTGGAAAAGCGTTTTAAGAGGAGAAAAATAATGAACCTCTCCTCTATTCTTGGAATCTGTTTTGGAATTACTGTTATGTATCATGCTTTAATTGGCACTTCCAAAGATCTGAGCTTTTTTTTCGATCTTCATGGAGTCTTAATCGTTTTTGGAGGGACGATTGCAGCAGCAAGTATTAGCTTTTCTATTACAGATGTTCTCTCTCTTTTAAAGATCTTCCTTCTCAGAGTTCTAGGAGGACATAACTCAAACCCTGCTAAAATAGTAAATCAAATTCTTGACTTAAACAAAAAAATAAGCTTAGGCGATATAAAAACAGATGAACTGGTCTCCACCATTAAACATCCATTCTTAGCTGAATCAGTTTCATTAATGATAACAGGTGTTTTTTCAGAAGCCGAACTACGCGAAACGATCGAGCAAAGAATTAAAACTCTCGAAGAGTATTATTTAAAACAAGCTAACATGTTTCGAACTATTGGAAGGTTTCCACCTGCTTTTGGGCTCCTAGCGACAACACTAGGAATGATTGGATTACTTCAAAAAATTGGACAACCTGATAGCCAAAAATTGATCGGACCAGCTATGTCTGTAGGTCTCATTGGAACCCTTTATGGAATTACTTTGGCTAATTTGATTTTGATTCCTATTGCAGAAAATTTGACAGAAAGAGCACACGAAGAGATTTCTCTAAGAAAACTTATTTTAGAAGGTACTCTACTCCTAAAAACTCAGACGAATCCATTATCTATAAGAGAAAAACTGAATTCATTTCTACTGCCCAAAAAAAGAGTTAAAAAATTAGTCCGTTAAAATTTTATGGCATTCAATCGTAACAATCATTATCATGAATCCTCTCAAGAGAAGTCTAATAAAAAGAAAGAGTCAAACTCCAATTCTTTCATTGGACCCAAAGAAGATGAATCGAATTGGCTGGTTTCTTATGCAGACATGATGACTCTGCTCTGTGGATTTTTTATCATGCTCTTTAGTATGTCAAAAATTGATGAACCTAAATATGACAGCTTTAAAGAGATCATCTCTAAACAATTTGGAGGAAAATATGTTTCGCCTCATAAAGAGTTAGTTAAAGAAATGAGTGGTATCATTGAAGATCTGGGAATCAACCACGCTACGATTGTAAAATCAACTCCTTTAGGAATTATGATTGCTTTTGAATCTCTTGTTTTTTTTGGAACCCTCAGTGCAGAAATCACTACAGAGGGAAATAAAATCCTAAGTCAAGTCATTGAGTCCGTATCTAAAAGACAGAGGGAGACTGGGAAAAAATATCATATTGTCGTCGAAGGCCATACAGACGATCGACCTATCCTAAGTGGAATTTATCCATCAAACTGGGAGCTTTCCAGTGCAAGGGCTTTACGAGTGGTCAAAATGTTTTTAAGTCAAGGTTTTGAAGAAAAACAATTAACTGCAATTGGCTATGCAAGCTCTTATCCTGAAACCCAAGCAAGACTCCCAAATGGTACTTGGGATGAGAAAGCTTTAACAAAAAATAGGCGAGTCGTTCTTCGAGTTCTTGAACCCACAGTCGATTCAATCCCATTTCCTGAAACACAGGGAGCTCATAATTAAGTAGAAGCAGAACTGAAATATTAAATTTATATTTATTAATTGTTCTCTTGCTTTTTATGAATTCTTATTTTAATGAGTTCAATCTAAAAAATAAATCTGCATATGAATTAACACTACTTTGTTACTAAAAATATTGAATCATGTTAGGTAGTTCATCCAAGATGAGGACACCGAGATGAAATATCAAGAGTTGGAAAATC
>CAIZRG010000052.1 GCA_903935335.1 Oligoflexia bacterium
AGGATAAAGAGATCCACATTGTTCTTGCCCATTTATTAAAAGACTCGGATTTAGATGCTCGTCTTGCTTCGGCAAGGATTTTAAAAAATGTCAAATCAATAGAGAACTATATTGATTCGTGCATTAGAAGCGTTCAAAGTGGTCCTGTTAACGAGACCAAACTAAATGAGATTTTAGAAATTCTAGAACACACAAAGTAAGTTGCTGTAGTGTCATCTATTGTCATAGAAATGAATTAACGGTTTGGAAACAGCCTGAGAATAATCTTATTCGCCTATAACGGGTAGGGAAAACATACGCCCATTTTTCGCTACCTTATTATCCTATATGTAATATTTAAATTAATTCAAGAGGTCGTTCTCAAATTCAAAGCAACAGACTTGTTTGATGTTGTAAATAGGCTATTTGCTATAAGCTTATAATCTCTCATCAGATTTTCTATATCGATAATCATAATTATCACCCGCCAACTCTGATTCTGTTGTTGATCAATATAGTTTTTTATTAAGTCATTCGCTCTGCTTAAAGCCTCTCCAAAAGTACATTTCTTGCACGCTTGGGCCGGCTAGCCTTGAATCGATAAAAGAAAATCACAAAATGGTTGTAGAAATATGACTTATTTAATTTTACCGCGGTTAAAATTATGATAAAAATATTTTTGCACATGTCCTGCTTTGATTCTTCACTGATTTTCAGAAAAGACTGCCTTGCCTTCTTTCTTTGCTTTATAAATTTCGTCTACAGTTGGCTGGGGAAACACACGGGGGGTAGAGCCTGGCATGCAAACTACAAACCAGCAAGCAGAGGAAATGTTGAAGGGAGAAGTATTGGAATTAGAGTCCGATATGCCTTGGGGCATCCGACCGCAGTGGATGTGACCCTCTCAGGCAAAAGAGTGACACGGGGTACAAAGGTGTCTGGCCTGTTAGGGTGAATTTTTTAAAAGGGAAGCTTTATAGTTGGCTTAAGCAAGAGTCTCCAAAAAAAGGAAGCCCATTCCCGACTGGCTTTTGTCATTTCCGAGAGTATGACAAGTAGTATTGCAAGCAACTGACCGCTGAAGAGCTGAATAAGAAAATGCACCGGGGATATTCGAAATACATTTGGCAAAAGGTCAGGCCCGATAATCATGCTCTAGACTGTCGGATTTACGCGCGTGCTGCTTGCAGCTGCTGTTGGGCTGGACCGAATGACGGTTCATGATTTTGAGAAACTCAAAGCAGAGCTTGGCCTTGTGGAACGCAATCGAAGGCTAAGTCAGGCTGATGAGCTAAGTGCAGTCTATAAGATGATTTAAAGGTCTTTTTTTTCTTGTTTTTTAAATAATTAGATAGTATTTACTATTTAATGAAAAAATTTTATTTATTTTTTTTATTCTTGAATGCATTCCCTTGTTTAGTTCAAGCAGTTGGCTTGAATGATGTTCCAGAGGATCCTAAAATAAATATCATTGGGTTTTCAGATCAAAAATCCTGGGATGCTCTTTGGCAGGTAAATAGTGAATTTCGTGCATTAATCCCTCAAACTATAACAGCGATTAAAGTGAGAGGATACGCTGAAGACATTATAAATAAATTAACTGCTCTTTTCTTTGAGGGTGATGCCCAAGGCAAAAAGAATGAAATCCTTGAGTCATTGGATTTATCCGCACCAGTGGGATCAAGGCTCGGATTATCCGCATCAAGGCAGTCAAAACTAGGAGATGATGGATTAGGGACTGTAGTTGATTTTATTCAGAAGCATTTCCCAAATATCAAATCACTGAATCTACTCAATAACAATATAGGGCCATCCGGAGCTGCGCATCTTGCAAGACTGAATCAGTTGGAAACACTGGAT
The DNA here is from genome assembly GCA_903935335.1 of Oligoflexia bacterium. GTDB lineage: Bacteria > Bdellovibrionota > UBA1018 > UBA1018 > UBA1018 > CAIZRG01. Next base: position 1,840 of record CAIZRG010000052.1, read on the forward strand.
CTGAATAATAACCAAATAGGACCCGCCGGAGCTTCGCATCTTGCAGGACTTGATAAGTTGCAAGTACTGAATCTGCTCAGTAACGAAATAGGAGACACCGGAGCTGCACATCTTGCTGGACTGACTCAGTTAAAAATACTGGATCTGGGTTGGAACGACATAGGAGACGCGGGAGTTGCACATTTTACTGGACTTCATAAGTTGCAAGTGCTGAATCTGTATTTCAACAACATTAAAACTGCCGGAGCTGTACAGCTGGCAAGACTGTGTCAGTTAAAAGAGCTGAATTTGTCTGATAACCGGATTGGAGACGTCGGCGCTGCAGAGATTGCAAAACTTACTCAGTTAAAAGAATTGGTTATTCGGAGGATCAATATAAGTGATGCCGGTGTTGTCCATTTTTTTGAACTTAATCAGTTGCAAAAGTTGTGTCTGAATGCAAACAATATTGGATCCCAATCGATCGATGCTCTCAGACAAGCTCTTCCGAACTGTGTAATTGAATTTTAATTATTGCTCGCTTCAGTGGCCCATGATTTTGAGAAGCTCAAAGCGGAGCTTGGGCTAAGTGAACGCAAGTCCAGGAACAGTAAGGCTGATGAGGCTAGAGTTGTGGCCTATGAGATGGTTTCATTAAACTGAAATTTTTTGTTTAATCTTGTTCACTATTAGTATTACTAACGCATTATCTCTTGCCTAGAATCAATCCCTGTGCCTGCCCTTCCAACACAAATCAAAACTCCGAGTGGTCAGCAAATTATTTTTGATTTTTTAAAACAAGATAAAAAAATCGCCATGGGCATTTACATTTTATCCTACTTCGGGATATAGGTGGAACCAATTTCAGATTCAAAAGTGCCACGATCGGATCTGTGAAAAGCTTTGAAAATTCTGATTCAAGCGGAATCAAGAAGGGCTAATGAAGGTAGTGATTTTAAAATTCGGTTTTTTCAGAGCAAAAGTGAGGGCGAAATTATTGATTTTTTGCACAAGTCGTTCAAGTGGGCCCAAGGAGTGATTATTAACCCAGCGGCTTTAACTCACTACTCATACGCACTTTTGGACGCCCTTCGAGCTATTAATCTACCAGCAATTGAAGTGCACCTTAGTGACATTACCAAACGAGAAACTTTTCGAAAACGTTCTGTGGCCAAGGATGCCTGTTTGAACCAAATCAGCGGAAGAGGAGTTGACTCGTATTTGCAAGCCCTAGATCAAATGACAGATCACCTACTGGAGCAAACAAATGGCCGGAAATAGCTTTGGCAAAACTTTTACAGTTACCACCTTTGGAGAATCACGCGGCGAGAAGACTGGTGTTATTATTGATGGTTGTCCAGCCAATTTTCCACTGCGAATAGATGACATTCAAGCGCAGTTGGCAAGACGCCGTCCTGGTCAATCGATTCAGACAAGCCAACGAAATGAGATGGATCAGATTCATATTAACTCAGGTATATTTGAGGGAAAGACCACAGGTATGCCGATTATGGCTTATGTGGGCAATACTGATGTTCGCGAAAAAGATTATAAACACATCCTGAACCATTTTCGTCCTTCACATGTGGACTACGCCTATGAAATGAAATATGGACATCGTGATTATCGTAGAGGGAGCCGAGCCTCTGCGCGGGAGACGGTCGGTAGAGTGATCGGGGGTGCGATTGCTCAGCAAATTTTGCAAGAAAAAGGCCTCACATTTGGCGCCTATGTGTCACAAGTTGGCGCATTGGCAGTGCAAAGACCTTGGGAGGAATTGGCTAAGTCTCGAGATCAGGTGGACGCACACCCTATTCGCTGTCCAGATCCAGAGTGTGCGACCAAAATGCAAGCCCTCATTTTGGCTCTTGTTTTATTAGATCACATTTTGCGGAGCCGATCATATTCACGGAAAGGCCTTTAATTTGAGCGAGATAAAGTTTAGCAAAGTGGCAATAGTTGGATTGGGTCTGATAGGTGGCTCTGTGGCCTTGGATCTCAAAAATAAAATCCCTGGGGTTCAAATTATTGGGGTCGATATGAACGAGCGTCATTGTCAAATGGCTTTAGCGCTCAAGATCGTAAATGAAGTCAAAACTATCGAACAAGCCGTAATAGACGCCGAGCTAGTAATTCTTGCTATCCCGGTCGACGCATTAATTAAGGTTCTGCCTATCGTTCTAGGTCTTTTGGAGCCTGGGTGCACACTAATGGACATGGGTTCGACTAAATCTTTGATTTGTGATCAAGTAAAGTATCACCCAAAGAGGGGACAATTTGTGGCCTCGCACCCTATGGCTGGCACGGAAAACTCTGGGCCAGGGGCTGCTAAAGAAGCGCTCTTTGCCGGGCATACGGCGGTTATATGTGAGGCACAGAAAAGTCATCCAGCCCATTTAGCGCATGTAGAAAACCTATATGATATCCTCAAAATGAGGCTAGTTTACATGGAAGCCAAAGAACATGACGTTCACATCGCCTATATTTCACATCTCTCACATATCTGTTCTTTTGTGCTCGCGAATACAATATTAGCTAAAGAAACCGACATTAGCACAATATTTAACTTGGCTGGAGGCGGGTTTGAATCAACAGTCCGGTTGGCAAAAAGTTCACCAGAAATGTGGTGTCCAATTTTTGCGCAAAATAAGGAAAACATTTTGTTTGCCGTCGAATCGTTCAGAGAGCACCTAAATATGTTTTATGATGCTCTCCAATCAGAGGACTGTTCTTTGTCTTTCGAGCTGATAAGAACTGCCAATGGCATCAGGAAAGTTTGGAGTCAATAGTGGTAGTGGTGAAATGATCCACTTGCTCCCTATAACCCTTTAAATGGCTAATATCCCGGATTTTTGAGGGAGTGGGGACTTTTGAGCCAGAGCGCTCTGCTGAAGAATGAATCAAAACCAAAACAAGAAAGGTCAGACATGAGTATCAAACTATACAACCAGATTTCATTGAATTGAGCCATAGTTCTTCTTTCGTTCTTCATTTTGTCTCCTTATTATATAAATCTACTCTGTTTAATGGATAGATCGCATAAGAGAAATTGACGTTACGAAAGTGGCTCCTAAATTATGCAATTTTGCACTCCCCTTGTCATTCCTCCTCAACAGACTTTAAACCTATGGGAATCAGCACCTGGATCATGGAGAGCCTACTCTCTCTATCCCAGCTCTAGCTTGACATTTCTTGAATTCTTTGATTCTTGGTATTGATTCTTTCCGACTGTTTTTATAGTTTGATACTCATGTCTGACCTTTCTTGTTTTGGTTTTGATTCATTCTTCAAATGACCATAAACGGGGTAAGCCCAGACTGCAATTTTAACTCAACTTAGCACTTCGCCCAGATTGGATTACTGCCTATGAGTGTAAAAGAAACAATTTATCCTTCACGACGGTTTCGTGGAACTCCAATTATCCCCGGCGATAAGTCAATATCACATCGCGCATTAATTTTTGGTGCTCTTGCAGACGGAAAAACAGAGATTGTCGATATTCTCGATGGCGCAGACGTCAAATCAACCGCCCAATGTCTTCAACAACTGGGGGTAAGAATAACTCGATCGGAAAACACGATGCTTGTTTACGGCACGGGTGATCATGGTTTGGTCAATCCAGATTCTATTTTAGACTGCGGCAATTCTGGCACCACCATGCGGCTACTCATGGGGGTTTTAGCTGGACAGAAAATCCAATGCACCCTCACTGGAGATGCCTCCCTACGACGTCGCCCCATGAACCGGGTAGCTGATCCCCTCACACAAATGGGTGCTCACATACGCATGACTGAAGGGGAATTTGCTCCTTTAAGCATAGCTGGAGGTTCTCTTCAGGCTATTAATTACGAACTTAAAATTGCAAGTGCACAGATCAAAACTGCGCTTATTCTTGCTGGCCTCTCGTCTCAAGGTACAACTTGTTTGACAGGAGAAATCAGCAGCCGAGACCATACAGAAAAGATGTTAAGTGACTTTGGAGTTCATCTTACCCTCAATTCTAAATCAATCGAGATTCGCGGCGGCCAAACCCTCCGGGCATGTAAGGTTCAGGTGCCTGGGGATCCTTCAACAGCTGCTTTCTGGATCGCTGCTGCTAGCATTATTCCAGGAGCCCAGTTAGTGCTTGAGAATATTTCTATTAATCCCTCCCGACTCGGCTTCCTGCGGGTGCTTCAAAGGATGGGTGCTGATATTCAGGTTGAGGCTACCTCAGAGCAATCAGAACCAGTAGGCCGAATTCGAATTACATCACAGCCCCTTAAAGGGGTTCGCGTATTGAAAAAAGAAATTCCTTCGCTTATCGATGAAATTCCACTTCTCGCAGTTGTCGCTACTCAATCTATCGGCACTTTAGAGATAGAAGGAGCCGAAGAGCTTCGCGTAAAAGAAAGTGATCGACTCGAAGCCATTGCGACAAATCTACGTGCCATGGGAGGTGCAATTGAAATGCGTCAGGACGGCTTTCGAATTGAAGGATTCCAAAAACTACAGGGCACCAAAATTGAAAGCTACCATGACCATCGAATTGCCATGGCCTTTAGTATAGCGGCCCTGGTTGCCCAAGGTCCAACTGAAATTCTCAATGCAGACTGTGCCGGGGTTTCATATCCTGACTTCTTTTCTACTTTGAGAAAATTGACCCAATGACTCAGAACCAGGCAGTTGTTATTGGCAGTCCGATTTCCCATTCTCTTTCACCAGGAATTTTTTCTTTTCTAGCTAGCCGCCTCGGTAAATTTGATTTTAACTACCAAGCGCAAAAAATTGAACCAGAAGAATTGGATAACTTCCTTCGGGAGTTCAAAAGAGGTACCCATATCATAGGACTAAACGTCACAATTCCTCACAAAGAAACCATCCTTAAATTATTGAATCAACTGTCTCCGGCGGCTCAAACAATTGGAGCTGTTAACGTCGTACAACGGCAAGCAGAAATACTGTATGGACACAACACGGATGTTCATGGCATCATATGGACCTTAAAAAACCATCAGTGTATTGTAAAAGAGAAGACTGCCTTCATACTTGGCGCAGGGGGAGCAGCTCGCTCTATTGCTTTCGTTCTAGGCAGTCAAAAGGCAAAACAGGTTCAATTTCTGAATAACGACCTTGACCGAGCAGAGTCTCTAGTGAGGAAGTTTACTTCCATCTTTCCTGAAACTCGATTTCAGGCCGGCTCCCTTCAAGGTAAATATAAGTTTCCACCTATCGACCTATGGGCCAATACTACTCCTCTGGGTATGGCGGGAGTCCCAACCACACAGGCCGGGCAACCCGCTTTGGACTATTTTACCCAAATCTATACAACTCATGGCCTCACATTTTCGGAACGTAGTCACGCATTTGATCTCATCTATCGACCGGAGGAAACTCCCTTTCTCATAGTAGCCAAAAAACTGGGATTAAAGCCAATCGGTGGCTTGGATATGCTCGTTGAGCAAGCTCTTCAAACATGGGGAATCTGGTTTGGTAATACACCTGAATTAGAGCACATCCGGCCAGAGTTGATGGACTATTTACGAAATCGACCTTTATTTTTAACTGGCTTTATGGGAGCCGGAAAGTCCACCGTCGGGGCACTTTTGGCCAGAAAGCTGGGTTGGCAACTCCTCGACATTGACTTGCTCATTGAGAGAGAGGCTCAGATGTCAATCTCAGAGATTTTTAAAAAAGACGGAGAGTCTAGATTTCGAGAAATTGAAAGCCAAATTATCCGCAAGTTCGCCTTCTCAAGTCGTACTGTGATTGCCCTGGGAGGGGGTGCTCTCTCCAATACAGCTACACGCAACATCATTAAGAAGTCAGGACAATTAGTATTTCTATCTGCTCAACCCAGTACGCTCGTGGAACGTTTGAGACGTGTTCCGAACTATCGCCCCCTTTTAGAGTCAGTTTTTGCAGAAGAAAATCCGGATGAGCAGAGACTGAAAATTTCAATGCTACTTAAACAGAGAGAGGAAAGTTATTTCAGTGCCACTCTGAAAGTTGAAACAGACCATCTTTCACCAGAAGAAATAATTCAAAAGATCATAGAAAATATATGAAAAAATCCAGTTCTATATCGTTCAAAACTCTAAAGGTTTCCATCGGACTATACACACATGAGGTTTATATTGGCCATGACGCTTTAGCTCACATTGGAAGGTGGCTTCTGCAGCAACCCTCTAAACGCGCATTTATAATTGCTGACCAGAAACTAATCCACGCTCGGAAATTACTAATCAGAGCACTAAAGCGTAGTCACTGGGAAGTCCACGAAATGCCTGTTCATGCCGGAGAAGAACTAAAGAACTTCAATACAATTTATCCTCTCTATGGCGATCTTCTGAGAGAAAAAGCGAATCGAGATTCTGTCCTCTTTGCTCTAGGCGGTGGCACTATTGGAGATGCTTGTGGATTCATTGCATCGACCTATCTCCGAGGTATCCGCTGGATTGGGGTTCCCACGACGCTACTTGCGCAAGTAGACAGCTCTCTCGGCGGAAAAACTGGAATTAACCATTCAGAAGGAAAAAACTTAATTGGTACATTCTATCAGCCATCATTAGTGATCTGCGATACTCGTTTTCTAAAGACCCTGGGTAGGCGTGAAATGCTTTCTGGTTTTGGTGAAATGATCAAGTACGGCGTAATTTTTGATCCAAACTTCTTCAAATTTCTTGAAAAAAATCAATCCCACATTCTTTCCTTAAAACCTAGTGTTTTGGTTCAAGCCATTCACAAGTGTCTCTACTGGAAAGCAAGAGCGATCTCAAAAGACGAATTCGACCGAACTGGTATTCGCGAGGTTCTCAATTTTGGCCACACTTTTGGTCATGCTCTAGAGTCGATTACTCAGTACACGAGATTTCAGCATGGTGAAGCAGTGATCTGGGGTATGCGATTTGCGCTAGCACTTTCAGTCGTTCGGAAAAAACTAAGCATAAAAAGACAATTGGAAATAGATTCCATTTTATCTCGGCTACCAGTCCCTCCACTACCCCTTGATTCTAGCCTAATTGAGCTTTTCAAATTTATGAAAATGGACAAGAAGGTTCGTCATGGAAAAATTCACTATGTTTTACTGAAAGACGTAGGACGTACAATTACGGATTCTGATGTCACTTATGACGATCTTGTAGACTCCTACCAGCTTCTTACAAAAAGAGTGACGCTATGACCAGTAGAAGTTCAAACAAAAACCAATCGCTAAAACATATCCTAGTCCTCCACGGCCCAAACCTCAACTTACTAGGTGAGAGACAACCTGAGATCTATGGGGCAATGACCCTGACGGAACTTAACCAAAAGCTTACTTTGTTTGCATCACAAAATAACTGTGAACTTCGCATTCATCAGTCTAATAGTGAAGGCACTTTGATTGACTTGCTTCATGAGCATAGGAAATTGGTTGATGGAATAATATTAAATCCCGGAGCTTATACTCATTATTCTTATGCTATTCGTGATGCAGTTGCTAGTATTTCTATACCTACAATTGAAGTCCACCTCAGCGATATTCATCAACGAGAGGCTTTTAGAAAAATTTCAGTGATTGCACCTGTTTGTATCAAGCAAATTTCAGGACTAGGATTGCAGTCTTATATTCAAGCAATAGAGCTTCTGTTATGGAGAGAACTTCAAAAAGGATAGATTATGCCAGGAAATACTGTAGGTCAAGTTTTTAGGGTAACTACTTTTGGAGAATCCCATGGGGAAATGATTGGAGTAGTGATAGATGGTTGCCCTGCAGGGCTTGAAATCGATTTTAATTTTATTCAAAATGATCTGGATAGACGTAGACCAGGGCAGTCTAAAATTACAACACAACGAAAGGAATCTGATCAAGTTCAATTCGTATCAGGAATTTTTGAAGGTCGAACAACTGGTGCTCCATTGTGTGCTTTTGTCAAAAATAAAGATCAGCGCCTCAATGATTATACTCATTTGATCAGCCAATACCGTCCCTCTCATGCTGACTTCACCTATCAGATGAAATATGGACATCGAGACTTCCGGGGAGGTGGCCGCTCCTCAGCAAGGGAAACTGCAGCCCGAGTGATTGCGGGAGGAATCGCGAAACTTATCTTGAAGAAGTCAGGAATTGAGGTCCTAGCCTTTGTATCCCAGGTTGGATCAATTCGTCTTATGACGAGTTTAGATCAAATTGATTTTTCTCAGACAGATGCCAATATAGTTCGTTGCCCAAATGTCAGCGTCGCCGCGAAGATGATTGAACTAATTGATGCCGTCCGGAAGGATGGTGACACTGTGGGAGGTGTAATTACAGGATTAATACGTGGCTGCCCAGCTGGACTAGGCGAGCCTGTTTTTGATCGCCTTCATGCAGACCTTGGAAAGGCAATGCTGAGTATCAATGCAGTAAAGGGTTTTGAATATGGATCTGGTTTCAGTGGCGTAGAACTCAGAGGCTCTGAGCACAATGATCCTTTCGTTGAGACACAAGGAAAACTAAAGACGGTTACAAACCACTCTGGAGGAATTCAAGGGGGAATTAGTAACGGAATGGATATTTATTTTAGAGTAGCCTTCAAGCCAGTTGCAACACTCATAAAACCACAAATTAGCCATAATAATGAAGGGAAAGCCTCGGTCATCCAAGGGAGAGGTCGACATGATCCCTGCGTTGTTCCTCGTGCTGTTCCCATCGTAGAAGCTATGGCAGCAATTACAATTGTCGATCATTTGCTTCGCAATGACTCAAGTAAAATAAGGGAGAGTCACACATGAGTATTCTACAGGCAAACCCACTTAGTCTTGCATTCAAGCCAAAGGTTGATCCACTACGAGTTGGTATTCAAGGAGTTCGTGCTTCATTTCATGATTTGGCTGCAAGGATATTTTTCTCAACCCGTAATATAGAGGCTATACAGTGTCCTTCTTTTCCTCGCCTTTGCAAGGATCTTCGAGAGAAGTGCACCGACGCTGGAGTAATGGCAATTGAAAATTCAATTGCCGGAAGCATTCTCCCCAACTACTCTCTTTTGGAAGCCAATCATTTCAAGATTATTGGAGAATTATACTTAAGAATAGAAATGAATTTGATGGCATTGCCAGGGCAAAAAATTGAAGACATTCGCTTTGTTCAGTCTCATCCCATGGCCCTCTTACAGTGTGAAAACTTCTTTTTAGCACATCCTGAAATCAAGATTCTTGAAGGATCTGACACTGCAGAGAGTGCAGAGGAACTCCGAAATAGAAATTTAAAGGGTTACGCTGCAATTGCTAGTCGTTTGGCCGCTGAAACCTACGGCCTAGAGGTTTTAGAACAGAATATCGAAACAAATAAACAAAACTATACCCGTTTCCTAGTAATCTGTCGCGCTGAGGACTACTTACCGACTAGATCTGCCAATAAAGCATCTATACGCTTTGAAGTACCAGATCGCCCAGGTAGTCTAGTTCAAATCTTGGAGATTTTTCACCGATATTCAGTGAATATGACAAAGTTGCAGTCGGTCGTAATTCCAGAACGACCGTATGAATATTCTTTTCATGTTGATTTAGAATGGAAGCGTCAAAAAGACTATGATGAAACTCTGGCATTGCTTGGAGACAAAGTTTTGAATTTAATTCATTTTGGAGTTTACACACGCTGCATGAGGCCTACAGTATGATTATTGCCACAGCTGATCGCTTAAAAACTATCAAAGAATACTACTTTTCAAAAAAGCTAGAAGTCATTCGGCACATGCAAACAAGAGGCTTAAAGGTTATTAACCTGGGGATTGGAAATCCTGACCTATCTCCCTCTTCAGACGTTATCGAAGATACAACTCAGGCCCTGCAAAAACAAGAAAGTCATGGCTATGCAACTTACCGATCTTCTTTTGAGTTACGTCGAAGTATTTCGAAGTGGTATCAGAGAACCTATGGTGTGAGGTTAGATCCTGAGTGTCAGATTTTGCCCCTCTTGGGATCTAAGGAAGGGATTTTCTATGTTTCCCTAACATTCTTGAATCCAGGAGATAGGGTTCTCGTCCCAAATCCGGGGTACCCAGCTTATTCTTCAGCAGCATCCCTTGTTGGAGCTCAAGTTCATTACTATCAGCTGGAAGAAAGGAACAGCTGGTATCCAGACTGGGAAGCTCTAGAAGCAATGGATTTGAGTGGTTTCAAACTCATGTGGGTAAATTACCCTCATATGCCAACAGGAGCTAAAGCTACAGATTCCGTATTTTCTAAGTTGGTCGAATTTGGTCGAAAAAGAAGGATTCTCATTTGCCATGACAATCCCTATAGCTTAATGCTGAATTCAGAATCCCCTAAGAGTATTTTAAATTCTGATCCTCAATTGGAAGTCAGCTTAGAACTCAATTCGATGAGCAAGTCCTTCAGTATGGCGGGTTGGCGAGTTGGAATGTTGATGACAAATGAACAAGTCATTAATTCAGTCTTACAAGTTAAGAGCAATGTAGATTCTGGGATGTTTTTAGCTATCCAAGCAGGTGCGATTGCAGCACTTCGAAATTCAGACAATTGGCATAAAGAGAGGAATAGAGTTTATAAACAACGCAGGATCGTAATCTATAAAATTTTCGATCTTCTTGGATTTCAATATACTCAAAATCAAGAGGGAATGTTTGTCTGGGCAAAAGCTCCAGAACATATTCCAGATGTTTCTCAGTTTTTAGACGTAGTGCTAGAAAAGACTCTAGTTTTCATTACGCCAGGAATAGTCTTTGGTACCAATGGTCAACGATATGCCAGAGCATCACTTTGTGCCCCTATAGAAGTACTCCATGAGGCAGCAGACAAAATTCAAGGGGCGCTTCAATCCCTCTTTCAATCCCACTATGGAGAAGAGCAATGAGAATAGTGATAATTGAATTGGCTCTTCAAGATGAGACACAAGTGGTAATGACAAAAGCCAGTCAGAGCAGACGAGTTCTCCAAGCTATTGATAAGGAAGGTAAGACTCATGGAGCCTAGGAAAGCAAAGGAAAAAAAAGAGCGTAATATCCCAGGTCAGATCCAGCAATTGAGAAAAAAAATTGATCAGACAGATCGCAAATTATTACATTTATTATATATAAGGTTCAACACAGTCGAAGAAATTGCCTGTTTAAAAAGGGAAATTGGTATTCCTGTTTTGCAGAGGGGGCGATGGCAGGAGCTACTTAAAGACAGGGTTCAGCTAGCCCAAGGAGAACTTCGACTAAATCCGGAATTTACCAGGAAACTATTTACTTTGATTCATCAAGAGGCTCTGAGGATACAAAGACAAATAGTAAAAAGGTCTTGTAAGCGCAATCGGTCTATTTGAAAGGAATATTTGAAGTATGACATCTAAAATATGGAGTCCGAATAGCTGGAAACAAAAGCCGGCACAACAGATACCTACATATCCTGATCCAATTAAATTAGATGAAGTTGAAACTAAGCTCGCAACTTATCCTCCTTTGGTTTTTGCTGGAGAGGCCAGGCAACTAAAAGCTCGCCTTGCACAGGTTGTTGAAGGAAAGGCGTTTATTCTTCATGGCGGGGATTGTGCAGAGAGCTTTTCTAATTTCCAAGCTAATACTATTCGGGATAATTTTCGAATTTTACTTCAAATGGCTGTCATCCTCACTTTTACAACGAAGAAGCCCATAGTAAAAATAGGTCGAACAGCAGGCCAATTCGCCAAGCCTCGCTCCAATGACTATGAAACTATTAATGGAATTACTCTCCCATCCTATCGGGGTGATATTATCAATGCCTTCAAATTTGATCAGACTGACCGCGTTCCTGATCCAGAACGAATGGAAAGGGCTTATTTTCAATCCGCTTCAACATTGAATCTACTTCGGGCTTTTTCGCAAGGCGGTTACGCTGATTTTCACCAAGTTCATGCTTGGAATTTGGACTTCGTGAATCAAAGCCCACAAGCTGCTCGTTATGAAAGTTTAGCGACTCAGTTAGATGGAGCCTTAGCATTCGTGGCAGCTCTCGGCATTTCAAGTGAAACAGCGTCACAAATTCGAGAAACAGAGCTTTATACTTCACATGAAGCCCTACTTCTTCCGTACGAGCAGGCTTTGACGCGTAGAGACAGTACCACAGTAAAACCACACGATGGTTACGAAGGAGATTGGTATGATTGCTCAGCTCATATGCTTTGGATTGGAGAAAGAACGCGACAGCTAGAGGGTGCTCACGTTGAATTCTTGCGTGGAGTACAAAATCCAATAGGTCTTAAATGCGGCCCCACTATGACTCCGGATGAGCTAATAAAGCTTATCGATGTTCTGAATCCTATGAACGAGCCAGGACGTTTAACTTTAATTAGCCGATTAGGATATGATAAGATTGAATCTCTTCTACCCTCTCTTGTGAGAAGAATTCGAAAGGAAGACCGTAAAGTGATTTGGTGTTGTGATCCAATGCATGGAAATACAACGACCGCGTCAAATGGTTACAAAACTCGAAACTTTAAACATATTTTAAGTGAAGTACAAAGCTTCTTCTCTATCCACCAAAGTGAAGATACTTATGCTGGAGGGGTGCATTTTGAACTAACGGGACGAAATGTCGTCGAATGTACCGGTGGCGATCAAGAAATAACCGAACAAAACCTCGCAGAAGGTCTCTATGAGACTCTTTGTGATCCTCGATTAAATGCAAGCCAAGCACTTGAGCTGGCATTTAAACTTGGTATAATGCTTACTCAAGGGTTTCATAAATAGCGTGGGTGCAATCTTTTTTCTAGTTTCCTTTTTAATTTTTCTCGATAAGTTGAGCCCGTCAATTGAATCACTTCACCCAGTGGTTCTAACCGATCAATCAGTGCATCTAGAATAATAGAATCTCCAATGACCTCGCCCCATCTGCCGGTGGTCAGTTGAGTTGTTATCAAAGTCGACTTGCCATAGGACCTGTGGTCAATGACATCCCTGAGATCTCTTCTTCCTGGAGATCATCGCGAACTCGATGAGTATTCAAGATTCTGCGCTCGTCGAGAAGGACTACTGGCTCATGCACGTTCTGTGGGGCCTTCAGCAGCAGCAGATGAACTTCCACCGAGAGGGAAAGGGAGGCACGTCGCTATCAAAGGGCTACGGCTGCATCCATCGCTTCTATGAAGACATTGATCTCAAGATCGAACCTGATGAGAATCTCTGCGGTTTCAAGGTTTACTCAGAAAAGAACCATGATGACGAGAAGTACTGCCAGTCACGCCAGCGATACTTCGACTGGATCGCAACCTACTTGAACGGCAAGATACCAGGCATCGTTGAAGTCAAACGAAATACGACTTTCGATGATACACAGAAGTTCCGTAATGGTGGGATCAGACTCCTCTATACTTCACATTTCTCAGCAGTGGGCCTCAAAGAGGGCATCCTTCTGGAAGTCGGCTTCAACAGAACAACACCGAACCAATCGCAGCTCGTCAGCTCTTGGGCTTACGATCGTGCTGCGGCCACGACTGGTGTTACCTTCATCTGCAACCGAGCTAAAGATGTTCCCTGCTATGAAACAAAGTACACATTCGTAGAGAAACTCCAAGCAGTAGTTCGTAAATTCAGACTCTTCAAAGAAAGCAAACAAGGCGCGAATCTGGCTGCCAACTTCATCCGCCACTACTACGACCTCTACCAGCTCATCAACCGCTCTGACGTTCAGCAGTTCATCGGGACTCAAGAGTACGAAGACTTTAAGAAGGAACGCTTTGGTGGCGATGACACGAGAGTTGCCACCAGTGATGCACTCAAACTGTCTGACCCAGATGATCGGGCTCTCTTTGAGAAGGAGTACACCTTTAGTCCAGCCTGCCTCAGTTTACCGAGGTCTCATGCACTTTGGTGACAGTAACAACAGCTTGTTTGATGACCAAGACTCGCAAGTATGCGATAGCTCACGGGTGGAGCTGCGAAGTCGCCTCCTCCACCAAATTTGAGGGCTGGAACCTAAAAAATTCCAGCCTTTCTCGTTTGTAATAAAAATCGGAGGATCTCTGAACTACGAAAACAAACTCAACCAAATCGACAAGCTCAACAAAGAGATCCAATCCATTCTCGTTTTAAGTGTTCCCGTAACGAGCGTTTTGAGTTTGAGAAAAATTGACTCATACCTCTACCCATAGAACCCTACTGCTTTGAAGAGTGGAAAAGTGGAGTTGTTCACCCAGATTGTACGGTCTATGTTGAAAATAATTTTTACTCTGTTCCCTATTTTTATCGTGGAGAAACTGTTCGAGTCAAAGTGACTAAAAATACTGTAGAAATCTATAAAGATCAGCAACGACTAGCGCTGCATGACAGACATAAGAAAAGGGGAGTGGGTCATCGAATTTTAATGCTGAGTCATTTACCTGAAAATTCTAAAGCTTACCTAGAATCCACTCCTCAGATGACTTTAGCTCAAGCCAAGTTCTCTCATCCAGACCTCCATTTGCTCATCCAAGAGCTTCTTTGAAGAAGATACACTGGGGCATCTCAGAGGGGCTCAGGGACTCGTTCGTAAAGCCTACAATACCCTTCAAAATTACGACGGTGAAAAAGCTAGAGAAAGGACGAGTATGTCATTCGTTCAACTCAAAAGCCGTCTATCTGAACTTAATTTCCAAGGTATGATTCCAAAACTTCAATATTTGATTGATCAAACCCAAAAAGGAGAGATGCACTTCATTGAAGCTCTTGACCTGTTGATGGAAGAAGAGTGGCGATATCGTTCCCATAAAGCCATTGAATCTAGGAAGCATCGGTCTAATTTAGCCAGAGCTCTTGGGCTACTCCTCTGTGACATGGGAAAGCATGCTCTGTTCACAACTATCACTGATTTTTTAGAACACCAGGCTTTAAATGGGTAATCTGGTCGATCCGATCACTCCGGATTAGGTGATCAGATTGGCTCCGGATTGAGTGGTCGAATTATTCCGGATTACGCACAATTAGCGCCAGACAATTAACTTAGAAGGAGAAAGGGAAATATGAAAAAGCGTTTACCAAAATTAAGAACCGACAAAGAAGCTGAAGACTTTTTAAAAAACTATTTAAGCGATTATATTCATTGGGAGAACTTTTCAAAAAGTACTTTTGAGTTTGAACCAAAAGATACAAGCATTATGTTTAGAGTATCTAGCCGTCTGAAAGCCGCTATTAAAAAGATTTCGGATAGAAGAAAAATTACCTAGCGCTCTTCCTTCCACTCATTGCTTTATTAATTCGGTACCTGATTCATATCCGAATCGACAAAAAAGAATCCTTGGATGAAGCTTTAAAGCGCCAACGCTCACAAGACCAAGCCTCAGCCTATGTGCTGACTGAGAGGCTTGAGTGTAAACGAAGAGTAAGGCTCAACGCCCAAGCCCTTCAAAAGCAGATGGATCAAGACATGAGCCACACGACTCAAAGGCATGAGGCCCAAGAAAATCAAGAGAACCAAGAGATGGATTCAGAAAGAGATCTACAAAATGAATGAAGCTGATCTACAAAATGAATGAAGCTATTGATCACGCGATTGAGCTCATCAAACGCTTTGAGGGGATCAGGCATCAGCCTTACTTTTGCCCTGCAGGAAAGCTTACCATTGGCTGGGGAAGCACACGGGGGGTTGAGCCTAGCATGCAAATTACAAACCAGCAAGCCCAGGAAATGTTGAAAGAAGAAGTCTTGGAATTAGAGTCTGAGTTTCAATCTTGCGTGAAAGTAAAACTCAAGGATCATGAGCTAGCCGATCTCTTAAGCTTGGCACATAACATTGGAATCACGCGATTCAGAGCCTCTACACTGCTTGAGAAACTCAACTGCGGTGATAAAAAAGGAGCTTCAGCTGAGTTTACCCGCTGGGTCCATGTTCAGGGGAAGCGATTCCCAGGGCTCGTGAAGAGGAGAGTTGCGGTGAAGACACTGTTTTTAGGTCAAGTTTAGGGATTGAATAAAATTCATTCCTAGTAATATTTTATTCTTGAAAAAAGTAACTCGCAGCAGTAACTAAAATTATTATATTAATGAGTGTGATTAAAAAAGGGAGGTGATGAAAAATAAAGGCAGGAGTTTATGAAAAAATTCTTTTGTTTAATGAATGGAATTGCTCTTTTTTCCAGCTCAGCTTTAGGCGGTCCTGGTGGCTCAAAAGTTTTAAATATAGTTACTGAGGTAGTTCCCTTAGCTACAGTTCGAGTGGAGCCAATAGGCTTTGAAACATTACCAGCAAAAGAAACAAAAAGAGTATCAATGCAAGAAGTAATACAAGAAGCAATGCAACAAATCCAGAAAGAAAAACCTGATCCCACTTCAACTAGTGAAAATAAGCCTGTCTCTTGGGAAGAGCAGTCTAGGTCACAAATAGAAAATTCTTTTAACCAGTTTGAGTCATTAAATGATTATAACCACGATAGTGTCGAACAATTTATCCAAAATACTTTGAACCCGCTCAATCAGTACCCTCAATTCATTTCAGTTGTGAAAGAACGCTTTGACCAATCAAGCTCTTTAGCTCGAAAAACTATCTATGCTCAAATTCATTATATAGGAAACCCTTCTGATCAAGGAATTCTTCAGTTTTTACAAAAAGATGCTGCCCTTACTTTATCAGAGTTTGAAAAGCTTGATGAAATCCGAAATTTTTTTATCAACTCCCGTATGAATTTTCATAAGGGAACCCCTGCGGCTTATGGCTGTTGCTCTATGGTAAATGGCTCTCAGAGCAGTTTACCTCCTCCTTTTCATACTCCAGCAGCAGGAATCTATGAAAATCTGATCTCACGATTCTTCAGCAGTGTTTGAAAGGAGACTTTAAAATAAGAGAAGCTTATGCAATAGGTAAAAATAGATTATGAAGAAATTTGCCTTTGTACTATTTTCTGTGATTCTCAACCTCCATGTTTGCTTTGCTGCTTGCGAAGAAGAAAGACTTCGAAGCGAACGAGCTAGAGACCTCTGTAATCGATGGTCTAGCTATAGTGAGTGTATTGCTTTTGGAGGAACTATTATAGGAGGGCTTATTTTTCCTCCACTTGGAGGATTGTGCGGAGCCGCTAGATTAATCCCAGGTGCTGTTGCAAAGCTAGTGTGTGACTTGGCAGACCGAAGAGATGATGTCTTACGGAAATGTGAAGAAGATCATGCCTTTGAACAAAAGCAAGCTCTAGAAAGGGCCCGCGCCCAGTTGGCTAAAGCTCAAATTGAAGCTATCTCTAAAGATTTAACTGAAATGTCTATGGACATCATGAAAAGATTTGAGCAACGATGCCAAAACGAAATTGATGAACTCATTGAAAGCTATACTGACTCTAACTGTGATCTGACAGATCCAAAGATCATTGAACAAATGGAAATTGAGATCGAGGTCATTCGTAAAAAATATTTCTAAGGCTTGGGAG
The DNA here is from genome assembly GCA_903935335.1 of Oligoflexia bacterium. Lineage (GTDB taxonomy): Bacteria > Bdellovibrionota > UBA1018 > UBA1018 > UBA1018 > CAIZRG01. The sequence continues at coordinate 19,130 of CAIZRG010000052.1, forward strand.
ATTAACATCCATGATGATTTCAAAAAAATTAGAAATAATGAATAGAAGAAAATCCAAAATGAAAATTTTACTCTTTTGGGTGAGTTTTTTTGTTTCACTATCCCTCAGTCTAACCGCTCTTGCGATGGAAGAGTTTCATGAAGATGGCTGTCGGAATCAATGCGAGGTGATCACTTGGAGTTCCAGTGATTCAAATACTCCAGACACGATGAGGTTTTGTGAAAGAGACTGTGGTCCTAACATATCTTATGAAATGCCAAGTTCTATCCCACAACCCCAACCTGCTGCTCCTATTTCCCCTCCTATGCCTCCGCCGCCCATGGCTCCAATGGC
>CAIZRG010000053.1 GCA_903935335.1 Oligoflexia bacterium
ACTCAAACAGAAGACACTCAAACAGAAGATGCTCCAGCAGAAAAACTGAGTTAAATCTCAACACAAAGGCCGGGTGAGCTCAAAATCATCCGGCCTTTTTATTCAACTCCCGAACCAAAACAGTTAAACGGCTCAGGCAAACCAAAGCAGAATCTAAGGCAGCCGCTTTTCGAATTTGAATTTCCCAAACATGTACCGTTTTTCCTAACCGAATCGGCCTGACACGACCAATCACGCTCCCTTGCCGAGCACTCTTGAGATGACTCGCACTGAGCTCAATTCCAACACAGATGTAACCCTCTCCTGCTACTAGAGCAGAAGCTCGACTTCCTAAAGACTCAGCTAAAACTGCTGAAGCCCCCCCATGGAGTAAGCCCAGCGGCTGTTTTGTTCTTTCATCAACAGGCAGTGTAGCCTCTAAAAAATCATCCCCGATGGCTATAAACTCAATCCCTAGAGAATCATGAATCGTTCCCTTCATCCCATGATTTAAACGCTCTAATGTCCAATCTTCTTTCCAAATTCTCATAAAAGCTCCAAGAGTTGTGAGGAGATGAGTTTGCCCAAAGAATTGCGTGGAATAAAAGAAACATGATGAACTTTTCTAATTTTTTCAAAAGGTAAAACTCTTCTGTTAAATTGATCCATGACCGACCTTGTTTTTTCTAAACTGAGTTTTCTTTCACAAAAAAGATGAATTGCATTTCCGAGCCTCTCATCCGGAACTGACAATAATTCTAAATCTTCAAAAACTCCTAGCTCAAGTTTCACTTCATCAAAAATTGCCCTGAGTCGACTGAGTTCAACCCCTTCTCCCCCAATTTTTACAAAATCTCCCATTCTTCCAAGAATTTTTAACACCTGAACTTCTGATGTGTGAACCTCTCCTCGATCTTCTGAGAAAAACTTTCCCTGTTTCTTGGGATCAATCAACCTAGACTCCCCTTGGACTTCTCCAATATATGCAGTCAGTAAAGACAACCCTGTTACCTCAATTCTACTCCCCTCCCCAATCTCAACATGAAGGTGAGGTAAAACCTCTAAAGGTGGAAGCAGTTTTTCATCACCCTCTAAATCCTCAAGCGATCTCAAATGAGCTGTTGCCACCTGGGAACAAGTCTCCGTCATCCCATAGGTTGGAAGAAGGGGCCAACCCAAAGCTCGACCCCTTTGATAAAGGGATGAACTTAGAGAACTGCCTCCCACTAAAATCGCTCGCAAGGATCTCGGACAAATCTTTGATCTTTCAACCAGATCATAAATTTGAGTGGGCACCAAAGAAGTCAAGGTGACCTGATGATCTTGGAGTTTTTGACAAAATTCTTCACAATTCCATTGAGAAAGTGTCACTACCTTCGCTCCACTCAAAGCACTTCTCGCCCAAATCCCCAATCCACCTACATGAAAACTAGGTAAAGCCTGAAGCCAAACATCGTCCTTGCTTGAACTCAAATGCTGGTTAACCGCTTGAGCCGAAGCTAAAAAAGACTCCTTACTCAGAGCTACCCACCGCAAAGACTGAATGGAAGAAGCAGTGGTGCCTGAGGTTAAGAAAAATAAATGACTATTAAATAAATTTAAAAAAGAATTTAAAATAGATTTAAAATATTTGCATTGTACCTCTGAAAATTTAGAATTTAAAAAATATTCATTTTTTTTCGAAGCCCAATCTAAAACAGGACTTAAATGATTGGTCATGGTTTTGCCATCTTTCGCCATCAATCTATGGAAAACAAAGTCCAAAGCTCAATAAAACTCCAAAAATAAAATGCAAGGCAGCTCCTTGAGCTAAAAATTGATTGTATTGCTGACTCGGCTCAGTCGTTTGAACCTTTTGAATTAAAGACAACGCTAAAGGCAAACTCAAAAAAGGGAGAATAGCTGCCAGTTTGAAACCTTGTTGATACCAGTAAATCCCTCCAGAAAAAGGGAGTAAACATAAAGCCATGATTTCAGCACGAACAAAGGAAAGTCCGCATCGGACTGCCAAAGTTTTTTTTTGAGCAAGTCGATCCGTAAGATGATCTCTCAGATTATTAATCGCAATCAAAACAGTAGCCAATAATCCAATTTGAGAGCCAGCAATCCAAGTATGAAAATGCACCTTGCCCGTGTGCAAATAGACCATACCCAAAACAGAAACCCATCCAAAAAAGATGAGAACAAAAAGATCCCCAAGCCCGAGATAAGCCAAGGGATAGGGGCCTCCAGTGTAAGCATAGGCTGAAACAAGCGAAATCAATCCAATCACTAAAATCGGAGTACCTCCCTCCCACAACAAAGGAAGAGCGGCCATTGCAGCTAGGAGAAAACAAGACATACCTCCCCACCAAACCTGAGAAATAGAGAGAAAACCCATCTGAGTCACTCTCTGAGGACCGAGTCTCTCTGAAGTATCCGCCCCTTTTTTAAAGTCAAGAGCATCGTTGATAAGATTAGTTCCTATCTGAATAAAAATTGAACTCATCAACGCAAAGAAACTAAGCCCAAGATGAACTCTGCCAGTATTCGAATAAGATAAAGCCGTACCTACAGCAATTGGCACTAAAGCCGCAGTCAGTGTCTTAGGACGAATGGCTAAGATCCAAGGTCTGAGCCGATCTAAAACTAAACTCATGATTCGAATCCTCTTTAGAATCCTTTAGGGAAGTCTCCCGAATTGACGAAAATTAGGTTTTCTTTTTTCAATAAATGCGTTTCGTCCTTCTTTTGCTTCTTCAGATAAGTAATAAAGAAGAGTCGCATTGCCAGCTAGATCCAAAAGCCCCATCTGTCCATCACAATCAGCGTTTAGAGAAGCTTTTAAGCAACGAAGAGCGAGCGGACTATGTTCCAAAATCTCTTGACACCATTTCAAAGTCTCAGTTTCTAGCTGATCGATAGGCACCACATGATTTACCAATCCCATATCTAATGCCTGTTGAGCAGAGTATTGACGACACAGGTACCAAATTTCACGAGCTTTCTTTTGTCCTACAATTCGAGCCAAGTAACTGCTTCCTAGACCCCCATCAAAAGATCCCACTTTTGGCCCGGTCTGGCCAAACCGAGCGTTATCTGCAGCAATAGTCAGATCACAAACAAGATGAAGAACATGGCCTCCTCCAATGGCATAGCCTGCTACCATGGCAACCACAGGCTTAGGCAAAGATCGAATCCTCTTTTGAAGATCCAGGACATTCAAACGTGGAGTTCCATCTTTTCCGACATAACCTCCAGTTCCTCGAACCTTTTGGTCACCCCCCGAACAAAAAGCTTCTTTCCCTGCACCAGTTAAAATCACAACTCCAATCGAACTTTCATCCCGGCAGAAATCAAAGGCTTCAATCAGTTCTTTCACAGTTTCAGGTCGAAAAGCATTGTGAACATGAGGACGATTAATCGTAATCTTAGCAATCCCATCATCAGTCCGCTCCAATTGAATATCTTCAAAATGCTGCAACGGGATCCATCTCTTTACTGTACTCATAAACAAAAACCTCCTCCGGAGTCATCTAAGATAACTTAAACTGCCTGAAACTTCTTCCAGAATCGATCAGTGGCTTCTTCATCTGGAAGCAACTCAATGAGTCGATGAACTACTACGGTTGGATCGTCAAAATCAGACTGTAAAGTTTGAGGGACTTGATGCCACTGTTCATAGGATAACCCCCAAAGATCAGCCCATCCTTGGAATCGCAACTGATGCCGATTCTGAAATTCTTTCTGGCTATACATTCTTGAAAAAATCTTTCCACCCCCATTATTGACGACAACCAAATGAACCGAAGTTTTAAGAAGTTGAGAGAGAATCCATGGACCTGGCAGATCATAAAGAGCTGTTAAGTCCCCCAAGATTAACCAATTCTGACTCTCAGACTCAGCAAACCCCAAAAAAGTGGAGACCTGCCCATCAATCCCGTTTAAACCTCGAGAGGCCCATACATCAAAATTTCGATCAACTGAAGTCGCAGCAAGATCCCACTCTCGAATAGGAAGACTATTGCCTAGATAGATTTTTGAGCCCCGTGGAATTTGCCGAGATAAAGCAGAAATTAACGCAGGTTCAGAGAAAGGCTCAGAATCTAAAAGTTCGAATAAATGTTTTTTTTCTAGATGATCTGCTTTGAACAGAAACTGGAGGTCAGCCTGAATTTCCTCTCCCTGGAAATTTAAGCATTGCCCTAAGCTATTCATCAAATGAGAAATTTCACCCACAACTAAAACTGATTCTCTGGCCAATCCTGAGAAGGGAAGTCGAGTCACTGACAAAACTGCAAGCTGAGTATACTTACTCTCCAGGTCTCGCCAAAAACGTAAAGTAGGCACTCCGCCGATACGAATGACTCCATCCATGAGACAACCCTCATCCTGAGCCCTTTGAATCAAGCGATCCGGAAAACTCACACGAAAGGATTGAAGCTCTTCACACTCCCGCAAACCAGAGAGACTTTCTAAATAAACAGGAACCCTCCACTTCATCAAAAGCTGCTTAACAGAAGACCTTTCTTGAGGTTGCAGCAAACCTACTAGGATAAAAGGTCTTTTTACAGAATTCAAAAACTTCCTCATTCTTTGAGAGGCTTCCCCATCGTCAGACCTTAAATCTTGATTGACTCTAGCCAAACACGGACGCTCAAAACACAGAGGCTCTAAGTCAAGCAATGGCTCCTCAAAACAAACATTAATATGATACGGTTGAGTATGAGAGAATCCTTCAAACAAAGACTGCTCCTCCCCCTCTAGATCAATACAGCAAGAAACATAAGAACCAAAAAGGCCCACCTGCTCAGCTGCCTGTGGAGCACCACTCCCCCGATAAGCCCGAGGACGATCCGCGGTCACTAAAATCAAAGGTGCTCCGGAGTAGTAAGCTTCCATCGTTGCAGGAAGAAGCTCACCTGCAGCTGTTCCTGAAGTGGTCATCACAGCTACAGGCTGTCTTAAGTTTCTGATTTTACCCAGAGCAAAAAAAGCAGCTGAACGCTCTTCATAAAAATAAAAAACCTGAAAATCTTTTACTTTTTCTAACAAGCAAACCAAAAGGGGGGCATTCCTGGATCCAGGACAAACACACACAACCTGAACCCCCCAAGTCTTCAATTGATCTAAAACCTGTAAGCAAAGATTTGAATTTATACCCATCTCACTTCTCACTTCACTGTCAACTTAAACCTAACAAAGCCTTCACAGCGGATTGCTTGCTCTGAAGCTCTTTCCATTCTTGATCTAAATGACTGGCTTCAATAATTCCACATCCTACAATCAAAGACACCTCATCTTCAAACCACTGTAAGTTTCGAATCCCCACTAAACAAAGACTCTCTTTAAAGTTTTTCAAAACTCCAAAGGGAGCTCCGAATCGACACCGATCCCTTTTTTTATTCAACTCCTGAAGCCATTTCATTCCTTCATTCTTTGGAAAAGCACCTAAAGCTGGAGTGGGATGAAGACACCTCACCCCCTCTTCAAAAATAAGGGTTTTATCTTCTGGGATTTGAATCTCAATAGGCGTCATTAAATGAGATAAAGTAGGTAACTTAAGAATTTTAGTTTGCCCCACTTGAATTTTCCCCCACTGAGGATCCGATTGAAACGAAGAACAGATCCCTTCAATGACAATTCGATGTTCTTCTAATTCCTTAGGATCTTGCAAAAGAGAAACCCGAGAATCATCCGATGTCCGAGTTCCTGCTAAAGCCATGGTCCATAATGATCCTCTTCTTTGAGCTTGAAAAAGGGTTTCAGGGGTGGCTCCTAAAATTCCCTCCTCAGCATTCCAAACTCCATATAAAGAAACAGGAACTCCTTTTGTATTTTTCAAAAGATGAGAAATTAAAAGGGGTTTCATGTTTTGGATAGAAAATTGGGCAGTTTGAAACACAAGAGGAACTGCTTTTTTTAAAAGACCTTCTTTCAATTTTTTTTTGATGTCATAAAAAGTCTCTTGAAATGAATCGAAATCGACTTGAGACCACTGAATTGGACAAAATGATTGGACGAGGCTCTTCAAAGCTTCAAGAAGTTCAGCTCGACTACATGAAACAAAGTTTTCGAAAACCCACCAAGGAGCTTGATCTTCTAAGAAAAAATCAGGAGCATAGATTGAAATTCTCTTCTCTTGAAGAGCCTTCAGAGAACTCTGGGTACGCTCAACACTCCCCCAACCTATTGTGATTTCATCTGAGGACGGGGATGAAATCAGGCAACCTGAATTCAAAAACTTTTTTATTTCACTTTGACTCAAAAACATGGGATTGCTTCTTCACCTAACCTAAAACACTCAGACTGAGTTTACAATTGCCTCAAAGTTGAAAAGAAGCTACTTTTCGACCAGAAATGAGTTTTTATGGGTTTACACTCTCGACGTTTTTCTCTCATTGCAGGACCCTGTTCAATTGAGTCCTACGAAATGTTTCGTGAGGTTGCTCTTGAAGTAAAAAAAAGGGGTGCAACAGCTCTTCGGGGTGGCATTTATAAAATGCGAACCCGAACTGAAAGCTTTCAAGGTTTAGGAGCCCAAGCCATTGAAATTGTTCAGACTATTAAAAAAGAAATCCAGCTCCCTTTTATCTGTGAAATCACCGACCTCAGACAAATTGAATGTTTGTCTGAGGTAGCTGATGTTCTGCAAGTAGGAGCCCGAAACATGCACAACTACGAACTTCTGAAAGAGCTCGGACGAACAAAGATTCCTGTACTCTTAAAAAGAGGGTTTGCTGCCTATTTGGACGAGTTCATAGCTGCTTCGGAATACATCTTACACGAAGGAAACCCGAACGTTATTCTGTGTGAGCGAGGCATTCGAACTTTTGAAAGATCCACCCGTAACACCCTTGATCTTGCAGCTGTGCCTTATCTTCAAAAACGATCAGGTCTCCCCGTCATTGTGGATCCTAGCCATGCAACAGAGCTTCGAGAGCTTGTCATCCCAATGTGCTGGGCTGCAGCAGCTTGTGGGGCTGATGGAATTATGGTTGAAGTTCACCCTAACCCTGCTCTGGCTCAATCGGACGGAAAACAAGCTCTAACCTACGAAGACTTTGAACGAATGGTTCCAACTCTAGTGCGGGTGCTTGAAGCGGTAGAAGGATCTTCTTTAGGTGACTTCCCTTTTTTGAGAAATAGGTTTACTCATGAGTGAGTTCACATCCAAAAATCCAAAATTAATTCGAGACATGTTTGGAACTCTCGCCAAAAAATATGATTTAGCCAACTCCGTTCTTTCTTTAGGATTTCATCACCTGTGGAAAAAAAAATTGGTCAAAAAAAGCGGTGTGCAACCTGGGAATCAAGTTCTCGATTGTGCCACAGGTACTGGAGATCTAGCTTTTCTCTTTGAAAGGGAGCTGAAGGGCTCAGGCCAAGTAATCGGAACTGATTTTTGTCTGCCTATGCTCGAAATTGCCCGCAAGAAAGCTCAAGAAAAAAAATCGAAGGTTCAATTCAAACCTGCCGACGTTATGAACCTCCCTTATCTAGATCACACCTTCGATGTAGCTAGTATTTCTTTTGGAATTAGAAATGTCCAAGATCCAGCTCGAGCCCTTCATGAATTAGGACGTGTAGTGAAACCCGGTGGGCGGGTTTTGATTCTTGAGTTTGGACAGCCTGATACTAAAATAATTAAAAAAATTTTTAATGTTTATTCTAATTTTATTTTACCAAAAGTTGGAGGCTGGATGAGTGGACAACCTCAGGCCTATCAATACCTTCAGACTTCTTCTGCTATTTTTCCTTGTGGGGCTTCGTTTTTAGAGATGGCTAAGGTTTCTGAATTTTTTTCAAACTGCCAATTTTTTTATATCCAATTTGGAATTGCTTATCTTTATATTCTTGAACGAGCATAAAAAAAGGAGCTAGCCAGTGACTCAAAAGTTCAGATTACTCTTATTTTTTCTTCTGATGTTCTGGATAGATTTATTGACTACCTCAACTCTCCTGGCAGGAGAAAGTATTCAAAACCATCTGATTTTGGATTTAAATCCGTTGGTTATTAGCACTCATAATCCCATAGGCAGCGGATTGGGCTTATCTTATAACCGCTTTCATCCTGAGCTAAAATCTTGGTACTCTCTAGGAACAGAAGTCTCGATTCCTTTTCAATCCAAGTATGGCCAAATGGATTTTATCAGTTCCTTAGGCTTTTTTACAGAAATTACACGAGCTTTTTCTATTGGGGCAAGAGTAGGTGCAGTTTTCTCTCAAGGTAACTCTGTCACAGGATTTGGGGCTTTAGCTCTTAGGCTTCCTGCTTTGTATCCCATGGAAAAGAAATTTTTTTCCTTTTTCTTTGAAGAAATTGATCTTGGAATTGCTGGATCAGGGAGTTCTTATGCAGCGTTTCGTTTAGGCATGCTTTTGCTGTAACTCAGACTGGCACTATTTAGTTAGAGTAAAAAGATAACTCTGTCTTTTATCCTGTAATAGTTCCCCATGGACTGAAGAAAATCCAATTGCTCTTCCCATATGCTCGATATTAGCAGGGCTCAATAAATTTACTTTTTCAGGTAAAAACTGACTTCTATCAATTGAATATTGGATGACATCTTGACTAATTCCCATTTCTAAAAGTTCTGCTTGCAAAGAAATCAAAAGCCCTGCTGTAAAGTTGCTTGTACGAGTCCAAGATTGATCAACAACTTGAACTTCTTTATTTTCCTTGAGTAAATGAAAAAGACTCTCAAAATTCGCAATATGACTTGCGCCTTGATTTTCGATGAGACGAAAAAAAAGATCTGGAACTATGATATAAGCTATTCCATTGGGTTTTAATAGTTCAAAAATTCTTTGAAAAATTCCATAAACACTTTCAATTGGAACTAACTGAAGCATGTAACTTGAATAGATAAGATCCACTTTTCCTAGATCAGCTTGTCGAAACTGATTTGGAAAGAAACCTTGTAAAATATCAACCCTTGAACTTAAAAGAGACTTAGTCTTTAAAGCCTCAATACCCTTAAAATCTGCATCAACTGCAACAACATAAGCTCCTTTTTGAACTGCTCTATCAGTAAAATACCCAGCACCACAACCAATATCATAAACTAACATTTCACCAGTAATTTTATTCTCGATACCAAAAGTCTCAGGAGAACTTACCCCCATTTTATTACCGGAAACAACTGTTGTTTTCATTACTTCTGCAATTGCATCAGCCATCCCTGCAAAGGATTGCGTGATCGAAAAAAAGGAATGAGTAGCAAGAAAAATAACTAGAATATTTTTTATCATTTTATGATATTACCTTTATCAAAAAACAGATTACATGCTTTTTAAATTATGATTAAGGAAAAACTACCATAGCAAATGGTAAGAGTCAAAACATTACCTAACCAAACAATTAAAAAATAAGTATCGTTTATGGTGAAGTTATTCTTAAGCTTCATCTAGAACTTAAGAAGCTTCGGTTTTGGAAGATCTCCTTAGCACTCTTTCTTCGGTTAATTGCAAAAGTAAAATATTAAACTCTGGTCAAGACACTGGAGTTTATAAATAAAATATAATTATTTTAAAACCTGAGATAGTTTTCCAATAGCAATCTGCATTTCTTGGATCGATAAAAAAGCATAGCCAATCTTAAATCCATGTAGGTGTGGGGTTCCAAAAAATGCATCATGTGAGCACCGCACAATCACTCCTTCCTCTTTCAACCGAAGGACTAACTGTTCTAAGTCTATCGACTTCGGAAGCTCGAGCCATAAAACAGGCCCTCCCCCAGGAGAAGTCCAACGTACATCCTGTGGCATAGAGTTTCTCAGCAACTCTAAGCAATTCTGATATCTTGCATCTAGCTCTTGCTGTACCTTTTTTAGATGAGCATCATAATAGCCTCGATCTAAAAACTCAAAAAGAGCTGCTTCAATGATTGGAGGAGCTGAGCTGACCGTCAGACTCTTAGATCGAACTAATGCTGAAATACTCTCCTCATTACCCACGACATAGCCTAGACGCAAAGAAGGCAAAAGTTTCTTAGTAAAAGAATTCATATACAAAACATTGTCTCCTCCCAAAGCCCGAAGGGATGGCTTAAACTCTGAGTAAGACAACATATCAGAGCCCCAATCATCTTCAAGAATTCCAAATCCATACGTTTGCGACCACTCAACCACTTGAGTCATTTCTCGACTTGAATAAGAATAGCCCGTAGGATTCTGAAAATTACTCGTCAGATAAATTAAACCTGGTTTGCTCTCACGAATCATTTTTTCCCACTGAATTAAATTGACTCCCTTAAAAGGATCAACAGGAAGTCCAACCGAAACCATCTCGTTCATCTCCATCAAAGCTTTCCCAAGATCATAAGCAGGACTTTCTGTAGCAATCACCTTGGACTGCATGGACCGACACAGTAAATCAAGAACTTGCTGAGAACCCACAGTCGTCATGATTTGTTGAGGCTGAGCAGCAATACCCCGTTTTTGTAAACGCTCAGCAATTTTTTTTCTCAAAGGCAAAAAACCTTGTGGATCCGTCCCTCGACTCAGTCCAGGAGACTTCAAAGCGGAACGAAAACAATTGGCCAGTCTCTCTTTTGGAGCCAAAGAGGGATCAATAAAAACTGAACTGAGTAAAAGAAATTTTTCCTGAGATCCTAAAGATAGACGTAAACTAGGCTTTTGCTTAAGAACCGGGAGAGGAACCTGACCAGAGCTTTGCCCCTTGAACTGTCGTGAAAATGAATCCCAACCCAACGAAACAAAAAGACCAATTCTTCCTCGACTTTCTACTAAGCCTTTTGCTTTTAGCTCTTCATAAGCGGCACTAATCGTATTTTTAGAAACCCCCAGCTGGTGAGCCAAAACTCGAATCGGTGGCAAACGACAGCCCTGAAGTGCTGAGTCAGACTGGATTTGTTGGCTGATCACTTCAACAATCTGATAAAAACTTAACCGACTCCCAGGCTGACTGGCTCCAAAATTGACACTTAAAAAACGTTCCATACGAATCTCTTCTTCTTTGTCCCAGCATGCTTTTTGGCCTTGTCCCTTTACAAAACAATCCATGTAGCTCTATATCCAATAGCACGATGGAAAATCAAAGAAAGTCAACGAATCAAGAAACAATCGATTTAAAGATAGGATTAGCAGAAATGCTCAAAGGCGGCGTCATCATGGATGTCGTCAATCCTGAACAAGCCAAGATTGCTGAAGATGCAGGTGCAGTCGCGGTCATGGCCTTAGAACGCGTTCCTTCAGATATTCGTGCTCAAGGCGGAGTAGCTAGAATGTCCTGCCCTGATATGATTGCAGAGATTATGAAAGCCGTCAGCATTCCCGTTATGGCCAAATGCCGAATTGGGCATTTCGTCGAAGCTCAGATCTTAGAAGCTCTGGGTGTTGACTATATTGATGAAAGCGAAGTCCTTTCTCCTGCCGATGAAGCTTACCATATCCTTAAAAGTGAATTTAAAGTTCCCTTTGTCTGCGGTGCCACAAACTTAGGAGAAGCGCTCCGGCGAATTGGCGAAGGAGCAGCCCTTATTCGTACCAAGGGTGAGGCAGGTACTGGAAATATTGTAGAAGGTGTTCAACACCTCCGCCAGATTCAGCAAGATATCCGAAAAATCCTTCATCTAGATCCATCCGAGCTCATGACAGAGGCTAAAAATCTGGGGGCTCCCTATGAGCTACTCCTTCAAATTAAAAAAACTGGAAAACTTCCCGTTCCAAACTTTGCGGCAGGAGGTGTTGCAACCCCTGCGGATGCAGCATTGATGATGCAGCTTGGAGCTGAGAGCGTCTTTGTTGGTTCCGGTATTTTTAAATCAGAAAGCCCAGCTCTTTATGCCAAATCTATTGTCAAGGCCGTAGCCCAATACAAGGACCCAAAAGAGATTTTAGAAGCATCAAAAAAACTCTCGAGTCCTATGCGAGGAATGGATGTTTCAAAGATTGCAGCGGAGTCTAGATTTGCAGACAGAGGTTGGTAAAAAAATTTCAATCCACATCGGGGTTCTCTCCCTCCAAGGTTGCATTCAGCCTCATGAACCGCACCTGAAAGCCTTAGGTGCAACTTTTGTTGAAGTCAAAACAAAAGAAGACCTCAATCAAATAGATGGCCTGATTCTTCCAGGAGGAGAAAGCACATCCATCTTAAAACTCATCGACCTATTTTCCCTAGAAACAGATCTTATGAAGACTTTCAACCAGGTCCCCACCTGGGGGATTTGTGCAGGAGCCATTCTCATGGCTCGGAAAGTGGCATCTCCTAAACAAAAATCATTTAAAATATTAAACATCACAGTCCAACGCAACTCTTACGGTAGACAATCAGATAGTTTTAATACTGAGATCGATGGCTACTGTGTATCGTTTATTCGAGCGCCAAAGATCAACTGGGTGGGCCCAGAGATCCATGTTTTAGCACGATACAACCAAGAACCTGTCTGGGTTTCATATGGGCACTGGATGGCCAGCACATTTCATCCTGAACTCAATTCAAACACACCCTCTCCCATGCATCGACAGTTCTTTGAGTCCGTGGTGAAGCATGCTCAAAGCAAGATTGGCCCAAAAAAGTTAAGATGAACCTTTTTCTTTTGCCCATGAGTCCCTGAGCGTTACCGTACGATTAAAGACGAGCTGGCCCGAATGTGAGTCAAATCGATCCACACAGTAGTACCCCTGCCTTTCAAACTGATATCGACTCTCAGGCAAAGCAGCCATCAGACTGGGCTCAATTCGGCTATTTTTTAAAACTATAAGAGAATGAGAGTTAATCTGACTCAGGTAATCCGTCCCTCCTGCTCCTGGAAACTCAACCTGAAAAAGTCGATCGTAAAGGCGCACCTCTGCAATGGCTGAATGAGCCTCAGAAACCCAATGCAAAGCTCCCTTCACTTTTCGACCATCGGGGGGATTAGCCCCTCCTCGAGTTTGAGGATCATAAGTACACCTAAGCTCAGTCACCTCCCCCGTCTTTGGATCATGAGTCAACCCAACGCATTGAATGAAATAAGCCGAACGAAGCCTAACTTCTTTACCTGGACTGAGTCGGAAGTACTTTGGGGGTGGGTTTTCCATAAAATCTTCTTTTTCAATATAAATAACCCGCGAAAAAGGGACCTTCCGAGTCCCTAATGCAGGCTGACTCGGGTGATTAGGAACTTCAAGCTCTTCTACTTTTCCATCAGGATAGTTCTCAATGACGACTTTCAAGGGATTCAAAACACACATTGCACGAGGAACAGTCCGATCCAGGTCTTCCCGAATACAGGTTTCCAGCATACTCATTTCAATGCAGCTTTCCTTTTTAGTCACCCCGACTCGCTCACAAAAATCTCGAATTGCAGCTGGACTCACCCCGCGACGCCTCAACCCCTGAAGGGTAGGCATCCTGGGATCATCCCACCCTCGAACATGTTTTCCTTGCACAAGATCAAGAAGCTTTCTCTTACTCATCACCGTAAAATTCAAATTGAGTCTAGAAAATTCGATTTGCTGGGGGTGGCATGGTGTCTTCAATGCTTGCAACACCCAATCGTAAAATGGACGGTGGTCTTCAAACTCCAGAGTACAAATAGAATGAGTAATTCTCTCAATCATGTCTGACAGCGGGTGAGCAAAATCATACATGGGGTAAATACACCATTGATTTAAGGTTCGATGATGATGAGCCCGCCTGATCCTATACAAGACAGGATCCCGCATATTTAAGTTTGGAGAAGCCATATCAATTTTGGCTCGTAAAACACGAGATCCATCTTCAAACTCCCCAGCTCTCATCCTTTGAAATAAATCTAGATTTTCCTGAACCGTTCGATTTCGAAAGGGACTATTCCGCCCAAGCTCTGTGAGAGTCCCCCGATACTCCCGCATCTGTTGAGGTGTCAAATCACAAACAAAAGCCTGCCCCTGCTCAATAAGTTGGACTGCAGATTCATAAATTTTCTCAAAATAATCAGCTGCATAGTAAAGCTCATGCCAATGAAACCCAAGCCATTGAATATCTTCCTGAATGGACTCAACGTACTCCACATCTTCTTTCACCGGATTGGTATCATCAAACCTTAAATTACAAGTCCCCTGATACTCTTGAGCCAAACCAAAGTTCAGGCAAATCGACTTGGCATGCCCAATATGCAAATATCCATTCGGTTCTGGAGGAAACCGGGTGGCTACCTGACCCCTATTTTTTCCGGCCTTCAAATCCTCTTCAATGATGTGCTTAATGAAATTTGTTCCTGAATTTCCAGTACTTAATTCGAGTTCCATGAATGACTCCTCAGTGTTTAGAGAATAAGTATCAAATACGAACCTAATTTGCGAGTCTTGACCTAAAGAAACCTCATGCGAGATGATTAAGATTTATCACCTAACTCCGATCAGAATAAGATGAATCATCAGGTATTTGTCCTGACTCATTTTTTTAGACTCAAATGATTGAATTTAAGGAAAACCATGAGTTCAAAGCAGACTCTCCTCATCCTCGAAGAAGATCCAACCTGCCAGCGAATGCTTCGTGACACTCTCAAGGAACTTGCCAATCCGATCATAGCTACCCCAAGCAGTTTAGGCACTCTAGACCTAGCCCCTGGAATGAAGCCAGACCTGATCATACTCGGTATCCATGCTTTTGGCTTCATTGGCTATGAACTTTGTGAAAAGTTTCGTTTGAACTCCGACTTAAGAACCAGCAAAATCATCCTTTCTTCTACTCAATGGAGTCCTGAAGAAAGACAAAAAAGCTATGAAGCAGGTGCTGATGACTATTGGATAAAACCTCTCTTACAGGAAGAGATCCTAGCTAAGGGGCGACTCCTTTTAAACGATGCCCAAGCCCAGAAAAATACAGCACCTCTGCTCAAAGCTCAAGCTCATCTCACTTATACAGCTCAAATGAAGGCTCTAGGAGAGATGGCTGGTGGAATTGCCCACGAAATCAATACACCCCTCAATACTCTTCTTTTAAGCTCAGAACAAATCGAATCTCTGATTCAAGAAGGCCCCATACCCCTTGAAGCACTTAAACAGCTCACCCAGACAATGAATAGAAACATCAGTCGTGTGAGTGGCATTATTCAGGCGCTTCAAACATTTTGTAAAGATAGCACCTATGAACCACTCACCCTCATCCCTGCCCAGCAACTCATTCAAAAAACACTCGATCTTTGCTCAGAGCGGCTGAAAGCAAAAGATATTAAAATTCAAGTAGAAATCCCTAATCCTCAACTTAAACTCCAATGTCAAGCTACACAAATCACCCAGTTGCTTCTGCATTTAATCACCAATGCCCGAGATGCGGTTCAATTTATGAAAGACAAATGGATTCACATTGAAGTCACCCAAAAAGATCATTTTATAGAAATCTCTGTAACAGACAGCGGATCTCCAATTCCTAAAGAAATTCATTACAAATTGTTTCATCCCTTTTTTACAACCAAAGAAATTGGCCAAGGGTCTGGATTAGGTCTAAGTATTTCAAAAGGAATAGCCGAAATGCATAATGGAGAATTAAAAATTGATCGAGAATTTAAAAATACTCGTTTTGTTTTAAAAATTCCGATGAATCAAAAAAATTGTCCTTTGGAGAGAGTGTGACCGATTCCTCAAAATCAAAATTAGAGGGAAAAAAAATCCTCATTGTAGATGATGACCCTGAGCTTGGTAAAATTTTAAGTGATCGATTAGTTCATGGAAGTCATTTACCTGTAGTGGCAGAAACAGCAAAAGTAGCTCAGCAGCTCATCTCTGAAAAAAAATTTGATCTTGTTATTTCTGATATCCGAATGCCAGGAATGAGCGGAATCCAACTTCTTCATTGGATTCGAACTCATTGCCCATCTCCTGTGATTCTCATAAGTGGTTTTTCTGATATTACAGGAAAAAGTGAAGCCAACGACCTAGGAGCAATGGCCTACCTGACCAAACCCTTTAGCTATGATGAACTGATCAAAACGATTCAATCCTGCTTTCCTCAAGATCCAGGAACTAATCCTTTCTCAGAAGATCCCGATTCTTCATTTTTTAATATACAAATTAAAGATTTTATTCAAAATCAAAAGCTTCAACATGATATTTATGTTAGAATTTCTGAAAACAAATATTTAAAAGCTTATCAGAGTGGAGATGAATTCAATTTAAACCTTCTTTCAGCCTCTAGCCGTCTCATTTCAAACACTTTTTATGTCAGAAAAAGTGATCTTCAAAAATACAAAGAATTTAACTTAATATTTGCAAACAAAATTAAGCAATCAATAACTTCAAATAGATATACAAAAATTAATTTTATTAAAAAAACATCAGACATGGTTCTTCAAAAACTTTATACAACAAATGTTCCTTTTGATAGTTTCTCTCAAGCTAAAAATCTAGTTATTTCTACGATAAACTTGCTCTCTGAGTCGACCTATACTTTAGAGCTTTTATGCAATTTAGCAAACAAATCCGACTTTCTCTATATGCATAGTATTTCTGTCAGCCTTTATAGTGTTTTAATTGGAATTCACTCAGGATGGAAATCTCCTCCTGTTCTTTTTAATCTTTCCTTAGGGGGACTCATGCATGACGTTGGAAAAACAACACTTCCTCAGGAACTTTTAGATAAACATGAACAAGACATGACTCCCGAAGAGGTCATCATCTATAAAACTCATTCTCAAAAAGGTTTTGAACTCTTATCTGAGATTAAAGAAATTCCGAGACAAGTTCTACAACTCGTTTTAGAACACCATGAAAACTGCTTAGGAACTGGATATCCTTCAAAATTTAAAAAAACTGAAATTTCTCCATTATCCCGCACAATGGCTGTTGCAAATGAGTTTTGCAACCTCGTGATCAAAAATTCAAATGATAGAGAACTTTCTTACCGTGAAGCTATTCTTGAAATGACTTCCGATGAAAATTTAGAAGTTTTTGATGAGGAGGCTTTAACTGGGTTAAGTAAACTTTTTGGTATGTCATATTCCAAAAGAAAAAAATCTGCATAAAAAATTAAAAAAGAGAGGCTTGTTTTATGTCCGATTATACAAAATGGAACATTAGTTCTACTGGAATTGCATTTGACCCTCAAACTGGAGAAAGTTTTCAACTCAATGAAACAGCAAAAATGATGATTCAACTCTTAAGACAAGAACTTTCTTCAGAAAAGATTGCTCATGAAATATCCAAATTGTTCGGGATTACTTATGAGCAAGCAATAACTGATTTAATTGAATTCCAATCTGAAATAAAAATTATTCAATATTAACTATGAAAAAAAATATTTGCATTGGGATATCAGGAATTAATGCAACCGATAATCCAGGGCCTGGCGTTGCTGTAGCTCGCAGCTTAAGAGAGAAGTATCCTAACATTCAACTCATTGGCTTAAGCTACGATGTTCATGACCCAGGGAATTATTTGACTGACCTTTTTGAAAACAGCTTTTTACTTCCTTATCCTACCCATGGCTGGGAAAAACTACATGAAGCTATCAAAAGAATAGCAACTCAGACTCAAATGAACACCCTTATACCTTGTCTAGATGCTGAACTTCCTCTTCTCATTCGAAACCAGAGTCTTTTAGAAAAAGAGGGAATTCA
>CAIZRG010000054.1 GCA_903935335.1 Oligoflexia bacterium
AGAGATAAAACCAAAGTCTAAAGAGACCCTTATGGCTTTGGTTGATTTATTGAAAGACCCAGATCGAAGTGTCCGCGACTCAGCAGCATCGGCATTGGAAGAGATAAAACCAAAGTCTAAAGAGACCCTTATGGCTTTGGTTGATTTATTGAAAGACCCAGATGGAAATGTCCGCGACTTAGCAGTAGCGACATTGAGAAATATAAGACCAGAGGATAAAGGAATCCACACTGCTCTTGTTCATTTATTAAAAGACCCGGATCCAGATGTCCGCGGCTCAGCATTATTGGTATTGGGAACTGTAAAATCAAAGTCTAAAGAGACCCTTATGGCTTTGGTTGATTTATTAAAAGACCCAGCTCGAAATGTCCGCGCCTCAGCAATAGTGTTATTGGGAAAGACAAAACCAGAAGAGGATAAAGAGATCCGCATTACTCTTGTTCATTTATTAAAAGACCCGGATCCAGATGTCCGCTTCTCAGCAGTATTGGTATTGGGAAATATAAAATCAATAGAGACCTATATTGATTCGTGCATGAGAAGCATTGAGAGTGGTCCTGTTAACGAGACCAAACTAAATGAGATTTTAGAAATTCTAGAACACACAAAGTAAGTTGCTGTAGTTTCACCTATTACCATAGAAATGAATTAACGGTTTAGAAACAATCTGAGAATAATCCTATTCACCTATAACCGGTAGTGAAAGCATACTTCCATTTTTCGCTACCTCATTATCATATATGTAATATTTTAATTAATTCAAGATGTCGTTCTCAAATTCAAAGAAACAGATTTGTTTGACGTTGCAAATAAATTATTTGCTATAAGCTTACAATCTCTCGTCAGATTTTCTATATCGATAATCATAATTATCACCCTTCAACTCTGATTCTGTTGTTGATCAATATAGTTTTTCATTAAGCCATTCGCCCTTCTTAAAGCCTCTCCAAAAGTACATTTCTTGCACGATTTGGTTCGCTAGCCTTGAATCGATAAAAGAAAATCACAAAATGGTTTTAGAAATATAAATTATTTAATTTTGCCGAGGTTAAAAAAATATAATTATTATCTAATGATTATATTTTTTTAAAAGACAGCGCCTGATATTCCAAATTTTTAATGTTCTTTTATCTATCTTGGAAATTAAAAAACAATTTATTTAAAATAAATTAATTATTTTTGGATCTTCATAAAAATGGCGATTAAAATCATGATAAGCATAGTGCTGCACATGTCCTGCTTTGATTCTTCACTGATTTTCAGAAAAGACTGCCTTGCCTTCTTTCTTTGATTTATAAATTTCGTCTACAGTTGGCTGGGGAAGCACACGGGGGGTAAAGCCTGGCATGCAAACTACAAACCAGCAAGTAGAGGAAATGTTGAAGGGAGAAATATTGGAATTAGAGTCCGAGATTCAATCTTGTGTGAAGTGGTGATAAAAAAAGAGCTTCAACTGAGTTTACCTGCTGGGGCAGGTCCAGGGGAAGCGATTTCCAGGGTTAGTGAAGAGGAGAAGGGTGGGGAAGGCACTGTTTTTAGGTCAACTTTAAGGGGGTTGAATAAAATTCATCCCTAGCAACATTATTGTAAAGGAGTGCACGTCTTAGTATGGGAGCAAGTGAAATGGCCGAAAGAGCAACCGGAACTAGTCACCTATGAGTGCGAGCATTGCAAACACAAGATTGAAGAGCATCATAAAACTTTATGCTTGAGAACGGAGTTTGGATGTCTACTCAAAAGAATGGAAATCCCAAAGTGGCAGGATTCCATTTATCCTCTTTGTATTCTCCTTTAGGTTGGTTTTCCTGGAAGGAAGCAACTGTTCTTTGGAAGAAGTCCTGTCAAAAATCAGAATTCTAGAAATTGTAGGCTGGACTGAGAACAAGGAAAGCTACTCGATTGATTTCCTCTCACTCACAGAAGATACGAGTACCGCAGTTCCTTGGAAGAAGTTGGATGAGATTCTTGCTTCCTAGTGGAAGCTCATAAATGGAATCCAAATCCCCATTAGCATGACAGCCATTGATAGTGGGTTTAATACGAACTTGGTTTATTCCTATGTGAGGACCAAGCCCATGAGTCGAGTCATGGCGGTTAAGGGAATGCCGACTACGCATTATGCCTTAGGGCATCCGACCGCAGTGGATGTGACCCTTTCGGACAGAAGAGTGACACGGGGTACAAAAGTCTGGCCTGTTGGGGTGAATTTCTTAAAAGGGGAGATTTACAGTTCTATGCCATGATTGAAAGGTCTTTTTTCCCTTGTTCTTTAAATAATTAGATAGCATTTACTATTAATGAAAAAATTTTATTTTTTATTCTTTAATGCATTTCCTTGTTTAGTTCAAGCAGTTGGTTTGAATGATGTCCCAGAAGATCCTAAAAAAAATATTGTTGGGTTTTTAGATCAAGAATCCTGGTCAAAAATTTTAAGATTGAACAAGGAATTCTATGAATTAACCCCTCAAGCTATAACAGCGATTAAGGTGAAAGGAACTGCTGATTCTATTGTAGAAAAATTAACTGCTCTTTTATTTAACGGTGATGCTCAACGTAAAGTGCATGACCTTGAGTCATTGAATTTAACTGGATTCATAATAGGGGATGATGAATTAGGGACTGTAGTTGATTTTATTCAGGAGTATTTTCAAAATATTAAATCGCTCAATCTGAGTTATAACAACATTGGAGCATCCGGAGTTGCTCATTTATCAGGACTCACTCAATTGCAAACACTCGATTTGAGTGCAAACCGTATTCGAGAATCCGGAGTTGCTCATTTATCAGGACTCACTCAATTGCAAACACTCAATCTGAGTGCGAACAAAATTGGAGCATCCGGAGTCGCTCATCTCGCAGAACTCTCCCAGTTGGAAACACTGAATTTGCGTGCGAACAAAATTGGAGCATCCGGAGTTGCTCATCTATCAGGATTCACTCAATTGCAAACACTGGATCTGCGGATGAACCGGATGAGAAAAGCATCGATCGATGCTCTCAGTCAAGCTCTTCCGAACTGTGTAATTGAGTTTTAATTACTGCTCGCTTTAGTAGTCCATGATTTTGAGAAACTTAAAACTGTATGAGTGCCAACCTCACCTGACAGTTTTAGGTACTCAGTTTTTTATGTAAAATTTCGTAGGGAGTCTTCCCTTTATGTGTTCCGTGTGGGTACACTCCCTCGCAATTTTATTGGTCTTTTTTATTGAGCGTTCAAGCGAGTTTACTTTTTAGAATGTTTAATCTCACAGCCCACGAGAGCTTGCTTGAGAGTATGGATCGATGCTTTCCCCATGCTTGAAAACAGATCCATTAAAAGACGATGGGCTATCTTTTCAAGCTCCGCTCTTTTTCCCGTGAGATCAAAAGGATGAATCTTAAATTGGGGTTCGTCACCCATCTGCGACAAAACAAACCTATTTAGCTTCTAGGTTGTCAGGGGTCTTGAATTGATTTCATTTGTCCGGCTGTTTCATGACTTGAGAATAATCAAAAACTATAGTATAGTTTCACTGAAACCAGTCAATGAGTGTTTTATGCTACAAAAATCATTTGCTTATTATCCATGGATAATAGTTGTGATTGCCTTTTTTTCTATTATAAATTTTTCATGAGCTATGTTGCAAACGTGCTCAGCGGAACAACAATTGCTCAACCTTGTAAGGTCTGGAAATCAAAAAAGTCTTCTTCAAGTGACGCAGCTTTTTCATGATTTTCCAGGACTGAATGGAAACATTTCTGACTGTGATCAAAATACCCCTTTGATTTTATCGATTCTAAATCATCAAACAGCAATTGCCCGGTTTCTCATTGAAAAGAAAGTGCATTTGAACTATACCACGAGGCATGGAAATACGGCACTCATTGTAGCCATTCAAAAAGACAATTCAGAGATTGCTCAATTGTTGATTGAGCAGGATGCAAATTTAACTCATGCAAATCAATATGGGGATACGGCGCTGATTTGGGCGATTCAAAAAAACAATGAGAAGATTGCAACAATCTTAATTGAAAAAAATACAGACTTAAATCATGCGAACGAAGATGGAGATACTGCACTGATTCGTGCTGCACGAGAGGGGTATTTATCCATTATTCAATTACTTATTCAAAATGGAGCAGAGGTGAATCACGTCAATCAAAAAAGAAGAACGGCTTTCATGGAAGCCGCTGAGGCGCATCACTTTGATGTTTTACAATTTTTAGGTGAACACGAAGCTGATATCAACTCTGAACACTTTTTATCGGGAGATGCCCTGAAACAACATTTGCACAAAGTCATGCAAAAATGAGATGATCAATTATTTTGACATGCTTATGCACTATTCTCCTCCTAATTTAAGTTAAATATCAATCATATTAGTATATTTTGGTGAGCGTATTTGAACGCCTGTTTCTAAAATTCGGAGAAAAAGAAGACCCCTTGAACCAGACGTTCGTCGATTAAAAGGAAATACAAACTCGTCCAGAACAATTGCTCTGGGCTACCGCAAAGAACGCTATAGTTTTTTTTAGCAGGTCTCGCTCCATCTCCGCCTGCCTCAGAGCAGATCTAAGCTGCTCATTTCGTCATCCTGAGGTA
This sequence comes from Oligoflexia bacterium, assembly GCA_903935335.1. Taxonomy (GTDB): domain Bacteria; phylum Bdellovibrionota; class UBA1018; order UBA1018; family UBA1018; genus CAIZRG01. The sequence goes on from CAIZRG010000054.1 coordinate 4,583, forward strand.
CTAAAAAGCCTTTCCCAGGGAATGCCCCATCCCCGGGAGGCGTCCCTGGACACTTAGACAGTGCGCTAGCAGATACCCCTAGATCCTTGGTCACCTGATTGGCACTCTTGTTGCCCTGCTTGACTAGTTTTGCAGCACCCCATGTAAATTCTTTTGTATAAGTATGAGCTTTTTATAATTGATATCAGTTCCTCTAATTTCGGACCATTTTTGTACTACAAGAAGTTTCCTTTCGTTGAGTCTGCTTTTTGGGGGAAGGCCACAATTGGATCCTGGGAAACAAGAAAAAACGGAGCTCAATCGTTTTCCCACTATTTGCGTTTTTTTTCTGTAATTCCTTCATCGAGTGATATGATTTATACTAAATATGAAAAAGGGAATTCGTTTCGAAGCAATTGGAGGTCAAGGAGCTCATTCCGCTGGAAAGATCTTGGCTGAAGCTGCTGTTCTTGGAATGGGGTTTGAAGGAAATCACTTTTCTAGTTTTGGTTCCGAAAAAAGAGGCTCTCCAGTTCGCTCTTCTGTTCGTTATAGAGATGATGGTCACGCAGTCAGGTCAGCTTCACCCATCTTCCAGCCAGACTGTTTAGTGATCTTTCATCCAAATCTCATTCAAAATTATCCACCAGTCTGTGAGGGATACCACAATGATCTCTTTGTTATTATTAATTCTCCACTCCCTCCACAGCAAATTGAATTCCCAGAAGGATTTAAGGCAAGGAGCATAGCATCAATTGATGCACTGAAGATCGCAAACCAATTGAAAGTTGGCATCAATGCAGTCCTTTTAGGAGCTACCTTAAAGTTCTGTCCAGAAATTCAATTAATGGTCTTAAAGGAGACCTTTAGAAAGTTTTTTAGCCATTTGAGTTTCGAAATGATTAGAAACAATTTAATTGCAATTGAGAATGGCTTTGAACTAGTTAAGTCATTTCCGTACTCTGCATCTCAAAGTTCAATACCTTCGGTAGGAATTTCCTTACCAAAATTAGGATATGAGAATGCTCCACTTGGAGGACTCATTGCCAATCCTGGAAACACAATTTTAAAGGATATGAGTCACTCACGGAAAGGCAGTATTCCAAAATTAAATTTTGAAAAATGCATTCAATGTGGATTTTGTGACATGGTGTGTCCGGATTATTGTTTTGTATGGCAACGATCTGTCATAGAAGAGACGCTTGGTACTTTACCTGGCGGAAAATACGCGATAAGTAATCGAGAATTGTCTGTTCCAATCTTACAGGGTATTGATTACCGCTACTGCAAAGCGTGCTCAAAGTGTGTTGAAGCTTGTCCAGTGGGTGCTTTAAAAACCGCTCCAGATACAAAAGAAAATCGAGCCTATTCTCAAGCTCAGCGATTCAGAGCTATTGAGATGCATGAGTCCTTTCCTGTTTTTCAAGAAGTAGAGTATATACCAGAGGAATAAATGAAAAATGAACAAGTACAAAAATTTTTAACCGGTAATGAAGCTGTTGCTGCAGCAGCTAAAGATATTAAATTCGATTTTATGGGATATTATCCCATTACTCCTTCTACGGAAATTTCAGAACTGATTCAGGGAATGCGAGCCAACGGAGAAGTAGATACGGTTCTCCTTCCTGCTGACGGCGAGCACGGTGCAGCAGGGGCTTGTTTTGGGGCTGCAGCTGCTGGAGCTCGAGTCCTCAACGCTACAAGTGCAAATGGACTACTTTACAGCATTGAGCAACTTCCAGCTCAAGCGGGTTGTCGTCTCCCGATGGTGCTGAATTTGGTAACCCGCTCTGTCAGTGCTCCCTTAGATATTCGCTGTGATCATTCTGATTTGATGTTTGCTTTACAGACTCACTGGATTGTTTTGTTAGCGGCGCATCCTCAAGCTGTATACGATTTGAATATTATTGCTGTGAAACTCGGGGAACATCCGGATGTTCGACTTCCAGTGATGGTAGTAAGCGATGGCTTTTTTACGAGTCATCAACGGCAAAGCATCAAGGTCTTTAACGACAGCAAACAGGTACAAAACTTTTTGGGTGCTAGAAAAGATCCCTTTACTGTTTTAGACCCTCGAAACCCTGTTACAATAGGGCCTTATATGAACGACCCTGACTTGGTGAATAACAAGTTTCAACTTCACCAAGCTCATCAAAAAGCCCTAGAAATCTACGAACAAATCTCGCGACAATATGAACAAATTTCGGGCAGATATTATCCTACTGTAGAAGCCTATCAAATGGAAGATGCTACGGCTGCAGTCTTCCTCCTTAATTCTGCAGCAGAAACAGCCAAAGATCCTGTAGATACTTTTCGTTCCCAAGGTAAAAAAATTGGAATGATTCGTCCAAATATTCTTCGACCTTTTCCATTTGAAGATCTCAGGAGGCTAACCCATAGACTGAGTGCCCTAGTAGTGGGAGAAAGGGCAGACACTCCTGGGGCAACAGGTGGACCTTTAAGTCATGAAGTTCACTCTGTGCTGCTAGCAGATCGCCATTGTGGTATTCAAGTCGTATCTCGCATTTATGGGCTGGGTGGTAAGGACTTTACTCAAAAAGATGCAGTTCGACTGATCGAAGAGGCACTTTTGCTAGAGACTAATCCAAGCTCAGTTCCATCCTTTGGTTTTATGGGCACGCAGGAGGGAGAAAAAGGAAAACTACCTCCACGAGTATTGCAACCCATTTCAAAGGAAGAAGCATCTTATATTCTAACTAAAATTGTCGAGCATCCATCTGAAGGGGAAATTCCTGCTTGGTGTGAAGCCTTTGCTGCAGATCCCGGACAATTGACGATCAGGCCTAAACGAATTGCGCCTGGGCATGGCGCCTGTCCTGGATGCGGAATTTTTTCAGGACTGGACCAATTCTTTAAAGGAATTGAGGGTGACGTTGTTGTCCTTTATCACACAGGCTGTGCAATGGTTGTGACCACTGACTATCCTTTTAGTGCTCATCGTGTGAGTTACCTTCATAATCTTTTTCAAAATGGAGCTCCGACTCTTTCTGGGGTCGTCGAAGTATTTTATGAAAAAAAGCGCCGTGGAGAAATAGATATCTCAGAGGATATTACATTTATAATGATTACTGGAGATGGAGGTATGGACATTGGAATGGGTCCTACCTTAGGTGCTGCCATCCGAAATCATCGAATGATTGTCCTCGAGTATGACAATCAAGGATATATGAATACAGGGGGGCAACTGAGTTACAGTACCCCTTATGGGCATAAAACAGCAACAAGCCAAATTGGACAAATGACTCAAGGTCATGGGTTTCATCATCGCGATACACCACAACTCATGGCTGCTATTGGCATTCCCTATGTGTTTACAGCGATTGAAAGTCCAAGCTCTACAGACCTCGTTGAAAAAGCTGCTAAGGCTCAGTGGTATTCCAAAAAACACGGTTTTGTTTTTGGGAAGATCCTCGTGAGTTGTCCACTGAACTGGAAAAGCGAAGAAAAGGATGGCTTTAAGATTTTGCAGAAAGCTGCGGATTGTTGTTTTTTCCCCTTGTACGATGTTCAACATGGAAAAACTCGAATTTCTTACGATCCCGATCAGTTAGGTAAAAGGCTTCCCGTTTCGGAATGGTTAAAACTGATGGGAAAATCAAAACATCTTTTACTTCCGGAAAATGAAATGCTTCTAAAAGAACTCGAAAGAGAAATCGATACTCGCTGGAAGAGATTAAAAGCAAAAAGCGAGCATCGTTTTTTATGAGACTCAAATACGAAGTTCCAAATAACCGGGTTGCTAGTTTTGATCAAGCAGGGAACCGAGTTTATCTTTTTCCTTCAAAAGTGGCAGGCTGGTTTCGAACTCGAAAAACAATCATAGAGATTCTGCTTTTCGCGATCTTTGTTTTACTCCCTTTGATTCCTATCCGTGGAAAGCCAGCTGTATTTTTAGATATAGCTCATCGAGAGTTTTTCTTATTCGGCCTGAAGTTTTGGGCAACAGATACGCCTTTCCTGTTTTTTATTTTAGGAATATTCTTTTTTTCGCTCATGTTCGCTACAGCCGTTTGGGGGAGGGTTTGGTGTGGATGGGTTTGTCCCCAAACAGTACTGGTAGGGTTTCTTTACCAAAGGATAGAGACGTGGGTTGAAGGAGACTCTCGGCAACGTCGCCTTCTTCATGAATCTCCTCTGAATTTTTTAAAATTTAAAAAACGAGCAACCAAGTGGCTTCTTTTTGGGGTTATGTCACTGTTGATTGCCCATGTTTTTTTGGCTTATTTTGTTAGCTGGAAAGGATGGGCTGAGTGCTATTCTTCAGGATTTCAGGGATCACATGGAACTCTTATTGTTCTGATTATACTGACTTTTTTGTCTCTTCTTAACTTCGGTTGGTTCCGAGAACAGTTCTGCATTGTTGCTTGCCCTTACGGGCGATGGCAAACGGTATGGATGGATAACCGATCGATGGTCGTCGATTACGCTTCTTGGAGGGGAGAACCTCGAAGAGGTCGGGCTCCCATGGGTGAACCTCAAGGTGATTGTGTCAACTGTTATCGATGCGTCCAGGCGTGTCCTACTGGAGTGGATATTCGGAGAGGGGTACAACTAGAATGTATTGCATGCACAGCTTGTATGGATGCTTGTGACGACGTCATGACTTCCTTAGGCAAGAAGCCTGGACTCATTCGCTATACTTCTTTTCTGCAGCTTCGTGAACCTGGTTTTCTTGAAAAAAGATTTCGAATCGTTTGGCGACTTAGGTCCCTTCTGTATTTAGCAGTTGTCGCAGCCCTAACAATACTTTTTATGGTGAGCCTCACCCTTCGTAATCCTATTTGGATTGCTATTAATAGATTACCAGGCCCACTTTTTCTTACTGAAAATCTCCCATCAGGAGAGGTAGCGACTATTAATACCATGAAAATCACAGTTCGTAATCAACTTGCAGAGTCCATTCACATGAGCGTATCTCCTGAAGGAATTGAAGGTTTACTTCTTTTAGGGGATACAAATAATATGGTCTTAAGCTCTGGGGAACAAAATCAGTTTATAATTATTGCTCAAAAGAAGAGTTTTGCCAATGAAGGTGTTGGAGGCTCTAAAAATTTCAAGTTAAAGTTCCAGGTTCGTGGAGACGAATCTGGAAAAGTTTATGATGTTGCACATAACTTTCGATTTATGAGTCGCTAATAATTAAGGCTGGTGTAGTTGGTTTCTGTATCATTGAGTTAAGATTTTCAGGTACCAATTTTTATTCTACGCCTTGCTTTGTCTTAGATCAGCAGGCGATCTCTCCCAGAGGAACTCTATGAAGGTTTTCCAAGAGTTGAAGAATTCGAGCATAGACCATTTCACAGCTCTGCCGTTGTTTATCCGGATAATCAACGACAATTCTGGCTGCCTTTTTTGTCTTTTCTTCAAATCCAATGAGTCATTTCAGTTGAAAGTCAATTGTGACGTTTAAGCTGAGATAACCTTCTCGTTTTTTGAGGTAGACAGGATATTCAAAAGGTGTTGCTTTTTGGAGGCCCTCTAAGGCTAATTGATCCAGGACAGGGTAACCACTTGTTGTTAAGACTTGAGCAGCATGAAGTTGTCCTTCAGGCGTGAGTTCAAAGTTTAAGGTGACTTGACCTTCAATTCCTTGTCTCTTGAGGCGTCTAGGATAGTCGATTGCTTCATGAACCTGCTGGTGAATATGAAAAAGCCAGTTTGAAACCTCGTCTCCTGATTCTGATGGAGTCGGTGGGGAATGATTTAGGGATTGAGTCTTTAGGGAAAGAGAATCGAGATAGGGTTTTCTTTCATGACCAGCAAGGCTCTGATGTGAAGTCAGTCCATACGGCTGAGCTCTTTGAGAGGTTTTCTCGGAAATCTTAGGCTTTTGAGTCCATGCAAAAGGTATTATTTTAAATTCAATAGGTTGAGATACACGAGTAGGTGGAGCCGTAGGAAGGTAGTGAGTTTGAAAAACGAAACCCAAGAAACTGGCGTGTACTAGAAGCGATAAGAGAAGTGAAAAAAAAACAGAACTTCTTAAAATACAAATCTCTGAAAAATTCATAGGTCTAGGGAAGCATCGTTAGCTCTGAAATCGAAGTGCACTGAAGCGCTGGGTTTTCTCTCAGTTCTTTTTCTAGCAGAGACGCGCATTCGGATTGATAATGATGCCCAGGAAGAATAATGCAATTTTTTGGAAGTTTTTTTAAGTTTTGCAAGCTTTGAAACATTTGCTCTGTACTGCCTGTATCAAGGTCAGTTCTACCGCAATCTCGGATAAATAGGGTATCCCCTGAGAAAAGGTAAGGAGGTTGACCTTTGACGAAATAACAACATTCTCCAATGCTATGACCGGGAGTATGTAAAACTTCAACTTCAAGAGTACCTATGGGAATCAGATCATTATTTTTAACCGGTTGGATTTTTCCAGAGTCAAGAACCTCTCGTGTCAAACGATGCAAGTCTTGGGAATGAACGAAGATTGGAATTTCAGGATAGGATTGGACAATCATGGGGAGTCCTGCAGTATGATCCCCGTGGGTGTGAGTGATAAGAGTGGCTACCCACTCAAAGCCATGAAATTTGATGCATTCTAGAGGTTTGGAAAGGTCCTGCTGAGGATCGATGAGGGCCGCTTTTTTTTCGGTCCAGTCTAATAGAAGATAAACAAAGTTTTGATAGGGTCCTATTTCAAATTGGGCAACAGGTTCTCCCTGACGCTCTCCTTGAGCATGATTTTGAGCTAAGTGTTGAGGTACAAACATTTTTTATAAATGACAAAGAAAAGAAATAACGTCAATTGCCAAGTCCAGACTAAGGACTAAGAGGACTAAAGGGGGGCTGAGGATTCATACGCAGGGAGGGTGGCTTGCGCAGGACTTCCTAAAGGAATTCCAAAATCAAATCGAATTCGGCCATCGCCGCCTTGACCTCCGAGTGGAGTGTTTCCTGAGTAAATCGTGTTTCCACCGGTTGCATTCACTTGCCTGAAGCCGATTTGAGCAAAAGCTGCTTTGAGATAGATCGTTCCTCCTGCACCTGCTCCACCGACAGCTTGATTACTTCCACAATTTTGGGAGAGAGAGTCCATTCCAGTAGCTAAAATCCAGCCCGAAGGTCTCACCTCTAAGTTATAGGCATCCACCAAGATTAGTCCACCTCCACGGGAGCCTGGGGGTGGGATACAGCTGCAGCTGCTACTTGCTCCTGCTCCACCTCCACCTGGGCCTAAAAATAGATCGGCTGCTAGATTTCCAAAAGCTTGACCCCCAGAGCCTCCCCCGGTGGGCTGAGTGCCAGCGCTTCCAAAACCACCTCCACCTCCACCACTTACAACACAGCCTGAGCCAGAAGGGGCTATAGCTCCTCCAGCTCCTTGAGCGCTGCTCGAGGGAAGGCCAAACCACGATTCTCCAGCGGTGGGTACAGTGGGTCCTAAAGCTCCTGTTCCTCCTTGAAACCCTAATCCGGAAGCAAGGATGCTGCCTTCAATGCTGACTGTACCGGTAGCTCGAAAAATAATCACTCCTCCAGTGCCTTGGGTATTATCCCAAGCGGGTGCTGTGAGAGTGCTTCCTAGTGGAATATCTAAATTGACGTACTGAGGAACTTGAACGATTTGAGTAAGGGGGCGAGGGCTGGGAGAGGGAGAGCTTGAGGAAGTGTAGTTTGCAGTCAGAGGTGAGTTCAGAGTGATTGTAGTTGAAAGTGGAGTCCAAGTCCGACTGATCTGATTGAGTTCCCATGGAGCGGTTGCAGTGGTGTTTTGCATTTGAATGATGAGGATTTGATCTCCTGGTGAAAACCCTTGCGAGTTAGCCACGGTTAAGCTGGTGGAGCCTAGGGTAGCATTGCTAGTAACTGCAGCATATTGATTGACTTGGGTTGACCCTGAAATCGTAGGGGAGGGTGTAGTTCCAGAGCCAAAATCAGTGACGGCAAGTTGAAGTTGGGTTTGAGTCGAACCCCAAGGGTTTTGGAGTGTCACTGTAAAAGTGCTTGGAGCAATTCTTTGAGCGAGAGTGCCACTGATGAATCCTGTGTTAGGATCCATCACCCAACCTGAGGGGAGGTTTGGACTAATCGTAAAAAGAGTAGCAGTCGATCCAACGTAGCGTGGGGTATTAATAGGAGATGAAGAGGAGCTGCGGGCATACAGTGTAGGGTTCAAGGTGTAATCAAATTGACTAGGAGCTGTATTTTCAGGTCGATACTGAAAACCTCCTGAGCTTGTAGCGATTTGTCCATCTGGGTTGATGACTTGGACATCAACAGCTCCCAAGGTATGAGGAGGAGTGAGGCAGTTCAGGACAGAAGGTGGAAAAATAGATGCAGAGAGACAAGAGAATCCATCGAGAGTCACCACTGCTCCTGGAAGAAAGTAATTGCCTAGGATCACAATATTGGTTCCTCCTGAGGGCGGTCCTGAGGGCAAATTGACGTTGAGAATTGAGGGGGGAGGAGCGATGACTTTAAGAGCGTCTGTTAAGGTAAAACTCTGACCATCAGGATTATGAGCTGTGACAGAAAAGTTTCCCCAGCCAGACGCTTGAACTTTGCATTGGATGTAAGAGCTTGAGATTAAAATGCAATCAGGAGAGGGGATGCTACATACAGAAGAAGGAGGATTTGAACTGGGAAGAAGACTCAGACATTGAAGTCCACTCATTAAAAAAGTTGTGCCTAATTGAAAGTTCTGTCCAAAGAAGTTCAGGAGGGTAGGTTGTCCTAGAGGAATGGGGCTTGGACTTGAATTTGGACTTGGACTTGTAGTGATTTCAGTGAGCATCAGAGAACCAGTAATCGAAAAAGAGGGTGTCGGAGAAGGGTTAGTGGATGGAGATAATTTTCCCGTTAAAGTGCTTTGGCAGCCCAGATTGATGAGAAGAGCTAGGATCAATAGTGTCCTGAGTACCTTATGTGGCATCTTGTAGAGTTTTGTTTTTAGAGGAGGTCTGTGATTCAAGCTTCATTCTCCTTTAGGGTTGAGACACAAATCCTGCATTTGGAAGAGTTGTTCCAATGATTGTGGGCGAATTGAGTCGAATTCGTCCAGAACCACCATTTCCAGTGTAATTCCAGTCTCCCCTTCCGCCTTGAGCTGTGACTCGGTTTATTCCCAGGTCAAGAATGAAGGAGGATAGAAGAATAGAGCCTCCTGCCCCTGGACCTCCCACATCGCCCAGACAGCCGCCTGGATCAAGTTTTGCGTGATCTCCATTTGAAGAAAGCAATCCGTTAACTTTTACGTTTTTTGCATAAATGAGGATGATTCCTCCCCCTGCTCCTCCGCTTGGAGCTGCGCATCCCGTTGTTTGTACTGAGCCTCCTCCGCCTGAGCCTAAAAACAGCAGATTTAAATTTGAGTTGCCATACAAAGTGCCCGACGCACTTGGAAAATACCCAGGAATTGGGCTAGGAGGGAGAGCACCATTACTGCCGTAAGCGGCACTGCCTCCAGAAGAAGAGCCTGGAATGATGGCTCCTCCTGCTCCTCCTCCTGTTGTTAGAGTTTCACTGGATCCTGTTCCATTCCAGGATTCACCGGGTTGAGTGCTAGGAAGTGGAGTGGATCCAAAGTTTGCTAGGGATTGTCCGATACCTCCTCGAAATCCCTTGCCATTAGTATGGATTGCTCCGTCGATTTGGACAGAACCAGTAGATCGAAAAGCGAGCACTCCACCGATAGAGCCATTCCAAGGGACAGCCGTGATGGATTGACCCAAAGGAACTTGGATGGATTGGTATTGAGGGATTTTAATGATTTGAGAGACTGATGCAGAAGTACTCAAGGACGACAATGAGGACGATAATGACGAGTAATAATTGAGAATAGGACTGACTGTCGTGATTGTTACAACCCCTGGAGAAAGGGGAGTGACCGTTAAGATTTTTGCAAATTCCCAGTTGGAACTAGCAAAATCAAAAGCAGAGTTTTGCATTTGTATCAAAAGAATTTCATCTCCAGGAGTAAATGACGAACTTGCTCCTGTCGCAGGATCCTGGATTTTAAAGCTTATGGATCCTGATGAAATCGTTGAACTGAGAATGGCACTATAAGTGTTTACGATTTGATTTGAGGAAGAGACGAGTAAATTTTGATTTAAACCAGTGCCAAAATTACTGACACCCAGAAAAATTTGAGCTGTGAGCTGATAGGAGGAGGATGAGGTATAAATTGTATAAAGTTGAGTGGGAGAGGTTTCAGTAGGGGTTCCAGAGATTTCTCCGGATGCATAGTTGATTTGAAGTCCGTTGGGAAGAATGGGGGAAGTGGTAAAATTTGTGAGGTCGATGATTGTTGGATTGCTACTGGGGGTTGGGACCGGGCTAAAGTGGGGATTAGGAAGGGGTGTATATAAGCCTGATGGCAGGGTTGATCCAAGGGTAAGTTGAATGGGATTATTAGGGTAATAAAAGAAATTTGCAACCTGCGTGGGAGCTGAAAGACCTGAAATAAAAGAAAACCCATTCGCTATACTCGTGGACTGAGTATCAGGGTTTGTGAGAATGACAGGAACTTTTCCTGCGTTTTGGGCTCTTGTTTGGCAAGTAATTCTTTGTGGACAACTTTTGAGGTTGATTGATCTGATATCACAGGGCTGTGTTCCGATTTTTACATGGATTCCGTCTAAAAAGTTCAAGCCTTGGAGTGTCACTAAAGTGGGTTGTGAGTTACTCCCTGAGGTTGGACAGACTCCAGCAGAAGGGCAAGTGCCCCAAGTGCTAATAGAATACGGGCAACCGTTTACTGGGGCAGAAATAATGAGATTAGGTTTATTAGGAATAAAAGAGAACCCATTCGAAAGACTAGAGCTTAAACCGTCGGGATTTATGACTTCGACTGTGCTTGGACCCCAATCTTCAGATGGGGTGGTGCAAGATAACGAAGTAGGAGAGGGGTTTGGGGATGGGGATGGGGATGGGGATGGGGATCGGGATGGAGTTGGGGACGGTGAGGAAATGACACAAGGAGAGCCGTTGAAAGGATTGCTGGAAGGGAAAAACCAAACCTGGCTTTGATTTGAAAATCCACTTCCAAAGACTTGAATGGGGGTTCCACCTGAGGTGGGTCCATAATAAGGGTAAATGCTTCCAATCCTAGGACCTGAAGAGTTAGAAGCGCTTAAAATTCCTGAGTTGAGGTTGCTCTGAGGGGTAATCATGCTCGTCTCCCTACAAGCGGGAAATAAGAGTCCAGCCATGACTCCTAATTCAAGGATACGAAGGTTCTGATGAAATATCACTTGACTTATATTATCGGTTATTAAGAGTTTGAAGTCTACTTTTAAGAGAAAGTTTCTAATATATTGAAATTATTGATTAATTTAAAAATACAGGATAATGCTATTCAGGTCCTACAACACCCCATGTGATGCTTAAATTAATACTCGTTGTTTCATTTTTTGAATTCCGTGCTGTGACTATGTAAACTCCAGAAGAAGATGACCCGGGAGGGATTCCTGTAATGATTCCAGTTGTTGGGTTGAGAGTGAGAGCATCCGGTAGTGCTGGACTCACTGAATAAGTTACTGGAGAATTGGAAGTAATAGATGGAACATTGGGAGTGATTGTGGAACCGAGTAAGTAGTAAGCAGGATTTTCTGAATAATTCAAATTAATCGGCCCTGTACTGTAAATAAAAGGCTGATCCACACTCGTTATGCTTTGAAAGTCAGGGTTTATAATAGAAACAGAAATTGATCCGGAAATGAAGCTTGGGGGGGCATAGCAGGTCAGAGTATTGGGGATCGTTGTGTTATTTACGCTTTGCGGGCTTGTGTTGGGGCAAGATTGCCCTGGGTTGATTGGAACTCCACAGCAGGGTTGATCCCCAATCAAAGCTTTTGCGCCCCGTTGAAAATTATTTCCAACGAGAGTGACTAAAGTAGAAAAATAAATCGAACCGCTTGAAGGGCAAATCGTTGATCTGGGGAGTGGCGAAGTAGGAGGACAAAGGCCATTGTTAGTCGTTAGGATAGGTCCGGGTGCAATATAGGTAAATCCTTTTTGAAGAGAGTTGGGGGGAGGAAAAGTAGTTGTTTGACCCGAGCTTTGAATTAATAAGATGGTTTTACTGCCAGGACTGTTTTGTCCTGTTTGACAGTTCAGTACTGATGGAGACAGGTAGTTTAGGTTTTGACAAAGAACATCGCCAATCCAAACCGTAGTAGAAGAATCAAAACCGCTTCCATTCAAAGTGATCAAGGTTCCTCCTGAAGTCGGTCCATGAGTCGGAGAGATTCCTAAAAGGGTAGGAGGACTCACCCGAGGAGCTGCAAGGTTGCTTGAGCCAGAGCTAAGAGGTTGAGGAGAAACATTTGAATTTAGAAAAGAGCCAGTGGCACTGAGACTGAAAGACTCACAACTGCCAAAAATTAGCCCTGTGAGCCCTCCTGCTAAGAGGTTCAACCCGATTAAAATCAAAGACTTATTATTTTTCACTTCTCTTTTATTATCTTGCAGAATGGAACAAAAGTCTATTTATTCTACTTTATGTATTCAACGATAAGTGTTTTCAGTGGGTTATCCACTTTAACCATTTTTGTAGAGCGAGCTCTACGGCGCATGATTTCATATGTCGATTGGGAAGTTCAAAAGTCTCAATCTGGAATGTATTTTGCTGCCTCAACCCACAAGTTGCGGTGGTCTCTGCATTTCGTGCTGCTAGGATGAGAGTCAGGGTGTCTACATCAGCCTTGTCAAGCAAGTCTTTTACATAGAGCTCAGGCGAAGCGATCTGAACCCACTCCGTAGTGAGTGTGATTTTTTTGGGGAGATCTATTTGATTTTTATTTTTAAGGGCAGACTTAATACGGGAACCTAGAGTTCCACTTGAGGTTGCATCAACCCAATGGATGGTCTGGTTTTTTGGGAGTTGATTAACCAATTTTTGAGCGAGGTCTTCTCCTTGAGAAGTGATTACCCAAGGGCTTAAGGCTTCATTCAAAGCCGTAAGCCAGGGTTTTTGAGAGTTGAGTTCAGACTCCGGACACCAAACTTTGATTTCAACAAAAGGGTCGTGAGCTCGGTATCCTGTTTTGAGGCCACTTCCTTGAAGGACTTTTTCCGTAAGTTCACCGAGTTCAGCTTCACCTTTTCCAAGGCATTGCCAGGTTAGAAGTTGAAGCTTGGGTAAATTTGGATTCAGGCTTTTTAATCGGGATTGAGCGCCAGGGTCCCAAACTGATTGAACCTCACGAGGAGGTCCAGGGAAAACCCAAATTTGTTTTTTGGAATTTCCAGGGATCAGACATGTAAAACCTGCAGCTGTACCCTCAGGGTTTGGGAGAATTTGAGCTCCTTTAGGAAAGAAACATTGTCTACGATGGGATTCAACAATGGGGACTCCGATTCGGGTCAGGTTTTCACAGACGTTTTGCCAGATATCTTCATGAAAAGTAAGAGGTTGGTTGAGCCATTGGGCAATCACTTCTCGGGTAAAGTCATCCGTTGTGGGACCTAATCCGCCTGTTGTAAACACAGAGGAACTCACCTCAATGCAGCGGTCTAAGGCATTGAGAATCATTCCCCGATCATCAGCAACAGTTTCATGAAGAACAACGGGGATGCTGAGTTTTCCTAATTGCTTGGAAAGCCAAGCTGCGTTTTGATTGGTGATCTGACCTGTGGTGAGTTCAGTGCCGATAGCAAGAATGGAGGCTTGAATAGAAGAGCTCATGAGTATCTTTGTATCCTTTTTATTGTGACCATTCGAGCATTCTCTGAAGAGGGAGGAATGCTTTTTTTCTCAGGTCCTCTGAAATTTCTATTTTTGGTTTCTCATCTCGAAGTGCTAAATAGACTTTTTCGAGAGTATTGAGCTTCATAAAAGGGCACGCATTGCAGTGGCACGACTGATTGGGGGGGGCTGGGATCAATGTCTTGTGAGGAGCTTTTTTCCGCATTTGATGTAAGATGCCCTCTTCTGTTGCTATAATAAATTTGAGAGCCGGACTATCTATTACGTACTGAAGTAAGGAAGAAGTGCTTCCAATAAAATCAGCTCGACTCAAAAGAGTGGGCTCACACTCAGGGTGAGCAATCAAAAGAGCATCTGGGTTTTGAATTTTAAGATCAATGATTTTTCGTTCAGAAAATGTTTCGTGGACAATACAGGTTCCTTGCCAAAGGAGAAGCTTCCTGCCTGTTTGCTGAGCTATGTAAGCTCCCAGATTGCGATCAGGAGCAAAAAGGATGTTTTGATTTTCAGGGATTCTTTGAATGATTTTAAGGGCGTTGGAGCTTGTACAAATCACATCACTTTGAGCTTTAATTTCTGCTGAGCAGTTAATATAAGACACAACGAAATGGTCGGGATATTTTGCTCTCAATCGAGCAAAGGCAGCTGGAGGACAACTATCCGAAAGAGAGCAGCCGGCTCGGAGGTCAGGGAGCAAAACGGTGGCCTCAGGGTTAAGAATTTGAGCTCCTTCTGCCATGAAATGAACTCCTGCAAAGAGAATGAGCTTTGCCTGAGCTTTTTGAGCGGTTCGAGCCAGCTCTAGACTATCACCGATAAAATCTGCTATGTCTTGAATCTCAGACTCCTGATAGTAGTGAGCCAGCACCAAAGCATTTTTCATTTTTTTTAAGTGTTCAATTTCAGAAACCAAGTCCAAATTTGCTGTAAGCGAGACTTGGGATGAGGACAAAGTCGAACTTGATGAAACCGTCTTCATAGAGTCTATTTAGCAGAAAAAGGAGTTTGTGGATGTTAGAAAGAATAAAAAAGTGGGTTCAGTCTCTCTTGAGTTTCCTTTTTCGGTCTGATTTGCATCCATTTCGAGTGATTAAAAAAGGTTCTGCAATGCGGGTCATTTTCTTCTATCCTGGTGAAGAAGGGACTTATGTTGATCATGCTGAGGTAATCCTTTATGAAAATGGGGTTGTTCATATTACTTCTCATCAAGAAGAGACAACAACCCATCTGCAAAACTGCGAAATTCTCTGGCGATTTGAAACCGATGCTGAAGAACGCACAAATAAAGTGCGTCTCTTAAAACCCAAATTAGATTCCCGAGCTGCTGAGCCTCGAGGATCTGAGAATCCTTCTGAAGAGACAGAATCTAAAGATCCACAAGAGGATCCACAAGAGAATTCACAAGATAAGGATCATTTTTCTTGAGGGGGTTCTTTTTTTTTCTAGGTTCAGTCTTTCTAGAGCTGACATCGTCGCTTTTCTTTCAGGGGTTTTCTGCTTTGGGTGCTTCTAGCGTTCCTGAGCTTGTTGTTTATACTGCCTCAAGCTTGATGACTCCTGAAGGGTTAGGTCCTGTTCTTTTTTCGCAGTTTGAAAAACAATCTGGTTGTCGAGTTCGTGTTTTAACTTACGGAAATGGAGCACAACTCTTAGCTCGGTTGCAGCTTGATGCTCATCGGGACAAACGCAATGCCCATGTGCTTCTTGGAGTTGATCAACATCTTTGGGAAAGAGTGAAGCCTTGGACTGAATCTTGGGGAGATTGGACTCCACGGGATTACTCTCAGATTTCAGTTGGGGTTTCTCTTGAAAGGGGGATTTTGCCTTACAACTATGGAATTTTTGCGTTCATGGTTGATCGTCAATATTTAAATTATTTTAATTTAAAAGAACCTTCATCTCTTTTAGATTTACTACAGATCCAATGGAGACGAAACATTCTGATGGAAGATCCTAGGACTTCTTCTGTTGGGTTGTCTTTTCTGGTTTACACTCAAGCTGTGTTAGGTGGTTCAGTCTGGAATTTTTGGAAAAATTTTCGAAACCAATGGCTCACGCTCACGCCCAGTTGGGATGGGGCATATCGATTATTTTTAAAAAAAGAAGCACCGCTTGTTTGGAGTTATCTTTCAAGTCAAGCTTACCATGAAGAGATGAATTCTTTAGGATCAGTTCAGTCTCGATATCAAGCTATTATTTGGAAAGAGGGAAATCCTCTTCAGATAGAAGGAGCTGTGTTTTTGAAAGGCATTCAAAAATCTCAGGTGAGCATCGATCTTGGGCGAAAGTTTCTTGAATTTTTAATTTCCAAAGAGGTTCAATCTTTGATTCCAAGA
This sequence comes from Oligoflexia bacterium, assembly GCA_903935335.1. Lineage (GTDB taxonomy): Bacteria > Bdellovibrionota > UBA1018 > UBA1018 > UBA1018 > CAIZRG01. Next base: position 20,567 of record CAIZRG010000054.1, read on the forward strand.
AAAATGTGGATGATGCCTGTTCGCCAGGATATTGATTTGCCACTCAGTTTCAAAAAGTTACCTAAGCCTTTTCGAGTATTTGCTCTTTTTCCAAAACCTGTAGAAATCAAAGAATCACTCGCTCAATGGAACAGGGTTGTTGTTCAATGAGAATTCCAGTTATTTATCTTATTTTTTCAAGTATTTGGATGGTTATTTTTTGGGTAGGTGGGATTGGTGTTCCTCTGGGTAATCTTTTTTCTATAGCTTTTCATGCGGGAGGATGGAATTTTTTTGAAGATACTGTACTTTTATCAATTCTTACAATGACAGCTGGGCAAGCGATCTTAAGTACTTTGATTTCTGCAGCAGGAGGTTTTTTTTTAGGTTTGTTTCTAGGTGAGCAAGTTTCTGAAGATCCAAAATCTAGGGTTCCCATGTTGCTTGCTCTGCCTTTTGGGGTTCCTACTTTAGTGGTAGCTATGGCTTGGGTAGCCTGGTTGGGACGATCTGGGGTTTTGGCTTCTTGGGGTATTCATTTTGACTGGGTTTATAGTTTGAAGGCTGTGGTTTTTGCTCATGCTTTCCTGAATGTTCCATGGATTGCTTTAGCCGTTTGTCAATCCAGAAGGCATGTACCTGAAGAACAATTAGCAGCGGCTAGGCTTCTTGGAGCAGGATATTTTTCAGAGCTTCGATTTGTAGTTTGGCCTCAGGTTCGATGGGCTTTTGCTGAAGCTTGTGCTCAAGTGATGTCATTTTGTACGACGAGTTTTGCTCTAGTTTTAATTTTAGGGGGGGGGCCTCCGGTTCAGACTTTAGAAACAGAGCTTTATGGGAGACTTCGATATGGTTTTCTTGATCTTTCAGGAGCTGCAATTTGTGCTTTTTGGCAACTCCTTATAACGTTGTTTCCTTGGGCTCTGATTCTTTTTTTCTATGATCGGAACCATCGAAGCTTACGACCCACGATATCTCAGAAAGTTCGACCACAAAAAGAGGTAAAAAAGAGGTATCGGATTGGATTAGTACTCATTGCATTGGGTTTTACTGCGCCTTATGGGATTGTTTTAAAGAGTCAAGTACTCAAGATTTTTATAGACTCTGAACAGCGATCTCAAGTTTTAAGCCCTTTTTTTCTATCCCTTCAGTTGGCTGGATGGAGTGGCTTGTTTTCAGTGTTTTCGGCTGTGATGGCGGTCCTATTTTTGAGGGTTGGGTCCAACTGTTTTCCTGCTGTATCTACTTTTCAGGCAGGGTTGAGGGTGCTTTTTAGTTTACCCAGTGGCCTGTCATCCCTTGTGATGGGGTTAGCGTTTTTTTTATCTTATGGCCAGTGGGTTGATCCCTTTGAAGGAAGTTTTATAGCCATGGTATTGCTTCAAACTGTTCTTTTTTTTCCAGTGTCTTTTCGAGTTCTCTCACCCGTCATTCGTGGGCTTCAAATCCATCAACTTGAAGCTGCGGTTTCCCTAGGGGCGAGTGGAATGAAGGCCTTTTGGTGGATTGAATGGCCTCGTTGGCGGGGACCTCTGGTGGGTGCTTTTGCTGGGGTTGCTGGGGCCTCTCTGGGTGAGATTGGGGCAGTCAGTTTTTTTTCAAGTGAAAAGCTGATTCCGTTGCCTTTAGTCGTTTCTCGATGGATGGAGCACTATCGGTTTGAAGAAGCTCAAGGGATTGCCGGTTTACTTTTTTTATTATCCATGAGCTTGATTTTCATTTCTTTTGAGGTGGGAAATTTTTCTTGGGAGCGTTCCATTGGATTGCAGTGAGATCAGTCAAATGCCTAAAGAAGTATCATTGCTGTCAGAGCTTCGGGTTCAAGATCTTTGTAAGCAGATGAAAGACTATCGAATTGAAGCTGATTTTTCAATTCAAGTTGGGCAAAGAGTTGCTCTCATGGGGCCCAGTGGTAGTGGAAAAACGACTTTACTCAGGTTATTGGCGGGTCTTGATCCCTTACAAGAGGGGCGAGACTTTGGAAAACTATTTTTAGGTCAAAAAGAAATTACCTTTTTATCTCCTCAAGAAAGAGAGGTGGGGTTCGTTTTTCAAGATCAGGCTCTTTTTTCAGGGATGAATGTTCTTGATAATGTCACCTTTGGTTTGAGAATGAGGGGAATCCATAGAGAGCAACGAGAAAAAATGGGTCTCGAGTGGTTAGGTCGTGTGGGTTTAGCTCAGAGAGCTTCTTCATGGACTGATCATCTTTCGGGAGGAGAAAAGCAACGTGTTGCTTTTGTTCGAGCTTTGATTTGGAAGCCCAAGCTGGTGCTTTTGGATGAGCCTTTTTCTGCTTTAGATTTAAAACTGAGGGTGGCTCTTCGCCATGAGCTCTTAGAGCTTCATCGGCTTTGGCCTGCCCCTTTGCTTTTAGTGACTCATGACTGGGTTGATGTTCAAGCCGTGGCTACTTCTTTTTTAAGTTTAGAGGCAGTTTCTGGTTCTTCAATCTGGAAGGTGAGGAGGGAGTTGACCAATCCTGGGGTTTTTGAATAAGATAGGTGTTAGAAAGGCAGTTTGTATATGAGTACTCATCCCAATTCTCCTAAGTTTTCAAAATTAGATCTACCCAAAAATGGAGAAACAATTACTTTCCAAGAAGGTCAATTGAAAGTTCCCGATCATCCTGTCATCCCGTTTATTGAGGGGGATGGGATCGGACGTGATATTTGGAGATCTTCTCAGGCAGTTTTTGATGCGGCAGTTGAAAAGGCTTATCGTGGGAAGAGAAAGATCGAGTGGTTTGAAGTTTATGCCGGTGAAAAAGCATATAAGGGATTTAAAGATTGGTTGCCAGAGGATACTTTGACAGCACTCAGGCATTATCGAATCTCCATAAAAGGGCCTCTTACAACTCCGGTCGGTGGAGGGATTCGTTCTTTGAATGTAGCTCTCAGACAGCTGCTGGATCTCTATGTGTGTTTACGTCCGGTTCGGTGGTTTCAAGGGGTTCCGTCTCCGGTTAAACAACCTCAAAAAGTGGATATGGTGATTTTTCGAGAAAATACAGAAGATATTTATGCTGGGATTGAGTTTGAGCGAGGAAGTGAAAGTGCAAAAAAATTGCTTAAATTTTTAGAAAATGACTTTCCAAACGAGTATGCCAAAATTCGGTTTCCAGAGACTACAGCTTTAGGGATCAAACCAGTTTCTCGTGATGGAACAGAACGCTTAGTTCGAGCAGCCATTCAGTACGCTTTGAGAGAGAAGCGAAAATCGATGACTATTGTCCATAAAGGCAACATTATGAAGTATACAGAAGGGGGATTTAGAAATTGGGCTTACTCGCTTGCTGAAAGAGAGTTTTTAAATGATGTGTATACTTGGGAACAATTTGAAAGAGCGAAAAAAGAAAGAGGCGAAGAAACTGCTCAAGAAGAACAAAAAAAGGCACTTTCTCAAGGAAAAATTTTGATCAAAGATGCGATTGCGGATATTGCTTTGCAACAGGTTTTGACTCGTCCGGATGAGTTTGATGTGATTGCGACTTTAAATCTCAATGGAGATTATCTATCAGATGCGTTAGCCGCTCAGGTTGGAGGGATTGGTATTGCTCCCGGAGGAAACCTTAATTATGTGACGGGGCACGCAGTTTTTGAAGCGACTCATGGAACCGCACCTAAGTATGCGGATCAGGATAAGGTGAATCCTGGTTCTGTTATTTTGTCAGGTGAGATGATGTTTCGATACTTGGGGTGGCCTGAGGCTGCTGATCTCATCCTTCGGGGGATGGAAGGGGCAATTGCTGCTAAAAAAGTAACTTATGACTTTGCCCGATTGATGAAGCAAGAAGGCGCTTCAGGAGTGACTGAAGTGAAGTGCTCTGAATTTGGCCAACAGATCATTCTTCATATGAAATAGAGATATCCAGATTAACCTTTTAAATTTTTTAATTTGGACGAATAGTTGCTTGAACACTGGGCTTTAAAAGCATATCTTTGCTCAGAGTTACAACGTGTTGTTTACTTTGGCAGGAGATATTGATCATGCGTCGTCCAAAAATTTCTGTAATTGGGGCTGGATTTGTGGGTTCAACTTGTGCTCACTGGGCTGCATCCAAAGAGCTAGGTGATGTTGTTCTCATTGATATTAATGGTGAGTCTGCTCAAGGAAAGGCTCTCGATCTCTTTGAAGCTTCTCCTGTGGAAGGTTTTGATTCGCGTCTTTTAGGGGGAAGTGATTACGCTTTAACAGCGGGATCCGATGTGGTGATTTTAACAGCGGGTTTACCTCGTAAGCCTGGAATGAGTCGGGATGAATTATTAGCGACGAATGCAAAAATTGTCAAAGAGTGTTCTTTGCAAGTGGCTCGGCATTCTCCTCAATCTATTCTAATTGTGGTGAGTAATCCATTGGATGCAATGTGCCATGTAGCGATGAATGCTTCTCAGTTTCCGAGAGAGCGCGTACTTGGGATGGCAGGTATTTTAGATGGAGCTCGGTTTAGAAGTTTTATTGCGATGGAGCTTGGAGTCAGTGTGGAAGATGTTCAAGCTTTTGTCTTTGGTGGGCATGGAGACACGATGGTTCCAATGCCTCGGTATGTGAGTGTGGGAGGGATTCCTCTCATGCAGCTTTTAAGTCCAGAAAAAATTGATCGCATTGTTGATCGGACTCGAAAGGGAGGAGCTGAGATTGTCAACTTGCTCAAGACGGGGTCTGCTTATTATGCCCCAGCTGCCAGTGCTATTCAAATGGCAGAGGCCATTGTGCGAGATAAGAAGCGGTACTTGACATGTGCTGTTTATTTAAAAGGAGAGTATGGAGTTCAGAATCTTTTTTGTGGAGTGATGGCTAAGCTCGGTGCTCAAGGTTTAGAAGGAGTTCCATTATTGGAATTAAATAGAGAAGAAAAAGTGATGTTTGAAAAATCAGCGGCTGCCGTCAAAGAGTTAGTCGATGCGATGTCAAAATTGGGAGTGTGATCGAAGATGAATATTCATGAGTATCAAGCCAAGCAAGTTTTAAAAAAATTTGGCGTTCGGGTTCCAGAAGGTCGATTTATTGAAGAAGGTTTAGATTTAAAAAATCGAGCTCATCAAGCTGCAGAAGATTTAGCAAAAGAAAGAGGCAATCGGGTTTGGGTTGTGAAAGCCCAAATTCATGCAGGGGGCCGAGGGAAAGCCGGAGGCGTCAAGGTTTGTAAAGATGTAGAGGCAGTTTCTGCTGCTGTTCAGGAGATCATGGGCAAGACTTTGGTGACCCCTCAGACAGGATCGCAGGGGAAGAAAGTACACAAAGTTTGGATTGAAGAAGGCTCTGAAATTGCTCGGGAGCTGTATTGTGGGGTGGTGACGGATCGTACGATCTCCCAGGTTGTTATGATGGTTTCAACAGAAGGGGGTATGGAAATTGAAGAAGTTGCTGCTCGTCACCCTGAAAAAATCGTCAAAGTAGCAATTGATCCCACTACGGGGTATTTGCCGTTTCATGGTCGAAAGTTGGCACTTGCCTTGGGTTTGACACCTGAGCAGACGAAGGAAGCAGTCGCATTTTTTGGGGGGATTTATCAGTGCTATCTTCAATCGGATTGTTCTTTAGTGGAGATCAATCCGATGATTCTTACAAAGCAGGGATCTTTGGTGGCTTTGGATGCGAAGTTTAATTTTGATGACAATGCTCTTTATCGGCATTCTGAAATTTTGGCGATGAGAGACTTATTGGAAGAAAACGCTCAGGATGTAGAAGCCTCCAAGCATGAGTTGGCTTATATTGCTTTGGATGGGAACATCGGTTGTTTGGTCAATGGAGCCGGTCTTGCGATGGCGACGATGGATATCATTAAATTGCACGGAGGTGAGCCTGCTAATTTTTTAGATGTGGGAGGCGGAGCTTCGAAGGAAAAAGTGGCTCACGCTTTTAAGATTATTTTAAAAGATCCGAAAGTAAAAGCTATTTTAGTGAATATTTTTGGTGGAATCATGAAATGTGATGTGATTGCAGAGGGGATTATTGCTGCTGCGAAAGAGCTTAAGCTTCAGGTTCCTCTGGTGGTCCGACTGGAAGGGACTCATGTAGATCGAGGCAAAGAGCTACTGAAACAGTCTGGTCTTAAGATTATTCCTGCAGATGGTTTAACAGATGCTGCTAAAAAAGTGGTTGCTGCTGTGGTTCGGGTTTGAACGGAAGGTATGAAGAATTATGTCGATTTGGGTGAATGAAAAAACAAAGCTTTTAGTCCAAGGGATTACGGGTTCACAGGGAAGCTTTCATGCGAAGGGTTGTCGAGACTATGGGACACAAGTGGTAGGGGGTGTTACTCCTGGTCGTGGTGGACAGATGCATGAGGGATTTCCTGTTTTTAATACGGTAGAAGAAGCTGTTCATAAAACAAAAGCGAATGCCACGATGATTTTCGTACCACCTGCTGGAGCAGCTGATGCTATTTGTGAGGCGGCTGATGCTGGGATTGCTTTGATTGTTTGTATTACGGAAGGGATTCCTGTTCGGGATATGGTAGCTGTGAAACGGTATTTGGCAACAACCTCGTCGCGGTTGATTGGTCCTAACTGTCCTGGCGTTATTACTCCGGGTCAGTGCAAGATTGGGATTATGCCAGGTCCAATTCATAAAGTAGGAAATATTGGGGTAGTGTCTCGATCAGGGACTTTGACTTACGAGGCTGTTTATCAACTGACTCAGCTTGGATTGGGTCAAAGTACTTGTGTGGGTATTGGAGGAGATCCCATCCATGGGACAAACTTTATTGATGTTTTAGAGGCTTTTCACCAAGACCCTGAGACCCATGGAGTGATCATGATTGGAGAGATTGGTGGATCCGCTGAGGAAGAAGCAGCCATTTATATTGAAAAAAAATTTAAAAAACCAATTGTTGGTTTTATTGGAGGCGCCACGGCACCTCCTGGCAAGAGAATGGGGCATGCAGGTGCAATTATTTCAGGGGGTAAAGGAACTGCGGAAGAGAAGTTTCAAGCCCTGCAGAAGGCTGGGGTGAAGATTGCTCGAAGTCCTGCTGACTTAGGAACAACTTTGGCTCAATTCATGCGATAGTTCTTTAGGGTTTAAGTGAGTGACTTGAAAAAAGAAGGAGTGAGAGATGGCGATGGAAAGAACATTTTCAATGATTAAACCCAATGCGGTTCAAAAAAATGTGATAGGTGAGATTATTTCTCGATTTGAAAGTCGAGGATTGCGAGTAGCGGCTGCTAAGTTTGTGAAATTAACTCGTGAAAAAGCAGAAGGTTTTTACATTGAACACAAGGATCGTCCTTTTTTCCAGAGTCTAGTTCACTTTATGACAAGTGGCCCCGTGCTTTTAGTTTGCCTGGAGGGGGAGAACGCGATTCTTCTGAATCGAGAAATCATGGGTGCTACAGACCCTGCAAAGGCTGAGGTGGGTACGATTCGTAAGGATTTTGCTGATAATATTGAAGCCAATGCTGTGCATGGTTCGGATAGTGCTAAATCAGCTGAACGAGAGCTAGCTTATTTTTTTGATAAGGGAGAAGTTCAAAAGCGATTTTAATTACGAGAGGGATTTTCCTCATGAAAAGTGCTGGAGGGTGAATGAGTTTACGAATTGCAGTCGCTCAGATCAATCCTATCGTAGGCGCTTTTGATCAAAATCTTGCTCAAATTCAGGATTTCTATAAGCGCGCTTGTGCTCAAAAAGCTCGGGTGCTTTTGACTCCCGAATTCAGCCTCTGTGGATATCCACTTTACGACTTGGTGGAGCGCTCAGAAGTGTTTGAAAGAACTCAAAAGAGCTTAGAGGCTTTAATGGCTTGCACAGTCGGGCAGGAGTGTGCTTTAGGGGTGGGGCATATAGCTCCCAATCCTGTGGAAGTTGGCAAATCCGCTCAAAATGTTTTTACGATTCTTGAAAATGGCAAGGTGAGCTTTAGGCAGGCTAAGACTTTATTACCCAACTATGATGTTTTTGATGAGTCGAGGCATTTTGAGCCTGCTTCTGGTATTGAGCTTTGGAGCTGTGATGGCGTGAAGGTTGGAGTTGCGATTTGTGAAGATCTTTGGAGTTTTCACCCTCAGTGGCAGAGGCGACTTTACGGGAAGGATCCGGTTCAGTCTTATAAAGAGCAGGGAGTGGAGTTGATGGTTTCTCTGGCTTGCAGTCCTTACGAAAGGGGCAAGCAAGAGATACGAGAGCAATTACATCAGAGGGTTGCACGAAGTTTGGGGGTGCCTCTTGTTTATGTCAATCAGGTAGGTGCTACGGATGAAATTTTGTTTGATGGAAACTCTTTTGTTTTGAATCATCATGGGGAGCTTTTGGGGAGGCTTCCTGCTTTTGAGTCTGCTTTGGGGTTTGCTTGTTTTAAAGGGAAGGTTTCTGAAAGTTTTCAGGACGAGCAGAATCAGGATCTTGTGTCTCAGACTCCCGAGGAGATCGAGCTTTTAACCCGGGCGCTATTGACTGGGATTCGAGAATATTTTTATAGGACTGGCTTTAAAAAAGCGATCATAGGTTTAAGTGGAGGGATTGATTCTGCTGTGGTTGCGGTTCTTGCAGTTTTTGCACTGGGTCCTAAGAATGTTTTAGGTATAGGAATGCCCAGTCAATTTTCTTCCGCTCACAGTTTAGAGGATGCTGAGTTGCTTGCTCAGAACCTTAAGATAACTTTTGAAGTCAAGCCGATTAAGTTTTTGTATTCAATCGCTATGCGTGAAATTTTAGGAAACCGGGGGGAGCTGTCTCCCATTGTGAAGGAGAATCTTCAGTCAAGGTTGCGAGGAATGATGCTCATGGCTTTGTCCAATCAGGATGGTTCCTTAGTTTTAACCACGGGGAATAAGTCTGAGTTAGCTATGGGATATTGTACGCTTTATGGGGATATGGTGGGAGCTTTAGCACCCATTGGAGATCTTTTTAAAACTCAGGTCTATGAATTGGCTCGGTATCTTAACCAAGTTTATGGAAATTGTATTCCTGAGAGGACTTTGACCAAGGCTCCTTCGGCGGAGCTTTCCTTGGATCAGAAGGATGAAGATACATTGCCTTCTTATGAGTTTCTGGATCAGATTTTATCTGAATATCTTGAGAAGGGAATATCCGTAAAGGAGGTGGAAGCCCGATGGGGTTCTACTTTTTTGAATCAAAGAATGTCTGTTCGTGATGTTTTTCGTCGTATGGAGCTCAGTGAGTATAAGCGCCAGCAGTCCTCGTGTACTTTAAAAGTGAGCCCGAAAGCTTTTGGAGTTGGACGAAGAATTCCAATTTCAAAAATTTGGGATCAATTTTGAAAAATCTGGAGGATGCCCATAAGTCGTGATAATTCTAATATTTAAGGAAGAGGGATGAAGTTCATGAATACAGAAATTAAAAAAGTCGTTGCTCGGGTGAAGGAAGCTCAAATTCAGCTTCAGAAGCTAGTCAAAAGTCATGATTGGGTTGAGGAAGCTCGTAAGTACGCTGAGCGCCAAGGGAAGGAAGTGAAAAAACTCTTTGCTCCTGATGTTGAAAAAATGAAAGGTTTTTTGGAAAGAGAAAAAAAAGAGTTAGAGCGTTTTCAAAAGCAAATCCCTGGGGAAGTTAAGAAATTTAAGAAATTTGTAAATTTACAAAAAAAAGAGTTTGAAAATTTACTGAACAATGTTCGCAAAATGAGTGAAACTTTTTCAGGCAAGGGAAGTTCTCGCAGAAAAAAAATAACCTCTAAAAAAACAGCTCCAAGGAAAACAGCTCCAAGGAAAACAGCTCCAAGGAAAACAGCTCCAAGGAAAATAACCCCAAGAAAAATAACGAAGAAGCCTCAGTCATCCAACGTTCAGGAAAAAACAGATATTGAAGGATCTTCAATATCTTCTACAACAGAATAGGCCAAACTAGAGTGATCAAGAAAATGTTTCCGGCTTGAAATCCTAATCTTCACGACCCAAAAGACATTTTCTTTATCACTCACTTTTTTGAATAGATTCATTAGGGTAAGTGGAGTTATTGTGAAGAAAATTTCATTTTTCTTTGTGTGCATAATTTTTTCATTTTTTAATTCTATAGATTGGAGTTTTGCTGCTTTTAAACAAAAAAAAAGCCGGTTTTTACATCCTCCACATTCTGCTGAAATCCAATTTGATCAGCTGGTTTCAGCTTTCCGTGCAGGAGAGGTGTCAAGTAATATTGTTTTTAAATTTATTTTAAGAAAATTTAAAAGTGGACGAATTGATGGTCAAATTGCTTTGGACTTAATTTCAAAACTCACTACAAATGAAAACGTTCCTAAAATTTATATTTATAATTTTTTTATTGATTTTTGTATAAAATCAGACGAATTGATTGTTGCCTTTATCTTTTTTAAAGAGCTTGAAAAAAAAGGTGTTTCCCCTGATGTATTGACATATAGCTATCTGATTAAAAGTTGTTTAAAACATAATCAATTTCAAGCAGTAGTCGATCTTTTTGAAGACATGAAGGACAAAGAGATTATTCCTGATAATTATATATATAATACTTTAATGACTAGTGCTTTCAGTTCTGATTTATTTCGGAGTGTATTCGATTCTTTTCCTGGAAAAGAGAGTGGTCAGTATTTTTTTACTCTTTTCCAGTATAATATAATTCTAGTTTTATCTACTTCTTTAGGTCAAATAGATAAAGTATGGAATTTTTTTAATCAAATGCAAAAAGAAGGGATTCGTCCAAATGGGTTGACTTATCAAATTTTAGTTGAGGCTTGTGTGAAAGCAGGTCGATTTGAAGACGCTTTTAATATTTTTTATGAAATGAAGAGATTAAAAATTGTTCCAAATGTCGCTATCTATCGAACTTTAATTCGAGCGTATTTGGACCTGGATCAATTGAACGATGCCTATCAGCTTTTTAAGAAAATGAATAAAAACTTGATTCGTTTTGATTCTAATAATTTATAGATTATATTTAATTGACTCAGTATTCATTCACTCTCGGATCAGTGGCGAACGATGGATCGAATAGAACTTTGATCATTAAGAGGTATTTGGCCTCAGTGTAACTGAGGGGTCCAACCCCAGAGAAATCCTTAAACCCTTTGAGAGGGAGGCGATCGACGAATTTTTCGTACAATTTCCGCTTCTTTCCATAAAGAGGCTCACCACCGGTTAGTTTAAGCATTCCATAGACGTCAGCTGCTAAAATTTGAGCCATCTGTATTTGGATCTTTTCATTCTTTGGTTTGATATTTCTAAAAATCGTGGCAATGGTTTCTAATATTTCAGGTGATTCAGAGGCTTTCCATAATTCAAGCAGCTTCTCCTGAAGCATCAAATCTAAGGAGGTCGTAGTTTTGAGCATCTTTAGGACGCTGTTGATCTTATATGAATCAGGTCCATTTGAGTATGCCCCATAAGGCCCCGGTGAATATGAGGGGTTTGGTGAGGGGTTTGGCTGTGATTTCAACTGATTAAGGGCTTCAATCAGATCCTTTTCAAATCCGTTATAACTCACTTTGAGGTCATGTAAGCTGCCTGCGAGATCAGGATGATGCTTCAGCGCAGTTATGATCAGGCGTTGAGAGTCAGGGTCATCTGCCCGCATTCTTGAGAGTCCAAAAGCAGAGCAGTGAAGCCTATATCTAGTATTTTGGTTTTCAAAGTTATGGTCGTTAGGACTAGAAACAAAGGACTCCAAAACCTCAGTAAACATTCTTGCTCCTTTTTCGCTTTGGAGTGTCATATCTGCTAAGGTTTGTGCAGCTATACGAATTGCATCTGAATCAGTTGCGTTTTGAAATACTTGGATCATAGTATCGGCGATGCGACCATTTTGGTCTTTGATGCTTCGAAGCAAGCTAAGAACTCTATTGCGGTCATAGCTACACGAAAGACTCTCAAAATAATTCAATAAAGCTTCTATCTCAGAGTATCCAATTTCGATATCTTTTTTATTCGCAGTTTTCTCATTGAGCAAATAAATAATATTTTTTCGAACAGACTCGTTTGATTCATTTTCAAATGCTTCCATCCATGGACTGTAATTCATTTTGAAATTGGGTACAGATCTGAGCTTATCCACAGCTGTGCTTCTTACCACTTGATCAAGATCCTGAAAGGCAATTTTTTCTAAAACATCTGGAGTCTCTGGGGCAATCACGTTTGAGTAGAAATTCACAACAGTTCTTCTAAAAGAGGGGTGTGTTTTGGGGTCTACTAAAAGATTTGTCATGAACTGTTGAGTTTCAGGAGATCTTGACGGACCTGCCAAAGAGTTTAAGAGCTGTTGTTCTCGGCGATAATGCTCTCTTGTTAAGTGTGGTAGCGACACTGTTATTACAGCGCTCTGATAGTGTAGGTCTTTTGGCTTTAGGTTTTCCAGAAGATTTCCAATTGGGTCTGAAGCAATGCTATTTCTTTTAAATAGACTCAATAACTCTAAAAGAATTTCGCTTTCTTCAGGTTTTTCCTTTTCAATTCCAAGTACTGCGCGGTTGCATGCATTTAAGTCTGTGGAGGTTCTCAAAACCTCAAGATATTTTCTGATCCGTGCTAATCGGACTACTTTTTTACTTCCTTGATTGAATTTCTGACTCACTAATCGCATGACGTTTACAGCTTGGAGTCGTGATTTATAGTCGACTAACGAAGGTCCATCTGTAGGTGATGGTGATGGTGCAGCAGTTTGACTGGATCCTCCAAGAAACTGGGCAACTAATCCCAACGCATCAGCAATTTGTTGTACATTACTCTCAGAAGCAGGTGGCGAATGGTCTTGTTTTGTTCCTCGTGGCGTATTGACTGCGTTGGCAAAAGCTGGAGCCAATAAACTCATGATTGTGACTGCCTGAATTGTTTTCATAAGTTACTTTTACTCCATTCTCTCAGGTGTTGACAACCTGGACCTAACTCAGGTACTAGATAAAGATACAGGAGGTTTTTTAAGAACCAAATTTAAGAATGGCATTTACACCTTCAAGTCCCTCTAGCCCGTCGGGCCCTTCGTTTCCAAGACCACGGTTTCCCCGTGGACCAGTTCCAAATCAAAATAAAGATGAGCATAGGCTCAATGAAAGGATTCGAGTTCCTCAAGTTCGATTGATTGATGAAAAAGGCAATCAAGTCGGCGTAGTTCCTACTTTTGAAGCTTTACAGATGGCTCGAGATCGGGGGCTTGACCTCATGGAGGTTTCTCCGAATGCTCAGCCGCCGGTTTGTAAAATTTGTGATTATGGCAAGTTCAAGTATGAAAAGAAGAAAAAAGAACAAATTGCCAAGAAAAAACAAACAGTCATCAAGGTAAAAGAGATCCAGCTTCGTCCTCAGACTGAAGAGCACGATTTAGATTATAAATTTAAAAATGTAAGACAGTTCCTGTTAGATGGGGATAAAGCCAAGATCACGATTATGTTTCGTGGACGTGAAATTACATATGTTGATCAAGGTTTTAAGATCATGCGGCAGTTAGCTGAGCTCGTCAAAGATGTGGGGTCGATCGAGGCTCCACCTAAAATTGAGGGTAAGAAGCTCATCATGGTTTTAGCTCCCGGTGTTCAGAAGAAAGGCTCTGCTGGAAGTGGGAAGGGATCTGTTGTGGTGAGGTCCTCTGAAGGGAGTTCGGCAGATCTGTCGATTCGTTCAGCTATCTCAGGAAAACCCATATTGAAGGGGTAGAAAGCTCCAATGTTACGCTGTATAAAAGAGTCTTGACGAAGATCAGGGTTCACGGTAGGGTACAACCCTTATGAAATTAAAGACAAAAAAAGCAGCAGCGAAGCGTTTTTCTTTCACTGCAACAGGTAAAGTGAAATTTAAACGTACCCATAAACGTCACAATTTAGGGAATAAGAGTTCTGCTCGAAAACTGAAGCTTCGTTCGGGTGGCTATGTTTTTGATGGGGACGTCAAGCATGTTGAAAAATGTATGCCCTATGGTTCGTAACTGTTTTTTGGAGAGAATGATTTTAGTTTTTTGAAGGAGTTATCATGCCTCGTGCAAAACGTGGATTTAAACGTCGCCGTCGTCATAATAAAGTTCTAGATCGTGCAGAAGGTTTTGTCCTAGGCCGAAAAAATAAGTTTAAGAGGACTGCTGAAGCAGTGGATCGTTCTTTGATTTATGCTTTTCGGGATCGTCGGGCTAAGAAAAGAACCTTTCGGCAATTGTGGATTGCTAGGCTTTCAGCTGCTGCTAATGATAACCAGATGAGCTATAGTCGGATGATTGCTGCTTTTAAGAAGGCTCAAGTTCAGCTCGACCGTAAAGTTCTATCAGATATTGCAATTGTAGATCCAAAAGCCTTTACTGCAATGATTGATCAAATTCGGTCGTTAGCGCCTGCAGTTTGATTTTTTTCATTTAAATAAAAAATGCTTCAAAACCTGGTTAAAAATCTCTGGTTCAAAGTCTCATGATACAAAAGCTTCAAGACGTTGGAGAACTTGCTCTCCAACAGATTAAGTTTTCTCAGGACCTGGAGTCTTTAGAAAAAGTCAGAATTTCTATTTTAGGAAAAAAAGGTGCTTTGAGTGAGGTATTAAAAGGGGTAGGAGCTATTCCTGCTTCCGACCGTCCTCAGATTGGCGGGATGGCCAATGAGTGGAAAAAACGGATTGAAGAATCTTTAGAATCAAGAAAGCAACAACTGGAGCAAATTTGGCTTGCTCAAAAAGTGCAAACAGAAAGAATTGATATCACAGCTCCTTCTCGTTGCCTTCATCGGGGCTCATTGCATTTAGTGACTCAAACGACACAAAGAATAATCCAAATTTTGAGTCGAATTGGGTTTGATGTCACACTAGGTCCAGAAGTGGAGACTGACTACTTTAATTTTGAAGCAGTGAATATTCAAGCCGATCATCCTGCCCGAGACATGCAAGATACTTTTTTTTTAAGTCCAGGAATTGTTTTGAGGACACATACTTCCTCAGTTCAAATGCGGGCGATGAGAGCTCAAAAAGCTCCTATCCGAATTCTTTGTCCTGGTGCTGTCTATCGATGTGATAACGATGCTACTCATTCTCCGATGTTTCATCAAATTGAAGGATTATGGGTAGACCGTGGGGTTCGCATGAGCGATTTGAAAGGAACGCTTCTTTATTGGGCAAAAGAACTTTTTGGTTCATCTACTCAGATTCGTTTTAGGCCGAGTTATTTTCCCTTTGTAGAGCCTGGAGCAGAGGTTGATGTCAGTTGCTTTCAGTGTCGTGTGAAGGTGTCTCCCTTGTGTCGAGTATGTAAGGGATCTGGGTGGTTAGAGGTTTTGGGAGCAGGGATGGTGCATCCAAGACTTTTTGAAATGGCCGGTTACTCTCAAGATGATGAGGTTCGTGGATTTGCTTTTGGGGTGGGAGTAGAGCGTATTGCAATGCTTCTTTACCAGGTTCCTGATCTGCGGCTTCTTTATCAGGGTGACTTACGTTTTTTAAGTCAATTTAAATGAGGTAGATCAGGATGCGAATTTCTTGGAACTGGCTCTCTGAGTTTTTAGATCTCAGTTCAATCAAGGGTCCTGAGGGATTAGCAGAGCTTCTCACTCAACGAGGTTTAGAGGTAGAGTCGATTGAGCGACTCAATCACGGTTTGAATCATGTGGTAAGTGCTCAAATTTTAGAGTGCAAACCGCACCCACAAGCGGATCGACTGAGTTTGTGCCAAGTTACGATAGGTTCTGGTTCAGTTTTTGAAATTGTCTGTGGCGCTCAGAACATGAAGGTTGGGGATAAAGTTGCATTAGCTCAAGTGGGAGCGCATCTTCCAAACGGAGTAAAAATTTCAGCGGGGAAGATTCGAGGGATTATTTCTCAGGGTATGCTTTGTTCTGAAGAAGAGCTCAAGCTTAAGGAGAAGTCCGAAGGGATTTTAATTCTTCCACCTGAGACTTCCTTGGGACTCCCGATTGCTGAAGTTTTGGGTCGCAATGATTCAATCTTGGTTTTGAAAGTGACGGCCAATCGATCAGATTGTTTGAGTCATTTTGGTATTGCCCGTGAGGTGGGTGCAGCTCTTGCTCAGAGGCCTAGATATTTCCAGGGAAGGAATTTGAATTTAAGGGGTTGTCCGATTTCAGTTTCCTTGAATGCTGGAGAGGGCGCACCTCAGTTTTATGGATTTTTGATTCGTGGGGTTCGGGTGGGGCCTTCTCCGAAAGCATTGGCTGAGCGGTTGGAGAGATTAGGGATTCGTTCGATTAATAACGTGGTAGATGCTACGAACTGGGTATTACTCGAACTGGGGCATCCGGTTCATGCCTATGACGTTCAAAAGATTGCAGGTCGTGAGATTCAGGTAAGAATGTCTCGAGAGGGCGAGCAGTTATCTCTCATAGGGGGTCAAGTTTTGACTTTAAATGGCTCTGAGCTTGTCATTGCTGATGCAGAAAAGCCGATTGGGTTAGCTGGGGTGATGGGAGGGTCAAACACCGAGGTGACGATTGAAACTCAAGATATTTTTTTAGAGTGTGGAGAGTTTAATCCGACTTTGATTCGCAGGGCCTCGCTTCGTCATCAAATCAAAACAGAAGCTTCATATCGATTTGAAAGAGGGATTGACCCTTCTGCTTTGCCTGATGTTTTAGCTAGACTTTGTGCTTGGGTATTTCAAGAAGCTGGGGGTGAGGAGGGAGGTGGAATTTCGGTAAAAATAGCTTCTCGGACTCAGGTTTTTTCTCGGGAATGGATTCGATTTGGGGCTTACGACTTGCATGATTTACTAGGGATAGAAAGAGAATCTGAGATTCTTTCCTTCAAAAAGTTGGAAGAAATTTTAAAAAATTTAGATTGTCGGGTGGTTCGAGAAAACCAAGGTTGGCGCGTTGAGCCCCCTTCTTATCGTTTAGACTTACAGTTAAAAGAAGATTTGGCTGAGGAAATTGCTAGATCCGTGGGATATGATCAGATTCCCTCAACACTTCCAACGCTGAGTGGTTCTCCTATTTTTTCTGATTCGGCTTTGTCTCGAATACTGCTTTTGGAGCGCACTCGGGATTCACTGGTCCGAAGTGGATTTCATGAAGCCATTAATTTAGCTTTTAGTAGTGCAGCTTGGCTCACTCAGTTTAATAGTTCATCCACAGTTCCAGTTTCTAACCCCCTAAGTGAAGAACAGGGGGTTCTAGTTCCTTCTCTGCTTCCTGGGTTGATTCGAAATGCTTTGACGAATTGGAGTCATCACTTTGGTTCTTCTCCTTTAGCAGTTAGGCTTTTTGAACTGAGGCCTGTTTTTCATTCTGCCTGTTCTCCCATTCAAGCTGAAGGACACTTTCAAACGGGAGTTCAAGAAAATTGGCGTTTAGCTCTTGTTCTTTCTGGGCCGAGGTATGCAGAGGCTTTACGAGGAGAACTGGGTGAAGTAGATTTTTATGATTTAAAGGGGGTGTGGGATTGCTTGTGGACGGATTTGGGAGTTCGTGGAGTCAGGTATCAAGGAGTTCAGGTCTCAGATGGCCCTTTAGCTTCTTCAGCGAATCATTTTCCTCAGAGTTGTTACCATCCAGGGCAAGTCATTGAAATGCTCGCTGGGCAGCAGGTCTTAGGTTACTTTGGTCTTCTTCATCCAGAAAAAGCTCGAGCTCTCAAGATTCGATCTCCTTTATGGCTTGGAGAATTAGATTGGGATTTGCTTTTGAAGTTTTCTCGAGCTGCTACTTCGGTTCCTACTTTTAAGCCTTGGTCTGAGTTTCCTTCGATGGAGCGGGATTTTGCTTTAATTGTGAAGAAAGGCATTGCTTCTGATAAGGTTTGCCAGCTTGCTATGAAAGTAGGTCGACCTCTTGCGAAAGTAGTTAAAGTTTTTGATATTTATGAAGGATCTCAGATCGCCGAGGGGATGACAAGTATTGCGGTACGGGTTATCTTTTATGATGAAAATCGAAGTTTGAGGGAAGAGGAAACAGAGGCGATCTCAGCTCGTATCGTCCAGAGTTGGAAAAAAGACCTAGGAGCTGAGCTCAGGGCATAAAATTAGATTTCGTCTAGGCTTACACTTGGAGTGTGAGTTCTAGGCTATATGAGGATCAAGAGGAGACGTTGATTGTGGCAATGACTAAGGCGGATATTGTAGAAGCTCTTTACGAAAAAGTTGGTTTTTCAAAGAAGGAAGCGGCGGATCTTGTAGAGTTAGTGTTTGACACTCTAAAAACAACCTTAGGTAAAGGTCAAAAGATTAAAATTTCAGGATTTGGCAATTTTGTTGTTCGAGATAAACGTTCTCGGGTGGGGCGAAATCCTCAAACAGGAGAAAGTATTGAAATCACTGCTCGGCGTGTTTTGACCTTTCGGCCTTCTCAGGTTTTAAGATCGGATGTGAATGCTAGTTTAGACGGCAAGCCCATCGATCCAAAGAGTGCTGCAGATACAGATTAAAGGAAGGTTCGTCTGAGTTTTTTTTGTGCCGTTTGGCATAAATCAGAGATTGACTTATTGCATTATGAATGACCAATTACAATAATTATTGATATATTATTCAAAAATAATTAAAGTAAATTATGATGCATTCTGTTAGCGCAAAAATTGCTGCTTTAGTTGCAGGCATATTATTAACAATCCCCATTGTAAGTTGTAGTATTTTTACTGATCAAATCACAACCCATGGGATAAGCAATTCGACAAATACGAACAGTTTGACTACTTCGCCTTCGATTTCGCCAAGACCCATCTTGCCAAATCCTATTCCAGTGAATAATCCTAACTTAGCTAATCCGTCGATTACTACGATTTCTTTGGATCAATTCAATATGTATCAGGAAGCTAATGTGCTTGCTGTTAGAAGCAGTCCAGTGTTTGTATCCTACCCTGGATCTTGTAGTCCATTAACAAATGTTGCTGGCAGGTCCCAAAATTTTGTCATTTCTGCAAACGGGGTAAATGGATCAGTTGTGCTTTCTGACTGTTTCCAAAACTCACAGAATACGTATGGAACTTCCTATCTTTGTCCGTTCAAACTTGCATTGAGTTGTTACAATCTAGTGCCATCTTCATTCAGTAGCAGGGTTTATTTAAAAAGTTCTACAATAGGCTTTACTCGTCCATTTCAACAAAATACAGGTTTGCAACCCATTGTAATTACTTCACCTACTTATTATGCGCAAGCCCATTACGCTTCCTCAGCATTGACTTATGGTTTTTATAAAGACTGTTCTCCAGAAATCCCTGGACATTCTAATTCAAATATGAACTGTGCAGAACCGACAGGGTGGGTTGCAGAGTTGATCTGCTGCACTATGGACCCTTCCTATTCTCGAGTAGTGGGGGCTGCATCTTCTGCATCCTTGTCGTTTGCAGAGCAGGCTGATCAGGCTGCTGTCTTGGATTCGCTCAATGGAGGTGCACTTGAATCTGCAACGGAACTAGGAAATGATTTGCTTACGATTGCTAACCACGAAAGTCGAAATGGCCCTATTCGCGCGCTTGAATCATTTAAAAATTCTCCATCGACTTCAATAGATCAGCACTCAAAAACTAAAAGCGGTTTTATTCTCCAAAGCTATCGTAATATTGTTCGGAGCGTTGCAAACTCGACTCGTGCTATAAAGGATAAAGAAAGCCTCTTTGCGGTATACCGTGGACTTTATCAGACGGTGATTCGTTTGAGGCTGGGAGGGGCACTTCCAAAACCAGAGGATTTAGTGAATTCTTCTATTGAAGATATTGAAATAAATATTCATACAGCAAATTCTCTTATTTTAGAGAATTCATCTTCAGCTGTCAAAGGAGGAAATGTCCAAACGATTTCGGGCGTTCTTAGATCTGCTACTTCTAATGTTAACCAAACACTAGCTTGTGATGGTAGTGATTATGGTGCAGGCACAGGAGCTGATGCTTACTATAGAATTTTAAATGCCCCAGCTCAAAATGGAATATTCTCAAAAACTAATTTCCCATTAAAACCCTATCTCACTTGCATTAAAAATCAGGGGGCTCGGGGAACTTGTACTGCATTTTCAATTGTAGCCGGCATGGAAATGGCCGTGATGCAGAAGTATAATTTAAAAATCAATCTATCGGAGCAGGCATTATATTTTCAAGGTAAGGGTGTACTTGATACAGCTCAAGAAGATCAAAATACGGATGAGTATAATGATTTTGAATATTTAAACTATTCTAAAAATTCTGGATATAGAGTCCCTTTTGAAAATTATTGGAATTATAACCCAAATTATTTTTTAGGAGCTTGTGATAATAATATTTACAATGGTAGAAAAAATATAGAATATTGCTCGTACACTCCTTCTCAGGGAATGCCTGTTAGCGCCTACCAGAAGGACGGAGTTCAATTATTTGGTTTGCTGAGTCAGATCACTAATCCTAATTTAGGAGTCAAGATCACAAGAGATAATGGATTTTTAAACATTCCAGTTTTAAATCTCAATAATCTATCGGATTTTCAATTTTTTGTGGGTGCGCTTGCTGCAAGCCCAGTTGTTTTTGCTGTAACCATGGTCAATGATTCTTTGATAAGTTCAAATGGTTTTTTTCCTGATCCGGGTTCATTCCAATACCCTCTTCCAGTAGGCACCTACTCGGGTGGTCATGCTATGCTCGCGATTGGTTTTGTGTCCAATCAGACCGTTTTTAACTTCTTGGGTTCATCTGCTCCTGCTTACGCTCAAAATAATAAGAGCAGTCCATATAATGGATATTTTATCGTAAAAAATTCCTGGGGCATAGGTTTTGGAGATGGGGGAATTATTTATATCCCAGATTCTTATATCAAAAACAATATATACTGGGCTTATGCAATTACAGGAATAGATTTAGCTAGATGAATAAAAAATAGAGTGAGGGTGATATTGTGAGTAGAAACAAAGTTAAATCAGTGCGTTTAAAATATTTAATTAATCCCCCTTTTCAAATGAGGTTTATTCTCTACACTGTCATATCTAGTGTAGTCTCTATTAGTATTGCATATTGTGCAAATTGCTATTTTTTTTGGAAATTCAGAGAGTTAGGGTTAATCTATAAAATTCCTTTCGATCATGTTTTTTATGTCTTTCTCGCTAAGCAAGAAGTGATGATGAATTGGATTTTTGTTTTGGCAGCAGCTTTAATTTTTATTTTTCTGTTAGTATTTGGATTAATTTTTTCTCACCGAATTGCAGGTCCACTCGTTAAGCTGACTTATTATTTGAATTCTGTAGAGAATTATTCTCAACTTAAAGAAATTAAATTCCGAAAAAACGACTTTTTTCAAGAAATTGCAACAAGCTACAATAAGATGGTGGCTGCATTAAAACCTAAATAGAACTCTTGTCCTCACTAACGCACACAAAAAACTGCTTTATAAGCCCAGGTAGGATCGTAGGTCATGCTGTCATTGGAGTAATTAGCTTCAAAAACAATGGCTCGTCTAGAATTCTTTGAGCTCATAGACGAGGACCAAAAATCATGCATTTGTGCAGGTGGAGGAAGATTCAAGCCTCTTTCAAATAATGATACAACAGCATTTTCTCTCCGCAAAGCACTCAATTCTTCTTTTGTTGGAAGTCTCCCACCAATCGATTTGCAATAAGCTATTGCATTTGGATTGTTCGGTTGATAAGGAGCATCTGGATTTTGGGGATCCCGCTGGTGCATGAACATGACACGTCCATCCTCGTTTGTAGCTATTTTACTCCAAATGACCCCTCCAGCTTTAAAGGGTTCTCCCCATTTGTGAGGATCAATACCATTGAATTGCGGTTCATTGCTATCATTCTTTTTTATCAGTTCTGCTTGCTGATAATTTGGGTAATGAACTAAGCTTGGCGATGTGCTGTTATTTCCATCAGAATTTTCTTGGCCTTGGATATCAAATACAAAGTATTGAATGAGATCTGAATCATTTGTTTCCATTCTTTGAAGTAATTCATCAGGGACTTTGTCTTTGCTTACAAATTCAGTTTCTCCAGACTTTGAATTTGGGTCATAAAAGGTAATACGCCCATGAGTATTTTGGTAAAGTGCAGTTGCATGTCCAGGTTCTCCCTCTCTGAAGACGCTTTTGGCTACAATAATCATTTTCCCAGGTTGAATACTATTCTTAAATTCAAGAATTTCTTGTTGATTTTTGTCTGTACCAAAGAATCCAGTATGAACTTGTTTTACTTTTCCAATAATTGGATCATCGAAATCCTTAAGAAGATTCTGTTTGTTTCCGTGCTTTATTTCGCTGTCTGGCTTTTGTAACTCAATCACTATGCTGAAGTAGTTCTCAATTTCCTCTCTTTCCTTTCCTGAGAGGTTTTCATAGCCTCGAAGTAATCGAAGTCTTATTTCTTTTTGAGCTTCGATACTTGGTATTTTGGTTCCTTTGGGTTTAGGTTCTATTTCAAACAGTTTATTTCCGTAAACCCATGTGCATGATAGACCTGCGCAGAGACCGTCTTTTTCTTTATTGATTAATTTTATCGTACTGAGAACTGGATCCACGTCTTCTTTTGAGCGATTCATCGCTTGATAAGACTTAAGTTTTTTTATGTAATATTCTAAAATATCTTTAATCAGGCTGTCTTGATCATGATAATCGTGCTTAAAGTAATAGCGAATCTCTTTATGATTTTGTTTCGTTGTATCTTTATGAGACCATCCTATAGTTTGCTTAGGAAATAATTTGTCTATAACCTCTCCTAGATTTAAATCAGATGGAGAAAGATGTTCTTTAATTTTTTCTAGAATTTCAATGAGATCTTTAGCTGAGGCGGTAGCTGGGTTTAATTCTTGATCCGAGCATCTTGAAGCGAAATCAAATCTGATGGAGTCACTCTTGTTTTCATTTTTCGAACGACAGCTTATAAAATATGTTTTGGTACCATCCAAATTTTTTTCGCCTAGGATTCCCCATTCAAAACCAAGTTCAAAACAATATTGACTTATTCGATCTGATGGCTTTGGATATGGAAAAGCATTATTTGCATTCTGATTTATTTTTTCAATTTCTTCAGTACTAAAAACTTTACTGAGCTCAAAAGATTTCTCTAGATATGATGCCCGCGCTACTGTTGGTAACAGTAGGTCGAATATCGTTATAATCTGAATAAATTTAATTGAAAATTTTTCCATCATGCAATCACCTTCTTCTATTGAATAAAAAAATGCAAGAAAAATACCAATGGCCAGAGAGGAGAATTAAAAAATTAAAAGCGATCTAAATATTTTAAATCTGTCTCTCATTAGAGCAGGTGGTGAGATTATTAACAGTTCAACTAAAAAAATTTATACAAACTATAAAATCTATTCCAGGTTAAATTACAGTTAGGGTCTGGTTGCGTCTATGTAGAGTGCTCAAGAAAATGGTTTCGGGTCGAAATCCAGATCTTTACGCACTAAAAGAGATTCTCTTGAGTACTGACTACGAAAGTTGGTCTGGATATCTATAGCGGGTAGCTACTTTCATCGATTTACCAAATCCCTGGAATGGTTCCCGGTAATAACGGTTTCGTTTCCACCTGGCAAAAGATATTTGAGCATTCCTTTTTACCCTGATTCAGTTCTTTAAGCCAACTCAACAATTCTTTTTGAGATTTGAATTTCATTTCTTTTCGTTTTTCATCCGGAAATGAACCTTCAATAGGCCAAAGACAAAAACAAGGATTTTGATTCACTTTGTCCGACTGATCAGTTACGGCTTGGCTTCCAAAAAGCTGCTTGTAACCCAAGTTCATGAGGTAGCGATCCACTCCATTTCCAGCCATTTGTCCTGCTGATTCTTTTCCTTTCTTAAAAGCTGTGTAGGCCCAAATGTAGGTTTGAAGAAAATGATCGGGCACTTCCCCATGTTGAAATACGGTTGCAGCATAAAGATAATCCTCGGCTGATTTGAGACATCCTTGGGAGAACAAACTTGCTACTCTGAGCCTTCGGATGCGATCTCTTTTTAAAACTTCTTGAGCTCGATCAGGAGTCCATTTTTGAAAATCTTCCCGATCTTTTTGATCTTCGTGATAGATTTTCTTCAGTTTCTGAACTGCATGGGTATATTGCTTCTCATCGCAAGCGAAGAGAACTCTCCCTGCTGAAAAAACGAGAGAATGTAAGAAAAAAACGATACCCAGGTTGACTGCTCCAGCGTGGACCCATGCCATAATTTTTAAGTTTTTATATAACAAAAGGGTTGAGCCGGTCAACGGAAGGGCAGCTGATCTTTTTGATTGCAATGCCCAGAGTAGGCGAATGCTGGCTGGGAGTTCTTTTCCGTTTTTCTAACCTGAAAAAGCTAAGTATTTGAAGTGGTTGGAGTGATAGGGATTGAACCTACGACCCTCCCCGTGTGAAGGGGATGCTCTCCCTCTGAGCTACACTCCAACATAAAGACCTACAAAATAGGGAATCCATTCTACTCTTGTCACACCTTTTAGGGATTAGGTACTCAAATTTTGGCTGATGATCAACTCAAGTTGGATTGAAACATTTTTCTAAAATGTAACGCCGAGACCGATGACCCCATAATGCAGCCAAGCAAAATTATAGACACTCCCTCCACCGTCAGATCCTCCCTCAATGGTGCGGTAGCCTAAAAATGCTTCGATTTGAGGAAGAAGTCTAGCACCCAAAAGTAAGCTGATGTCTTCTGCTCGACCCTGGGGAGCGGCTAATGCATCCATTTCGACCTGAATTCGAAAGTCTGGTAAAAATTGGTAAGAAGATAGAGCGTGTAGAAGAGGGACAAAGCCTACATTGGAACGCGAGGCGGATAGGGTTCCTTGAGTGAGACGAATTTCTGCATCTCGAATCTTTCCTGTTAGTCCTACCCAAAGTAGCCATTTCTCCTGGTTTATAACTCTGTAGCGGTAGGTGACGCGATAGGAGTTAAATTGATATCGGCCTTCTGTATCAGAGGACCCTGAAAAAGACGTGTTTTGAAAGATGACGTTGGAGCCTAATTGTCCATTCAGAGTGAGAGAAAGGGGTGCGTAAAGCGCTCTGATTTCACTATTTTTTCCGACCCTCCATTTTGCATCAATACGGTAATTCCAAGCCGGTCCCGATCCTAAAGATGTAAAATCATAACGAGTTCCTTCAGGAGTAGGAATTTGAATTCGGTTTACACTCTGCCACACAGGGGAGATCTCAAACCGAAGTCCAAAACGCTCTTGCAAATCTTCTGCATGACCAAGGGCACTCGCCAGGAAGAATAGAACAAAGACTAGAAATCGCATGGATAAAATACCCCCAATTTTAATTCATCTCACGAAAAAATAAATCGAAATAGAAATTACTGTCTTGAGATTGTTTTTTTCGAATCTGAGGGAACTTGATTTGGTAAAGAGCTCCCTGAAGTGTTTCGTTGAGGTGTGGATGGGGTAAGTCTTCTTTTTTTTGGTGGGATGAACCTAAGAGGTCAATTTTTCCTCCTCCTCCAGGTATGTCTAGGACATAATGGGGAAGGGCAGGTCCTGAGACCAGTCCCTTAACTTTTGAGAAAAGGTTTTTCCCCCGTTCTAAGCTGGTTCTAAAGTGGAAAGTTCCAGGAGTCCAATCCGGATGATGAAGGTAGTAAGGGACCACTCCATTTTGATACAGCCCTTGGAAGAGCTGTGCTAAGCAGGAGACAGAGTCATTGACTCCTCGAAGAAGGACGGATTGATTGAGTAAAGTCACTCCTGTTTTTTTAATAATTTTTAGTTTACTTAAAGCAAGTTCAGTCAGCTCAAGCGGGTGATTAAAGTGGCTGACTAAAGTGAGTTGATAGGGCCATGGTTTAGAAAAAAGTTCGAGCAGTTCAGGGGTGAACCGATAGGGTAAGGTCACAGGCATACGAGAGTGGATTCTTAGGGTTTGAATGGAAGGCAAGAGAGCGGTTTTTTCAAAAATTCTCTGTAAGGCCAGGTCCAAAAGTGAGAGAGGATCTCCTCCTGTGAGGATGAGTTCATTAATTTCCGGATGCTGCGCTAAATATTGAAAAGCAGGATCCAAAGAGCCTGTGTACAAGGATTCTTCATGGTTTCCTAAATGAGATTTTCTGAAGCAAAATCGACAATAAACTGCACATGAAGAGGTGACATGAAGAATGGCTCGGTTGAAATAGCGATGCGTTAAGCGTGGGGCTGCTAGATTTTCAACATCACCAATGGCATCTGGATGCCAGGGAACAGGGCGGCCATAGAATCTTTGGCTCATCTCGATTGCCCAGGAAGGTAGATCAGGGTCATTTTCCCCTAGATCCGGAATCGCTTGTTTACGGATTGGGCAATCCAGAGAGTTTTGTATGAGCTGAGCGTAATAGGGGGTGATTCGGAGCTTGAACTGCTTTCCCAGTGCAGCAAGCTTTTCAGCTTCAAGAGGGTTGATCCATTGATTTTCAATGAGGTCAGTGAGGTTTGAGTAAGAATAGGAAAGTTGTTTTGTCCAGCTTTCTTTGGCAAGGCTTTCTAAGGGTATTTTCAAAGAATAGGGAGAGCACTGAGCTAACATTGAGGCTGTAGTGTTATCATGCTTCTTATGTTAGTAAACAGTATGTTTCATGAACTGCTGCGAACTTGGTTTGAATGGGTAGAGGCTTGGGGATATCTAGGTGTTTTTGTTCTGATGGCCATGGAAAGCTCCATTATTCCAGTTCCTTCGGAGATTGTCATGCCTCCTGCTGCATTTTGGGCTTCTCAAGGCAAAATGAGCTTTTGGGGCGTGGTGCTCGCAGGGACAGGAGGAAGCTACTTGGGTTCAGTCGTTAGCTATGCTCTATCGGCTTGGGTGGGCGAACCGCTCATTCAAAAGTATGGTCGATGGATTTTTCTTTCCCCAGAAAAAATCAAATGGGCTCAGGATTGGATGAGTCGACATGGATTCTTTGGGATTTTTTTAGCCAGACTTCTTCCAGTTGTACGGCATCTGATTTCGATTCCAGCGGGATTTTTGAAGATGTCTTTGAGTCGATTTAGTGTAGCGACGGTCTTGGGTGCTGGTCTTTGGTGTTTTGTTTTGTCTTGGCTGGGTCAAGTTGTGATTGGAGCTCATCCTGAACTTCTTCAGTCGCCGGAAGATATGGTAGCTGTGATCAAGGTAAAGCTTCATTGGATTATTGCTGTGAGTTTTGTCTTTTTTATTTTATATATTTTTGTGAATCGACCTCATAAACAGTCTCATGATCTTTCATGAGGGTTGAAAATCCTTGTAGGATTTGTATGATTTTTTCAATATTGCGGTGGATTCGGTCAGTTGCTTGGAGGAGGTCTTCAGGCTTGATGCTGGAGTCCGTTGTGTCTGATTCTAGTCTTTGAGCGGTTAAACTAATGACTGAAAGACAGTTATTGATGCTATGATTTATATTTCTTGCCATCTCAAAGAAACGAATTGATTTTAAAGATTGAGTCGCATGTAAAACACCTGTCCTCAGTTGAATCTCGCAGATGGGTTGAATCAAAAAATCGTTGGCTTGAGAACTGAGGAGCGTAGACAAGTGTTCTGATGGAATCTCAGCAGGGATTTCTAATAAGATGAGGTAAGCGGATGGATTGAGGGAATGGAGTTCGGAGCATAGCTGCAATACGGACAGATCTTTCTCAATCCAACGGAATTTCCAAGGGATCAGCCAAAGGGAAGGACCGTGGATAGGTTGAATCAAATCTTGGGCTTGTTTTCTGCTTGAAATTTCTGTGGAATGAAGTCCTAGAGTCCTAAGTGTTTTTTCTAAAAGGATTGAATTCTCAGTGTCAATTGAGGGAATTCGATTGATTTTGAATGATTTTACAGACTGTTTGAGCTTTTCAAGTTCCTGAGAGTTCACTTCAAGCTGATCGGTGCTTTGAAGTAAAACTCCAATAAAATCTAACTGATCTGTTATTTCTCAAAACTGAAAAATAAATAAAAGGTCAAGAACAAAGGTTGCTTCTAGGTTTGGGTTCCTGATAATTTTAAAGTATTGCGGGGATGAAAATGGGGAGAGGATATTTTCTTTGAATACAAACGAGTTTTAAAGCCCCTGAATTGACTCAGGGTGCCTTTCCAGCCTTTCTCTACCTGAAAATTCTCGATCTGAACAGGAGGTTTTGAGTGGAAAGCAATTTAGTGAAGAAAAAAGCTCTGTTTCTATGGAGTGAAGGGCAGAAGCATCATCAATCCGGGGATCTGCCTAGGGCAATCGATCTTTATACTCAATCGATTGCGATCTATCCGACGGCAGAGTCTTATACCTATCGTGGTTGGGCTTATAGTTTTCAAGGGAGGATTGAGGATGCCATTCAGGAGTGTAAGAAGGCAATCGCCATTGATCCGAGTTTAGGGAATCCTTATAACGATATTGGGACTTATCTGATTACATTAGGGAGAATCGATGAAGCAGAGGAGTGGCTACAGAAAGCAAAAGCGGCTGTGCGTTATGATTTAAGGCACTTCCCCTACATCAATCTAGGCCGAATTTATTTAGCCAGAGGACTGATGGTTCAAGCAGCCAAAGAGTTTAGGGAAGCACTTCAGATTTTTCCTGAGGAACCTCATTGTCAGGCTGCGTTGGAGTATATTGAAAAGATACTTCATTAACCTTTTAGGGTCAGTGTTCAAGGAAATTTTTTTTTGGTCTTAAGTGTTTGGATTTTGGCCCAAAAACATTTTCTTGAACACTTCTTTTCGGGGCGCTCTACCGGTGATAAGGTGAGAAGCAAACAGGAGTAAAGACCAAGCTAAGAAAGCGATTTTAGAAAATCTCAGGAAAATCTTATATTGAAGCTAAAAATATTGATTTTACATGGGCCTAATTTAAATTTACTCGGTGAGCGCGAAACTCATGTTTATGGTAAGCTGATCTTAAAAAGTCTAAATTCAAGGTTAAGAAAGCATTTTCGAAATCAAGGGGTGGTTCTGAAGATTTTTCAATCCAATAGTGAAGGGGAATTGATTGATCTTTTGCATTGATACCGAAAATCAGTGGATGGGGTGGTTATTAATCCTGGAGCCTATACTCATTATTCTTATACCATTCGGGATGCAATTGTAGCGATTGATCGACCAGCTGTAGAAGTCTATCTTTCGGATATCTTTTCTCGCGAAGAGTTTCGGAAGATTTCTGTAGTTGCTCCTGTTTGTGTAAAACAAATCTCGGGTTTGGGTTTGGAGTCTTATGTGAGGGCAGTTCGTTTTTTACAGGATGAAGTGATCATTTAAACAAAATTTTTAAATTTCTGATGGCGCGAGTCGAAGTATGCTGGTAAAAAACAGGTTATGGAAAACTGTCAGTCTTTATATTCGAAAAAATCGTTTTGGCTCGGTAAATTGTTTAGTCTAGCGGGTGTGGTTCCTTTAGGATTGTACGTTATAGTTCACCTTTATCAGAATCTGAGGAGCTTGAGTGGTGCTGAGGCTTTTGATCAGCATTTAGCAGAGTCAAGGTCTTTTCCTCTCATTGTGCCAATCACAATCTTGGTCATTTGGATTCCGATTGTGTTTCATGGTCTATACGGGCTTTTTGGGATAAAAAAAACCCGTGCAAATTTGATGCAGTTTCCTTATTTCGAAAATTTGAAGTATACAATTCAGCGCTTAAGTGGAATTGGGCTTTTGATTTTTATTCCGGCACATATTTATAAGACTCGAATTGAGCCGACTCTTTCTCAGAGTTCTTTAAATTTTCACCATATGTCAGAGGCTTTGAATGAGCCGTTGACTCTGGGGGTTTATCTCTTAGGAGTTTTAGGAGTTGCTTTCCATTTGGCCAATGGCTTTTGGCAGTTTTCGATTGGCTGGGGTTTGGTCAGGACGGAGCGAGGGATGCGTCGGATGCAGTTCATCTCTTATGGTGTTTTTGTGGCTTTACTTACCCTAGGTTATGGAGCTATTTGGGGTTTTTATCGAGCTCATGCGTAAATAGTTTTTTCAGAGGGTTCAGTATTTTTTCTAGGCTTTGTTTTTCATGAGGGGGGGGGTAGGTGCGAGTTTTTGTATTCGTTTTTTTTGGATGGATTCAGTCTGCGAACGCGGTTTCGTTTATGCCCGTAGCAGGGTATAGCCTTTCTCATGGAGTGATTGATCCAAGTTCTGATTTTTCAGTGGGAGCACACTCGGTCACTCTTTCCTACGGATTTTTGACTCAATTTAAGATGTTTCGAACGGTTTTTTTAGAAACAGGCTTTATATTTTCTCAACGAGGATTCAAGCAGGTTTATTCGGATTCAGTTACGGAAGTTTCTTTTACCACGGGTCAGATTCCTTTAGTTCTGAGGTTCGGTCTTTTGCCTGCTCTTTCTTTAGGTTTGGGGGTTTATTTTTCTCATGGATTTGGAGGCTATAGTTCTACGAATTCGACCGGAACTCTTCAAAACTCTTACAATTTTTCAACCTATGGTGCAGATGATTATGGGGGTCTTGTGAGTCTTGCTTTAGAGTTTCCACTGGTTTTTTCAGGGACTGTTGTGCTTGATGTTCGAAGTCTTTTAGGGATGCAAAATGTGAGTCATTTTTCAGGTGTTTCAACTACCTTGCGTGATGAGCAGCTTTTAGCGGGGATAAAGTGGGCAATTTAGTTACTCTTTTGAGTAAAATAGATATCCAAATGACCTTTTTTAGGGTTTTTTGACTTCTAAGTTCGAAAATTGCATTCGATATTGTTTAATGCTAGAAAATACTGAATGACACAAGAAGTTTATCCTAGTCATACTGATCAAAATCAGTTTACTCAGGCAATCCGTGAAAAGTTGCAGAATCAGATTTTTGAAGTGGTTGAGGTTATTCCGATTCCTTCTGGAAGCAGTCCAAATCGATTAAAAGTCTTGCAGGAGATTATGATGCGTCTGGGAGATGCTGCAGGGGGTTGGGATTCAGAGGAATTTTTAATTCGAGTTCAGAAGAAGAATACAAATCGATCGGACTCCTCGTTGAAGAGTTCCTCTTCTTTCTTAGAAAATAAGAAAGTCGCTTTAGGTGAGATCTACCTCCCGAATCGAAAATTAAATATTCCATATCTAATTAAAAATGCAGATCTTCTTTTGGGGGTGCAAGACTATGTTTCCGCTCGTAAAATTTACTATACGATTCTTCAGTCTGGAGAGTTCACTGTAACCGTTCTTCAAAGATTAGGTCTTTGTTATGAAGGGGAGGGAAAGTTAGAGCGAGCTTATCAGGTTTATGAAGAGTCAGTGGCTTATCAACCGACGGTAGAGGCTTATCAACGGATGGCTGCGATTTTAGTGAGTCAGAATAAGGCACAAGAAGCTTCTCTTCTGATTGAAAAAGCGTTGAGGCTTGAAGATCCAAAAGCTGTTTCTTAGGAGCTGTGCTTTAAGGATGCAACAAGGATGCTCAATCTGACTTACATCATGGTATCTTCTGAGGTAGTTAATTCATCATCAGTGATCATGTAATGACTTACTTTGAAATTTTTTAGCTTAGCTTGAAGTCTTTGTTTCCTTTTGAATTGCTCGCTTGAAGTATTGTTCAGGGTGTAAACCAAAGTGTAAGATTGATAGACTGAAGAAGGGATAATCGCAAAAAATGTCCCATCTTGTAGTTTAGTAACTGCAATGTTTGCTTCTGGAAAAGAGTTTCCATATGATATATCGTAGGCATAGATCAAAAGATCATCAAAATTTTCAGATTCTGAAAATAAACTTTCATTACGTAGATATCGGGTTTGACCCACTTGTATATCTCGAATTTTGATGATTGTATTTTCATCTGGGAGGAAATTCTTTAGGGCGATGTAGGTTGATGAGGGTATAAAGGGTAAGTTTACGCCAGGTTGAATTTGGTATTCGGTTGGAATGATTGAATAGAGGTAAAGTTCATCTTGTTTTTTTATGACTGGAATTACATAATTTTCTGGATGAAGTGGGTTTTTAATTTTTTTGTCTGAGAAAGCATTGAGAATAGACAATTTTTTATCAAAATCTGCCATGATATAAGAAGAAGCAAAATAAATGACGTCTTCTTTTAGGTCTTTAAATCTTAATGGTAATCCAGAGTCATCAAGGTTTCGAGTTGTAGCAAAAGAAGCCGATGAAATGATTAAAACAAATAAAAAAATAATACGAAAATTTAGCATTGAATATCCCCTGAGTTTTTTATTTTACTTGAAATTAGATTTACTTTAAACGGAAAAGTAAAATAAATCTTAAATTTCAGTTAAGCAATCTTATTTTTAGATTTCTTGTTTTAAGCATTGAAAAGGTGATTCAGTCTTAAATTCTTTTTGTCTCTAGAGAGACCCTTGCCATTTTGATGGATTTTGGGCTATAGGAGGATATATACAGACTGATACCTCAGAGCCCGTATGAATTGTAAAGGTAGTATTTTTAATGTGTAAAAATGGTCTAATTTCTTCGAAAATTAAAATTTTTCTGGATGGGGCGGATCGTTCTTCCATCATTGAGATGGCCTCTGATCCTAGTGTCCAGGGTTTTACAACAAATCCCAGTCTTATGAAAAAGGCCGGAGTAAAAAATTATCGAGAGTTTTGTCAGGAAGTGCTGACTCATATCAATGGAAAGCCTATTTCTTTTGAAGTTTTTGCTGATGATTTTTCTGAAATGAAGCGCCAGGCATTAGAAATAGCTAGCTGGGAGAAAGATTGTCATCAGGTTTATGTGAAGATCCCGATTTCAAACTCAAGAGGAGAGTCTTCTACTTCTTTGATTCGAGAACTGAGTGATCAGGGTATTCGGCTGAATGTAACTGCTCTTATGACTCATAAACAAGTCCTCGAGACTTGTCTGGCTGTGTCTGAAGGAGCTCCTGCAATTGTTTCAGTTTTTGCTGGCAGAGTGGCTGATACAGGGCGTGATCCAGTTTCATTGATGCAGTTTGCTTCTGAACTAGCTCGTTGTCTTTCTCCTAAGATCGAAGTTTTGTGGGCAAGTTCTAGAGAAGCTTTGAATTTTGTTCAGGCTCAACAGGTAGGGTGTCATATTATTACTGCTCCTTTGGATCTCATTAAAAAACTAAACGGTTTTCATAAAGATCTGACTCAGTTGAGTTTAGAAACAGTTCAGCAATTTAAAAAAGATGCAATAGCATCAGGGTTTGAGCTTTGAAATGGATTGACTTATTTTCTTGAATATGATTTGTACACGGCTCTTGCATGAAAAATATTAAAATGACTTATTCAGCATCAGCGAAACGATGCTAATTCTTGCCTTGACAGCAGCATCTGTGGGTTTAATTCATTCTCTATCTCCGGGGCATTGGCTTCCGGTGGTTTTGATGGCTAAGACTAGAAAATGGGATTTAAAAACGGCAGTTTTTGGGGCCTTGGTTGCTGCTTCTGGGCATCTTTTTTTATCGATTCTTTTGGCAATCGTCTCTATTTTGATTGAAGGTCGTTTTTTGTCTGAATACGAGATAGAAATTGAGAAGTATGCTGGGCTTGTTCTGCTGGTGGTGGGTCTCATTTATGCGGGGGTAGCAGGATTAACTCATTATCGGTGCCATGGGCACTCATCTGTGAGATTGGGTTCAAAAGGGAAAAAAGCACCCTTTTTTTTTCTGTTTTCACTCGGTTTATCACCTTGTGTGGCTGTGATTCCTATAGTTGCTAAGGCTGTCATTCAGGGTTCTCTTTGTGTTCTTGTGACTCTCATTTCATTTTCGGGAGGTGTTATTTTAGCTTTAGTAGGAGCAACTCTTTTAGTCTCTTTAGGTCTCTTAAGTCTTGATCATCCAGTGTTTGAGCGTTATGGAGATATGATTGCGGGTATTGGGGTCGCTTTGACAGGGTTTATTTTGTTTTGTGTTCCTGTTGGATAGTTGAATCGGAGCTTGACCCCATCGAGTTTACTGATTAGAGAAGAGAGTGTAATGATAGTTCCATTAGCACCTCAGATCATTTTTTTTATCTTAGCTGGGACTCTTCATGTCATAGCTCCAGATCATTGGTTGCCTGCTTCGGTATTGGCTTGGCAAAGAGGATGGAGTGTATTAAAAACCATTTGGTTTTGTATCGGGATTTTTTTTGCTCATGTCTTGTCAGGTTATCTTTTTTATTGGGTCTTTCAAAAGTGCATCCCCTCTCAGAATTCGGCGCAACTTTTTTTATTGGCTCTTTTTTTAATGTTTGCCTGGATTGTTTTGAGAGTTTTGAGGCTTGTGAAGTTGAGGGAAGTTTTTCAGTTAGGTTATCAAGGAATTCGGGGTAGTTTTACTGTCTTGTTTTTCCTTGGGCCTTGTGAAGTCATGATCCCAATGTTTGTAAAAGCCAAGTCTTTGGGGATGGGCTATGCAGTTCCGTTTACGGCGTTTTTGTTGGGGACTTGGATAGCTGGGATATTTCTCGTTTTACTCGGTCGATTTTTGTGGGATCGTCCACTTGTTCTTCCTTGGGGTATTAATTGGATTTATAGGAGAATTATGGCCTTTCCATTAGTAGCTGGAGTAACGGTGAATGTTTTATTTTTATATTTTTTCTGAGATCAGTTCAACAGGAATACTAGCCTGGTGAGTTCCTAGGTAAATTTCAAGCCATTGAGCTTGAAGGGTCAAACAATCCCCTGGAATTTTTTCTGGGTATTGAGGGGAAAAAAGCCGTAATTTTGAACCAAATTTTTGGTTCAGGTTTTCCCAGTCCTGAGAACACCAGGGGTGTAAAGCAGACTTTACAGTAGAAAAGTCATAGTCACTGAGAGCTAACCCTTCAAGCAAACAGTTTGAGTTTTGAGGATGAACTCTGGGTCCTACTTGAATTTTAAATTTTTCAATTAAGCTTTGAGCTGAGGTACTTGTGTTTTGGAGGAGCCATTCCATTCGAAGTAGATTTTGTTTGAGTTCCCAAAAAAGAGGAGAAGGAAGGTCAAACAAATGGTTTAAAAGAGGTTGAGGTTGGTTTTGTTGCTTAATAAAAAGAGAAGGTTCTTCGGTTGTTGGATGAGGAGCAACTGAAAAGGTTCGGTCTGACTTTAGAAACCATAGAATGGGATTAGTACAAACTTCAAGGAGATCATCTAGGAGCTGAAGTTTTTCCCAAAAAGGGAGGTTGCTCAGTGCAGGTTCGATCTCTGAGAGGAAATGAGATTGAGACATTTGAGTTTGAGTTTCACCTATGCAAGTGAGTGAGGCTTCAGCAGAAGCTTTTTTCCATTCAAGTGGGCTCAGGGGTGATTCGCATTCATGCAGAAAAGCATCAACAATTCCTGTGGGAGTTTTTATTTCAGGATGGCTTTCAAAACAAAGCCGGACAGGATGGGTTGGAGGCAAGAGTTCAATGACTTTTTGAGTTTTTGAAACAAGAGGTTGAAGGGTAGGATCAATTCCATGAAGCTGTAGCCATCGACTGGTTTGCCTCATCCAGAGTCGACTAGATTTTGGATAAGTGACGATTCTGAGAAGTCCTTGATTCGTGAGACGATCTGAAAAAAGTTTAAGGAGTTGAGCAGGATTTGGAACATGGTGAATCACGTTGGATGCAATGATGTAATCAAAGGAAGCTGAGCTTTTCAGCCAATCTAAAAGGTCTGCACAAATCAACCGGATGGGTGGGAGTCTCCACGGGAAACGGGTTAATTTTGCAAGAAGAATTCGATGTTTAAGCTTTGAGAGTGCAGTTTGACTGAGATCAACAGCAACGATTTCTTGAGCGTAGGGGTGAGCTTGGGCAACGACTAATGGCTCTAATGT
Source organism: Oligoflexia bacterium (assembly GCA_903935335.1). Classification (GTDB taxonomy): domain Bacteria; phylum Bdellovibrionota; class UBA1018; order UBA1018; family UBA1018; genus CAIZRG01. The sequence goes on from CAIZRG010000054.1 coordinate 55,937, forward strand.
CCCTGCTCCAGCAACTAAGATTTTGAGTCCTTTTGAATTTATAAACGATGTTGGAGTGAGCTTTGAACTGAGTGAACGCCCTATTTCATATTTTAAACCCATTCCCTGGTCCCGATCGGGTAGGGCTATCACTGGAATGGGAGGATATGGAAATCGTTCATATTGATTTTTAACTGGACTCACAGAGGGGGGGTATTCTTCTTTTGCTGGAGCTCATGTTTTTGGCCTTGCTTTTGGCAAAGTTCAAAAAGCCGATCAAAATGATAGATTCCAGAGTCATGACCGTCACTCCAACTGATTTGAATTGCGTATCGACCTACGGGTTGCACTTGAGTGGGACAAATAGCTGGATGAATGGAGGTTTTTTCTATTGTACGCTTCCCAGTATGCTCGTCCACACAGCCTGCACAGGGACAATAAAAACGAATTTCAATATAGGGTAGAATAAAATTTTGCCCACTATTCCACGTTATAGTCATTTCTGTTGGACTGTAGGGTTCAATTTGGGTTGGAGTATAGCTCATTTTTTGGTCAACCTTTGTGCAAAGATGATATAAGAGGACAACGTATGGGTCAATTACTAAGCGCACCTAAACGGCTAAAAGGTGCTATTATAGGGTTTGGTTTTATTTCTGAAAAAGGTCATGTACCTGCTTACCTTCAAAGAGATCAGATTCATTCTGATGTCGAGATTGTTGCGGTAGCAGATATTTGTGAAGCTAGGCTTGCACTTGCAAAGGATCTTTTACCTCAAGCAAACTTATATAAAGACTATTTATATTTGTTGAAAGCGGAAAGCTCCAGGCTGGACTTTGTTGATATTTGTACTCCTCCGTCGGATCATGCGCGGATTGCTCATGCTGCATTTGAATGTGGTCTGCATGTTCTTTGTGAAAAACCATTAACGACGACTTTAGAGGAAGCTCAGGCATTGCTCAAACATGCTGTTCAGGTGAAGAAGGTGCTATATCCCTGTCATAATTATAAACATGCCCCTGTGGTGCTTGCAATTCGTGATATTCTTTCGAGTCAAAGAATTGGAAAAATACGTTCTTTGACTTTAAATACGTATCGTAACACTCATGCAAAAGGAGTGACTGAATGGAATACTCACTGGAGGCGTGAAAAAAAGTTGAGTGGCGGTGGGATTGCGATGGATCATGGAAGTCACACTTTTTATCTGACTTTTGATTGGATGGGAGCTTATCCTCATGCAGTGACAGCCAAGATGATTAATTTAGATTCAGATCGATATGATACAGAAGATAATTTTACAGCTGTTTTAAGTTTTCCTAATGGACTAGCACATACTCATCTATCCTGGACTGCAGGGGTGAGAAAGGTGATTTATACGGTTCAAGGGGAAAAAGGTTCAATTACAGTCGATGATGATGAACTCCAGGTGGCAGTCATGCAGAAGACGCAAGGACCTGATGTTGCTCAAGGTGCAGTGACTTGGACCGTTGAGAAGCGATCGATTGTTTCAAATTGGATGGATGCAAGCCATGTGAGTTGGTTTAATTCTTTATTTGATCAATTCAAAAAAGCAATTGACGATCACGATTATGTAGGAAAAGAGGCAAGGGATGCATATTATTGCATTCAAATTATTTCAAAATCTTACCAATCTGCACAAGAGGGATGTCGAGAGCTTCCATTATCCACATCTATTCAGAGTTTGCTATAAGTCAAAAACTGGACTAATGATAGACTTTGACAGCAGTTATTTTACAAAAAGATGAAAATTTCTCAGATAGAAAAGGAGTAAGGTTGGTGAAGCTTGAACAAAAAAGAGATTTTAAAATTTCCCAAGCTCAAGGAAAACTTGCTGTTTTGACTCCTGGGTTGGGTGCTGTTGCAACGACTTTTTTTGCAGGGGTCGAAGCTATTAAGAGGGGTCTTGCTCGGCCAATTGGTTCTTATACTCAAATCGGTCAGGTCAGATTGGGGAAAAGAACGGAGAATCGGTTCAAAAAAGTGAGTGAGCTTGTTCCACTTGCTTCTTTAGATCAGTTAGTTTTTGGAGGATGGGATCTTTTTCCTGAGAATGCTTATGAAGCAGCAAAGCACGCTCAAGTTTTAGAAAAAGACTTAATTGAAGCTTTGAAAGAGCCTCTCTCCCAAATTATTCCGATGTCAGCAGTTTTTGATCGTGAATTTGTAAAGCGGTTAGATGGTCCGAACGTGAAAAAAGGTCTCAATAAAATGGATCTAGCTGATCAATTGAGATCTGATATTCGTAATTTCATGAAAGTGAATCATTGTGATCGAGCTGTGATGGTTTGGTGTGCTTCCACTGAGGTTTATACGCCTCCAAGTTCGGTACATCAATCCCTTCAGCTTTTTGAGGAAGGACTGAAGCGAAACGATCCAGCTATTTCTCCTTCACAGATTTATACTTATGCTGCTCTTCGTGAGCGAGTTCCTTACGCCAACGGCTCTCCGAATGTATCAGTGGAGATGCCTTGTTTGCAGGAGCTTGCAAATGAAATGGCTACACCTATTTGTGGTTCCGACTTTAAAACAGGTCAAACGCTGCTTAAAACTGTAATTGCTCCTGGACTTCGGAATCGTCAGTTAGGAGTCGCTGGTTGGTATAGTACTAATATTTTAGGAAATCGGGATGGAGAAGTTTTGGATGATCCTGGGTCTTTTAAATCTAAAGAAGTTTCAAAGACGGGTGTTTTAACAGATATTCTCTCTGAAAAGCGGTATCCTGAGTTGTACAAAGATCTTCATCATGTAGTTCGGATTAATTATTATCCTCCTCGAGGAGATAATAAAGAAGGTTGGGATAATATTGATATCTTTGGCTGGCTTGGATATCCGATGCAGATTAAAGTTAATTTCTTGTGTCGTGACTCTATTTTAGCTGCTCCCATTGTGCTGGATTTGGCTTTATTCATGGACTTGGCTAGTCGGGCTCAAATGCGAGGCATTCAGGAGTGGCTCTCTTTTTACTTTAAAGCTCCTGTTACTCAGCGAGGTCTTACTCCAGAGCATGATCTTTCTGTTCAACTTTTGAAATTGGAGAATACTCTTCGTTTTTTTACTCAGGAAGAGCTGATTCATCATTTAGGCCTAACTTATTATGGTGTTGATGAGGGTTGAAGAGGATGACTTTGGACTTAATTCCGGTCCTATTTTTATTCGGGATTACAGCACTGACTGTTTTGCTTTATGGGGTTCGAGTTTTAAAAAAGGGTCAGGCCCATTTTGATCGAGTAGATCAACAGGGGGATAGCTTTTTGCTCAGTAAAGGATTGATGGAAATTGGATACTGGTTTTTCCAGCCTTTTGCACATTTTTTTGTGATGTGTCATGTCTCAGCCAATCAGATTTCGTGGTGTTCTTTGGTTTTTTCTTTTTTTGCGGGTACTTGTTTGGCATTTGGACACTTTGGTTTTGCAGCGGGGTTGGCTGCGCTATCAGGAATGATGGACTCGTTGGATGGGATGGTTGCAAGAATGACGGGAGTGTCTTCAGATGCTGGGGAAATTCTCGATGCAGCTGTGGATCGGTATGCTGAGTTTTTCTTTTTGGGGGGGTTGGTTCTTTATTATCGAGAGTTCCCTGTGTTTTTGGTTCTCACTCTTTTAGCTTTGGTTGGATCTTTCATGGTGAGTTACTCAACCGCTAAAGCTGAAGCTTTGGGTTTAACTCCTTGTAAGTGCAGTATGCGACGTCCTGAGAGAGCTTTTTACTTAACTTTGGGTGCAGCTCTTTCTCCTTTCACAATTGTTTGGTTTGAAACAAATCGAGATTACTCAATAGCAGTGGCTCATCCAATGGTGATCGCTTTAGGACTCGTTGCTGTATTATCGAATTTTTCAGCTATAGATCGTCTCTTTGCTTTAGCGAAGAGTAGTCAAACGGGTTCGATTTAGTTTTTGACTGTGGAGGTAGGCTGGAAGAGAAATAACAGCAGCAATCACGCATGCAATTTCTCCAGCGACTGCAAGGGTTCCAAAGCTGACAAACCCTTGATTTCCTGCTAGGAGGAGAGATCCGTATCCTACAATGGTTGAAAAACTGCACAGTCCTACGGCTCCCCCTGTGCTCTTAATAACGTAGAGAATGTTTTCACTTTCCAATTCTCGGTAACGTTGAAAGATATTGACCCCGTAGTCCACTCCAATTCCAAAAGTAATGGGTAGAGCGATAAAGTTAAGGAAATTAATTTTTAGATCAAACCCAAGGATGAGTCCTGAGAACCAGATGACTCCAAGAAAAAGAGAAAATAAAATGAGTGCAATTGTTTTAAAGTTTCGGAATAGGCAAATCACTAAAATAACAACAGCAATAAATGCAAAAAGAGTAGCTTTTGGGCCGTCACGAGAGATTGCCTCGATCATATCCGAAGAAATAGCCATGGTTCCTGCGACAGGGGCTCCAGGTTCAACTGAGTCTGCAATGGTTCTAAGCTCTCCGATAAAGTGCATGAGGTTATTGGCTTTTTGAGTATCATTGGTGAGTGGAGGTTCGACTAGGACCATTTTTCCAATCGTACCGTCCTTTTCAGTAAATTTTCGAAGGATGAGTGGGGGGAGATCTTTTTGGCCAAAAGTTTTTAGTGATTCTGAAGTGAAATAAAGATGAAAGAGCTTTTGATCGTTTTCGGATAACCTGTAAAAAAGCTTAGGTGGAAGGAGTTTTTGAATTTCTTTTAGAATTTTTATTTTTTCAAACTGTTTTTTTGGAATAAAATCATCTAAGGTTTGGACAGAGGCAATCAAGCTTTTCTTTCCTTCTCGAGCTTTGTGTTCTCTTAATAATTGAGCAATTCTATCTGCATTTTCTCGAGATTTTGGAAGAATGACTAAAGGGGAAAGATATCTCTGAAATATTTCGTCTAAATATTTGCCTAAGTAGGCTGAACCTCGAGTCATGCTTTCTTTGTTCCTGAGTTGAGAGAGATCCGTTTCTAAAATACCCGAGTTTAGTTTTGAAAAACTAAATAAACTCATCAAAGTGATGACAATAGAGATAGCTGTGATGATTCGTGGAAAACGACCAACAAGATAAGCAATTGAGTGGGATAAGTAAGCTCGAGGGAGTTTTTTTTGTATTTTGATGAGACCCGTTATTTTGTCAAATACAGTCAGAAGTGCAGGTAAGACCGTAAAAGCACTGATCCAGCAAAGAATCATCCCTACGAGTCCAATGAGACCAAACTGATTAAACCCTCGGAATTCTGTGAGCATCAACGATCCATAAGATAAGCCAGCTGCTAAGGCAGCTGTCCAGGTGGAGGTTGCTGTGTGAAGCATGGCTATTCGGGTGGCTCTTAGGTGGGAGTAGTTTTTTCTTCGTTCTTCAAGATATCGAGCTAAATAAATAATGCCAAAATTAATTCCATTTCCAATGACTATGCTGCCTAGGAAGGCAGAGTTTGCATTGAGATAGCCAACGATAAAGTAGGAAATTCCAAAGGTCCATAAAGTGCCCATGAACAGGCTTATGAGTAGAATGAATGTTGCTAGGATATTGCGATAAAAAAGGAGCATTCCGAGTGTGACTATTAACGTTACAATGATGGTGGATAGCTCTAAATCAGCAACAAGGGCTTCTTGTTCTTCAATGGTGTCTTCAACTCCTCCGGTATATTTAATTTCTAGATCAGATGCATATGTTTCTGGGCGTAGTGAAAGAATGGTTTCTTGAACTGTATTTTTAAGTCGATGAGCACTTTCTATTCCAGTGGCTCCTCCTGGCAAATTGACGAGAATCACTCGTTTTGTTTCATCAGGACTTGCGTAGAACCCCCCTGGGAGACGATCGTATTCGGCTATTTTACCTTGGTATTTATTTTTAAGGGCTAAAAAATCAAGTTTTGGCTCGATCAGATCTTTGTCATTAAAAATATTAAGAGGATTATAAAGCTCTTTTTCATAAGTAATTCGGTTGCGAACATAATCCCGGATTTTAACTAAATCGAGATAGTCCATAAAAAGAGCTTGGCGTTCTTTAAAAAACTTGAGTTCTTGATCGATTCGATAATCGATGCTAGCAATAATTGTGGGGGATACTTTTTCTAGTTTTTTTGATAAATCGATGACAAAGCGTTTGCTATCATGGACTTTTTTTGAAAAAATAAGAATCGCCAGATTGTCAATTGATTCTAGACGAAGGGAGACTTCATGGAGATCCAGAACACTTCGAGCTGTAGTAGGTAAAAGTTCTCGGATTTCTGTTTTTAAATTTTTATAGAGCTGAACAGAGTAATAGGTGCCCCATCCTGTCAGTAAAGTGCCAAGAAGTGCAATGAGTCCAGCCCTGCGTAAAATGAGTCTTGAAAACCAGTTCACAGAGGTTTTTCCATAAAATAGAGCTCTGAGCCTAAAATAATAATCTGGATATTTTTATTCATGCAAGAACCTTCTTGTTTTTCGTCCCCAACTGGTTTTAACTCGATTATCGTGAGATTTAACAAGTTCTTTTTTTCGACTATCACTCTTTTCGGTGAATTTTCTATTTTTGTGTTTGAGACCTTTAGGTTGTTTCAATATTTCTGGAAGCGACGAGGGTTATTTCTTAGGCAGTGTGAGTCAATAGGAGTGAGTTCCTTAGGGATTACTTTGTCTGCAGGACTGTTTTTGGGAGCTGTTTTAGGGTATCAATTATATGTTTCTTTTCATCAATTTGGAGCTGAAGCCATCCTGGGAGGCTCTGTTGGAGTTGCTTTGTTTCGTGAGTTGGGTCCAGTGATGACTGGGGTGATGGTTACTGGGAGGGCTGGGGCATCGATGGCTGCTGAAATTTCAAGTATGAAGGTCACTGAACAAATTGATGCATTGGAAGTGATGGGAATTGATCCTATAGAATACTTGGTCATGCCTCGGGTTTTGGCAGGGTTTTTTATGGTTCCCCTTTTGGCTTCTTTTTTTTCTTTAGTTGCTTCTTTTGCTGCAGCTATAATTGCTTGTGGGGTCATGGGGCTTCAATCTGTCATTTATTGGAATCAATATATTAAATTTGTAGATCCTATTGATTTATTCCATTGTTGGGTGAAAGCAGCTACATTTGGATTCATTCTCACTGGGGTGGGTTGCTTTTGTGGGTTTAGAGCTTATGGGGGAGCAAGAGCAGTGGGTGAGGCTACACGCAATACTGTGGTAGCAGCTTTGCTTTCTATTTTACTGAGTGATTATTTTTTAACCTCGATGCTACCCTTTGGGTTTAAAAAGCTGAAGGTGATGTAGAGAATGAATATGACGAAGCAGTCGGATCTGTTGATTCGGTTTAAGGTAGGGGTTTTTACTTTCATTGCCTTGATTTTGATGTTTGGGCTAACTGTGATTGTGAATGATCGGCCTTACTGGTGGCGATCGTGCCAACTCGTGCAGATTAAGGTCGAAGATGCTACAGGTTTAAAAACTAAATCTCCTATTCGGTCGCTTGGGATTGAAATTGGTTATTTGAAGTCGGTGAGTTTATCGGAGACGCATGTTTCATTAGGGATTTGCCTAACGGCTCCAGTTGAGGTCTTATCGACTACTCGAGCCTATATTCGGGGAGAGGGCTTTCTAGGAGATAAGTTTGTTGAGTTAAAGCCTGTGAGGTATCTCGGTCTAAAATCATTTTGGAAGTCTATGTTCCAGTCTTTTTCCATTATGCCTTCAGCAATGGCTGCAGTTGCAGGCTCTGATAGTGAGTCCAAATCAGCAGATGGGAAACAGATTCCTGTGGGTCATGAGTCCCAAGATATTCAGCACTTAATGAGTAGAGTCGATGACTTAGTGCAACAGGTAACTGGAATTGCGGATAATCTCAAACAAGCGATTAATCCAGAGGACTTAAAAAAAACGATGAAGCAGCTCAATCAGACTTTGGAGAATGCTGCAAATACTTTAGCTCCAGAGGGAGGCTTAAATCAAATCGCTCAGAGAGTTTTGGGTAAACTCGAGGATGCAATTGAGCAGCTTCGAGATTTAATGGTCCGTGTGAATCGTGGAGAGGGTTCTGTAGGTATGCTTCTCAACGATCCTACCTATGCAGAAGAACTGAAGCTAGCGATTCGCAATATCAATGCTCTGCTCAATCGAGTCCAAAATGTTCGATTTGTAGTAGACTTTGGAGCAGTTCAGGTAACTTCTTACAATGGTGGCCGGGCTTGGTTTAGTCTTGGAATATGGCCTAATCGTGAACGGTATTACCTTTTAGGAGTATCAGCCGATCCTCGTGGGAGAATCATAAATACCACAGTGATAACTACAGCCGGAGGTCAAACGCAAACTGTTCAGAATCAAACAATCGAGCAAACCAGCTTGTTATTGACTGGGATGCTAGGGAAAGTTTTTTTTAGGCGTTTGGATTTATCTGCAGGAGCTCTTTTTGGAGATGGAGCTGTCTCTGTTACTCTGAGGTTAGGTCCAAAGGGCTTTGAAGAAAGGGTGATTCTTCGAAATGATTTGTATGTTCGAAACTCCGCTTCATCCTTGAATGATCGAGTCACGCTGAGTGCAATGCCAATTCAAAATCTTTATTTGAGGGCAGGAGTTGAGTCATTTCAATCGTTCAATGGTCAGATCCCATTCTTTTTTGGAGGAGGACTTTCCTTTGATGATGAAGATATTAAGCTTCTATTTGCTTTTAAGTGAGTGACTTGATTACTGACTACGAAAGGTTAATCTGGATGCCTATGCTCATCTGTTGAGTTTAAAAACAAAGTCAAAGATTCAATTTCATCCTTAAGATGAGCAAGAGCAGACATCGTATGAGTTGAGCGTTTAGGTTTGTATCCAGGGGGATAAGTACCATAAAGGATTCTTGCTTTTAGCAGCTCTGAAGAAGACCCAAAAACATCAGGCCCTAAAACTCCGGGTTTTTTAGGGTCTGAGTGATGACAAGCAGTACATTGAGTTTGGTAAATGATTTTCCCTCTTTTTTGAGAAGCAGCAGGGATAGTGAGAGTAGTCGTTTGAGTTTCTTTTGAGTGACATCCACTCAAAGCAATCCAAATAATGATACCCACTAAATTCCAGGCTACAGGACGAAAAGCCTTTAGACTGGTCAATAGAATGGCTTTGCCAGGATTTCCATGAGGAGGTAAAGGGCTCCTGTTAAGAGAAAGCCACACGTGATAACCCCTTTGATTGTTGTTAATGGGCCTGTTTTTCCCTTAAGAGCATTCCATTCAAGGGCTCCAATCAGGATCACAAAGATTGTAAAAAGAAGTCCAACCTTCGCATTTGGGCCAAAAGGGATAGGAAGATGGCTTGCTGCTCCCATAAAAAATAGCATTGGAATTGAAAATAGGGTATTAGTCCGGGAGGCAACTCCTGCTCGAGCTCCAGCCGGAGCAGCTTGAGGTAAAACGGAGCCTCCTTGAGCAACTTGGGTTGCAGATTGAATGACCTTTTTTTGGCTAGGCCAAATCACAAACCAGACATTCGCCCACATCAAAAGCCCTAAAGCGGCTCCCATGAGGATTGAAATCCCCCAAGAGGTTTCAAAAATTCCAAAGCCATCTCGATGGCCTTTGATAGCTAGATAAACAATCCCGGTAAGCATGGTGTACATGGCACCCCATCGGAACCACCACAGGGCTCTTGGAACCAGCTTTTGCACAACATTGGATTTTGTAGGAGCGTCTGTTTCTGCTAAGAATGCCCCCTGAACAAAATTAAAATAGTACAAGTGGCCAATCCAAATGACTCCAAAGAAGAGGTGAAGCCACCGAAGTAAAAACAAGAAACCATCGAGATTAAAAAGAGCAATGTCCATGAAATTCTCCTGTCTTTTGTTAAGACGTCTACAAGATATCATGGAGTTGAGACGTTGTGTTTGATAAAAAGAATTTTAGGTAAAAAACTTGAATTTTCAAGTAAAAAAATGCTTGAAAGAGGGGATGAGTGTCGTGGGTATCCAAGTGGGTTGGATTGCGGTTTTTCTGTTTTTTCTTGGGTTTTCCAAGGATTCGGTAGCTTTGGACAATCATCAGCTCACCTACTCCTCTTTGGTAAGTCCCAATCTCTTGTCCCAATTTTTAAAAGCTCAGGGTCGATTTCCAGGTCTTCCTATGACAGCAAAGCCTGTTCCATCTCCATTAACTTGGGGTTTAGGAGTAGGTTATTCACTGATGACAAGCCCTGCTCAAGGACCCGATTTGAGTGTGTCAAAAGATGTTTTTTCAGCACTCATGTTAATTGGATTAGACTTTAAACCTCGGTTTGGAGTTGATCTTGAGATTGATTATGACCGAATTCCAGATGAAGCCTATAGCCACGGTCAAGCTCTTTTTCGCTTTGAATATCTGTTTAATATAAATAAAAAATTTTCAAAAATTTCAAATGAAGATCGAATTTCAGAAAGTTCAGATGCTTTTGAATACTATCAGAATGAACGATTTAAAAAGCTCATGGATTTAGAAAAGTTGCGTCGTCAAATGATCCGTGGCACGGATGATGAAGAGGAAGAGGAACAAAGCATTGAAAAATCATTTCCCCAGTTGAAATTGATTTATTTTTTAGGATTCAATCTTCATCAGATTCAAGCCAAGAGTGTTCGTCTTGCTTCAAAATCACAAATTCCTAGTATTGGAGGCAAGCTTTATCAGTATCAGTATGGTCCAGAGTTTGTTTATTCTCCTCAGCCTGAATCCAGTTACCATTTGAGGGTGATTTATTTTACTTACAGTCAAGACGTGGACAATTTTATCTCCCAAATTGATCTGGTGGATGTCGCGAGATATCCAAACAGTCCTGCTCAGGGAGTTTCAGCACTGGCCAATCAACTTCTTGCTTTTCCTTCTTGGTCCTTGGGTTTAGAGGGTAAATGGGTGTTGAATACAAAAACTCGATTAGAACTCATTTTAGAACAAACTTCTTATTCCTCAAAAACTCAAAGTGCAACTTATGGAATAAGTCCTTTTTATTCAAGGCAACTATGGGATCGCTGGAATATGCGACTGGGATCAAGTTTTTTATTAGGAATTGATTTTATTCGAATTTCTGGATTATTTTCATTAAATTATAATTTTTAGAAATAGGCCTCACAGAGCAGTTCAATAATGACACAGGTTCAATTTTTTGAAAACCCAGTATAATAGTTAAATAGTAGATACAAACAAGAGGAGGGAATGCGTTTGTTATGCTCAAGAAGTACCATTTTGAGTTCGAAGTTTAGGGTGACTCAAATCTTTTTTTTCTCTGTAACTCTTTTTTTCCTCTTAGGGTCTTTACCAGTCACAGCAAAAAATTCAGATCAGCACTCATCTTTGGATGTCAAAAAACAGGAGGCTGTCAAAAAGCAGGAGAGCTTAAATCGCTTTAGGTCGATTTCTAGCCAAAAAACTGAATTGCCATTTCTTTCTCCTGTTCGATCTACTTACGTTTTTTCATCTTCGCGTTTAGATGAAAATTTATCGATTGCTTTTAAGCAAAATCCTTTTTGGACAAACACTTCTGTGAAGCTCATTCAAATATCTGGGTTTAGGTTGATCCCAGTGAGTGTTTCGCACTGATCCACAGGTCACAAAACATTTTGTAGTTTTTTGAAATCTGATCAGCTGCTTCTGAAGGTGAGTGTCTTTGTGATTTAACTCCTTGAAGGGGTTCCCAGAAAATAGTCCTTCCTACAGCAAAGCCGATCAGTCCTGGGGTGGTAGCAGCTATGGCTAACCAGTGTTTTACTTTTTCAATATTTTCGCCTCGACCTAAAACAATCACCCCAACTTTCTCTCGTCCACCCGCCTTAGCCTGATGAGCTACTTTTTGAGAGTCGTTCTGGGTTTCAATTCCTTCTAGTTTCCAAACGTCTGGTTCAATTCCTGAGTCCTGAAGTTGTTTCATGGCTTCTACCATGAGTGAGGGACGAAGTTCTCGGTCATAAAAGGAGGGATCTCCGTTCATGCGTTTTAGTTGCTGGGAAGTGGCAGGGACTAAAAGCTCGAACATGAATTTATGGTGGTGTTGGTGGCAATAGTTAGAAAGAGTCTTTAGTTTTTGACATTGCCTCAGATTGAGGCTTGGGTCTGATTCTGGGTTATAACGAACTAAGGCTTTAACAAAGGTGGGATTGAGCTGACTGAGGTGCCTACCAAACTCAGAGCCATATTCAAAATCAAATTCATCTTGACCTGATTTTTCAGTGGGACAGGCTGTCATAAATCCGAGTTTTTGGGCTTCTTTTAGGATTTCAGTGCCGAATTGTTCATCGACAAGAATCCCTCCTTTTTCTTGAGGCACTCCTGCTTCAATAGCTTTTTTAAAACCTTCAAAGATGATTTTCTTATAGCTTGCAATCTCCTGGGTTTCTTGAGGAGTAGGCTTTCGACCTTGAATTCCAAAAAGTTTTTCTTGAAATGAACCTCGATGATCAAATGGCAGAATAAAGAGATCTTTAGAAAAACCAAGAGAATTGGAGGTCATTTGATTTTCAGTCATAGCCATCTCCTTTTGAATGATGAAGGGTTACCAGAATAGGGGGAAAAGTCAATTTTTGCATTTTTTTCGAATGGATTCAGTCCGTGGAGTACGTTAATATGCGTCAAATGGTTTCTATTCATCCTCCCTCTGGTTTTAGGGACTTTATCCAGCATGAAGCCCTTCGTCGATTTAAGTTAATGAGGCTGATTTCTGAGGTCTACCAATCCTTTGGGTTTTGGCCCCTGGAAACTCCAGCGGTTGAGCATTTGGATATTTTGATGGGGCAAGGGGGTGGGGGGGATGAAAATGAAAAATTAATTTTTAAAATTCTGAAGCGAGGTGCAAAGCTTGAAGAGGCCTTACAAAATGAAAATAAAATTGCAGAGGTAGGTCTTCGTTTTGATATGACTTTGCCACTTTCTCGGGTAGTTGCTTTGCATCGAAATCAAATTCGATTGCCCTGGAAGGTATTTCATCTTGGACCGGTGTGGCGAGCTGAGAGGCCTCAAAGAGGGCGATTCCGTGAGTTTATTCAGTGTGATGTGGATATTGTTGGAGCCACTGGGGTTGGAGCAGAGCTTGAGGTGATTCAGGCTGTTGTGCATGCAATTCATAAGGTTGGAGCGAGGGGTTTTGAGTTGAGGCTCAATGATCGGAGGCTCATTCAAGCATTGGGAGAGAAGTTTGGATTCATCGGAGCTCGTTTAGATTCATTCGCTGTGCTTCTCGATAAAAAAGATAAAATGGAGTGGGATGAGTGGATGGATCAAGTGTCTCAACTTTCTGGGTCGCAGCTCCCTCAGAATTTAGTTACGATTTTAAAAAATGGATTGTCTTTGGATGCGGCGAGAGAGTTTCATGATCCAGCTGCTCGTGATTTAAAAACCCTGATTTCTTTGTTAGAGGCCCTCAATCTGCCACTCGAGAGGATTGTTTTTGACGCTACTTTGGTTCGGGGAATGGCTTATTATACAGGCTCTGTGTTTGAGTTGCGACATTCTTCTGCGGGTTATTCTTTTGGAGGGGGTGGGCGCTACGACCAGTTGATTGGCCGATGGAGTGCTCAAGAGATTCCGGCCTGTGGTTTTAGTCTTGGGTTTGAGCGTTTGACTTTACTTTTAGCTGAAAATGAAAGTCAACAATCTAACTCTCAAAAGTTAATTTTTATTCCTGTTTTTGATGAAAAATTGAGAGGGAAAATTTTATCTTTAGCCTCCAGTCTTCGAACTCATGGAAAAGTGGTTGTTGATGTTTTTCCGGAACAGGCCAAGGTGAAGAAACAATTTAAGTTTGCCTCAGAGATGGGGTATCGCTGGGTTTTAATTGCAGGTGAAGAAGAATGGGTGAATCATGTTTTTAAACTCAAGGATTTTTCTACGGGAGAAGAAAAAGAAATTCCTGAGTCGGAAATAAATGAATATCTAAGAGGAGTATGGGCATGAGCAATGAGACTTTTAATTCTATTTCGATTTTTAGAGTATCTCAAGAGGCCGTTCTTCCAACTAGGGCTCATCCGGATGATGCAGGTCTGGATCTTTATGGTCTTGAAGATATTTTCCTTGAGCCTGGAAAAGGGAAGGTTGCTAAGACTGGAATTGCTGTAGCTTTAGTTGTTGGGTATGTTGGGTTAGTTGCAGATCGCTCTTCATTGGCCAAAAGAGGAGTAAAAACGGCAGGTGGCGTGATTGATGCTGGCTATCGAGGAGAAATTCATATTTTACTGTGGAATCTTTCGAATGAAGTCATTCATCTTAAAGCAGGGGAGCGTATTGCTCAGTTATTGATTCTTCCAATTGCAACTCCAGCAGTTGTTGAGGTGAGTCAGCTCGATGAAACTTTACGTGGGGTTAAAGGGTTTGGAAGTACAGGTAGGTGAGCTTTACGAATAACGGGAGTGATCAAAAAATTGCCTAGCCATTCTGATATGGTTTACCTCTTCTTCGGCGATTGTTTTAAAAATTCTGGCTGTGACGGGGTCTGTAGGATGAAGTACTTCGAAAAATCGCATTCCCGCCACTCTTCCTCGTTCTTCAGCACTGGCCATATAGAGGGAAAAAGCTCGGGTGTTTTGGCAAGAGTAAAGTGAGCACCAAAGCTGATCGGAGACTTTTCTAGCGTTGATCTCAATTTGGAGTTCCTTCATCCGCGTGAGAAGCCATTGCAAGTGGCGATTTTCATCGATGGCCAGTTGCGACCAAGCCTGCTTAAGTTCAGAGGATGCTTCCTTAAAAAACGAAGTGGCCCAAAGGAATGCTTCACGGGCTTGAATTTCAGCAAAAGCAGCTACTCTGAGGCGGTCTCCTACTCCCTCAAGAGTTTCTAAAGACCGAGGCAAGTCGGCTTTATTTCCTGGGAGAGCGACTTGAAAGGGTTTCCAGTCCGGAGTCATGGCTTTACTTTTCCAAGGTCGACTAAGATCTGAAAACAAGTGGGGTCCACTGGCATGACTGAAAGACGAGATTGTTTGATTAAAAGAAGGCCGTTAAGGTGTGGATTGGATTTGATGACGGCAAGTTGAACTGGAGTTGAAAAAGATTCGATGGGTTTTAAGTCGATTTGGACCCAGTCACCCGGTTTTTTAGGGTCTAAGTCAGGATAAGCTTCTCGGATGACTTGGCTTGTTCCCATCACTGCTTTTTCATTGCCACTATGATAGATCAACGCTAAGTCACCCCTTTCCATTTGTTTTAGAAAATTTCTCGCTTGAAAATTGCGAACGCCATTCCAATTTGTTTTTTTCTCTTGGACAAGCTGGTGAAAAGGATAGCTCTGGGGTTCAGTTTTGAGTAGCCAGTAAGACCGAGTCATGAAGAGTACCCTATATCATAAAATCATTTTTGAGAGTCAAGAATGATTCAAAAGTCTTGCACAAAGGAGTCCTGGAGAGATTTTGTGAATACCGAATCTAAGATCTTTTCTAACTGAGGACTCGTTACGGGTTTGGATTGAAATATATGAATTCCAGCTGTTTCAGCTTCTTGGCGAGTCTTCAGAGTGTCATCGCCACTAAGCATGATCAAAATAGGCTGATTTTCTAAAGGCATTTTTCTGATGATTTGAGCAGCTTCAATGCCTGATAGATAAGGCATTTGATTGTCCAAAAAAATTAGATCATAATCATTTTTTTTAAGTTCCTCAATGACTTGTTGTCCATCAGAAACACAATGGATTTCTTGATATCCTAGTCCAGTTAAGGAAATTTTAAGAGTTTTTAAGATAATGGGATTATCGTCAGCAATGAGAATTTTAGAAGACTTGCCCGAGATCTG
The DNA here is from genome assembly GCA_903935335.1 of Oligoflexia bacterium. Classification (GTDB taxonomy): domain Bacteria; phylum Bdellovibrionota; class UBA1018; order UBA1018; family UBA1018; genus CAIZRG01. The sequence goes on from CAIZRG010000054.1 coordinate 71,574, forward strand.
AAAAGGGTTTTCTAATCTCTGTTTTCCATACCTTGTACTCGACAGTTTTGGGTTTTCTTGTTGAATTTCAGATGTGTCAGGTGCCTTTAAGTCGACCTCTATCCAAACCGAGGTTCCACGTCCGAAGTTACTTTCAATTCCAATTTTGCCGTGCATTCTTTCAATGAGTTCTTTTACTGTCATCAGTCCAATACCTGTGCCTTGAACTTCGGATTGAATATCGCTTGTTCTTCTCCAATTTTTTTGAAAAACATGAGCTAAATCGTCTTCGGAAAAACCCGGCCCTGTGTCTCGGACTTCAAATCGGGTTAACCTTCCTGCTTGATCGTTTGCTTTAAAAGCTAGAATCTCTATTTCTCCAAATTCTGTATATTTAATTGCATTAGAGACTAAATTGCTTAAAATTCTTAGGACTAAGTTTTTTTCTCCAAAGGCATATTCTGGTAGTAACGGATCTAATTTTAATTTTAATTTTAATTTTTTTTTATTCGCATTAGTTTTGTAAATAGTGATGAGTTCTTCTCCAAGTTGTTTAATCGAAAAAAGAAAAGGACGAGGAGATAGAGCCGAGAGGTGGTGGTTTGCGATGTTTGAAATATTATCCATTGCTTGTTCAAGTTCGTTAATGGTCTCAGTTTGTTCTGAAGTGAGGGGGGTGCTTTTCAAGGATTCAAGTAAGCCTATCAGCGCCTGTAGGGGTGTTCTGATGTCGTGACTGATAGATCTTGCGATTTGTTCTGCTTGGACTTTTGCTTTTTCTAATACTTCGGTTGCAGTGACTTCTTTGGAAAAATCACGGAGAATAACAAAACAACTCAGTTCATCGAAGTTGCTCCCTCGAATAGGTTGGAGTGCGATTTTTAAGGAAACCTGTGATTGATTTTTGCAAAGACCTTTTTTTATTTGGCTATCAGCCATACACCGTTGTATAGGGTTTTCTGTATAACTCGCTCTGAGTTGAATATGGTTTTCTCTGTATTCTTCAGGCATCAAGTCTTCTACCTTCAAGGATGAGAGTTCTTCTCGAGTCCAACCAAAAAGTTGAGTAGTCTGTGAGTTAGCATAGACGATCCGCCCTGATTGAGAGGTGACGAGTATAGCATCAGGAAAACTATCAAAAAACTGTTCAGATTGACTGCTACTGATCGAAACTCGATCACAACTCACATGGATTAAGTCAAATTGATTGGATTCTCGCAAGGGAGTTACACCCTTTTTAATTGAGCAGCAATTATTTCCCATCGACCAGCTTTTTGTAGTCGATAGACCTAGTATTGCTAAAATTACAAGCCCTAAAGACAGAAAATGTTTTTTCATCTTAGGCTGAATCTCATGATAGTTCTCCTGATTTTATTTATATTCTTTTTATTAATTTATACCTGAGATGAGCTTCTTTTTGCAAGACTGAGTTTAGGACAAGTTGAAATCTTTGAACAAAGGTTTAAAATATTGACAAGTCAAGCTGTTTGTCATACTAGAAAACCCCCACTCAACCTGTGTAGGTGCGTCATGAAAAAAATCAGAAGAAGCCTTCAGTTGAATCCAGTAAAATCTCAAACCCTTTTCTGGGTGAGTCGATTCCGTTTTGTTTGGCTTCCTGTTTTTCTTGTTTATATTATGATGATTCTGCTGACTTCTTGTTCAAAAAAATCAGATCAATCCTTCTCTAATAAAGCTCATGAGTCAGAGGATTCGATTTTGGTAGGAGAGGTGTCGTCACTTACGGGGAGTGAGGCAACATATGGCATGAGTGCCCATCAAGGCATTCTGTTGGCAGTACAAGAAGTGAACTTAAGAGGTGGGATTCAGGGTAAAAAAATTAAGATGGTCTCCTTGGATTCACAGGGAAAAGCAGATGAAAGTGCTCGGGCTATCAGTAAGTTGATCACCCTACCTGGTATGAGTTCGATCATTACGGGAGTGATCAGTTCAAATGCTTTAGCGATGACTCCCATTGCTCAAGATCAGAAGATCCCGTTTATTGCGACGATTTCAACTCACCCTAAGGTCACGGAGCAGGGGAATTATATTTTTCGAGTGTGTTTGATGGATTCCTTTCAGGGGATTGTGATGGCTAAATTTGCCTTTGATACTTTAGGAGTAAAAAAAGTAGCTATTTTTAGAGACTTAAAAAGTGATTACAGTGCTGCCCTGGCAGAAAGCTTTATTGCTACGTTTCAAAAAGCAGGAGGCGAGATCGTTATTCATCAAACTTATAGTGCAGGGGATATTGACTTTAAGGCTCAGTTGACTGCCATTCGAGCAAAGCAGCCTAGTCTTCTTTATTTGCCAGGATATTATACGGACGTGTCTTTGATAGCGCGTCAGGCTCGAGATTTGGGATTGAATATCCCTCTTGCTGGTGGGGATGGATGGGATTCTTCTAAGCTTCGTGAGATTGGAGGAAAAGCTCTTCAAGGAAGCTATTATTCAGCTTCCTATTCTTATCAGAATCCTTCACCTCTGCTTAAAGAATTTTTATCGAGTTATAAAAAAATGTATGGAATCCTGCCTGATGGATTAGCAGTGACTGGATATGAAGGGATGCAGGTCTTAATCAGTGCTTTAAAGAGTGCTCAGTCATTGAACCCAGAGGGTATTCGATCTGCTCTAGCCAAATTGTCTGACTTGACGACAGTTACAGGAAAGATTTCTTTTGATTCAAGTCGTAATGCTATTCGATCGGCAGTCATTCTAGAGATCAAAAAAGATGGAGATGCAGAATATCGAGCTACAGTAGCTCCCTGAATCAGGGAGTTCTTGAGCTGATTAAGTATGGAATACGGACGTAGGATTTGAGAATCGATATTCTAGGAATTTGAAGTTTTGTTTTCTATTGCCTGTTCTCTATCTGTGTTTGAGCCCAGAAATTGCAACCTACGAATAGAATGAACTTTTGGATTCTTTCTTGTTTTTGTTTGTGTTTAGGCCTTCTATTGATTTTCAAAGAGGTTTTGAGTCTGAGCGAAGGTTTTAGAGAGGGGAAACAAAAGAGGGTCCTCATTCAGGTGATTTGTGCTCTTCGTGAGATTGAGGAGACGTTAGTAGCCGGATTAGTCCCTGAAATGAGGCTTTGGGATGCTCTTCAAAAATTGGAAGATCCGTGGAAAACTCTTTCAGCCGATAGTTTGAAAGAGCTTCGAGATCGAGGGAGCTCTATTGTTCCCACCCTGATTCGCTTAAGGCAATTAGCTGAATCTCATCAAGTGGCCATTGAAGATGCACGGGCCAAAGCTTCTCAAGCTTGGGCTCAGGCGATGGTTTGTGCTTTGCTAGTTCCTGTTTTGGGAGGAGCTTTTTATGTCTTATTGCCTGGGGTAGCACAAAGGAAAATCACCTGGGGGATTGCCTGTTTGATTGCGTTGGGGTGGACTGGTTTTGGGGCTTTTTGGTTGCTCTTGCTTGCCAGTTCAGCACGATGGGGAGGCCTTTCTGTTGAACATCGTCCATGGGTGTTGGCTTCTCAGTGTGCTGGAGAGAGATTTCTTGCCTTGGTTCGGGTGGGAACACCTCCTGATTTAGCTTGGTCCAATACATGTGATTTTTTATCTAGGGAGACTCCTCGTCTTGCCTTAGCGTGGGGATATTCTATTTGGCAACAATCCCCTGTCCTCTGGAAGGGTACTGAGGAAGTCATTGGTATTTTGGCTCTATCCATCAAAAAATCAATTCAAGTTAGCTTAATGGAAGGACGGCCTTGTATCCAAAGAGTGGAAGCAGCGCTTTTGGTTTTTAGGCAGGAACTACAGTCTCGAATCGAACGTCAATTAGTTTTACTTCCTACTCAAGCTCTCAAGCCTTTATTCGTTTGTGTAGCTCCTTCTTTGCTGGGTTTACTAGCTGTTGCTCTTTGGCTTGCCAGTATAGATTCAAGGGTAGGTGAGTTCAATTGATAGGCTGGGAAGGCTTAGTGTTTCGATGGCTGATATGGACATGGGTGTTTGCCCTGATTCTCGGGGGCACTCCATGGCGTTTTCCTTCTTGGAGCCCTGATGTGATCAGAGTTAGATCAGTAAAGGGACATAAGGATTTTTAATTGGAGATACATTTTTGAATGAAGCGGAACCATGAGCAAGGAAGGTTGATTCTAATTTGCCTTTTCGGTAGACCCAGACTTTCATTTCAGAGAGCGCTGAGCTTGAATCATAGAGAATCGACCCATCAGTGTTTTCATAAGTGAGTCCTATAAAATCTTTGTGTTCGGCTCGGACTAAGCCTCGAAAAGAAAGATCTCTTCGATCAGCTTGGAACTTCCACTCATTTAAGGAGTGACTCGACTTAAGAAACACAGAATCTCGGAGTGTATTGAATAGATAAGGTTGATTTTGATAAAAAAAGTAAAAAGAGGATAAGGCAGGAGTTGAGAATAGTCCTAGCTTTGGTTTTCCCGTCAAGCCTTCAAAGATGAGCTTTTCATGAGTACCCCGCTCATTGGTAAAAGTGTTGCAATGACCCCAAACCCAGGAATGACCCATGCTAGAACCGAAAAGGTGTCCTGTCATTCCGAATGCTTCATGCCAGTGAATCGTTTCTTGGTTGACGCGAGTACTTCCAGAAACTAAAAGTTCTTCTTGTTCTGTTACGATGGAATGACGGATCAGTCCAGTACGTGATAAAATTTCTGGAATGAAATAGAACGAATGTGTTTGTGGGATGAGAAATTTTAAATCCCATTCAACGGAGCTTCCTTTGGACTGCAAGTTCCCTCGAGTTTGGTTGGGACTGAGTTCACATCCATGGATGTGAAGTGTGGAATCATTTTGGCTCCATTCACCTAGGTCAAAGGATTGCTTGAAAGGTATTTTCTGAACTTCACCGGTTGAAGTTTTTCGAAAAAAGATCGCTAAAATTTCTGCAATTTTTTTAAAACCATTTTTGCTGGAAAGAAGTCTGAAGTTGAGCCAGAAAGCTTCTTGAGAGACAGGATCTGTGAGTTTGAGGTACCAAACTTTTTGAGAACCATGAGGAAGTGATGGGTTGATCAGATTTGAAACCATAAAGAATAAGTTCACTTTCTAAAAAACTTTGTAAAAAAATGCCCTAAAAAAAATAAAAAAATCAATTTTTATGATAACTCACAACCTAGCACTGGACGCATAAGAATAGTATCTCCTTCACGACCTTCTACCTTCGAAACTTCAGTAATTCTTCTACAGTTTTGAACTTTTTTAACTTGGACAACCCATTGAATTCCTAAGCTCACGAGTTCTCTAATTCCTGTAAATGAAAGTGTTCCAGGGCAGGAAAGCAGACATAGAAGTTCAATTCGCCTTAAAGCGTCTCGTGGAGAGTTGGCATGGAGGGTAGCAAGTGCTCCACAGTGACCAGTATTCAGAGCTTGGAGGAGCTCTAAAACCTCAGATCCTCGGCATTCTCCCAAGACAATCCGATCAGGACGCATTCGAAGGGTTTGCTTGAGTAAAGTTCGAAGAGTAACTTCACCAAATCCGTCAGCATTGGGAGGTCGGCTCGTGAGTGAAATAAAGTGAGGGTGTTGGGGTGCAAGTTCAATTGTGTCTTCAAGCGCAATAATTCGCTCATGTGCTGGGACCTCTTCTAATAAGTCACGGGCAAGAGTCGTTTTGCCACTTCCGGTGGCACCCGAAATCAGGATGGAGTCCCCTCGCTGAATAGCTTCTACCAATTGGGGATAAAAACTTGAGCTGTTCCATCGGGTAGAGCCTATGCGAGTAGAATCTGCTTGAGGGGAAGATTGAGCGGGTCTTCGCAGTGAAACTAGGATTCCTTGCGGAGATAGGGGGGGGAAAGTGACATGAATTCGATGACCTGAAGGGAGAGTGGCATCCACAAAGGGGTGTTTAGCATCCCAGGATTTACCGATCTCTGAGAGAATATCCAGTATCCAATCTCGAAGTTGGTCTCCTTGAAATCGGTGTTCCTGAGATAAGTGGAGAGGTTCAAGACCCTGTCCTCGATCTACAAATGATGCATTCGTCCCATTCAAACAAATATCGGTGACCTCTGGGTCTTGCAACGCTGACTTTAGCCAGAGTGGAGTTATTATTCGAGAGCATTCCATGGGTACTCCTTTGATGCTTGAAGTTTACGGATATCACTTGGGTTGAGCCACTCTCGTGGAGGAGGAAGTCTCCCCTTGGGAAGGAGTTTGGAGATTTCAAGTGGAGTCGAAGGAGGAGAGCGGTCTGGGTAAAGAAGAGCAACGAGTTCTGAGCGTTCATTCAGGTAGTCCTCTGATCCAAATAATGCTCCTAGGATCGGGATCTGCCTGAGAAAGGGTAATCCTTTCGCTTCTTGATGTACTCCCTGTTTGAGAAGTCCTGACAATAGAAGAGGAGTACCAAATTTGGCATCAATTTGGGTTTTCATTCGATTAGATTGAATTCCAGGGATTTGCTCTTGAGTGGCCTGGCGATCCAAGTGACTCACTTCTGTAAAGATGTCAAGACGGACTCGGTCTCCAGCCCAGTGAGTGACTTTTAATCGGAGGGTGAGACCATAGTTTTTCCAGGTCACGTTTGAATAAAATCGACTTTGAGTTTGGATAGGGAGTTCACCTCCGGCAAAGAGTTCAGCTTCACCGGGTGCTCGCACCACAAGCTCTGGGTTAGATAAAATTTTTGCATGCCCATGGCCTTCCAGGTGCTGAAGAGTCAGATCGAGTTGAACAATGTCTTGGATGGATCCTGGAGTTGCCTTCAAGGAATGAGAACTAACAGCAGGCCAAGACAAACCAATACTATGAAATTGTGAGCGCTTCAGTTCTAAAAGAAAAACACGGAAATAGACTGTAGGAGCTTGATCCGGTAAGCTATCGACTTCAACTTGGATGAGAGGAAAAAGTGCTCGTGCTTGCTGTTCAATTGATTTTTGTTCAGATCTCCGTTGAACATGTCCTCGAAGCCAAAGGCTTTGACCCGTTTGTTCAATGCGCAATCGGGATGGGTCGGCAAAAGTATTCAGCCAGTGGTTAAGCTTTGCTTGGGCTTGATTTAAAAGTTGCGGGGAGATTTCAGTTTCATTATAAATTTGGTCCGGATAAGTTTTTAGGAGAGCTGAAATTTGAGCTGCTTCAGTCCAGCTATTGAGTTCTCCTCTGAGGACTGTTCCTTTTCCTGTAAAAATGACTTCAACTTCCTCAAGTTTTCCAAGCGCTCTCTCCAGAGGTTCATTTTTCGCAGAAAGTTTCTCAATTCGAATCGCTCGGTGTTCAGTTGTTCCGTCCTGTTTCCAAACCCACAGATCTCCGTGTCCTGCTGCCACTGCCTTAATGAGGAGAGTCTCTGAAGAAGATAGAAACAGCTTTTCAGATTTTTTTGGGAGAGGTAAGATTCTGACAACTCCGCTTCCTAGGGAGTACTTGAGGAGTCCTGGACAATGGAGCAGTCTTTGTTCTCCGACTCCCAGGACAAGAGGTCCTTTTTCTAAAGGAGAGGGGCTTGAAAGTGCAAAAGGGCAAAGAAGCTTCAGTAGAATCGTGGAAGTGATCATGGCTTTCATTTTTAGCAAGGTCTAGGCCATTTGTTTGAGTTCTTAATTGACAGGGGGTCCCTTCTAACGCTAGGGTTCGGTTTTGTATATTTTTTGGAGGTAAGCATGCCATCACGAATGATGAAGACTAAAACAGCGCGTAAAATCCGCAAAGCTCGCAAAGGAAAGACGCGGAAGCGACGTGAACAAAACAAAGGGACAACCCCTAAGTTTTCGATTCATATAGAATAGCTTATTTTTATTTTTGATTGGTATTGAGAGTCACAACGGGGAGTCTTCTTGATATGAACAGCAACAGTACTCTTTTTACATCCGAGTCCGTCACTGAAGGTCATCCGGATAAGATGGCCGATCAAATTTCAGATGCTATTTTAGATGCTCTTTTAACTCAAGATCCCGAATCACGAGTTGCGTGTGAAACGCTTCTAACTACTGGATTAGTTGTTGTTGCAGGGGAGGTCACAACTCAGGCTCGGGTTGACTATGCCGATGTGGTCAGAAAAACGATCCAGAATATTGGATATGATTCTTCAGAAAAAGGATTTGATTATAAGACGTGTGGTGTGATGGTGACGTTGAGTCGACAGTCCCCTGATATTTCCCAAGGCGTTACTGTCGGTCAAGGTAAGTACAATGCAAAAGAACAGGGGGCGGGTGATCAAGGGCTGATGTTTGGTTACGCAGTTCGGGAGTCTGACCAGCTTATGCCATTTTCCATTGATCTTTCTCAAAAGTTAGCCTTTCAACTTTCCAAAGTCCGTAAAGATAGGACACTCAGCTGGTTACGTCCTGATGGTAAAACTCAGGTCACTATAGAGTATGAAAACGGTAAGCCTAAGCGAGTGGATGCTGTTGTAGTGAGTTCTCAGCACGATGAAAATATTTCGTATGAACAAATCTACAGTGGAATTTTGGAAGAAGTGATTTATAGAACAATTCCTAAAGATTTTTTAGATCGAAAGACTAAATTTTTCATTAATCCTACAGGTCGTTTTGTTGTGGGGGGGCCCATGGGGGATTGCGGTCTAACGGGAAGGAAAATTATTGTAGATACCTACGGTGGACATGGAGCTCATGGGGGAGGTGCATTTTCTGGAAAAGACCCCTCTAAAGTGGATCGATCTGCTTGTTATATGGGGCGTTATATTGCTAAGAATTTAGTAGCTGCCGGTTTAGCGGATCGTTGTTTGGTACAGTTAGCTTATGCTATTGGTGTAGCAGAACCCGTCAGTGTGATGGTGAATGCTTTTGGGACGGAGATGGTTGCTTTAAAAAAGCTAGAAACAGCGGTTAGAGAATTATTTTCTCTTCGACCTGCAGGAATTATTGAATCCCTAGATCTTTTAAGACCTATTTATTCTAAAACTTCTGCTTATGGTCACTTTGGAAGAAATGAGCCAGAGTTTACCTGGGAAAAAACAGATAAAGTTTCTGCACTTCGAAGTTTGAAATAATAAAAAACTTGTTAGACTAAAAGAAGATGTGGCTTATCTTTATTGTCATGAGAATTTACCCTTATTGGGCTTTACCATCGATTTATATTATGATCGAAGTGGCGATTTTTTTTAGAAGAAAAAATCACTTTTTCCAATATTGGGCAGGTTTAGGTACTCTTTTATTATTGATTGGATTATTTCTTTGGTTTTTTTATAGGGGAGACCTCCATTCGGATGAATGGATTAAAGCCCTTTTGCCGTACTAATTTTCTTTTTTAATTCATTTTGAATTTAATTTTTGACACGTGGGAAAAATTTGCTTACCCTTAAGAAAGGGAACAAATTAAGGGGTGCCTTAGGTTTAAGGAAAGGTTTGGGGAAACCAGTCATGCTTGTATTTCGGTCTCAGCTGATGGGGGAGAGTCCTGCGATTCAAAGCGTTTTTTCAGCGATAGAAAAAGTCTCTCAAACGGATAGTACTATTTTAATTACGGGTGAAAGTGGAACTGGCAAGGAGCTTGTAGCTAGGGCTGTTCACGACAGTTCTTTTCGGGCAGGGAAGAATTTGGTGATCGTCAATTGTGGGGCGATTCCTTCAGATCTGCTTGAAGCTGAGCTTTTTGGACACATCAAAGGTGCTTTTACAGGAGCTACTCAGAACCGCCAGGGAAGATTTGAATTATCACATGGAGGGACCATTTTTTTAGATGAGGTGGGAGAGATTCCTTTGCATCTTCAAGTGAAGTTACTTCGTGTTTTACAAACTCGTCAGTTTGAGCCAGTAGGTTCGTCTCGAACGCTTGAAGTTGATGTGAGGATTATTGCAGCGACTAATCGAAACCTTGAAGAAGCAGTTCAAAATAGGGAGTTTCGTGAAGATCTCTATTATAGGCTCAATGTGATTCCTTTAAAAATCCCATCTTTAAGAGAAAGAAAAAGCGATATTCCAATTTTGGTTAATCACTTTGTGCAGCAATTTAATAGCCTGACAGGTCATTCAGTAGAACCACCCACCGGCCAAATTTTAGAAGCTCTCATGGCTTATGATTGGCCTGGAAATATTCGTGAACTTGAAAATCTGATGGAACGATTGGTGATTTTGAAAGGTCATGGGTCAGTCGATTTAGAGGATTTACCACATCGAATTTTTCAGGAGTATGCAAATGGAAGACCTCCAGGATCAGGTGCTGTGTCAGCATGGGAGTTCCCTCGGATGATTCTCCCCAACTCTGGACTGGATTTGAAAGCCATTGTTGCTGCTTTTGAAAACCATTTGGTTGACCAGGCACTTGCTCGAACCCATGGGAATAAAAATAGGGCAAGTGAGTTGCTCAGTATGAATCGAACCACTCTAGTTGAAAAATTAAGAAAAAGAGGAATGATCATACCCATAGGAGATCGCGCTTCTAGAGATTTAAACTCAGATAACTCAGATTCACCTTCTGGAAATGCTTAATATACTCATCTTCTGCATGAGAAGCTTTCTAAGAAAGCTTCATGGTAACTGCATCTCTTTTTGTCTAGCTGAAGATTAAAAAAAGAATGGATATTTTTAGGCACTTCCCTTAGCATCTTTTTTGACCCACCTTTAGAGGTTATGAGTGTGGTTTTCAGGTCTAGAAGCACATTAAAAATAAATAATAAAAATATAAACTTAAGTTTTAAATTTATTCAATTTTTGATAAATTTAGTATACTACTAATATATATTTTTACTTCGAAGATCAATTAAACATGTTGAAAAAATGAGAAACCGACGAATCATCCGACGTAAATCTAATCGGGTGCATTGTACCGAGTCTTTCGGAGTGGAATGTAACCACCCTGTTGAATTGTAGACAGGGTGGTTACAGATCGTAATGAAAAACCTGCGAAGTTAGCGTGAATTTAGTAAATTCATGAGATTGAAAAAATTCTTCTTTATGATGATCCCCCTTTGGTTTGTCTTATTTGTTGGCTGCAGTAGCAACAATGGTAGTAAAATTATTGCTCAAATGGGTGGTATTACTGATACCACAAGCAGTTCTGATATCGGTAGTGGTGGAACAGTAAGCTCTCTTACAAGTATTTCAATACCTGCTCATCAGAAGGGACTTAAGCTCGTGGATACGGGAGCTATTCAAACAGGACATATGAGTCAAGGATCCTCAATCTCGTTGAGTATAGATAAGAATACCGTCTTGATCGGAGGACGCTCTGAGGCCAACGAAGCGGGAGCAGCGTGGGTGTTTACCCGCAGCACAGATGGGGTATGGACGCAGCAAGGCAACAAGCTCGTACCGCCTGATAGCATTGTAAATAGCGGGTTTGGATATTCTGTGTCTCTGAGTAGAGATGGGAATACGGCCTTGATCGGTGTACCTTATGCTAGCAATTACTTGGGTGATTCTTGGATATTCAAACGTAGTTCAAATGGAGAATGGGTCCAACCATTGAAGTTATCAGGTGTAGGCAATCCAGGAGATAATATTGAATATGGCACTTCCGTGTCCCTGAGTGCAGACGGCAGTACAGCCTTAATCGGTGGGCCTTATGACAGTAGAGCTCTTGGAGCTGCTTGGGTATTCGTTCCTTAATCTTGTTCTATAAAGTCTCTACATAAAGCCCCTTCAGCTGGAGTATGAAGATTTGGATTTCAAATCCAAAAAGATATTTTCTTGAGCACTATAGGTTAGAGTCAGGATTTTCATGAGGAGTATCTATTTTTTCTTTCGAGTTTTTAATCGTTTGTCGAACAAGGTTCCGAATAATCCGGTTTCGGTTAATTCCTCCGAAGAGAGCCTTGATGTCATCATAGAGAGTTGGGTCGTTAATTAATGCTCCAATAGTCCCTGTTCCATTATCAATCTTAGCCAAAATATGATTGAGATTGTTTATTGAGGTTTTAATTTGAATTTGATTGAGCTCTTGATTGAGTTTTTCAGAGGCTTGAGAGAAGTTTTTCGCGGTAGATGCAATTCCTTTAAAAAAAACTTCACTTCGATTATCCGCTTCAAAAGCTCTGAGGAGACGGTTTATGGCAGAAGAGATTTCATTTAGAGAAATCAGGAGATGGTCAGTTTGTGAAAGAAACTGTGTAATATCAGAGGATTGGCGGATGGGGATATCAGAGTTTGGAGCGAGAATAGGTTCATCATTAGAACCTACATTAATACTTAAATACTTATCACCTAAAACGCCCTGTGTAGCAATTTCAACCGTGGAATCTTTTCGAATGAGATCAGTTGAATGAGACGCTATTGAAAAAAGAACTTCAATATTTCTATTTTTCTTGTCGAAATGGATAGAGTTGACTGTTCCCACTGGAACTCCATTTAAGATTACTTTAGATCCAGTCATAAGTCCATCTACTCGAGAGAAATGAACTGTGTAGTCATAGTTTCTAGTAAAAAAATTCCGAGGCCCACTTAAGGCTAAAACAGAAACCATTGCAAGCCCAACTCCGATTGAAACAAATATTCCTGCTTTAATTTCTGTTTCGACATGCTTTTTCATGAGGTTATCCTTTCACGAAAGATTGAATCAAAGGGTCTTTTGATTTTTTAATATTTTCAATAGAATCATTAAAATAAATTTTCCCATCGTAAAGTATAGCTATTCGATCAGAAATTTCAAAAGCACTAGGGATATCGTGGGTTACAAAAATCCCTGTGATTCCAGTGGTTTTTAGCTTCTTGATGTTATCAAGTAATCTTTTCGTATTGATAGGATCTAACCCAGCCGTGGGTTCATCAAAGAGGATGATTTTCGGTTCTAATATGATCGCTCTTGCAAGGCCTGCTCTTTTTTGCATTCCTCCTGAAAGTTCATTTGGAAGGAGGTGGTGACTTTGCGGCATATCAATAAGATTTAGCATTTGGTCTACTTTTTGTTTAATCTCTGAGGGGGTTAGGTCCGTGTGCTCCGAGAGGGGGTAAGCGAGATTTTCTTCTACTGTTAAAGAGTCAAAAAGGGCTCCATTTTGAAAAACGTAACCAATTTGAGTCCTAATTTTACAAAGTTGTTGTTCATCCATTCCTACAATATTCTGATTCTCAAAAATAATTTCCCCTGAATCTGGATTTTCTAACCCAATAATAGATCGAATCAAGACGCTCTTGCCTGTACCAGAACCTCCAAAGAGGCCAAGAATTTCTCCTTTTAGAAGTTGCAAATAAACTCCTTCATGAACTTTTTTATAACCAAAAGTTTTATGAAGATTTTTAATTTCTAGAAGGACTTCTTTTTGATGAATTGACATGAAAATTTCTCAATCTTTTTTAATTTAGTTAGGAAACACTGTCAGGATAAAGATTTTAGTCAGAAAAAAATCGCTAATCATGATAAAAATACTCGATGTGACAACCACCCAAGTGGTGGAGTGCCCTACTCCATGGGTTCCTCCTTCTGTATGGAGCCCTTTCCAGCAAGCAGTCAGCGAGATGAAAAAAGCAAAAACGCTTGTTTTTGCCATCCCAGTCGTAAAGTCATATATTCTCAGAGTTTCAATTGATTTGGATATAAAGTATTCTCGATTAATGCCAAGTTCATTGCTACTCACAAGCATGGCTCCAAAAAGTCCAATATAGTCTGCTATTAATGTGAGAATGGGCAGAGAGATCATGCTTGCCAATAGTCTGGGGATAACAATTCGTTTGATTGGGCTCGTGCCTAAGGCTCGGATCGCATCAATTTGTTGAGTGACTTTCATCGATCCTACTTCTGAAGCAATTCCTGAGCCTATTCTGCCTGCTACGAGGAGACTTGTAAAGACAGGGCCCATTTCTCGAAGAATGGCCAAACTCACAATTTTAGGGATGTAAAGAGTTCCTCCAAATTTTGCCAAGCCATAACCAAATTGGAGAGCCATAACAGATCCTGTGGCTAAAGCCGTAATAGAGACTAGCATGATGGATTGAGCACCCATAAACAGCATTTGATCTAGGACCAGCCTAAAATAAAAAGGAGATTGGAAGCTTTCACGGATCGCCTGGTAGGAGAGAAGGCTAAATCCTCCTACAAAGTGGAGGCTATCCATGAGTTTTCGACCGAGACGACGCATCAGAAAAAAGTAAAGTTTTGATTGCAATGGATGATTGGCTAAAAACTGAATAGAAGTATGGGCCATGATCCATTGGATTGTAACTCATTTTAACTGAAGAGAAGATATAAAACTTTCAAAGTTCTTTTCTTCTTGGGTAAAGTTTTCAGGTGTCGAGATGTAGATCAAGTCGTAGATACAAGGCAGTTTTTGTAAGACGACGGTTCTGAACATGACGATTTCATTATTGAGTTTTCCCTTCAAAGTGGTTTTTAAGCCAGGGGTTTGACTCAGGTTGATCAAAGCCTCCTCTTGGAATGAAATTTCAGAGATGCCTAAAAGAAGCTCTCGAGTCAGCTCCTTTAAACTTTTCCTAGTAGGGGAATCATTTTCATCTTTGCAGGCAGAGTTAATTGAAATAATTGAAGCAGTGCGGCTCGATTGAAAGGTAAGGTCAGATGACCCTGGATCAGTTGAAGTGATCTTCTTCCAGTTTGAATTGAGTTGAGTAAGGTTGAGGATCTCATAAGAGCTAGATTTTTGCTCTACAGGTCGTACATTACCTAGAAATATGCTGCAGCCTGCTTGAAAAAAAGTGGCTAGCAGAACAAAAGTTTTTAGGAGTGTGCTCCTGAATTGAATTTCTTTCATGGGTCATTCCCTTCTATCATTCAAACTGTCAAACTCTCGGCATAAATCGTAGTGTTTTCTGACAAAGGGTCAAAAAATATTGCATCGAGATTTCTGCTCTTTTTATCTCTGGTCAAGGATTACCGAGTCGGATCAAAAGGTTCCTACTCAGGGCTGTTGATTTTGCCGACTCATTTTTCTTGGCATTCACCTTGCTATATGACTGAGGTATAGAGGAGAGCAGGAAGCTCTGAATGAAAAAGACATATTGGAGCGTTGTTTTTTTTCAGGCAATCGTTTGTTTCGAGGCAGAATCAGCCGATTTTATTCAACTGAAAACTTTTGATAGGGTGAGTAGGCTCAGTGTTCAGTTGGATGACAGTATCCCTGTAGATTGGAAAAATTCTATCCATGGATTCTCCGCTTTCTTCAAAGGAGTTCACTTAAAAGATCTGAAATTATCTGAAGGGCAAATTTCTGAAGAAATAAATCGGCTTGAAAAGCTTGAGGACCCTCGAATGAAAGGGGTTCAACTCATTGAAAAAATGAATGGAATTGAACTTCGAGGTTTTTGGAGATTTCCTGTAGGGCAATTGGCATTAGCCCACCCCAGGATGGAGGTCTTCACTTATCGAGAATCTTCTCCATCTCAATATGTTGTTGATTTCTGGATAAAAGAAGGTCCTACAGCGATTGAGGAAGAAAATGATCTTCAACGAAAAAGATCGAATGAAACTTTTGCTCAATATAAAAAAAAGAGGGCCATAGCCTCCAGTCAATACCCACAGGACAAAAAAATACAAGAACTGAATCGATTTTCAAACACCTGTGAAAAGCCCCTGAGTGAAGAGAACGATATTTTTCTAGAATTCTATCCTGTACATCAGAAAGTAGATTTTAGTCGTTGGTTTCCAATCACAACAGCAGATGAATATTTTCATTACTCAGTTCCTCCGAAAGAAGATATCCACTCTACCAGCAGCAAAGAGAATCAATATATTCGATTAGCACTGAATCTATCAAGTCAAGGAAAGTTAGGTTTAGTCGTTCGAATTTTAGATTTTTTTGAAGCAGAGTTTCCTCATTCTCGTTTTCGTGAGGAAATGAAGTTTTTAAGAGCAAACTCACTCATTCGACTTGGATTTCATCAGGAAGCTGAAAAGATTTTGTTAAGTTTAGTGCACCGATCTAAAAAAACTTAAGTAGGGCTGCATTCAGCATTATTTTTGTCGTCAAAACTCATGAAAGAAAATTCATCTTTAGCCGCATTAGAGAAATTTCTTTGGTTAATTAAAAATTATTCTGAATCAAAATGGATATGGATTTTCCATCTTGGAGTAGCCGAATGCTTTTACTATTTAAAAAACACAGAAAGATCTTTAAAAGAATATCAATGGGTAGTTGATAATGCTTCAGATACTTCAAAAAAAGCAGAGGCATCTTTTAGAATGGGGGATATTTTCTTAGAAAACAAAAAGTATGAACAAAGTTTAATGTCTTATTTTCATACAAAAGAATATTTTAAATCAGAATATAGTAAATATCCATCATTCCAATTAAATTTAGCTGAATCATATTATCAGCTCGGCCAATTTCTAGATGCACAATCCGCTTATTCTTCATTTTTAAAAGATTTTCCATATCATCCTGAAGGATGGCGTGCTACTTTTCGTCTTGGCGAAATCAGTGGAAGACTTGCTCAGACTCCAGAAGATATGATTCGATCAAGGAGTTGGTATTACGAAACTATTAATCGATATCCCTCTAGTGTTGGTGTAACATTAGCAAGAATAAGACTCATGCCTTGTATTGATCAAAAAGAACTTGGATTTGAAGCTCAAGATAGATTTTTTAATTTAGAGGCAAAAAACTTCGACGGAAAAAACAAAGTTCGAATGGCACGTTTTGAAGATTTTAAGGTTTTAGCACATATCCGAACATTAATTAGTCATAGTCCTTTAAGCTACTCTTTAGATGGTGCCATTCATGAAATTAATTTATCAAAAGATTTAAAATTAAAAAAAATCCTCATTAAAATTGCTCATCACCTTTTAGGAAAATATATTTTAAGCTTAATTTCAAGCAATAAAAAGTTTGAAGCGTTAAAAATATATGTAGAAAAATCTAAAAAAATTCCTAATTTAGATGAAAAGTATGACGTTGAGTATTTACTTCCGTTATCTCAAGCTGCTTCTGAACTAAATCTTATTGGTTTTTCTCAAGAAATATCAAAACTATATCAAGAATTAAAAAATAACAGTCCAATCAATCAATCGAAAGAATCTAAAAGAGGAGAACTACTGTTAGAATCTTTAACTCATGAATCAGATAAAAACTATTTGGATGCGAAAGCTATTTGGATAATATCAAAAAAAAGTGAAAACAAACAAGAAGAAAATAAAATTATAAACCTATTAAATAAATTAAGTAATAAAACAAAATATGAATATGAAAAAAACATTATACTTGGATTAATTAATGAAAAAAATCTAAATATAGATTCTGCAATTAAATTTGCAAATCGAGCTCAACTTTTGTCTCGAGACTTAAAAGTTGATCAGTGGCTAGCTCAACTTCAGGAAAAATCTGGAAGACTGGAATCTGCATTAAATATTTATAAAAACTTAATAAATCAAATAAAAGAAAATAAAAAAACTGATATTAATGAAAAAAATGAAGATATAGCTTTAACTTTAGGGTTGCAGGAGCTGCTTTCGGTAGATCAAATTGTGGTTGCTCAAGGAAGAATTTTAGAAAAACAGAAAAAATGGGGAGAAGCTGCATTAGTTTATTCTCAGGCAATAGAAGACGGATATTTTGGGGGTAAAATTTTATACTATTATGCTAGAGATTTGTTAAAAACAGGAAAACCAATTCATGCATTAAAAGCAGAGAAAGTATTAACAAAAATTAAAACTTTATCTAGTGATAAATATAACGAATTTTGGAAAATATTGGCTGAACAAATTCTAGCCAATAAGAAACAAAGAGAGTTATTTATTAAGGATGCCAAGGAGGGCAAAAAAAATGGAAATTCTGACAGTTGATTACAAGCTAAAAGAGGTGATTGAGTTAGCTAAAACAGTAGCTGCGAGCAAAGCAACAATTTTAATTCAAGGAGAAAGTGGAACAGGCAAAGAGTTAGTTGCCAACTTAATTCATCAATATAGTACGAGAGTAAATAGGCCTTTTATTGCAATTAATTGTGCAGCAATTCCAGAAAATCTATTAGAATCAGAACTTTTTGGGTATGAAAGAGGAGCATTTACTGGGGCAGTTTCAAGTAAAGCTGGAAAATTTGAGTTAGCTAACGGTGGTACTCTTCTTTTAGATGAAGTGTCTGAGATGGATATTCGTTTACAAGCAAAGCTTTTAAGAGTGATTCAGGAAGGTGAAGTAGATCGAATTGGGGGTCGAAAGCCGAATTTGGTTGACGTTAGGATTATCGCTACAACAAACAGGAATCTTTCTGATTGCGTTAGACATGGCAGTTTTAGAGAAGACCTTTTTTATAGATTAAATGTTGTAAATTTGACTCTTCCGCCATTAAGAGAAAGAATTGGAGATGTCAATATTATTTCTTTAAATTTTATGAAAATATTTTCTGAAAAAAATAACAAAATTTTTAATGGGTGTTCTTCTGAAGCGATGGCTGTTCTAGAAGCTCATGATTGGCCTGGTAATGTGAGAGAGCTTGAAAATGTCATTGAAAGAGCAATTATTACTTGTAAAAATGGACGGGTTGAATTTTCTGATTTATTTATAGAAAGCAGAAAAAACAAAAATGAACAAAATAAGTCTACTTATTCTAACCTAGATAAAAATTGGGAGCCTGGAAAAACACTTAATGATATTGAGCGAAATGTAATCATTGAAGCTCTTAAATACCATAATGGCAATAGAACTCATACAGCTGTTGCTTTAGGTATTTCAATTCGAACATTAAGAAATAAAATATCTGATTATAAAAAGATAGGAATTTACGTTTAAGTCTTATCGGAAAATTTTGCTCATTGTTTATATTTATAATAAATATAAAATAAATATAAACAATGAGTGATTTGGTAAAATTATATGAATGAAAGTGGTTTCGATCCAATTATTGGGGCACTCAATACTTCTTTAAATTTAAGATTAGTTAATCAGAACATAATTAGTTCGAACATAGCTAATGCTGATACTCCAGGATATAAAGCAAAAGGTGTAGAATTTGAATCTGCTTTAAGAGATGTATTAGGTGTTGGAGATCAAGTTGATTTAGAGAAAACCGACGTTAAGCATAAAGCTCATCATGATACACAAGAAGTTAACCCGGAAATATATGAACTTCTGAATGATTCTTGGTCTTTAGATGGAAATACGGTTGATCGAGCTTTAGAGATGGGAAAAATGGCAGAAAATCAGATTCTATATGATGCTTCTGCTGAAATTCTAAAGAGAAAAATAGGAATGTTAAAATACGCCATTACAGAAGGCGGAGGTAATCGTTAATGGATTTTTTTTCATCAATGAGGGTTAGTTCGAGTGGGCTTGAAGCTCAGACTAAAAGAATGAATACAATTTCAAGTAATATTGCAAATTCAGAAACTACACGAGGAGCTGGGCCTCAGGCAGGGCCTTATCGAAAAAAAGATCCAATTTTTTCAGCTCAAACAGATCGAGAAAGTTTTGGAGAAATTTTACAAAACGCTATGGATGAAAATGTTCAGGGGGTTCAGGTTGTTGATATTGTTGAGGATTCAAAAGCTCCTCGAATGGTTTATAATCCTCAACATCCAGATTCAAATTCTGAAGGTTATGTTGCTATGCCAAATGTTAATCCGGTTGAGGAGATGGCAAACATGATTAGTGCACAACGTTCATATGAAGCTAACGTGACAGCGATGGGTGCAGCAAAATCCATGGCTCAAAAAGCTCTTGAAATTGGAAGGTAATTGTGAACTTGAGGAAAATATAAATGTCTGATTTAGGTTTAGATAGTATTTCTACTTCTACTTATAAAATTGAACCTGATCAAGTTTTCGGTAAAGCTGCGAAAGATCTAAATAAGAATTTAGAATCGGTATCTCAAGAAAAATCATTTGCTCAGATTTTAAAAGATTCTTCTGAAAAAGTAAATCTTTATCAAGAGCAGGCCAATATAGCTATTAAAGAGCTAGTTGCTGGAAGAAATAAAAATATTCATGAAACCATGCTTACTATTGAAAGAGCAGATACATCACTCAAACTTATGATGCAGGTAAGAAATAAAATTTTAGAAGCATATAAAGAAATTATGCGGATGCAGGTTTAGTTGATTTGAAAGGCAAAAAAATAAGTGGATGAATATGTAAGCAAAATCATACTTCAGATTAAGGAATTTATTAAATCTCTTTCTGTAGCAAAGAGATTTGCAATGGTTCTTATTTTCGTTTGTGTTCTTGTTGGAATGGTTATCATATTCATCTGGGCTTCCAATACAACCTACGTCACCTTGATGTCAAACCTTGGTCCAGAGGACTCAACTAATATTATTCGAGTTCTTCGTGAAAAACATATCCCATTTAGGTTGGATACAACAGGCAGAGTCATTTCGATCCCTTCAGAAAGTCTATATGAGCTTCGTTTAGAATTAGCGACGATGGGATTACCTCAGTCCAGTGTAGTAGGTTATGAGCTTTTTGATAAACAAACTCTTGGAACAACGAGCTTTGTTCAAAAGGTGAATCAGAAGAGAGCTCAAGAAGGCGAACTCATGAGAACGATTAATACAATTAAGGGGGTAAAGCGTTCCCGAGTTCATTTAGCAATTCCACAAAAAAGCACTTTTGTGGAGGATCAGAAAAAAACGACAGCTTCTGTAGTAGTCGATTTAGAGCCTGGAATCACTTTGATAGAAAAACAGGTTTATGGAATTGGAAACCTAGTGGCTCGAGCTGTAGAGGGGATGGAGGTGGCGGATGTTGTTATCATGGACTCTAATGGAAAGATTCTTTCTAGGAATCCAACAGATCCTATTTCGACAGCTACAGCTTCACAACTTGAATTTCAAGGAAAAGTACAATCTGATTTAGAAAAGAGAATTGAGGCAGTTCTTGCTCGAGTAGTGGGTGAAGGGCATGTTGTTGCCAGAGTGACTGCAGATCTTGATTTTTCACAGATCAATGAAACTCAGACACTCTATGATAATGATGGATCTGCTATTCGTTCTGTTGAAAAGCATTCAGATAATATGAATGGAACTCGACCAGGTCCATATGGTGTAGCAGGAAATACTTCAAATGCTCCTGGACAGTCTCAAGCTACGAATGGTGAGGTAAAGACTGAAACTAATAAGAACAATGAAGTTACAAATTACGAAATTCCTCAAACTATTAGAAGAACTGTTCATTCTATAGGAGTCATCAAGCGTCTTTCTGTGGCTGTGGTCATTGATGGAAAAGTTGTTAAGACTACAGATTCTACCGGAAAGCTAATATCAAAAGTTGAGAATTGGTCTTCAGAAAAAATTAAAGAATTTCAAGAAATTGCCTCAGGTGCAGTCGGTTTAGATACAAAGCGTGGAGATATTTTAGAAATTAAGAATATTGAGTTTACTCACGAAGATTTTGAAGAAGCTCAGAAAATTCTTTCTGAAAAAGAACGACGAGATTATTTAGAAAATATTGTGATCTATTCAGTCATTGCTCTTTCTGTTTTATTGTTTTTCTTGTTTGTAGTCAGACCTTTTGTTAAATGGATGACTGAAAACACCATAGACAGTGTTGATACATTTTTACCGCAGACAATTGAAGAATTGGAACGTCTTCAGAAAAATACCAACTTGGCTAACATTGAAGATACGATTCCAGTGTTACCAGAGACTTTAGATCCAGTTAAAGTTGAAGGTGAAATGATTAAAGAAAAAATCGTAACTCTTGTTGATGCAAATCCTCATAAAGCAGCTTTGATTTTAAAAGATTGGCTCCATGGTGCAGATGTGAAGTCTAGAGTTGGAGATGAACAAAATGAAGATGGAGTTAAATCAAAAGATCGGGCTGCGGGGTAGTTATGAGTTTTGAGAAATTTGAGGAAATGACAGGACTAGAAAAGTCAGCTCTTTTACTTAATGTGCTTGGGAATCAAGTAACGGCTCAAATTTTTAGATTAATGAAAGACAATGATGTAAAAAGACTCGTCAGTGTTATGGGGCAAGTTACAAAAGTTCCTATTGGATCCGTAAAACAAGTTTTGTCTGCTTTTTATACAGAAATTGCTGAAGAAGATAGTTTAATTTTCGGTCATGCACAAGGCAGAGATTTTGTATTAACAACTTTAGGTGAGGAAAGAGCTAAAACAGTTTTAGGGCAGCTTTCAGTATTGGAAGGTAGCCGTACTTTAGAAGCTTTAGAATTAGTAGATTCAAGAACTCTTGCAAACTTTCTTGTGAATGAACATCCTCAAACAGTAGCACTAATTTTAGCTCATTTAGAACCTGCAAAGAAGTGCGAGGTTCTAAAACGGTTACCTGAAGGGATTCAAACTGAAGTAGTTCTTAGAATTTCTAATTTAGATTTTATTTCACCTAATTTAATTGCTCAAGTCGATGAGGTTTTAAAGCAAGAACTAGCAACTTTGGGATCGATAGACACTCAGCAGTTAGGAGGGGTGCAACCTATTGCAGAAATGCTGAATGTCATGGATAAGAGTAGCGAACAAAATATTATGGCCAGAGTTGAGGAGAAAGATCCACAGTTAGCTGAGGAAATCAGAAAACTTATGTTTGTTTTCGAAGATATTATCTATATTGATGATCGAGGGATTCAGATGCTCCTCAAAGAGGTGCAAAATGATAAACTGATAATAGCATTAAAATCAGCTCCAGAAGAAATTAAAGAAAAATTTCTTAAAAATATATCTAAGAGAGCAGGTGATCTATTGAGGGAAGATTTAGAGGCTATGGGGCCTGTACGCTTATCTGATGTCGAGATTGCACAGCAAGAGATTGTTAACGTCGCAAAAAGACTGGAAACTGAAGGAAAAATTATCATTAGTCGAGGCGGAGAAGCTGACTCATTAGTCTAGAATTGAGGTTATAATCTTATGTTTGAAAAAACTCAGTTTAAGCTGAAAGAAAATAGCAGTTCACAGTCTTTAGATTTAAAAGATATTCAAGTTAGTCAACCCATTGTTAAAAAATTTGAAATGACTCCGATCCTGAAAACAGACAATAATTATACCAGAACAAAACTTAAATTTGGATCTTTAGCTGAAACTGACTTGGAAAGAGGAGCGAAAGCTCGAAAAGATAATCGTTTTACTTTAAACCCACTGCTTCGTGAAACTTTGTCTGTAGAACAGGAGGAAAGACGAGCCATTGAAGAAAAGGTACAAGCCAGACTATTAATTTTAACAGAAAATGAGAAAAAAAAAGCTGAAGAAGAGGGGTATCAGGTTGGAGTAAAAAAAGGATATCAAGATTCTATAGAAAAATTAAAACAAGAAAGTGTTCTTATTTTAAAACAATTGAGTCAGCTTCTGCATGATTTTGAAGTTGCAAAATCAGAAATTTATCAAGCGAATGAGAGATTTATTATTGAGCTTATTTTTAAAATAGCAAAATCTATTGTTTTAAAAGAAATTTCAGTTGATAAAGATTATGTTTCAAGACTTGCTAAAGAACTGATTCAACGTATTGGGGTACGAGATTGTTTAAAGTTATTTATTCATACTGAAGATGCTGAAAATATAGAAAATCTTCGTCAAAATCTCTCTTTAGAATTTAATTCCTTGAACAACTTAAGTGTTGAAGTTTCTAGTCAAATAGAAAGAGGAGGTTGTAGGGTTGAAAGCGAATGGAGTTTTATTGAGACAAGTTTAGAGCAACAGTTGAATGCTATTCACCAAGAACTTATTGGAAAGGCTGGGCTTGTTGATGTGGAAGCTCAATGAAGATTTATATCAAAGTCGGATTGAAGAAGCAATTATTTACACAGAATCAGGAAAGCTCACGAAATCTTTGGGGTTAATTTTTGAAGCTCATCTTCCTGGAGCAAGTGTAGGGAGTCTTTGTCAAATTCTTCCTTCTCTGAGTTCAAGCTCAGAATTTTGGGTTGATGCTGAAGTCATAGGATTTCGTAACCAAAAAGTTCTTTTAATGCCCTATGAAGAAATTCAAGGGATGAACAGTGATAGTTGGGTTATTTTGAAGAAAAAATCTTCAAGTGTTCAAGTCGGAAATTTTCTTTTAGGTAGGATTTTAAATGGAAGAGGGCAACCTTTAGATGGAGAGCAATTCTATATAAAAACCCATGATTATTCGGAACAAAGGAGTCTCTATCATAAATCGGTTCATCCTCTCAAACGAAATATGATTGAAGAGCCTTTAGATTTGGGGGTCCGAGCTATTAATGGGTTGCTTACCTGTGGTAAGGGCCAGCGAATCGGAATTATGGCAGGTTCAGGTGTTGGGAAGTCAGTTCTTCTTGGTATGATGGCTAAAAACACAACTGCTGATGTGAATGTGATCGCCCTAGTAGGGGAACGGGGACGTGAAGTGAGAGAATTTATCGAAAGGGATTTAGGTGCTGAAGGTTTAAAAAGATCTGTTTTGATTGTTGCTACGTCAGATCAGTCCCCTTTAATTCGAATGAGGGCTGCATTTTTAGCCACAACAATATCTGAGTATTTTCGGGATCAGGGCAAAGATGTTCTCTTGATGATGGACTCTGTTACTCGGTTTTGCATGGCTCAAAGAGAAATCGGGCTTTCAATGGGAGAGTTGCCTGCAACAAAAGGGTATACTCCTAGTGTTTTTTCTTCTATTCCAAAAATCTTAGAAAGATCAGGAATGAATTCTGGAAAAGGAAGTATTACCGGAATATATACTGTGTTGGTTGAAGGAGATGATATGGACGACCCAATTGCTGATTCTACTCGAGCAATTTTAGACGGCCATATTGTTCTCAGTAGAAAAATTGCTCAAAGAAATCATTTTCCTGCCATTGATATTTTACAAAGTACAAGCCGAGTAATGAGAGCAATTTCTGGCCAGGATCAGTTGGCTTGGTCTGGAAAAATAAAAGACTGGTTATCTGCCTATCGAGAGGCTGAAGACTTGATTAATATTGGCGCTTATTCAAAAGGAAGTAATCCACGAGTAGATAAATCTATTTTAGTTATTGATAAAATAAATCAGTTTCTGAGACAAAATATTGATGAAAAATCGTCTTTCCAAGAAACACTAGCAATGATGCACTCAATCATTAGAGCAGCTGAACCAGAGTTGCAATAGTTGCCCGGAAAAACATTCAGTCTATTTTATATAAATAAATAGTATAAGATTATAAAATAAAGGTAATAAAATATATTTATGAAGCTTGTTTCATATTTTTTTATAAAAAAGAATAAAAAATGAAAAAATTTCAGTTTCGTTTTTCATCGGTCTTGAAAGTTCGAAAAATTAGGGAACAAGAAGCTCTTAAATCTTTAGCTAAAACAAAGTTAATTTATCAAAAAGAATTAGAAAATAAAAAAAATATTCTTAAAGATCTTAATCTAGCTTACGAAAGAAAAAATAATTTAGATAAAAAAATCATTCCTTTAGCTGTTCTTTTGACTGAGCAGGATTACATTGAAGGTTTAAATCAAAAAATAATTAAAAGTGACTATTCTATTTTTAAAGCTAATCGAATGGTTTCTAAAGCATTGAAAAATTATATTTTTGTTAGAGCCGAGTGCCAAAGAATTCAGTTGCTGTATGAAAATAGTTTGTCAGAATTTAAAAAGAGTCAATGTAAAATTGATGAAAAAGAACTTGATAATTTAATACATTCTAGAATCCAATATTGTGGAGATTTTTTGTGAGATTTCTAAAATGGGTTAATTATAAAATCATTTTTTTAGTTTTTATTTTTTATTCCAATATAAAAATTGTGAATAGCAAAGAAAATAATCAAAAGATTGAAAATCTTTCTCCAACTTCAAAATCTTCTCCTGGAGTTACTGAAGATCAGATTGTAACTAAAAAAAATCAGTTAGGTTGTATTGTTCATGAAGCTGCTGTAGAGGATATCAGAAAGGCTCGGGAAGATATAGAGCTTCGCAGGAAAGATCTTGTAATTTATGAATCTGAGTTGAAAGCTCGCGAAAAGGCAATTTCTGAAGAAATTAAAAAATTAGAAAACACTCGTGAATTAATTTCAAAATCACAAGAGGTAAAAAAAATAGAATATCAAAAAAAAGTTTCAAAATTAATAGAAACATTTTTGACGATGAGTCCCAAGTCATCTGCAAAAGTTCTTTCGACCTTAGATGATCGCTTAGCAGTTCTGGTTGTTTCTGAAATGGAGACAACTCGTCTAGCGAAAATTATGAATTTGATGGATCCTAAGCGTTCTTCTCATCTTTCAGAACTGATAGCAGGGGTCAAGAAATGAAAGGATATGAGAGTGTTGCAAGAAACTGACAGTACTTTTTTATCTCAGATCTTAATGCCTACTGATGAAGGAGAGAAATCATTAGAAAAAAAATATAAAAATCTAAATGATTTAGATTTTCAATTGGAACTTTGTCGTGCTCATGCTTTGATGCAATCAGGTGGGGATCCAGTGATGAATCAGTCTCCAGTTGATTTTGGGGACAGCCTTGTTGAAAGTCCCATTAAAAAATCGTTAAATCATGAGTTTTCTTGGGTCAAGAGTTCGCCTGCATTAAAAGAGCCCATTCAATTTGATGAAAAACATGAAAATTCTGTTCTGCCCCCTATAAAATATTTTCATTTTTCAAAAGAGCCGATTGATTTTCGACAAAAATTAACGAAAAAAATGAATCAAGATAATAAAATAACAGCTCATTTACTTGATTCGTCAAAATTGGGAGTTGATTTGCCTTTCTCAAATGAAATTCTTTCTAATTTTCAAGAGATTCAAACTGATACTCAAGAAGATAAAAATAAAAATCTTAATCAATTTCTTTTTTCTTTAAAATCTCCAAAGGTTGATCTTTCATTAAAAGAAAGCCTACCTATCCAGGTTATTTCACTTTCAGCAGAAATAGAAAAACCGAAAGATATTTCGATTATACAGCCCCCTCGTGTATCTCAAGGAATATCTTGTTTACCCGTAGGTTTACACTCAGAAGTAATTAGGCCAGTTTATTCAGAAATGCCAGGTTTAGATTATCTCAGCACGATTGATGCACTCTCTCCTTTAGTAGAGCAGATTCCTCAGTCGCCTCCTCAACTGCCTTCTCAATCGTCTAAAGAAGGGGAAGTGATTTCTAGACATTTTGATTTGAAAGAAAAAGTGGAGAAAGATACTCTCTCTTTTGATCAAAAAAAGAGTGAAAAGCTCAGGCCTCTTTCTATTGGTGATGAAACACTGCCTAAACTAGTTCAGTCAAATCTGGAGTATCCAGTTTTTAATTTTTTTAATGAACATCCAGTACAATCTTCTTCATTTTTAAAGGAAGAGGTGAAAGCACAGATTGTACCCGGATCAATGGCAAAAGAGAGATTTTCAACAGATTCTTTGATGAATATAGCTATGGGAGTGAGAAATCTATCTATGAATGGAGGAGGATCTCTTCGAGTGAGAATTAAGCCTGAGAATTTGGGAGAGATAAATATTCAGGTAATAGTTAATGAAGGAAAAGTGGGATTAAAAATTCAGGCTTCTCATGAAAAGTCAAAAGCAATTCTTCAAGAGAATTTGAATCAACTCAAAGAAAGTCTTCAAGCCCAAAAATTGACCTTAAGTCATGTTGATTTTACATTGAGTCCATCTTCTAACTTAGCTTTACCATCAGAACTTCATCGTCAGTTTGATTCTTTTGCTCAATTAGCTGTTGACTCTGGATTTCAGGATTTCTCTGGTCAATCGTCTCATCAAAATCCTCATCGTCAACATGTTCCAGCTTCAGAAATTTTTGAACCTCAAGCTGATTCGTCTTCACGTAGGTTGGGTTTTAAGACGTCATTTCCAGGGATGAGTTCTTCACTTTCGAAGAACAATTTACATGGAAGAATTGATGTGAGAATTTAATTATGCAAAGAATTGGAAAGACAGGAATTTCAGAAATTCAGCAAACACAACTTCCCACTGCTGCACCGGTATCTCCAGGAGGTACTCAGGGAGGTTACCTTCATCAAGGGGTCGATATTACTGAATCCTCAACAGCACCTCAATTTGGTGAAATTTATAAACAAATTCAAACCAAATATGGAGAAAAACCTGAGAAGGCAAGGGAAATCAAAAAAACATTAGGGAAAGACGATTTTCTTAGAATTATGGTGACACAGATGAAAAATCAGGATCCCACAAATCCTTTTAAAGCAGAACAAATGGCTTCTGAAATTGCTCAGTTTACTTCAGTTGAACAGCTTCAAAATGTGAATCAAAATTTATCTAAAATATCATCTCAGAATAGACCCATGGAACAGATGGTGATGACAAATCTAATCGGAAAATATGTCACTATTGATAAAGAAAGATTTCCTCATATAGAAGGACAATCTGAAGTATTGAATTTTAAGTTACCAAGAGATGCAAGCGTTGTTCAAGTCTCCATCGTGGGGGAGAATGGTGAAATTGTTTTAGAGAAAGCTATAGGGGAACAAAAATCAGGAGATAACAGTTTTTCTTGGGATGGTTTAAAGAGTAACTCTATTCCTGCGAAAAGTGGAAATTTTATGTTCAGAATTCAAGCTAAGGATAGTCGAGGAAAAACGATAGAGACTAATCCTCAGATTCAGGCAAGAGTAATCGGTGTTAGTTTTGAAGGTGGAGAGCCTGTGTTTTTAGTAGGAGACTCAAAACATCAAGACAAGGTTACTCTTCGTAATCTTGTTCGAATTGAACTGGAAGCAAATCAAAAACTTTCTAATCTTAACGAATTTAAGAGAGGAGCGGGTTCTGGGGCTGAACTTTTAATAGGAAAAGAGGAGGGAAGATAAGATGAATAGTGGAGGTATTCTTTACCCAAACGTAACGTCGTTGCCAAGTCAGACTGGAGTGTCTCATTCAGAGCGTCCGTCTCGAAAAGGGGATAAAGGAGAAGTTAATCGAGAGTTTGAAAATGTACTAGATAAGGAGCTTGAAAAAACGGGAGGAGAAGATTTAACTCAAGTTCGTACTCCTCTTAAATTTTCAGCTCATGCTACGCAAAGACTGAGGGATCGAAATCTATCATTTGATCCGATGACCATGGAAAAAATCAAAGATGCTATTGATAAGGCTGAAGCAAAGGGTGTTGATGACACCTTAGTTTTGACATCAAATGCTGCTTTGATTGTGAATGTAAAAAATAGAACGGTGATCACGGCCATGGACAGAAGTGCACTTGTAGGGAATGTATTTACTCAAATTGATGGAGCAGTAGTAGTTTAGAGATCTATAAAACTAAATAGGCTGGACCCATAATGGGAGGCCTATCGGCTCTGAATGATTGAGGAGTCGAAATTTGAAAAACGAATGGAGGCGTTCTTATGGGTATTTTATCGTCAATGTATACTGGAGTATCGGGTTTATCTGGGCAAGGTGAGGCCATTTCAATTTATGGTGATAATATTGCTAATGCTAATACTAATGGCTTTAAGACAAGTCGCCCAGAATTTCAAGATGTGATTGCAAAGTCACTTAAAGGTCTGTTGGGTGGGAACCAAATTGGAAGAGGAGTGAGATTGTCTGGTGTTACTCCTATTTACTCTCAAGGATCTATCATACAAACAGAGTCATCCACCGATTTGGCAATTACCGGAGATGGTTTTTTTATGTTAAATGGAGCAGATGGAAAAAGTTTCACTCGAAATGGATCTTTCCATTTCGATAAAGATGGAAAACTTGTGAATCCAGATGGTTATCATGTGATGGGTTTTCAAGCAGATGAAAATGGGAAAATTACTTCTAAAATGGGTGAAATTTCTGTTGACAAAACAGTGATTGATGCCAAAAGAACAAGTGAAGTAAAAATGAATATGAATTTAGATTTGAGAGCTGATAAAAGTTTAGTTTTTGATCCTCTCCATCCAGATCAGAGTTCTCATTTTGCTACAGGAGTTACTGTTTATGATTCGGCAGGAACAGCACATACAAGTACCCTTTATTTTAATAAATCTGGTGACGGCGAATGGACTTGGAGAGCGATGATTAAGGGTGAGGAAACTACGAATGGCACAAAAGGTGAATTAGTAGAGTGTGGTCGTGGTATTCTTCGATTTGATACAGATGGAAGGCTAAGAGAACAGAGTATAGAAAAATCATCATTTAACTTTAATAAAGGTGCTTTACCTGATCAGGCTATTAGTTTTACATTTGGTGATGATAAATCTCATGGAGGAGCAGGTATTCAGGTAACTCAGTATGGAACGGGTTCGGAAACTTACAAAACAAGTCAAGATGGATTTACTGCAGGTTCTTTAGCTGGGATGACGTTTACAGATGATGGTGTTCTTACTGCTATTTATACTAATGGAGAAAACGTCAATCTTTCACAGATTGCCTTAGCTAAATTTGAAAGTCCTGAAGGACTATTTAAAATGGGTCAAAATCGGTTTAGAGAAAGTCGTCTATCAGGTCAAGCTACAATTGGTTCCCCTCAAACAGGAGGAAGAGGAAGACTTTCTTCAAAAACCATTGAGGCTTCAACAACTGACATTGCTTCTGAGTTTATTAATCTTATCCAGGCTCAAAGAAACTTTCAGGCAAATAGCAAAGTAATTAGTACATCTGATGAAATGTTGACTGATGTTATGAACATCAAACGGTCTTAATTTATTATTTTTAATTAATTGAGTCATTGATTTGACAATTTATCTAGATATCTATAGTGCTCAAGAAAATGTTTTTGTGACGGAATAAATTTTTAAGCCCCAAAAGGCATTTCCTTGAGCACTTACTTCAAAAAGTTAATCTGGATATCTAGATATTTTTTTTGCTCTCTTGCTAAATTTTATACTTAAGTTGAAAATAGTAAGTATCAGGTTAAGAGGGAGAGTTAAATGGCCGCTACAACTCCGGCAGTATCCGATGAATCTAATTCGAAAGGGTCAACTTCAGGAATAGGAAGTAAACTAGTTCTAGGTCTATCTGCAATCAATCTGTTAGCTACCATTGGAATGTTTTCTATTATTTTTATAAATTTTCAAAAAGATAAACAAAAACCTTCGATCGAAGATCTTGCACTTCATTCGTCTTCTGAAGGTGATGTAGAAAAATCTAAAGAGCATGGGGCTGAAGGAAAAAATGAAGAAAGCACTGGTCATTCAGCAAAAGATGTTTTTTTAAGAAAGACATTCAACTTTGGGAAAATGGTTACACTTGATCAATTCACTGTCAACCTTTCAACACTAGGCAGTGTTGGTGCCAAATACGTTCGAGTAAATGTTTCATTAGAAGTTCCTAATGAAGATATTGAAACTGAAATTGGCTCAAAAATGCCACAAGTCAGAAATTCAATTATTGACATTTTTAATAGTAAACGAGCATCTGATCTCGCTTCAGCTGATGGGCGTGATTATTTAAAAGATGAAATTAAAGAGGCATTAAATAGTTTCTTGGTGACTGGAAAAGTTAAAGGGGTATTTTTTACAAGTTTTGCAATAGCTGGTTGATTTCATCAATAGTGGGATAAGTAAATCATGAATCAAATATTGACCCAATCTGAAGTCGATGCTCTCTTAAGTGCTGTTGCCGAAGGCGCAGTCGAGGGTACACCTCCAGGTGAAGTGGGTGATTCATTAGGTTCAAGTGGTCATGTTAGTTCTAATGATATAGAAGTTACTCCCTATGATTTAACAAATCAGGACCGTGTGATTCGAGGAAGAATGCCAACCCTCGATATCATTTACGAAAGATTTATTCGTCTTTATAGAATGTCCTTGTCTAACTCTTTGAGAAAAATCGCAACCATTAGCATTATTTCAACTGACTTACTAAAGTTTGGAGAGTTTGTAAATACACTTCCTATCCCTAGCTGTATGTGTATTATGCGTTTTGAAAGTTTAAGAGGTCCTGCTCTTCTAGTTTTTGAATCAAAGCTTTCCTATGCTTTGGTCGATAGTTTTTTTGGTGGAACCGATCGTCCATATTCAAAAATAGAAGGAAAAGAATTTACTCGAATTGAGCTATCAATTATGAGAAAAGTAATGGATTTAGCAATTAAAGATTTAGAAGAAGCTTGGGCTCCAGTCCATAAAGCTGATATTAGTTTTGTGAGAACAGAAGTGAATCCTCAATTTGTGGGCGTTGTCCCGCCATCTGATGTTATTATTTCAACAACATTTGAAATTGAGCTTGAAAATGCAAGTGGTACTGTTGCTTTAGTTATACCTTACTCAACTATTGAACCCATTAAAAACAAACTTAATGCTTCTTTTCAAAATGAATCTGATCGAGTTGATAAGGAATGGACTGCTAAGCTTGAAGAACATCTAATAAATTCTGAAGCAAATATTTTAATAAACTTAGGAAGTGCAACTATTACTGTTGCAGATTTAGTAAATTTAAATGTTGGTGATATTATTCCACTTACTCAAGATTCGGATGGAGAAATGACGGTTCTTATTGAAGAAGTACCTAAATTGTTTTGTTTATTTGGTTCTTCTCGTGGGAATCGTGCTGTACAAGTCACACGTATTGTTGAGAATGAATAGGAGGAAAGAATATGGCTGATCCTGCAGCATCACCTTTAGGTGATTTAAATTTTGGATCGATTGGTGAGTCGTTAAGCTCAAACAATGAAAGTGGTTCAGATGGTAGTCAAGCTGAAGAAGGTGGTCCTCATAGTCGACAAATTTCTCCATCGATTCATTCATTAGATTTTATATTAGATATTCCTTTAAAAATAACTGTTGAGCTTGGAAGAACAAAAATGACAATACGAGATATTCTTCAGTTAGCTCAGGGGTCTGTTATTGAACTTTCTAAATTTGCCGGAGAACCTCTCGAGGTTTTAGTTAATGACAAGTTAATTGCAAGAGGTGAAGTTGTTGTTGTTAATGAAAAATTTGGGATTCGTCTGACAGATATTATTTCTCCAATTGAAAGAATTGAGCAACTGAAGTGATTAATTTTAAATTTATATTTAGATCTCTTGTTTTTTTAGCTGCATTTTTTGAGCCTTCAGTCAGTTTTTCGAAAAACGTATTAAATCAATTAAAAATTAAAAATTCTTCAAGTTTTGTTATAAACTTTACTGCTCCAATAACTCAAGATCAGATTTCAACTCAATTTTTAAATGACATTATTCAGTTTACTTTTAAAGGGGTATCTATTTATCCTGCTAAAATTATTCCAGTTGAAAAAGGAGCTGTTTCTAAAGTTTTTGTTTATCAGTATACTCCTGAAGTTGTACGTTGTAGATTTTCAATAAGAGGAAATCCAGAAGAATTTAAAGAAAAAATATCAATAACCTATTCTGGGAAATCAATCAATATTTTTTTTAATAATAAAAACTTTAAAAAAAAATATAACCAAGAAAATGAATTAGAAAAAAAAGAATCTCTATCTCAAATTCAAAAAATCTCTACAAATGAAAAAAAATTAGATTTAGTCCAAACTAAAGTTTTTGATCTTGAAAATAACAAGATTAATTCATCAGATAGTTTATCTTTGTTCTGGAAGACAATGAGAAAATTAGGTTTTGTAATATTTTTACTTCTTATTTTTTCTTTTGGAATAAAAATATTAAAAAACTCTCAAGCAGGAAATACACGAGATGTAGTTTCAGTAGTTAAAAAATTTGCTCGTGGTGCTTTATTTCAGGATAAGAAATTGATTCAAGTTCTTTCTACTCACTATTTAGACCAAAAAAAAAGCATATCAGTTGTTAAAGTGTCTGGTCGTTTATTAGTTTTAGGAGTAGCTGCTGAATCCATTAATTTAATTACTCAAATTTCAGATGATTCACTTTTAGACGAATTTGAAGAATCCCTTGACGCTTCATTTTATTCTAATAATGTTTTTTTAAAAGAAAAAAATATTTTGGATTTAAATAAAAATAAATCGCCTTATACTGGTGAGGCAAGATCTAGAATTAAAAATAGACTAGAGGGATTAAAACCTCTATGATCAATAAATTCATATTTTTGATTTTATTTTTATATTTTATTTTTATTCCTTTTTCATTTGCTCAATCTAGAACAAAATCTCATACACCAGGAACTTCAGGACTTACTTTGCCTTCCTTGAGTCTATCGTTTAGTAATCAGCAGAAACCGGCTGAAACAGTTTCAATTTTAAGAATTGTCATGATTTTAACAATTTTGTCACTAGCTCCATCTATTTTAATCATGATGACATCATTTACTCGTATTGTTGTGGTTTTGAGCTTTATTCGACAAGCGTTAGGAACTCAGCAAATGCCACCCAATCAACTCATTGTTGGTTTGTCTATTTTTTTGTCATTTTTTATTATGGCTCCTACTTGGAAAATTATTTCTTCAAAAGCAATTGAGCCTTATTTGAATGAAAAAATTGATCAGAGTGTAGCAATTGAGCGGGCTGAAGCGCCTATTCGAGAGTTTATGTTTAATCAAACTCGTGAAAAAGATTTAGAACTTTTTTTATCTTTATCTAAAGGATTAAAACCTAAAAATAAAGAAGAAATTCCTACTTATGTCCTAATTCCTGCCTTTGTTATTAGTGAACTAAAGACTTCATTTCAAATTGGATTTATGCTGTATTTACCTTTTCTAGTTTTAGATATGGTTGTAGCTAGTGTTTTAATGGCAATGGGCATGATGATGCTTCCGCCTGTAATGATTTCCCTGCCCTTTAAACTTCTATTGTTCGTGTTAGTAGATGGGTGGGATTTGTTGGTTGGGAGTTTGGTGAAGAGCTTTGGCTAAGTCTGGGGGGTAATAGTTCATGACCGATGAGATGGTGATTTCTATAGGTTCTGAAGCAATTAAAACTATTATTTATCTCGCAGGTCCTTTATTGCTGGCTGCTATGTGTGTGGGTTTAATGGTGAGTGTTTTGCAAGCTGTGACTCAAATTAATGAATCAACTCTTACATTCATTCCTAAAATGGTAGCTGTTGTCTTAGTGTTAGCAGTGATGTCTCCTTGGATGCTTGAAGTTTTAAAAAACTATGCAAGTGAGGTTCTTGGAGGGGCAGGAGGAATCATTCGTTAATGACACTTTTTAATTTTTCAGACGTAGAGATGTTGAGTTTTTTTATGGTTTTAGTTCGATGGAGTGTCTTATTTTCTGTTTTGCCATTTTTAGGAGATCGTTTTATTCCAGCTCCTGTGAAAATTCTTTTACCTTTTTCTATTTCCATCGCCTTATTTCCGGCACTCATTTTAAACAAACAGATTGACCTTAGGGAAACAAGAATTTGGGGTGCTACTGTCAGTGGAATTATTAGTACACTAGCGGTGGAAGTTTTTTTTTCGCTTTTGTTAGGATACACAGCAAAATTAATATTTCAAGCAATTTTATTTGGAACTCATTTAGTTGGAAATTTCATGGGGTTTGCGTCTGCTACTTTTTATGATCCACATCAAGAATCCCAAACAGAGATTGTATCCCAGCTTCAAGTGACGATTGCTATGCTGATTTTTTTTGCATTAGATGGTCATCATCTTATGTTGCGAGCAAGTTTAGATAGTTATCGAATAGTAGGGATTGGTAAAGCTTGTTGGTCACTCAATGTGATGCAACGTCTTATATCTATGTCAAGTGATGTATTTTCTATTAGTCTTCAAATTGCTGCTCCAATATCTGTAGCATCATTTTCAGTTAATTCAGTTTTTGGAATTATCTCAAAAGCAATGCCACAAATGAATATTCTTTCTCTTTCTTTGTCAATCACAGCTCTTGTAGGTCTATTTGTATTGTTTTTAAGTCTTTCTGAGTTTCATGATTTTGTTCAAATATTATTTTCTAGAATGGGAGATTGGATGTTAGAAATTATGAAGTTATTGAAAGATCGAGGATAAATCTTGGCTGAGGATAAAGAAGACCGTTCACGTGAAGATCTGACTGAAGAAGCTTCGCCTCATCGAGTTGAAGAATATCGAAAAAAAGGAATGGTAGCACAAAGTCGTGATATTACAGGCTTAGCTGTGTTGCTAGCTGCTGGATCTTGTTTGTACCTCTTGGCACCGAAATTCGGTCAAGATATTTCTAATTTTATGAAAGAAGTTTTTCAAAGCAATCTAACAGCTAAGCTTAATCTAGATAAAAATCAAATTATTCGAATTTTTTTAATTAAATCATTATGGATTTTTATTTCTATTGGACTCCCAGTTGGATTTGCTGGTTTCATTTTGGGTGCGATGAGTAGCTTAGTTCAAACTGGAGTTATCTTTTCTTTTGATCCAATTACTCCAAAATTTGAAAAGATTGATCCTATTCAAGGTATAAAAAAGTATTTATCATTAAAACATCTGTTTGATGGATTGAGAGTGTTCCTTAAACTAGCAATCACTTTAGTTATTTCTTATAAATTAATTAAATCTGAAATCCTTGTCTCTCCTGCTTCTATGGGTTCTGATATTTTTTTAGCTTTTGGAAGTTTTTCAAGATGTATTAAATCAATTTCTTTCTCACTTTTAATTGTATTTGCCATTTTTGCTTTCATTGACTACGGATTTCAAAAATATGAGTTTAGTAAAAATCTAAAAATGACAAAGCAAGAGGCGAAACAAGAGTTTAAAGAGCGTGAAGGGGACCCTCAGATTCGAGCTAGGATTCGATCTGTGCAACGTGAGATGGCACGACGTCGTATGATGCAGGCTGTAAAGAAGGCCGATGTTGTGATTACAAATCCTACTCATATTGCAGTGGCCTTGGTCTATGATACAACTCGAATGAGTGCTCCAAAAGTTGTCGCTAAAGGAGCTGATTTCGTTGCACAAAGAATAAAGCAAATAGCCTTAGATTCAAATGTCCCAACGGTTGAGAATGTACCACTAGCTAGAACCCTTTATAAAACTGTAAAAATCGGACACTCTATCCCACATGCTCTCTATCAAGCTGTAGCTGAAGTATTAGCGTATGTTTATAAATTAAAGAAAGGTAAATTGTGAGCCTTTTATCTAGAATTTCAAAAAGCTCTGACTTAACTCTTGCACTAGGTTTGTTGGCTATATTGTCAGTTATGGTTATTCCAATGCCAAGGTTTCTGTTAGATATTTTCATATCTATTGGAATTGCATTTTCACTTATTATGCTACTGACTTCAGTTTATGCAACTCGTGCTTTAGATTTTAGTATTTTCCCTTCTCTTTTATTGATTACAACGCTTTTCCGACTTTCTTTGAATGTAGCTACAACAAGAGTAATTTTACTTCACGGAGCAGAAGAAGGAACTTCAGCTGCAGGAGATGTTATTCGATCTTTTGGAGAATTTGTAGTTGGTGGAAATTATGCAGTTGGAATTGTTATATTTGTAATTCTAGTAATAATAAACTTTGTAGTTATTACAAAAGGTGCTGGTCGTGTAGCAGAAGTAGCCGCTCGTTTTACTTTAGATGCAATGCCTGGAAAACAAATGGCCATTGATGCAGATCTTAACGCTGGATTAATCAATGAACAGGAAGCTAGAAAAAGAAGATCTGAGATTGCTCGTGAAGCTGATTTTTACGGAGCAATGGATGGTGCTTCGAAGTTTGTTCGTGGAGATGCTATTGCAGGAATTTTAATTGTTATTGTTAATATTTTTGGAGGAATTATTATTGGGAGCCTTCAAAAAGGAATGGATATTGCTGATGCAGCTTCAGTTTTTACGTTACTTACAGTTGGGGATGGCTTGGTTACTCAGATTCCTGCATTGATTGTATCAACATCAGCTGGGATCATTGTCACTCGGACAGCGACAAGTTCTAACTTTAGTCAAGAAGTTTCACGGCAACTTTTTATGAAGCCAAATGCTTTGGTTGCTGCAGGGAGTGTGATGGGATTTATGTCAATTATCCCAGGGCTTCCTTTTATTCCATTTGCTTTATTAGGAATAGGAGTTGGTTCTTTAGGTTATACTTTAAGAAAAAATAATTTTGAAGAAGAAAAGAAAAATCAAGAAAAAGTTAATTTAGAAAAGATAAAGCCTGCTCCAGAAAAGCTTGAAAATTTACTACCTGTAGATTCATTAGAGTTAGAAGTTGGATATGGACTCATTAGTATTGTTGATGTTGATCAAAATGGAGATTTACTTGAAAGAGTGTCAAACATCAGAAAGCAATTTGCAATTGATTTAGGTATTATCATTCCTTCGCTCAGAATTAGAGATAATCTGGAACTAAAGCCAGGTGACTATCGAATTTTACTTAAAGGAGTTCAGATTGGAGTAGGATCTTTGATGGTTGGGAATTTGCTAGCCATGGACCCAGGTAATGTTATTGAGCCGGTTGTGGGTGTTCCTACGAAAGAGCCTGCTTTTGGTTTAGATGCAATTTGGATTTCAGCTCGACAAAAAGATGAGGCCACTTACGCAGGTTATACTGTAGTTGATCTATCAACTGTAATTGCTACGCATTTGACTGAGCTGATTCGTCAAAATGTTCATGAATTAATGGGTCGTCAAGAATTACAGCAACTCTTGGATAATTTAAAGCAAACTGCTCCAAAAGTTATTGAAGACCTTATTCCTGGTGTTTTAAGTGTAGGAAATGTTCTGAAAATTTTAAAATCATTACTCAAAGAAAATGTATCTATTCGAGATCTTAAATCTATTCTTGAGGCATTGGCAGATATAGCTCCAATTCAAAAAGATCCAATTATTTTAACTGAACATGTAAGAACAACTTTAGCTCGTACTATTACTAAAAAACTCATAGGGTCAGATGGGCAGCTAAAATTAATTACATTAGATAGAAAAATTGAAGAAACTGTTGCATCTGGAATTATTCAGACTGACCAAGGGCAGCAATTATCAATAGATCCAGAATTTGTTCGAAATTTTATTAATCAATTAAATCAACAGGTGATTGAGATGAGTTCTCAAACATCTAATGCCGTAGTTTTATGTTCCCCGTTGATTCGATCTCATATTAAAACATTAATTGATCGATTTATTCCTAATGTCACAGTTTTATCTCATAATGAGATTACACAAAATATTATAGTTCAATCTTTTGGAACAGTGAGGTTATCAGATGCAAGTTAAAAAATTTGAAGCTCCTACTATTCAAGAGGCGTTAGATAATGTGAAACGAGAACTGGGCCCAGAAGCAATTATTTTACAGACAAAAAAAAATAAAAGAGGTTTTGGTCTTCTTTCGAAAGGTTCTGTTGAAATTACAGCTGCTGTTTCAGATCGATCCTTACAAAAGAAGCAAAGTCTTGATGTCAAGCTGCCTGAAAAAAGTAAGAGTGCTGTCAAGAGATTGTCTGCTGAAAAACAAGCTAATATTTACGATAAATATGCAACTCAATCTATTCTTTCTGAAAATCAGATTTTCGATCGAGTTGAAGTAAGCCAAAAAGGTAAAAAAATTACTGCAACTCGTTATATTGATATTCGAGATGAACAATTAGAGAACAAAAAGAATTTTCAAATGAAACCTCAA
Organism: Oligoflexia bacterium; assembly: GCA_903935335.1. Classification (GTDB taxonomy): domain Bacteria; phylum Bdellovibrionota; class UBA1018; order UBA1018; family UBA1018; genus CAIZRG01. Next base: position 110,601 of record CAIZRG010000054.1, read on the forward strand.
AAATCTGATTTGAAGCCACTGGTGACTCAACCCACGACTTTCTTGGGTTTAGATAAAGAAGAAAAATTTTTAAATAAAAAGTCATTTGAGGAAGAAGTTCAGTATCTGAAAAAGATGATTCAAGATCTTAAAGATACTCAAGAATCTGAAAAAAATTCAGGGCCTAATCTTTTACAGCATACTATGTTAGATGTTCCGACTTTACAGGACGTCTTTGAACAATTAGTTACAAATGGTGTAGAACGACGTTATGTTTTGTCTTTTATTAAAAAAGTTGCATTTGAATTAGGTGCTGACGGTGTCAAAAATCCTGAATTAGTATTAGATCAATTAGCACAAGAAATTATGGATACAATCGAAGTTATTCCTCCGTTTCCCATTGATTTTGAAAAAATTCAAAAACCAGTTATGATAGCCCTGGTAGGTCCTACTGGAGTGGGTAAAACTTCTACGATTGCAAAGCTAGCAAGTAGTGCTCTAACAAAACGTGGCTTGAAGGTTGGTTTGATTAATTTAGATCAAAGTAAATTAAATTCATTTGAACAATTAGGAACTTATGCAAAATTGATCAAGGCTCCCATTCGTTCTGCTTCCTCTGAAGAAGACTTGGAATCAGCTCTTTTAGATTTTAAAAACTTGGATCTGATTTTTTTTGATACCCCTGGTTGCTCACAAAAAGATACTGAGGCCATTAGAAAATTATGTCAAACTTTAGAAGGAATACCTCAAATTCGTATTTATATGATTTTAGCTGGAGTTACTAAAGATATTGAGCTTTATGATGCCGCTAGCCGATTTTCAATTTTTCGTCCTCAAGGCATTATAATGTCAAAATTAGATGAAGCAACAATATATGGCTCTATTTATAATCTGTCGCAACGATCTAAACTTCCTTTGGTTTCATTTACATTAGGTCAAGTTATTCCTGATGATATTGAAGATGCATCTCAAGAGAGATTAGCTTCGCTACTCTTAAATATTTAATAAATTTATAAATATGATAAAATTATTAAATAGAAAGTTTTTTTAGAGGGGTGGATAAAAAATGAGCTTAAATCAAGGCATTCAGAAGTACCGTGATAATCTGAAGGGTACAGCTAAGAAAGACCGTCAAAAAATTATAAATAAGACCTCTGACTTGGTATCAACTGCTTTAGAAGCAGATTCTTCTCAAAAGAACTCTGATGAAGAAAAAGAGTTACATAAAGAAATTACTAATGAAGTTGCAAAAGATTCAGCTTTGACCTCTCAATTAGTAGCTGAAGATATTTCTCCAGCTAATAGTTCTAGAGATCAGCTAATTATTGAATATTCTTCTTTAATAAAGTATATTGCTCAGAAAATAGCAGCAAGGCTTCCTGCTAACATTGAACTTGACGATTTGATGAGCTCAGGAGTCATTGGATTGATGGATGCTATGGATAAATATGATGTCTCTCGTGATAATAAATTTAAAACTTATGCAGAGTTTAGGATTCGAGGTGCTATTTTAGATGAACTTCGGGCTCAAGACTGGGTGCCTAGATCAGTTCGAGAAAAAGCCAAGATTTTAGAGCGTTGTTATGCTCGTATTGAGCATCAAAAAGGACGTCAGGCTACGGATGAAGAAGTTTGTCAAGACTTGAAGATGAATCAAGAAGAGTATCATGACTTGCTTAATCAAGTTCGGACTGTTTCTTTGCTGTCTTATGATGATCTTTCTCATTTTTCAAAAGCTGACAGAAGAGCTCTTCATGGGTCTGGTGAAAGTGGGAATAAAACTACTACTCCTTTTAGTGAAATTAATACAGCTTATCTAAAGAAAATTATTTCTAATGCAATTCAAGACCTTCCAGAAAAGCAGCGTTTAGTGTTATCTCTTTATTACTATGAAGACCTTAACTTAAAAGAAATCGGTAAAGTCTTAGATGTGACTGAGTCTCGTGTCAGTCAGCTACATACTCAGGCAGTTCTTAGGCTCAAGGGTAAGCTTAGAAACCATTGGGATGATTTTATTTCTTTGTTTGGATAAATTATTGGATATCAAAATCAAAGTATTCATTTGTCAATCCCAAGAGAATGGTTTAGGTATTTCTTACAAAATTCTATGAACTGGTTTTGTTCATCTGAAGTAAAAATAAATTCAAGACCAATTCGATAGTTAAAAGCCTGTTGAGTTAGGATATGGCTTCCAGCATGCGAATCTTGACACCAAACTATTCGACATCGGATTTTTATTGATCCTGGCTCTGAGATAGTGAGATGAATTTCTTGATCCGCAATCAAAGGGGCTGAAGAGTAGAGTCCAATGCCTTTTAATGAAAGGTCATTGATGAGAAGTCGAGCTTGAACTAAGGGTGAAGGTGGAGTAGTAGGTAAAATAGGTTCGAGATGAGCTGTAATTCTTTTTAGGTGAATGGAGTGGCGCTGTTTTTCTCGTTCCCTTTTTTTTATTTGATTTTGAGCACGTGTTCTCTGGTTTGGAGCATGCCACATGCCTCCTCCTCTCTTGAGATGGTTATTCTTATAATTATGAAGGCTGTTGAATTATTATACAATAAAAATAGTATATTAATTTATTTTAATTTCTCAAATTAATTTGTATGTTTAAGTCAATTAATTTTAATTCCTACTTTGAAGTTTTTTTGACAATGCACGCAATTCACATAGAAAGTTAAGTGTTGTTCATTATAGTTCGTTGTCCAGATGCCAACGTTGCCACGAAGATGATTGAATTAATCGATTCCGCCCGAAAAGAGGGTGACACAGTGGGAAAAATTATTACAGAATTAATACGTGGCTGTCCAGTTAGATTAGGTGAGCCTTGCATGCAGACCTTGGAAAAGCAATGCTGAGTATCAATGCAGTCAAGGGCTTTGAATATGGATCTGGCTTTATTGGCGTAGAGCTCACAGGATCTGAGCACAATGATCCTTTTGTGTTGAGACACAGGGTAAACTAAAGACTGTTACAAACCATTCTGGAGGAATTCAAGGGGGGATTAGTAACGGAATGGACATCTACTTTAGAGTAGCCTTCAAGCCCGTTGGAAAACTCATGAAAACACAAATTCAAGAGAGAAGTCGACATGATCCCTGCGTTCTTCCTCGGGCTGTTCCCATCGTTGAAGCGATGGCAGCAATCATAATTGCTGATCATCTGATTCGTAATAATTAAATGTGAAGTCCTAAGTTGAGAGTATATCGTCGATCTTCTAGGGTTCCTGCGTTGAGTCCCATTTCTTCTCCATAGCTTGCTAAATCAAGTGTGATGAAACGAAAGTCAATCCCTAAGCCTGCAGTCCAGTATCCTTGATTGAGTCCTGCTCGGAAGGCAAAACTTTTCCAATGGGTTTCACCTCCCAGGTGAAGGAGTTTGAAGACGCTACCATCAGGGTTATTGTGGATATCAGTCACTTCAAAAGCAAGTGCCGTATCGGTGAAAAACACCCAGGATGAGCGAGTAACAGATACGCCTAGTCCGTAGCTTCTCGGTTGGGCAGGAGGAAGAGATCCGATTTTTAGAGGGGTAAATTTTAGATTTGAATAGTTTCCTCCTAAAATATTTTGAATGGCTCCACCCATACTCAAAACAAAATTATTCCATTCTCCTAGTTTATAAGTGGATCCGAGATCAAAGTCAATCATGCTCCCTTCTCCACCAATTGACTTAATCCCTAGGGAAGATCCACGAACATAGTCAACCAGACTGAAATTAGGTGATGTGCCGACTCGGTAAGTCAGATGTGTATTGATTCCTATAGAAAGTTCATCATGAGCAAGAAATTTTCTTCCAATTGTCAAAGTCGGTCCAATATCTAAAATACCATCCAGGCTAGTTTGATAGCTTTGTCGAATATCAGCATCGATCTGCAAGCTTGTAATCATACCTAGTGCAAAAGCTAGTTTTCTCTCTTCAGTGGCTGCCCAATAAAAAGCGGGTAGAACAATTTGGAGTCGATCATGAATATTTTTCCCTGCATTGTTTGTCAATGATTTCAGTGGATCATTCCCATTGGAAATTGAGGAAATTTCTTTGATAGTATTTGAAGTTGTTTCAATCGGTGTGATTTGAATGAGTGTAAATTCTGAAGCAGGGTTAGCAGTGACTCGGGCTGGGTTATTGAAAAAATTCTCATCGTATAGCCCCGTTGTCATTCGGACTCCCCCCATTGCAGCACTTCGAACGCTTTGATAGGGTCGAATAATTCCATCTAGGGCATAGACTGATGTAGAGAAAAGTAAAACTATGGAGCATAGAAATAACCTAGATGTGCCATATGAGCCAAATGAGATGGAAGAGAGAGGAATTTTTTTTATTTTTGAGAACATTAGTTTTCTCCTATACCTAGTCCAAGTAAACCTGCTCGGTAGACAGCGTCTTGTTGTAAGGTTGTGAAGCTATTCCAATTTGTGTTTAGGGTAATTGCTAAGGTATTATTTGCAAAGTTCAGAGATGAAGATCCAAGGCTGCCAGTTGTTTGTAGTTCATCGATGCTGTCAATGATTTGTGTAATAGCTGCATTGATCATATAGAGGGTTGGATTTCCTGAGGGTCCTATAATGTCAGCATCAGTGGCTTTTTGTAGATCGGGAATGGAGCTTCCTAGGGTTAGTTTCTTACCAAGGGGTGCCTTGCAGGCTGTCAATTGCTGAGTCGGATCTGTTGTGCTTAAACAAATAGTCGGGTTAGCTACTAGATCTGCTTGAGTAAATTTTCCAGGTGATCCTGCGTCTTCAGCTAGGATTTCAGCCATCAATCCAGTTGCTGTAATAAAACGAATGAGTCCTCGGTTATGAATTTCAGAGATCAAGTTGACTTTTAAAAAAGCATGAAAGAAAGCCAGTCGTGTGGTTGAGTTGGCCGTATATGTCAAAGCGTCGGCGAGTTTTGTGATAAGGGTACCCCCATTTTTAGATCCATCGATGATGGCACTCACAAAAACACCGGCAGTCAGTCCATTTTGAGCTAAGATCATCAAGGCTGTTTCACTATTAGCTTGATCAGAGTAATGAGGAGAAACTTGTTGGTAGTACTTAGAAGCGCACTCATAATCACCTTGATCAAAGCAAGCTCGAGCTGTTGAAAGAATCTGTAAATCTCCTGAGGGTTTATCGACTAAGCTGTAAGGATTACAGCCTGTAAGAATCATCAAAATGAAAATAACTTTGAATAAATGTTTCATTTCCCATCCCCCTTGATTAACACTAGTAAAAGCTAAGACTTTAAGTCTAGAAGATCGTGCGGGGATCTGTAAAGAGGCATTTTTAAAGCTGATTTTTAAATGGAGTGGCTCTTTATTTTACGAATAAAATCAAAGACCCTGGCTTTAAGATGATCAATTGAGTCTGAATTATCTAAAATCCAAGTCGCATATTTTCTTTTTTCTAAGAGCGAGGCTTGTGAGTTGATCATTTTTTCTGCAAGTTCTGGATCAATCTGATCTCTTGAGATCAGGCGCTGAATTTGATTTTCTTTAGTAGTTTCAACTAAAATAAGTTGATTAAAATCTCGATATCTGCCCGTTTCTACAATGAGACTTGCTTCATAAACAATGAGGCTGTGAGTTTGACTGAATTGCTGAATTTTTTTCAAGCTTTCTAAATAAATGAGAGGATGGAGAATAGCTTCAAGCTTTTGCTTTGCTTCTTCATTAAAAAAAATAAGTTCCCTGAGTTTTTTTCGGTTGCCTGTTCCTAGTTGCTCAATGATTGTTGGATATGCTAAACCCTTTTCAGACGAGAGCTCTCGTGAAATTTGATCAGCGTCAATCACTGGGATTCCTTGCTCTAAGAAGATTCGAGCCACAGTTGATTTTCCAGATGCAATTCCACCGGTTAAGCCCAAAATTTGGATTTTTTCCAGTTGTTTAGCTTCATTCCAAAATTGATCCATTTCTTCTAGGTTGGATTCTTTTGGAGATTTTCCAGATGTTTTGAGGCGATTTTCAACATGTCGGAATCGCTTTTCAAATCGAAACACAGTTTGCCTGAGGGCATCCTCAGGGCTGATTTTGAAGTGATGAGCGATATTACAAACCGAAAAAAGAAGGTCTCCTAGCTCCGCGGCAAGTTCTACGCTTGGGTTCTTAGGATTGTTTTGATTAGGGTGCTTTGTTTTTTCTTTTTCCAGTTTCAAAACTTCTGCTTTCAATTCATTGAGTTCCTCTTGAAGTTTGTCTAGGGGACCTTCAATATCTTTCCATTGAAATCCAACTTGAGTCACTTTTTCAATGACTCGAGCAGTGCGTTGAAGGGCAGGAAGGTTTTTAGGTAGACCCTCAAGAATTCCAGATCCAAGCTTAGATTTTTTTTCCTTTGCTTTTTCTTGTTCCCAGTTTTGAAGTGCGCTTTCAGTAGAGTGGGCTTGAATTTCACCAAACACATGAGGGTGTCTACGAATGAGCTTTTCTTGTAAAGCATGGGCTACGTCGTAGATATCAAATGCTCCTGCCTCACGAGTCATTTCTGAGTGCAGCAGAACTTGCATGAGTAGATCTCCTAGCTCTTCTCGGAAATCGTTTCGAATCTTTGGAATTTTTAAATCATTTTCGGTTTCAATTTGATCTAAAACATCTAAAACTTCATAAGCTTCTTCAATGAGGTAGGGACGAAGAGTTTGGTGGGTTTGAGATCGATCCCAGGGGCAGCCTCCAGGAGCTCTCAATCGATGTACAGTTTGAATGAGTTGAAAAAGAATGTTTTCTTGAGTGGGGTTCATGGATAAACCGTGTATCATATTGCCATGTCACACAGTAGTATTGAAACTCATCAGCGCTTAGCCCAAAAAAAGCTCATTCAGATTTTGAAGTTAGCTCAGAGTTTTTCAGGGCTATCTCGCTTGGGTCCTAAGCCCCCTTGGTCAGTTACTCTGGAATGGGTGGGTTCTAAAACCATGACTCGGCTGAATGGGGTTTTTCGTGGTAAGTTTGTTTCTACAGATATTCTTAGCTTTCCTACGACTCGTATTTTTCAGGAGCAAGGTCTTCTGGGTGAACTTGTGATTTGTTTGCCTGTTTTAAAAGCTCAGGCTAAAAAATATGGGACCCTTCGGCAAGAAATAGAGGTTTTAATCGTACATGGGGTGCTTCATCTTTTAGGTTTAGATCATGAGGTCAACCCAAAAGAAGCAAAGAGAATGGCTCGATGGGAAGTCAAGCTTTTGGAAGCTTTGTGGGGGGTTAGATCGAAGGATCCCCAGAAAAGACTGGGCTTGATCGATCGCGTTTACTCAGGTATGAAAGTCTCATGACCTCCGATCAAGATACAAGTCACTGGATAGTTGCTCCGCATGAAATTCGTGAAATCTTATCTCAATTAAGTGAAAAATTGAATTTTCTTCGAGGTTCCCTTTGACCTGACGGTCAAAAATCGTCGAATCCAAGAACTGACGGATCTTTCCCATCAAGAAAACTTCTGGAATAACAACCAAAAAGCTCAGCTTTTGACTCGTGAAAAATCTCGACTTGAGAATGAAGTTCATGAATTTCTTGATTTGGAGCGTTCCTTTCAAGATTCTAGTACTTTGTTTGAACTTGCTTTCGAGGAAAATGATGAACAAGTTTTAAAAGAAGTTTTTCAATCCATTCAAGTTCTGAAAGCTCAGTTTGAAAAAGTAGAATTCCATAAAATGCTTTCTGAGGAAGTCGATTCTAAAAACGCTATTTTAACGATTAACGCTGGGGCGGGTGGGACCGAGTCACAAGATTGGGCCCAGATGCTTTTACGGATGTATCAGCGTTGGGCTCAAAGCAAAGATTTTAAGGTCGAACTCTTAGATGCTTTAACAGGTGAAGAAGCAGGGATCAAAAATGTGACTTTGATGATTTCTGGAGCATATGCTTATGGTCAACTCAAGTCTGAGGCAGGGGTGCATCGCTTGGTTCGAATTTCACCCTTTGATTCAAATTCTAGAAGGCACACCTCTTTTACGAGTGTTTTTGTAACTCCTGAAATCGATGATGACTTTGAAGTAGTGATTAACCCTACCGATCTTCGGATTGATGTCTACCGAGCAGGAGGGAAGGGGGGCCAAGGAGTGAATACCACTGATTCAGCAGTTCGAATTACTCATATCCCTAGTGGAATTGTTGTGGCTTGTCAGCAGGAGCGATCCCAAATTAAGAACAAGGACTTAGCCATGAAAGTCTTAAAGTCAAGGCTTTACGAACGGCATTTGGAAGAAGAAAGAAAGAAGCAAGCAGTCATTGAAGATACAAAAAAAGAAATATCCTGGGGCAATCAAATTAGGTCTTATGTTTTGCATCCTTATAAAATGGTGAAAGACCATCGAACTGGATTTGTTGTTCCTACAGCTGAAAAAACTTTAGATGGAGATTTAGACGGATTGATGAAAGCTTATTTGACCTGTCGTATGACCGGAGAATGGGCTCGAGCTGGATCAGGAGATGACTTGGTTTAGCATAGGATTGTTCTTTTAGTTGACATTCTAGATCTGATAATGCCTGATAGGATAGTGAAAGAAGAAAAGAGTAAAGAGGTTTTTTGATGGTAACGAAAGCTCAGACTCGAAAACTTTTTAAAGATCTCGGTCGAGTGGATCATGCTTTTGCAAAAAAAATGGAGCCTTTTTTAAGTGGTCTTTTCCATCATTATTTTCGTTGCCAGGTTCAGGGGTGGGAAAATGTTCCAAAGGGGAAGGCTCTCTATGTTGGAAACCACAATGGTCTTTTGACATTTGAAGTATTGATGGTTTTTTATGCTTGGTGGAAGAAATTTGGGGTATCACGTCGTGCTTTGGGTCTAGCTCATAGTGTAGCCCTCAATAACCCTTTTTTTAAGTGGATTATCCCTCGTTTGGGAGCGATTCCTGCAGATCCAGAAATTGCGCTTGAAGCACTCAATCGGGATTACTCTCTATTAGTTTATCCAGGAGGGGAGAAAGAAGCTTTTAGGCCTTTTTTGGAGCGGAAAAAAGTAGATTTTTATCAGCGTAAGGGGTTTATCCGACTTGCTTTAAACGCTAAGGTTCCTATTGTCCCTTTAGTGAGTATTGGAGCTCATGAGAGTTATGTGATCTTGCATCGAGGAGAAGAGATTGCAGAAAAGCTGGGTTTGAAAGAAAAATTCCGTCTTCATGGAGTTCCAATTACATTTCGTTCTTTGTTTTTTTTATGGTGTTTAGCAACAGGTTTGTTTACTATTTTCCCTCTTCTAATGGCTCCTGTAGCCTTTTTAGCGATTTTTATACCGATGCCAGTAAAGATGGGTTTTAGGATTCTTCCCCCAATTGATATCGTTTCTATGATCAATTCTGAATTATCAGAGGAGCAAAACCTGCAGGTGATTTACGATCATGTGACAGGGTTGATGCAATCCGTTTTGACTGAAGAGTATGGTAAAAGGAAGTTTCCGTTTTTAGGTTAGTTTGGGTCTAAGCTCGAGTTGAATCAAAGAGTGTTTTGAACTTCATTGACTTTAGAGAAACGTTCAGTTAAATTTCGTGTTTAAATATTCTTGCTTAGTGCAAGTTATTGAAAGCGGGGGCGTAGTTGAGTTGGTTACAACGTCGCCCTGTCACGGCGAAGGTCGTGGGTTCGAGTCCCATCGCTCCCGCCATTTTTCGAAGGGTTTCTTGGTAAGTTGAGTTAAGTGCTAGGAACCTCTCGAAAAATGAAAAATAACTCGAAAAACCCCGAAATTTTACGATTTCGGGGTTTTTTTTATTACCTTTGCTACACTGCTTGATGTGATCAGAGTCGCAATCCTCTCCTGATCTATTTTGTAGTCATGTTCATCGTGTCTTTCTTTATGAGTAAGAGGCTGTGAGCTATATACGGGGAATCTGCTACACTATCGTTCACAGCAGCATCCAACAACTTCGAGCTGGCTATTGCTGTTGCTATAGCAACCTTTGGAATCAATCATGGAGCTGCATTTACAGCGGTCATCGGACCTTTGGTCGAAGTGCCAGCCTTAATCGGTCTTGTGAATGTAGCTTTGTGGTTTAGGAAGAAATCTTTTTTGAAGGAACAGGTGGCGTGATGGAATCCTGGAAATCAGACTATCAAGCGCCCAATGGTCTGGTCAAAATAAAAGCTGCCCAAAAAAGAGCTGTCCTTGAAATTCGTGTCCAGGCATAACCAGCAACCACGATAGCCAGCAGAACGCTAAAGATGATTGCAGCCCCGCCATAGCCTGGTTTTAGCCAGGGTAACTGCCCGATTGCAAGTGAGCTGATCAAAGGTGTTAGCTAGGACACCTGGGTGGGTTAATTATGTGTAATCACAAGACCACCGTCACTCCCTCCAAAAAACCCAAATCATTCGAAAGAATGGTTTGGGTTTTTGTTGCTCCTTGTGTTTATTGTATTATACTGTATTGTCAATAACAGGAAATTAAGGATAATAGAATTTTAAGTGTAACAAAATGAGTCTATCGCTAACTGGTCCTGAAATTAAGTTTCTTTCTTGGGCGCAAAACCGAAAGAGGTTTGTTGTTCGCTCTGGAGACGCACAAACGTCATTGAAGATATCCAAACAACAGGAAGCGAAGATTTATTCTTCACTGACTCAGCGAGGTGTGATCGCCCAGATTAAACGTGGACTTTATCTCGTGCCACCGACGATTCCGCCTGGTGGGAAGTGGGCACCGTCCGCTTTCTTGATTTTGGATGTCGCCATGTCTGACATTGAAGCCAGTCAATATCAAATAACTGGAATGTCAGCCTTTAACCTGTATGGATTAACTGAGCAGATTCCCAATCGGATTGATGTTTACAATGACAAGATATGGGGAGAGAAAAATCTCGCTGGTCAGGAGTTTCGATTTATTAAAACCGACCGATCGAGATTGGGCTATACAAGGAACGTTAAAACGGATGATCAAGGTGTTTTGGGAGGTCGAGAAGTTCAGGCTCCTTATAGTAATCTGCCCCGTGCTATTTTTGATGCGGTCTATGATTATGAGCGTTTTGGAACTCTACCCAATGCCTACCAGTGGATCAGGGTCAGATTGGGTGAAAAAGAAAAGATGGCTGAGTTTGTCGAAATCTGTCTCAAGTTGGGAAATGTTTCGACACTCAGGCGAATTGGTTTTTTTTTGGATCAGGTGAATTTTTCTAGCGTCGTGGTAGCAAGGTTCAAACGAAAGCTGAAGAAAACAACCTCCTATATTCCGCTTGATCCGACCCGACCTAACAGAGGCAAGACATACAGAGATTGGGGGATTATCGACAATGAATCCATTCCCGCATGAGGATCACGAGGTTTTTAAGGAAGCTCTACGTTACACTCAAAAACAAACGGGATTTAATATTAGATTGATAGAGAAGGACTATTACTGCTCTGTGATTCTGAGTCTACTCTATGCAGATTTCCCCGATATATTTTTCAAAGGCGGAACTCTTCTCAATAAGGTTCATACAGGGTTCTATCGGTTGAGTGAGGATTTGGATTTTTCGATTTCTGTGAGTCACGAAGCTAAACGTAGCGAGCGAAGTAAAAAGGCAGCTCCCTTTAAACCCTTTATTGAAGCTCTTTCAAAGAAGGTTGCTGGTTGTCAGGTGGTACGCCCCTTGACCGGAAGCAATGGCTCCGTTCAGTATAATGCTGAAGTGAAATATATTTCGGTCCTTACGGGGTTTGAGGATCGGATATTGTTTGAGATTGGCTTACGGGAAGAACTAACTGACAAGGATCATGTGGGTAAGGCGGCGACGTTGGTTGTTGACCCGTATTCGGATTCATCGTTGCTACCTTATGTTGAGGTTCGTTGCCTTTCTTTGCGGGAGGCTTATTCAGAAAAGATTCGAGCTGCTCTTGCCCGTCAAAAGGTGGCGATAAGAGATGTGTACGACGTTTGGCATGCTGTCGAGAAAGGTATCATAAATCTAGAGGATCAGGAGATTGCAAAGCTCGTGGCAAAAAAGATGACAATTCCAGAACCTCTTGAGATTCGCATCGGGGCAGATCGCAAAGCTGAATTCAAGGCGCAGATCGAGACACAGTTAAAGTCCGTGCTTAGGGGGTTGGATTTTAAGGCGTTTGATTTTGAAAAAGCTTGGGCACAGTTGGGGCAGGTGGCGGAAAAGGTAAAGCCGTATTTGGGGAAATGATGCATAGGACTTTTTCTATTATGATATATTTAAATTTAAAGAGAGGTTTGCAATTTCATTTCTCGTACTAGCCCCGCTGTTATGTCTCCATCGTTCAATTCCTTCAACTCCCGATCTTTCTGGTTAAAGACACTTTATGCGCTATAAAAAGAACCCTTTTGAAGCAATTTGGGGTTCAAAAAGTTCCGCTCATTCGACTGTATTAGCAGGAGTTCTTCATTTTTTAAATATTCTTAGTTTTTAGAGTAAAATTGTTTTTTCTAACACTTGTCGATAAAGTCCAGTGAGTCTGAAATTTTTGAATCAGGCACGATGGATCGGTATCATGAAGTACCCGTTTATGTTGATCTGGTCGGATGAACTCCTCTTTTAAGCTAAGCTCAAATAGTTGGAGGAGGGGAACAAAATATTCATTAATATTTAATAATCCGGTTGGTTTTTGATGAAGGCCAATATTTGACCAAGTGAGTACTTCACAGAATTCATCAAGCGTTCCAAAGCCCCCAGGCATTGCAATAAATCCATCTGATAATTCTATCATCAAGGCCTTGCGTTCGTGCATTGTATTTACAATTCGTAAATCAGTGAGTCCTTGGTGAGCAATTTCCCTGTCAACCAGGTGTTGAGGCATAACTCCAATGACATGGCCTCCAGCCGAAATAACAGCATCCGCAATTGCTCCCATCAAGCCAACACTTGCGCCACCATAAACCAAACCAATGTTCTGCTCTGCCATTAATTTTCCTAAAGCAGAAGCTGCTTTCATATAGCTGGGATGCACTCCAGAATTTGCTCCACAAAATACTGTGATTCTCTTCATTTGATCTCCTGAATGACAAGCTTATCCAATATCTTTCAACCTACCATGCTGGGTCAGTCCCGATAGGACTGAAGAGGAGCAATGATCTTCCCCTCGTAAAACGGGCAGTCAGTTAAGCAACTAAATCCATCATTAAAATCTATCCCATTATCTTAGGTCGCTTATATTATAAATGTGTGCGCCGTTGACGATCAACGGTATTTTTTATTATTTTTTTAACTTTATGTTGACTGACTTTCTGTCCTAATCCCTTTAGGGCTTTAAAAAAATGAGGTGACCAATAGATATATTATTTCCAGAATTCTACACGATAATTACCTGATCCGTCTGCTGGAGGCTGATGAGTTAAATCAAACCAATTGCATCTATGATCGCCCCCGCCTCTAACATGAATCCAGCGATCTGTTTTTTTCCAAATACCATCAAAATCAAGATTACTGGCTGTACGACGAGGCAGCTGTTTCTTGTTGTGAAAAACTGATGGAGTTGTAGAATGTGGATGATGTAAGTTCCCAAAAATAGAATATCCATGCTTTTCAGGAATATAGTCAATCCAAGGATCATTCTCAGATCCTTCATTTACAATATCTGGGCGAACCTTAATTGACTTTCCAGCAGAAGTTTTCTCATAGTAGGCATAGGCATCATTTAATATTGTTGCATATACTGTCCTACTGAGTTGAGGCACATAATATTTACTCAATATCTCTCCACTTTCTGGATGCTTGTAATTTAATGCCGTTTGAGCTCGTAACAAATTTGCGTTAATTATGGCATTCTTTAAAGCTTCTATTGTGAACGGATTATTTACCAACTGCATAAATTGATTTTCTGTCCTACCTTTTTTCGTCATAGTCTGGTTGAACAGCAGTCCCCACTTGCTTAATTTTTTCATAGCAGAAGGTTTGAAGAGCTCATCTTTCCTCATTCGATCTTGATTAGGTCTTAGATCTCCTACCTCCATGTCAGTAAAGATAGCAGCATCTTTTTTTTCGTTCTCAATCGAGTGAACAATAATTATAGGTTTTAGTATATCAATGCGAAAGTATACTGGTATTTGATCAGAGAAAGCATCTTGATTCACTTTTATAGTTGGAATTTCTCGGATGTCTCTCAACCTTACGTTTTGAATTCCTTGTTCTCTAAGCTTTTCTGTTAGAACATTATCAGTGTTATTAAATGCAGCACTGGTTACAAACATGCCATCATACCAAAGATTTACTTCTGCAGTTGGATTAGCTATTGCCCATTTGATAACCTGAGCTAACAATTCCATTTGTAGTTCAGTTTCATCTTGAGCTGAAGAAATATATTTTTGTTCTGAATTCAATTTTTTATTAATCCATATTAAATTGATTGAATACGAGTTAGGCACTTCAATACTCTCATAAAATTTTCCTGGTAGGCTTCCATCACATTCTAGCAATTGCGGAGTTACACTCTGTTGTATCGACTTGATTAGCTCTCCTACTTGATTTGGAATTTCAGTTAAACTGATTGAACCCGAATTGGAGGTCTGAAGCTTAAATTTCTCAATTGTAGATTGAACTACATATCCTCCATCAAACTCGACTTCCAGAATGTTTTTACCAAACTCTGATTTTAGAATTTTCTTTACTGTTCCTACTAAAAAGATTTTATGCCCACTTCCAATGTATTCAACTCTGTCACCCACATTAAAGGCGAAAACATCTTTAACTAAAAAAATTAAGAATACCACGATTATAGTCTTATTTTTTGATTTTACCATATGTATTTAATTCTTTTTTATTTATTAAAAAGTTCGATTTCTATGTCAATCCTATTTTTTTAATCATCTTAATTCGACTGTCTAAACCTTAGCCAGCTGAAGTCGGAAATTTTATAGTTTCTTGCTCATTTGTCGTGCCCTGAGACTCTCGGGTTGTTCGGTTCGAATAATGGTCCACCACTGTTTTGGTATTTTTGCGTTGTTTGGATTTCAGTTACTTTGTAATAAGAAAATTAGATGGAAATACCCAACCATCAGAATTATTTTTATTAAATTTTTGAAGAAATACTATTCTTACCAAATTTTATTGATCGTGCCAAATGAGCACCATGAATCCCTTTCGTTCTTTAAAGAGCGGTGCATTGCGAATGATAGCCGTGTTGTTCCTCAGTGCTGTTGTCTATCTCCAGTTGCCTCTCCGTGTTTTCTGTTTCTCTTTGAACATAGGAAACTACACCTTGAAAATAAGCCTCAGCAATTTCTTCGGCACTCTTGCTCATAAGATCATCTCCTGGATTCAGCCAAACATTGACTTGGGAAGGAATACTATTGAAAAACAAATTTCTTCCCAATACACCAGGCACTGTAGTTCTGGGTACACCTGCATTTAATAAACCGATACTCGCGCAAGTCTCAGCCATTTCTCGGTTCATTGGGATCCCGCAGGAAGCTTCACCAAACGTATTAACATCCTCCAAGAGCTGAATTCCACATCTCATGTCTCTCACTTTTGCGGCAATATGAGCTGCCAGCTTCGAAGATTCCCAAACCTTTCCACTGACTAGGGCATGCATAAATCGAAATCTGAAACGCTCTGTGGCCAATTCACCCTTCATGAAACAGCCGGGACAGAATGAGACAAAAGTATTATTTGGTTGTTGTGTTCCACCACTTTTGAAGCGAACAGCAAGTGCTATATCTGGGCTAGCTGCAAAGACTTCGTCCACTATGGGAGCATATTCAGAAGGGCCCATGCTTGCACGAGATCTTGTCAACAAAACGTTAGCGCCTTCAGCTCTTAGTTTTCCTGCTAGCAAAGACGAAATTTCTTGAGTCAATGGAAAATAATCCGAGCGAAGAGAAGACAAATTATTTCCATCTACTGCTATATTGTAGCCGGAGAGAGTTTTCTTACCTTGCAGTTTTGCTACACGCGGTTTCATAGCTTGGAAGGCAAAACTATATTCAACTGTTCCAGTTGCGATATCCGATATTACGTCAATTCGGTCGTCTTTGATTTTAATGTGGTTTTCAAAATGACGTCGAACCTCTTCATTTTCTTGTTGAAGCAAAACGCGAAGATCCGTTATAATCTCATCTCTACTTCTCATCCCAAGATATCTATCTAAACTATTCCAGTCAATAGGGTAGGTAAAAGCTGTCGGTGATATAAGAAATGTAAGCAGAGTTAAAAAATTCCGAACAATAGATTTGGAACGCATAAAGCACCTCTCAAAACTCAACGTAAATATCAAGTGGAGCATTTATAACATTATTTAATTTATTTTTACAACTCATTTCTATCTAAGAACTTCCCAGTTTCGCGTACGAATCAAACTTTTCGCATTCGTTATGCCATTCATTTTTTCCAAATTTTCGAGCAATTTCGGAATTGCAACATCTAATTATGGTTTCATGGCCAAAATCGAGTAAGAGATAATAAATCCTTTCTTTCTCCTCACCAGAGCATTTACACATAAATTTAATTTTTAAAAATCTCGTATTTGGTTTCATAAATCAATCCGCCTGTGGGTATTCGAAAAAAAATTTGATTG
This sequence comes from Oligoflexia bacterium, assembly GCA_903935335.1. Taxonomy (GTDB): domain Bacteria; phylum Bdellovibrionota; class UBA1018; order UBA1018; family UBA1018; genus CAIZRG01. The sequence continues at coordinate 127,000 of CAIZRG010000054.1, forward strand.
GTAGAAATGGCTATCACTCTTTAGTTTTTTTTGTATTCTTTGGCGATTCTACCTATGAACTCTTCTTGGCTCTGGTCGGTTGATTTGTTGTTTGAATCATCTGAGTGGGTTGATTCGGGTTGTCGATCCGAGGAATGTTCAAAAGAAAAACAGCCGCTATGCCCAAGTGCAAGGCACAGGACATAAGCAGTGGACCCCTTATAGGGGAACTGATGAGCTCTATGGACCAAATCATCTTCTGAGCACTCAGCTTGAGAGTTTTATGGTTGGATAGGAGGAGGTTCTTTCCCATAATTGGGATCAATGACTTCAATAAATCCACATTCTTTTTGAGGGCATTTATGCATAAGCCCCGCTTTCTTAGTAATTTTTTCAGTCAAGAGAGGAAATTTACATTGAGGACAAGGATTCTCCAGGGGTTTATCCCAAAGGGCAAAGTTGCATTTTGGCCATTGGTTACAGCTATAAAAGAAGCGTCCATATTTTGATCTTTTTTGAGCTATTTCTCCATCAGGACAAGTTGGGCATCGAATCCCTAATGTAATTGCCTGAGTGAATTTACAGTTGGGATAGTCGCTGCAAGCTAGGAATTTTCCAAATTTCCCGCTTTTAACAATCATTGGATTTAAGCATTTTTCGCACTTTTTTTCTGTAAACTCTTTTGGAATAATAACAATCTTTCCGTGATCATCTTTTTTAAAGTCTTGGGTATTTTTACAATCAGGGTAATTTGAGCAAGCAAGAAAAGAGCCTAGTTTTCCCCATTTGATGACCATGAGATGATTGCATTTTTCACACTGAACGTCAGTTGCGACCTCTTGACGTTTGATGTTTTTCATTTGCTCTTTAGCAATCTCTAGTGTTTTTTCAAATGGTTTCCAAAAGTTAGCGAGTGTTTTTTTCCAATTTATTTTTCCCTCTTCAATATCATCAAGTTGATTTTCCATTTCTGCAGTGAACTCTGAATTCAAAATTTCAGGGAATGAAGCAACCAAAAGTTCTGTCACAACGACCCCAAGTTCACTCGGAAAATAGCGGCTTTCTCTTTTTTCGACGTATTCTCGGTCTTGAATATTGGATAAGATCGCTGCATAGGTCGAGGGGCGGCCAATTCCCTTTTCTTCGAGATCACGGATCAAAGAAGCATCTGTGTATCGCGGAGGGGCTTGAGTAAAGTGCTGGGAAGGCTCAAAGGCTTTATTTTGAACTGGGTCTCCAGCATTGAGCTTGGGAAGCTTAAGTGCAGACTCATTTTCTCCTTTTTCTTCCTCTTCTAAGCCTTCAAGATAGACGGCTGTGAACCCAGGAAACTTTAAGATAGAACCAGTGGCTCGAAATTTTTGTTCTTTTCCTCTTTTGTCTTGGGCTATTAAATCCAGTGTTGTTTGGTCATAGAGGGCAGGGTTCATTTGAGAAGCAACAAATCGATTCCAAATTAAAAGATAGAGTCTAAACTCATCCTTCTCTAAGTGGGGTTGAATGGTATCAGGAGAGAATTCCAGAGAAGTAGGTCGAATCGCTTCGTGAGCTTCTTGAGCACTTTTTTTAGATTTATAGACATTGGGCTCTGAGGGAAGATAGGATTTACCGTATTTTTTTTCGACAAATTCTCGAAGTGATTGGATGGCTAATGGGTCGATGCGAACAGAATCAGTTCTCATATAGGTGATCAAGCCATGAGTTCCTAGATCACCTAGATCAATCCCTTCGTAGAGTTTTTGGGCAAGAGCCATTGTCTTTTTTGCACTAAAACCCAGTTTTCTAGAAGCATCTTGTTGGAGTTTACTTGTAATAAAAGGAGGAGCAGACTTACGAGATCGTTCTTTTTGCTCAAGAAGAGCTACTTTCCAATCAGAATTTTTAAGATCAGAAAGAAGATCATTTACTGCTTTTTCGTTACAAAGAATGGGGTCCTTGCCTTCTGTTTTAAAAAGACGGGCTGAAAAATCGATTCCATCCTTTGAGAAGAGACCTTCCACTTCCCAATATTCTTCTGACTTAAAAGCTTTAATCTCAGTCTCTCGATCCACTACAAGCCGAAGAGCAACCGATTGCACTCGTCCTGCTGAGATCCCTCGTTTTACTTTATCCCAAAGAAGTGGACTAATTTTGTAACCTACAAGGCGGTCTAAAATTCTTCGGGCTTGCTGAGAGTGATATTTATCAGAGTTTAATGCTTGGGGATGATTCATCGCGTCGAGAACGGAAGGTTTGGTGATAGCATTGAATAAAACTCGGTAGATTTTTTTCCCTCGAGCTTGAAGTTCCTCCTGAATATGCCAAGCGATCGCCTCTCCTTCACGGTCTGGGTCAGTTGCTAGGTAAAGCTCAGGAACCTGTTGAGCAGCTTTTCGAAGTTCTTCAATTACTTTGGCTTTGCCAGGAATCACTTGATATTCTGGTTGAAATCCTTTTTTGGGATCGACTCCAAGTTTACTTTTAGGTAAATCCTTGATGTGACCTACACTTGCTTTAACGATAAAACTACGACCGAGGTATTTTTGAATGGTTTTCGCTTTCGATGGAGATTCAACGATAACAAGAGCTTTTTTCGCCATGCCCTACAGTATTCAAAAATCGTAGGTTTTTTCAAGAGACTTAGAAGAGAGAAAATCTAACTGCTTAAATATTAAAGACTTACAAGTAGGCCCCGGTGCTCTCTAACGCAGTTTTTTTCAAGAAGTGGCTGTAAAACAGAGAAAAATTGATGAGCTGTCCAACTTTGCTGAAGAGCCCATTCCAGTACCTCTTGTAAAGGAACTCCGCCTGTTTGATGAGTAAGTTGTGTAATCATTTCGACTAAGATTTTCTCATGAGGGTTGAGAGGGTTTATAGGGGAGCTTAAAGGGTGATTTTTAGCCTGGTTAGTTTTTTTTTGACATGAGTTCTTCTGCTTGCAAGTGGGGTGTGTGGCAAGCTCGAGCCAAACAGCTCCAAGGCTGTGTATTCCCCAAAATGTGAGAGAGTGATCTCGGTCTAGGAGGGTTTGGTTTCCTGCAAAAGCTGGATCTCCTGGAGAGCAAGGTACAGCAAAACAGATTTTATTTTGCTCTCTCGTCCAACGTGCTGTATTGAGTGCTCCGGAAGGTAGTCCAGCTTCTACTACCCAGGTAGCTTGAGAAAAACCTGCGATGAGACGATTTCGTCTTAAAAAATGGTGTCCCAAGGCTGGTGTGCCGAGTGGATACTCAGAAATTAAAAGGCCATCTGACTGAAGAATTTGGCGTTTTAAAACTTGATTCTCTTTAGGATAAGGAAGGTCTAAGCCAGCCCCTAGGATTGCAATGGTCGGTAGCCCTGCTTCTAAAGCTGTGAGATGTGCGAGCGTGTCAATGCCCCTGGCTAGACCTGATATCAAAATAAGCTGGGAACCCTGAAGTTCTAGGATCCATCTTCGGAGTTGCTCCTTTGATTTGAGGAGAGGGTTGCGAGTTCCAACAATCGCTAATCCTCTCTCTGGGAGTTTGCTCAGAAGTTTGAGTCCTTTCTTTGATCCTTGAATAAAAATTGAAGAAGGTGGGTCATCTAGATTTAAAATCCATTCAGAAATTGGGAACGGTGTTTTTTCATGGAGATTAAAATGAGTAATTGGAAAATTCATTCTTTTTAACATTGCTGCAAGTGTGCCATATTTTGAGAGCCGAGATTTCAATCAAGTTGATGAAATTTGAACTTTCTGATTAAAATCCGAATCTAAGTTTCATTCTGAAACTGATATTTCTTGAGAAGGAGTTTCTGGGAGTGGGGCTTCAGTCTCTGGGGTAGTAGATTCTGATCGAAGCTCCGTTGTGGCTTCGGGAGATTTCAAATTTTCAGGTTGAGTATCCGATAAAGGTGTGTTTTTCGCAGACTCAGGAGGTGGTGGTGTGGTTTCTAATGTTTTTAAAGTAGGAGTTTCATTGTCTTTCCACTTTTCAAGTTGTTTGAGTTCCTTCTTTTCCTGTTTTCCAAGCCCCCCTTGATCATCAAGTTGGTCTAGTTCATTTAAAGGATTGCTTTCTTTGTCATCACCTTTTTCTCTAAATCCTCGATTTCTCGATAAATCTGAAACATCGGTGAGAAGAATGACATCTGTATTCTCTTTAATCATGATCATATTTTGAATAATAATTCCCATGGAGAAGGTTTCAGTAATATGTGTAACCTGAATATCGGCATCAATAATAAAGTTGGATGAAGTGATTTTTTTATCATTAGAAGGGTCATAATGTTCATAAGCTCTAAAAATCATTCCTGGTTTCACTCCGTCATCTGATCCTCGATCAATAAAAACTTCTTTGTGTTGAGCCAATAAGTGAGTTGAAAAATTAGGGTCTATCATAACAATTCCCTTGATGGCTTGAGGAGCAGGCAAGGGGGCCATGACAGGGATTCGAGGAGGATCTTGAATGAGAGAAGTTCCTCTGGGGATAAAATGCCTTGAAGACAAAATAGAGCCAATAAAAATCTTGTCTCTTACTCCTAAGAGTTTAACTTTTCCCATGATGAGATAGGAGTAACCGATTCGATCTGATTTTGTGGACTTCAGAAGAGTGGGTTCCTGAGTAATAGCGTAAGTTTGTCCTAATTGAAGGGTATTGTCACCTCGAATGTAAACCGTATCTCCCATTGACAAAAATTGGCTTTCACTTCGAGAGCCAATGATTTGACCTAAGAAAGGGATTTTTTCAGTAGCAGGAATCGCTTGGGTTTCAAATCCAGAATTACTATGAAAAATAATTTTATTTCGACTATCAAACCCAAGTGGATCGATCTCAGGAGGTAGAGCCGTCTGAAAAGTTTCCCAGGATTGTTTAGGTAGAGACTGCCATTCGTTTGACCGGTTTTTTGAGTAAGTGTCGGGAGATGACTCTTTTGAGGCTGAGGCTATAAATCGACTCGATTTAAGAGAAGAAGATTTTAAGTGGGTATTCTTTTTAAGAATCCTATTGGCTCCCAATACTGAATTCGTGAAGAGGAAGGTCAGCAAGAGTAGGGTCAGAAGGATGCTGCGGTAAAAGTAGGGATTTTTTTCCAAGTTCTCAGTCATCATGGTTTTAGGTCAGCCGTTTGAGGTGGGGCAAGTGAAGGAGTCGGTGTTGGGCTTGAGCTTGGCTTAACCTCAAGGGTAGCTGTGATAGGTTCTGAGAGGATTGTATTTTGCGGAAAAGGTGACGGAACTGAAATGGCTAGGGGTGAGGGGAGGGGTGAAATGATAGGTTCCGGTGAGGGCGAAGCTAGGAGTAGATTTGGAACGGGAGATTGAAAAATTTCTGGTTTTATCTTCCGATGAGCTGCAGGTGACTGTGGAAACAGAGAAGTTAAGAGTTGTCTGTGTTTTGCAGCTTCTTTTGTTTTTTGGAGAGCTTCTTCTGTTTGACTGATCTGATATAAAGCGTCAGGGATGTGACTGCTTCGGTTATAAGAAATCAAGACGCTCTGATATTCTTGAAGTGCGAGTTTGTATTCTTTTTGTTTAAAGTACGTTTCTCCAATGTAAAACTGAGCAGCCCCTGCTAAGGGATGGTCAGGATAAGCTTCTAAAAAATTAGAAAAGGCAAGGGTTGCATCTTGATACTTTTGACTTAAAAAGAGGATCATTGCTTTTCTAAAAATCTGGACAGCACCATCATTCACAAAGCCAAACTCAGGGTCTTCAAAAGCGAGTGAAGGTTCTGCCCTTGATCCAGAGTTTTGAGCTGGATGCTCCTTAATTTCAGCAACTTCTGTAGGTTGGATGGCTTTTTCAGCTGCAAGGCGGTCCATAGCCAGGCGAGTTAAATCAAGTTTTTCATTTACACTGACGACTTTTGTTTCCAAAGATTGGACCCGTTCATTGAGTTCTAAAAGCAGTTTATTTATTTCAGTTGACTCAGGCGGTCGGGTTTTTTGTTCTTGGGGAACCGCTTGTGGTGTTGCGCATCGGTTTAGGCTAACAACAAGAATGAAGAAGAGACTTCCTTTAAGATATTTTGTTTTTACACCCACTGTACCTCTAGGATAGGATGTTTGTTCAGTTTCAGCAAGTCCGAGTTTGTCAGAGTTGTAAACAGGAAGTGATCTATTGAGTAACAAAAGGTGAGTGATAAGCGGTGAGTGATAAAAACCAATTGCAAGCTTCAATTCGACGAGTCATTCGAGTTAAAAAGCAGGATTCTGCTTTTGTCTATTTTCTTCTAGAGTCCTATGAAGGAATTACGAGCTATTCGACTTTGAACTTTAGGAACGGTGATCTTTATCGGGACTTAGAGTTGAGGATGTCATCTGATTTTGTATCTGAGGTTGAAAAGCTCTTGAGGAGCTTGGGAGATTTGATCTATGAAATTCAGTCTGAATCAAGAAATGAAGGACTTTGGCATTGATTCTTTAGATATTGAAAAAATTTTAGTGGCAGCTCTAAAAAATGGAGGGGATCTGTCTGAATTATTTTTTGAAGAGACCGCTTCAACACGAATTTTTTTAGAGGGGGGGCGTCTTGATAGGGTCATTCACGGAGTGGATCATGGAGTGGGTTTGCGTATTCTGGATGGAGGAAGATCGGTCTATGGATATACCACTCGATTGACTGAGGAATCCTTAATGACTTTGGCAGAAACTCTTGCTGCAGCAGTTCATCGAGAGGAAGAAGCCAAGGAAACTCCTATTAAGCTAAAAAGATTAGATTGGCGGAAGGCCACTCAGATTGAAAAAAGTATTGAAGAGTACCGTATTCAAAAATCGCCACGGGATGCTAGTCTTGCTGATAAATTTGATTTAGCCAAGCGGGCTGAGTCTGCAGCTCGAAAAGAGCTTCCTCAGGCTAAGCAGGTGACTGCGATTTTAATGGACTCGCTTAGAAAAATACTTGTTTTAAATAGTGACGGGTTAGTAGCTAGAGATGCCAAAACTTATCTTCAAATGGTTGTTCAAGTCGTGGGGGAACGAGATGGACGGGTTGAATCTTTCTACGAGTCTGAAGGTGGATTTGTTGGACTTGAATTTTTTGATGAAACTCCTCCTGAAGAGATGGGTCGACGAGCTGCTGAAAGAGTGAAAATTTTGCTTTCGGCAAAGCCAGCTCCTTCTGGAACTATGCCGGTTGTAATTTCTGCTGAGGCCGGTGGTACAATGATTCATGAGGCTGTAGGACATGGGTTAGAAGCTGATCTTGCTTGCAATGGTCTTTCTGTTTATCAAGGTAAATTAGGCGAAAAAGTTGCCGCTTCTTTGATTACCGTGATGGATGACGGGACTCTTCCAGGCAAACGTGGAAGTTATCGTTTTGATGATGAGGGAACCCCTGCTCAGCGAAATATTTTAATTGAAAAGGGAGTTCTGAAAAGTTATTTGGTCGATAAACTTTCAGCGATGAAGTTTGATTTGATGGCTACTGGGAACGGAAGGCGAGAGTCGTTTCGTCATCCCCCGATTGTTCGAATGACAAACACTTGGATTGCGCCTGGGAAAGATAATCCTCAAGAAATTTTGGAGAGCACTTCATGGGGAGTGTTTGTGAAGGGGATGGGTGGAGGTCAGGTGAACACGGTTACAGGGGACTTCGTTTTTGCTGTGACAGAAGGGTATCTGATTGAAGAAGGCAAACTTGGAGCTCCTATTCGTGGAGCTACTCTTGTTGGGAATGGACCAAAAGTTTTGATGGAAGTGGATCGGGTTGGGAATGATTTAGGGTTTTCAACTGGAACTTGTGGAAAAGATGGGCAAGGTGCCCCAGTGACTGATGCTCAGCCAACCCTGAGAATTCCTTCATTAACGGTTGGGGGTGAAGTTCCTTTGACGATCTATTGGAAAAGGTTATGAGTTCTCTCGTGTTTTTTTATAAGAGATGATTTTCTGTCTTGAAATTGGAATCCAATAAAGGTAATCGTTTGAACTCTTGCATGAGTTTTATATTGCGTCCCCATCGTCTAGAGGCCTAGGACACCGCCCTTTCACGGCGGTAACCGGGGTTCGAATCCCCGTGGGGACGCCAACAGATGCTTTAAGCTGGCCCAGAAGGATTACTCCAAAGTATTGGCAGATTTAAATTTTTTCCATTCTGTCATTCAACTCATCGTATTTCTGACGGACGAAAATGAGCCAAACGATAGCCCCCTCCCCCTACCTTCCCTCTGTGAATTACCAGCCTTGAGGTGATAGGTATGATTTTTAACTAAAAATCCCCTTTTACCGCCTGTTGTGCGGTAAAGAACCCAGTTGTCCTACCGATATTTCATAGAGCCCAGTTTCTTTAGCCTTGGATTTGTGCACCATTCTGTTCAGATGTTGGAAGGAGTTCTCTAGTTCGGATAAATCTTCGGATGATGTTCTTTCCAGCCGGGGATTGACTACGAGACATAGAAATAAGTAAAACCGTTATAATAAATTCAATAGATAGTAAAATAGATATCTTAAAATGATTATTAGAATATTTAGAGTACTTATATTAATTCTGATTATATTTGAATTTTCCTTGATTTTTTTTAAGAGTTCGGCTTTTGCTGGAAAAAAGAAGAAATACAGAAAAGAGGCTGTCGCAATAACTTCTGGATCTGTTGTTCTCACTAGTCTAAAAAACTCTCTTCTTATAGCAGAACCAGCTTTAGTAGCACGAAGTGAAGCTGAAGAAATTTTGTATCAATTACAGGAAAGTAGAAATGTTCTGAATGATACGAGTGGGCAGCATCATCGGTGTGATTCCGAGACACAAGACCCCGTAGAAATTAAAGAAAATTTGATTGAGAGTCAGCAAAGAATCCTTTGTACAGGAAAAGCAAGTCTCAAGAAATTTTGTACTGAATTTTTAAATGGATTAATGACTGGGGGTGTGCTCGGTGTTGTTACCCAAATTGCTGCAGCTCAGTGTACAGGTTTGGTTTTAGGTTCGGATGCTACGAATGGAAATCAATTAGTTGTGAACGGAGTTCAACAAGCAATTAATACAGCCTTATCAGCAGCGATAACTGGAATCTATACTGCCTGGACAAAGTGCGCTCTGACTCCCTCTGAAGGTATGGCAGAAATTTACAAAATCATGAAGAAATCTTCCAAAGCCCAGTTGGAGGCTATGCCCTTCGATATCAAGAATAGAGTGCGAGCAATCGATGGGCAAATTGATCAATACATTTCTCAGCTTGTTTACGGAAGTGCTACTTCTTTTGATGAAATTGTGAAACGACTTAGACGTAGAGAACTTGTTTATATGCTTTTTAATACACAAATAAGAGATATATCAAGAAACAGCTTGAAGATTAGTGATGAAGACAAATCAAGAATTGATTCTGAATTCAATAAAATATTAGATGACTATCCAGAACACCGAGATTCTTTAAAAGTCGTACTGACGCGGATACGAGATAATTCTTCTGAGACTCATACTCCAGATCCGAAAACAGTCCAGTTCTATCTCTACGGACCCCCTGGTACTGGTAAAACAACAATTGCGGAACGAATTGCAAATGCAACAGGGCAATACTATTGCTGGATACCGACCAAAGACCTCACTTTAAGTGATCTAACGGGTGCCGGGTTGCATTTTGATAATTGGTTTCAACAGACTGACGAAATGCTCTTAGGAAAGATTGGAGATTGCATCAGAAGAGCAAACGGTAGAGGTATCTTATTTAACTTTGACGAAATTGGAGAAATGCTTGGAGATGATGGTAGCAATTCTAGTGTTCAGGAGTCTGATCAACAGAAGCAGCTTAAAAGTCTAGTAAAAAAACTATTTGACCCAAGTACCAAAGTACTTGCTTTTGACGGATTAGGTATTGTGGCTCCAATATCCCGTTTTACAATTATAGGCACAGGGAATAAGCCATTAATTGATTCCGCAATTCTCGAGCGATTACCACAATTTAGATTTATGAGCTTACGTCCTAGTCAAAAAGCAGCTGCTTTTAGAGCTGGATATCGAGACACTTACACTCGATTAAAAAATCAGGTAACTCAGGAAGAGATTTTAGAAATTAAAAATGTTACTGATCAATATATTGAGTTTATTTTCGAACAAGACGAAGCATTCCCAGGTGGGCGAGTTGTTAAAGAAATTATAGAAGAATTTGTCGTTCATGTTAAAAACAAAATTCTTGATAAGGGGACAATTGACACAGGTGAGTTGCAAAGCTTTATCTTAGAGGCATTTGGAAGACGAAAGAAGGATGGAGGAGTCCCTAGCTCTGAACCCATACTTCCTGTCAGTTAGGAGAAAGACGAGAAATAAACCTAAGTGAAGTATTTGACTTTTTTCGTAAACAAAAAAAATTCGCTCATCATTCATATGTTAAGCATAAATGAATGTCTAAGATTTCTATGCCTGCCTTTATTTGAAGAATACTGCGCGATGTACTTAACTAACTGCTGTCAAGCTTGCAATTTAAGTTAGATTTTCCAGTTAGCTTTATTCCCTTTAATAAAGTCATCTTTTTTAATGTAGTGGGCTGATCCAAAATCAATAAGTCAGAGACTCTGTCCTGGACTCTAATTAATCACCTAGGATGGAAGGAAGTCCATTTGGGTCATCAAAATACCCTCTACGTCTTATCCATGCAGCGTGAGAATTTATTCCAATTTTTCTCAAGATAGAAGTGGTGACTGTAGCAAAGTCTTTGCAACTCGTCCTCGACGAGATTGGGCAATTTGCTCATCGACTACCAGTAATTTGATGGTTTCGATTGAAGTTCCATCTTCATTGACGTTAACAGAGCGGTTAAAAAATTGAATTTCTGAGTCGGTATTTGATTGAACAGCAAAACGTGCCTCAGCAAGAGTCGGAAAAACGAGAACGGATAATATAGCAGCCAACGCAAATCTACATAAAAATCTAAAATGATGCACAATGTACAAACTAACATTGAAGATTCAGGAGGGCAAGGTGTACAAGGTGAAACGAAGCTAATGGTGCTCAAGAAAATTTCTTTTAGGGCGTGAAGATTTAGATTTCAAACCAAAAACATTTTCTTGAGCCCTGTAGAAGGGCTTGGTAGAAGTTAAGTCTGTTTATTTCATGGTTAAATTAATGTATCCAATCTGATTGTTATTGAGTTTGCCTGATTTTCGCACTTATTATTCGAAACGAGGTTTTCATGATTCAGGTTCAGTGTATTAGCAAGCAATATGGCAGCAAGGTGCTTTTTGAAAACGCAGATGTTTTCATTGGCGCTCATGCTAGAGCCGCTCTTGTTGGGCCCAATGGTGCTGGAAAGAGTACTTTAATCAGGTTGATTCTGGGTCAAGAGAGTCCAGATTCAGGACGTATTATCCGGTCCCAGCATCTTCAGCTAGGGTACCTGGCTCAGGAAGTTCCCAAGATGGAGGGTGGGACTGTTCTTTCCACGGTGATGAAGAAAAGTAATCGATTGGAGAGTCTTCAGCAGAGAAGGTCCATAATCGAGGAAGAGTTCGCTTCAGGTTTGGAAGACGTTCAGGTTTTGGAGGAGTATGGATCGATTCTAAGTGAGCTTGATCGATTCGACGAAGCAAAACTCGAGGCACGCGCGAAGGAAATTCTTATGGGAATGGGTTTTAAAGCCTCTGATTTTTCTCGCAACCTGACTGAGTTTAGCGGAGGCTGGTTGATGAGGGTGGTGTTTTCTCGCCTTCTCTTTCTAGAGCCCAACCTTCTTTTGTTGGATGAGCCAACAAACCATCTGGATCTGGAGAGCCTTCTGTGGCTAGAGAACTTTTTAAAAAACTATCCTGGGGCGATCTTTGTGATCAGTCACGATACGGCGTTTCTCAATGCACTCGTAGATGAAGTGATAGAAATTGATCAAAATAAGATATTTCAATACAAAGGGAACCTGACCGCCCACGAAGTTCAAAAAAATGCTCGTCTGGAGTTTTTGAAAGCTCAGTATCGACAGCAGCAGATCAAAATAGAGCAGCTTCAAGATTTCATTGGTCGTAATCAAGCAAAGGCTTCTAAGGCAAAGCAGGCTCAAAGCCGGGTCAAGCAGCTTGAGAAGATCGAACGAATTGAACTTCCCCAAGAAAAATCTGGTATTCGGTTTAGGTTCCCAACAATTCCTCCTGGTGGAAAAGAAGTGATTTCCCTTCAGAATGTTAAAGTTCATTTTGGCGAAAAGAAAGTTTTTGAGCGGCTCAACTGGACCCTGCAGCGTGGAGCGCGGGTAGCCATTTTGGGTGTAAACGGGGCTGGAAAGACAACCTTATTACGGATTTTGAGTGGGCAACTCGAGCCGACCGAGGGTGAAGTCAAACTAGGTCATAATCTCAAGATGGGGTACTATGCTCAACATCAGTCTGAAACACTGAGTTTGCAAAAGACCGTTTTACAGGAGTTACATGATACGGCTCCCCATCTTGATGTGAGTCATGTCCGGGGTGTTGCGGGTGCCTTTTTGTTCAGAGGTGATGCCGTCGAAAAGAAGTGCTCTGTCCTTTCGGGTGGAGAAAAAGCGCGAGTCTCTTTGGCTAAGCTTCTTTTGCTCCCGTCCAACTTTTTAATTTTAGACGAGCCAACGAATCATCTCGACAAAGATTCTAGAGATGTTCTGTTGGAGGCTCTTAAGAGCTATCCCGGAACGATCTGTTTAGTAACTCACGACAGGGATTTCGCCATACCTTTGGTAAGCTCGGTCCTTGAGATTCATCCTGGATTGCAATCTCATGAGCCTTCTCAGGCGGTCCAGCTTTTGGGCTCATATCAGGATTATCTGGATAAAAAATTGAAAGAACTCCAGGTGCGGCAGGAGTCGGCCTCGGCTAAGGATTCCGGGCGTCAGACAGGAATCCTTCAAAGAGACAGGGAATCGGATCGGAATCGACGCAAGCAGGCCAACCTTCTCGAGAGACGTCAGGCTAGTCTGGAGAAGGAGATCATCGATTTAGAGGAAAGCCTGTGCGAGATTGATACTCTTTTAACCCTTCAAACTCAGGGAAATAGCGCGGAAACAATCCAGCTTGTACGCAAGAGGCGCGAAGTCGAGGAATTAATATTAAAAAAAGAAAGAGAATGGGAAGAGGCGCTAAAACTTTCCTCTTGATTTGGTGCTTCGTCCTTGGTCTTGGTCGGTTTTCATTTTCATACCAACTTTAAGTTGCGACATCAATGTCATCACTTAAAGTTGGCATGAAAAGATTTTTTCCCTTTTTGTGCAATTATTCAGCTTTTGCTTTTGTTGTCAAAATTCGACTAAAATAGCTTCGATACGAAAACAGTAGAAAGCCTTCGAGTGCCGAAAATACCAGTCCTGGTGCGATCCCTTCTCCACCCATCAAACAGATATGAAAAGCGAGGATGTTAACAAGTACGGGTGCGAGCAGAAGTAAGCCAAGGGGAGCAGTGCCACCCAACAGAACAAAAGTTCCACCTACGAATTGAAATAAGCCCACTAGACCCATCCAATGAGTTGGAAAGGCGACAGCCATGAATTGTGCTGCCAGCGAGCCAGGAGGAGGGGGTGGTTGCGGTAAAAATGGATGCAGAAGATTCAAACCAAATACAACAAACCCCAATCCAAGAAGAACTCGGCTAATGATGACTGCAACTTTCATAAAGATTCCTCCGTTGTTAAGAGCGACTTGCTCATCTATAGTAAAGCATATATGAGAAGTAGCTCATTAAAAAGAAGGCACATTCTGTTACAACTTGGATAATATTACGCAAAAGCATGCGAATAGGGTCATGTCTTGGGTGAAGTGCTAAAATGTTTCCAACGCTATATAGAGTTTTCTATGCGATTCGTGATTAGATCTTCTCAGTGTTTAATGGTTGCATTTGCTAGTTTAGCAATCATCCTCTCTGCCAAATCAAATGCAAGCAATACAACTCATGACAAGGTTTTTAGCACTGAGAATGTCATCGTTTCTATGTCGGGACCACAGATGGATTTATCGCGAACCGAAGTGATTATGAAACTGGCAGGTTACTCGTTGGAGATACCACAAAAATTTGATTTTCCCGCTAATCGTTCTTTGATTCTTCAGATTTATAAGCCAAAAAATATAGCAACTACCAAACTACCCGTTATTTTATTTTCAGGTGGGTGGAGTGAAGATTTTAGATTATATTCAACGGTTTTGAAAAGCATAAGCTCACGTGGTTATTTTTTTTTTAATATTGATCATTACTATCATCAAAATAGTAAGAGCCATTCAGTTGGCTTTGATCATTGGGTTAAGGAACAAAGGAAAAACAGTGAGTTAGAGAGTCAAAAAATGCAGCAAGAGAATTTTATGAGAACAAAAATGGCTCTTCTTGAAATTTACAAAAAGGACATTTTATTTATAATGGATAGATTGCCTGAAATTTTAAAAACAGAGCCAAATGCAAATTTATCGCAATTGATATTGATGGGGCATTCAATAGGAGGCAATGCTGATAAAGCTGTAATTGAACAACTTTTTAAATCTGATGCAACTAAAGAGCGAGTAATGGCTTTTGTTTCGTTTGATTCAAGATTAAACCAACTTGGACTAAAAACAGTTTTTGAGATTCCAACATTGCTTCTGGGTGCGTCCTCGTGGTATTCGGGTAAAAAGGATCCTTTACGTGAACTCCCAAAACAAACTAACTTAAGATTAAAAGTTCTCGATCACACGACTCATGTTTCCTTTGATGATGTTGCTATTTTCTCTATGATTGGACGAGATTTAGAACCGCTAAAATATGGTATGAATGAATTTGCAAAACAAGAATTAGATGTAGATATAATAAAAATTAAAAATGGAAATACTCAGCGGTTTGGCGAGGAATTGTTTTTGGGTGATCGGAAGGAAACGATTGCATTTATCAATGATCTATCCAGTGAAGTAGACGACTTTATTAAAAATTTATCGCTTCAAGGGTTTCGGACTCCTTATTCCACCTACGAAAAGGATTTGGCTGATGTTGAAGCTTCGTCAGGTGGCCACATTGGAGTATCTGCAATAGATACGAGCAATCATAGAATTTTGAATTATCATGCTGAAGAAAAATTTCAATTATGGAGTACATTTAAGCTCTTTTTAGCTGCGGCTGTTCTCAAAAACAGTATGATGAATCCTAAGCTTTTATCAGAACGCATCCATTACACTAAAAGCGATGTTGAATTGGCTGGGTATGCTCCCATTACCATTACCGAAAAAAATATCAAGGAAGGTCTTACGGTTGCTTAATTGTGTGCAGCGTCAATTCAACATAGTGATAATGCTGCTGCGAATTTACTGATGCGTAAAATAGGCGGACCCAGTGCTGTTACTCAATTTCTTCGTTCAATAGGAGATACTGCGTTTAGATTAGATCGCTGGGAGCCTGATTTGAATACTCCTATTCCAGGAGAGTTGCCAGGGGAGCAGCAAGATACCTCTACTCCAGGAGGAGTTGCTCAAAGTTTACAGCATCTTCTCGTCGATGGGGATGCTTTAGGACAAACCGAACGAACTCAGTTGATCGATTGGCTCAAAGGCAATACAACAGGGGACACGCGCATTCGAGCGAGTGTGCCTCAAGGTGGATTGTCGGAGATAAAACAGGTACAGGACTTTTTGGAACGACAAATGATATTGGAATTATTTATCCTAATGCAGGGAAGGGGGAGCCAATGATTATGGCAATTTATTTTACTCAGAAGGAAAGGGACGCGCCACCTCGTAACGATGTTGTAGCTTCAGTTGCTAGAATTTTGTTGAGTGAATTTCAGAGGAAAAAATAAATTTTAGACTATTAATTGCTTTCTAGTTCGTATTTTTTATCTCTAGATTAAGCTTTCCCAGTGTTTATCCGATTTTCATTTGACTTACTGACGATAGGGGGAGTGGTGATTTCGGATGGTAATTCCCGTTCCGATAGAGTCCATTAATGGAAGAATAGTGATCAGCGTCGACGTTGGGTAGTGACCTCATTTTTTTTAAATATATTTACAAAATTTGATGCATCTAAAGAAATGCCTTTGGGTAAACATCTTATCACAGAGGGTCTTTGAAGAACTTTTTGTATTTCTAAAAATTGCTCAGGACTGCTGGCAAAATCAAATGCGTGCATACGAAATTTTTGTAAAATATGACCAGGTACTCCATGTGGAGAAAGAATGCCACTCACCAAAATATTGGTATCAAGAACGGCGATAATTTTTTTCTGTGTCAAGACGAACCTCTTTGAGTGCCTGAGAAACCCTTTTTTCAATTTTTTCAGTAGAGATGTGATCTGTTTTAGCCCAAATTTTATCTAATGAGTCCCAAACTAATTGTTCTTCTTTTGTTTTGGGTTGACAAGCTTCTTGAATAGACAGACAGAATGACTTCTGCAACAGTTACTTTTTTTAAAGTTGCCATTTTTCGCAAGAGGATAATATCACCTTGATCTTAATTTTTTGATCCCCCACAAATACAGATCCAGAATTCTGCCCTCAACGTTTTCTATGGCCTCCTGTACGACCGTAACGATCTTCTTCACGGAGTTCTGTGACCTCCCCTTGTAATTCTTTCTCAACAGCCTTTAAATAGGGGAATCAGCATCTGGATCATGCAGAGCCTACTCTCTCTATCTCAACTCTGGCTTGACATTTCTTCAACTCTTTGATTCCTGATATTGATTCTTTTCGCCTGTTTGTATAGTTTGATACTCATGTCTGACTTTTCTTGGTTTTGGTTTGGATTTGTTCATTAACCCACCTAAACAGGGTAAGGTCAGACTGCAATTTCAACTCAACTTAGTACTTCACCGGAGAAACCTATGAACCCATCATTCGATTCCGTCATTGCTGACCTTCACCTTCTACGCCATCCGTTTTACCAAGCCTGGATGCAAGGGGCTCTGTCTCAAGAAATACTCAAGGACTACGCCAGACAGTACTATTTTCATGTGGATCGCTTTCCAAGATATATAAGCGCCATCCACTCCAATTGCGAGAACGGCACTTGGCGTAATGAGCTTTTAAAGAATCTCAACGATGAAGAGGGGTCATCAGGACTTTCTTCACATCCTGAACTTTGGCTGCAATTTGCAGAAGGACTTGGTCTTGATCGCAAAGATGTTCTTGCAACCACTCCTCGCCCAGCCATTCAGGATGTCACCTCGATATTTTTTGGCTGCGCCAGAGCTTCGTTTCACGAAGGCGTGGGTGCCCTTTATGCCTATGAGTCCCAGGTTCCTGAAATCGCAAAATCAAAAATAGAAGGATTAAAACAGTATTATGGAATTCAAGATCAACGAACATTATGTTTTTTTGAGGTTCACCAAAAGGCTGATATTGAGCATCGAAAGGTATTATTAAATATGCTTGAAAATTTTCCTGAAACAGAAAAGAGCTGCGCTAAGGAATCTGCCCGTCGTGCAGCTAAGGCATTGTGGGATTTTTTATCAGATGTGCAAGAACAAGAATTGGCCCATGCTTAAGTCAGAGGTCGTGCCATTTCTCTCGTTACTCCTGACTGTGGGTTTTTGATTTAAGGAAATGCCCCCAGGAGTTGTCAGTGATAAATTGAATTAAAGGGTATGACTCAATCATTGGTCTTTAGACCAGAGTCAAGCCCGCTCAAGCCGTTAGGCTTGAGGTCTTCTTTTATCCTCAACGTATTTTTTCACAATTTCGGGTTAACCCCATTATTTTGGACAAATTTCTTTCATAGTCTGATTTCCTCAATATCCAGCTTTATGCCTGCCTTTCAGAGCTGAATCACCTCCACTGGTGTTCTCATTGTGTAATTGCACTGATGGGGACCACCCGAACTCGCTCTCAGTTGCGATATGGAGAGGCATTGAAGAAACGAAGGGTGACGAGTCATCAAAAAAAGGAGCTAGAGAACATCGATAAAATGAGGAAGCTCCGAGCGCAGGGGTTTAGTTGCTGGAAGATTGCCGACATTCTCAATTCCCTTGGGATCAAAACTAAGACTGGCTAGGGTAGGTGGCATTCTCGGTCTGTTCAAGAGGTATTAAAAGCATACAATCAGGAGGTGCCAAACTAGTTTTTAGTGAGTGCTCGTTCTCTATAACCTCTTCCGCCATGTTGGCGGATGGCGGATAACTGGCGGAAAAACTAGAAATATTTTATCCGCCAACTTGACAATGGCGGATAAGTGGCGGATAAATGGATATGGAATCACGATATTCAACTTTCAGTCGTCTAAAAATACCTCATGAAATTATCTATACCGATGCATTGGTGAAGTGGCTTATGCGGGTTGCTGAAACAAGGCCGTTCTTGGATGAATATTTGGGTACTCCTCAAGAAGTGAACCTGCTCCGTAAGGCTAAGATAAGGGCTATTACCTATTCTAATCAGATTGAAGGTAATCACCTGGGTGAGAGTGAGGTAACCGCTGTTTTAAAGGGTAAGAGGGTTGCGGGCTCAAAAAAAGACATTAAGGAAGTGCAAAATTATCATGAGGCACTCGATTACGTAGAAAAGCTCATCGAAGACTCTAGGACGATTCGACTTGCTGATATGTGTGATCTCCAACACCTTGTAACAAAGGGTCTGATTGAAGAAAGACAGTGCGGACGGGTCCGTACAATTCCTGTCTCTATAGTGAACGCGGCCACCGGTGAGAAAATCCAGGAGTGCCCACAACCTCATGAATTAAAGGATCTTCTGGATGATTTATGGCGCTGGCTAGACGATACAAAGGATGTGAATCCATTTGTTCAGTCTTTCGCGTTTCACTTTATCGCTGTGTCGATCCATCCTTTTGTGGATGGAAATGGGCGTACGGTTCGGTTGATGCAACATCTTCTTCTCCTCTTGGGGGGGCAAGGGGTGGCTAGGTTTGTACCGAGTGAGACAGCCATTATGCGTGGCCGTGACCGTTATTACTTCGCGATTCGCCAGAGCCGTTCTCTCGGGCAACTTCATCCAATATTAGAATATTTAGCTGAATGCTTCGCTGTTTCAGCAGAAGAAGTTGTTGAGGAGGGACGTAAGCTTCTGCGTGAAAGTGCCGGTAAAACTCCAGAGGCCCGACACCGAAAAATTCTGGCTTATGCCCAGAAACAAGAAGAATTCTCGATGCAGGATGTAGTGGGTTGGCTGCCTGATATCCCTCGTCGTACTCTCGAACGGGATATTGCTATGCTCGTGAAAAACCGTGCGTTGAAAAGTAAAGGTGAACTCAAGGCTAGGGTCTACAGTCTGTCGAAGCGGCAGAACTAAATATTTTGGGTGAAGTATTTTCAACGAGTAGGGGTGAAGTGCTAAGTTGAGTTGAAATTCCAGTCTGACCTTTTATGGTTATTTGAAGAATGAATCAAAACCAAAACGAGAAAAGTCAGACATGAGTATCAAACTATACAACCAATCGAAAAGAGTCATATCAGGAATCAAAGAGTTGAAGAAATATCAAGTCAGAGTTGGGACAGAGAGAGTAGGCTCTGCATGATCCAGATGCTGATTCCCCTAGGTTTAAAGGCTGTTGAGGAGGAATTACAAGGGGAGGTCAGAGAACTCTGTGGAGAAGATCGTTACGGCTGTACAGGAGGGCATAGAAAACATTGAGGGCAGAATTCTGAATCTGTATTTGTGGGGGATCAAAAAATTAAGATCAACGTACCTCGAGTACGAGATCCAGGTTAGAAAAGAGATCCAACTAGAAAGTTATGCTCGTCTGCAAGATCCATCACATCTAGATGAAGTAGCTCTTTCTCGAGTGATCAATGGCCTGAGTCAGGGCAAGTATGAACCGGCTGCTGAGCATATCCCAGAAACCTTTGGCATCAAAAAAAGCAGCGACGT
This sequence comes from Oligoflexia bacterium, assembly GCA_903935335.1. GTDB lineage: Bacteria > Bdellovibrionota > UBA1018 > UBA1018 > UBA1018 > CAIZRG01. Next base: position 146,628 of record CAIZRG010000054.1, read on the forward strand.
GATGGGTGAAAATGCTCTGATAGCCAGATGCCAGTGGCATAAGAGGGAAAATGTATTGAAATATTTGTCCAAAGAAAAGCGGGACAAATTTCGAAAGAAACTGCAGTCTGCTTATGAACAACCTAATGATGAGTTAGCAAAAAAAGAATTGGGGTCCATTCGTTTGGAGATAGAACCTAGGCTCCTTCGAGTCCAAGGATGGGAGCATTTAAAAGAACTTCGGGGAGCCATGAAAAAATTTACATTCATAAAAAAAGAATGAAAAGTGGCGTGAAAGTCAGAGAGTTGGTTCGAAATTTCAATGTGTTGGTGGGATTAGTAGCCGCACCAGTAAGCTAGAATTCCGTGAACCTTCGGGTTTTGGAAGAAATCATGCAGAGCCTTGACTCTGTCTTTGATTGTCCCAGAACAATGGCCGACCGGACTTCGACAATTGGGGGCTTCCAAAATTTGGAAGCCTTTGTCCTTCAGGAATTGATAACTCCAATTGATTGTCTCAGGCGAGGTTGCTGTCATTTTTCACCCGATATAAGACATGTCTCACCATGGGGTGCCACTGAGGGACCTTAGGGTGATCAAAATCGTCGTTCGGATTATGAGTCATTCCTAAACGCTCCATGACCCCTCGTGATGAAGTGTTTTGCGGTAAGGTGAAGGCCACAATTTCAGGGAGGTTCAGTTTCTCAAACCCGAATCTCAAGGCCTCGACTGCCGCCTCTGTGGCGTAGCCATTTCCCCAGTGTTGGCGAGCAAGACGCCAGCCTATATTGACCGTCGGAGTAAAATGGGCAGCAAAGGTGACTCTTAATAGTCCGGTCGCACCAATCAGGTCTCTTGTCTTCTTGCTTTGGAGCGCCCACATGCCAAAACCTTGCTCCTCAAAATGTTTTTCGTATCGTTCTATGAGCGAATCGCTTTCGGAGCGGTTGAGCGGCTGCAAAAAGAATTTCATGGTTTCAGGATCACCATTGAGGGTTGCAAAGGGTTCTTGATCCGCGATTTGCCATCGCCTTAGGAGGAGTCTTGGTGTTTCCAGTGTAGACATCGCTGCCATCTATTAAGCTGTATATGTCTCCCCATGGGCTTTTGCAAGAAGCCTCCAGACGATTCATGAGTGCGCTTGAATGATTTTCTCAAGTGTACGGTAAATAATGGGTGCCCTTGTCATTTCGGGTCATCACGGTTGGTAGTAGGTGAATAGAAGAAAGATATAGTCAACTATTGTTCGTAGAATTGGATTGTCGAGAAACAATTTTATCCGAGCTGAAACTCAAACATTTTTTAAATTTTAATGGGGTGACCAACGGGGCTCGAACCCGCGACCACTGGAATCACAATCCAGTGCTCTACCAACTGAGCTATGGTCACCACTTGAAAGAAAGATTCTTTTGACAAACCTTTTTCTTTCTACGTGCATTGGCTACCGCTGTCAATCCTGACTTTGAGAGCAGTTTTTCTTTAGAGTTGACCAGGACTCCCAGGAGTCAATGATGAGCTTCTGTTCTGACTTGATTTAAATCTTTTTGTATTAGAGTTTAGGGTCATACAGGGAGCTTAAGTCTAATGCTGTTTGCAATGCGAAGTTGGTGTAGTTTTTATTTCCAGGCAAGAAGGTCTAGGTCGAGATTCATTTGGAGTTTAGTGGGGTTAGGCTCGGTGATTTTGATCTCACAGACTCAAGCAGGTGTTTTTAGTTTACCTCACTTGGTTAATCCCGGGCAGTTTGCAATTGGCTTTGAGCCTGGTTTTGTGATGACCGGAGGAGCTGCTATGGATATCAATCTAAAGTATACCCATGGGATATCAGAGAGTAACAATTTGACAGGGATCGTTGGGACAGGGGGTGGAGCTCGACAATTTCGTATTGGAGGGAGTTTTAGTTTTGATCTTTTTCCTGATTTAGTCAATCAGCCTGGATTTGGTATAGCCATTCAATCTCTTTTTGTGCAGTTAGCCGGGATGACTGGAAGTTTAGAAACCACTGCAATTCCTTATGTTCATAAATCTTTTAATACGATTTATGGAGTCGTTGAGCCTTTTTTAGCGGTTCCAATGGGTTTAGTTTTGTTTGATGGGTTTTATCGAAACTTGTCTACAGTCGTTGTAGGGAGTTTATTTGAGTACAATGAACATATCAGAAGTGTATTTGAATTTGGAGTAACGTTGAATCATACTCAGACTTATCTATCTGGGGGAATTGTTTATTACCATTAAAACTCGTTATCGAGCAACTGCTTTAGCTCTTTTTGTCACGGTTGGGTTGACTGGATTAAAATTAGGGGCTGCTTTTGCTTCTCACTCGGTAGGGATGCTATCTGAGGGAGTTCATTCTTTTTTAGACTTAATTTCTGCAGCTATTTCTTTTTTCACAGTCAGAGCGGCAGGTAAACCTGCTGACGAGGATCATCCTTTTGGTCATGGGAAGATTGAAACTCTTTCTAGTCTTTTTGAGTCTCTCCTTTTAGTGGCAGCTGCAGGACTGATTGTCTATGAAGGGGTCACTCACCTTCGTCATCCTGAGCCAGTACAGAGAGAGGGATTGGCAATTTGCGTCATTGTGATTTCTATTGGGGTAAGCTACTTGGCCTATCTCCATAATCGAAATGCGGCTCTAAAAACTGAAAGTAGTGCTTTGCATGTGAATGCCTTTCATTTTCTGTCGGATGTGATTGCAAGCTTGGGAGTCTTGCTAGGCTTAATCCTCTTGCATTGGACAAGATGGGAGATGATTGATCCTCTCATTGCGTTTGCTATTGCGGGCTATATTTTATTGATTTCGCTTAAGCAAGTGAAAAAAGCTTTGCTCGAGTTGGCTGATACTCAACTCCCTCATTCAGAGATTGAAGCGATTCGATCCTTTTTAAAAGGTGAAGGGGATCGATTTGAAGTCCGTGAACTTCGGACTCGAAAAAGTGGTGCGACCCGGCATATTGATTTTGATCTTATTGTGTGTGGTCAGCTCTCAGTTGAGGCTTCTCATGCGCTTTGTGATGAGCTTGAATCTAGGGTTAAATCCGCGTTCTCTCAGGCATCAGTTCATATTCATGTTGAACCTTGTGAAAAGGAAACGATTCAATGTTACACAACCTGCATCAATTACAAATACCAAAAAAGATGAATCGACCCTTGGATTGGAATCAGGCCACCGCAGAGCAGATCAAAGGGATTCGAGGTGTTTGTCTGGATATTGATGATACCTTATCCACGTCTGGAAAGCTCACTTCTGAAGCTTTCTGTGCTTTATGGAAGCTCAAAGAGGCAGGATTTGTGGTGGTGCCGGTTACAGGTCGTCCAGCCGGCTGGTGTGACCACATTGCAAGGTTTTGGCCAGTCGATGCAGTGGTAGGAGAAAATGGAGCATTTAGTTTTTTTATGCATCAGTTTATGAATCAAAAGATAAGAAAACGGATAGATACTCCCTCAGGATCAACGCCAGAAGTTCTTAAAAAAAAACTCTCACAACTCGCTCAGAAAATTCAATCTGAGTTTCCTCAAGTGATGTGGGCTTCAGATCAGGCTTATCGAGAATATGATCTAGCCATTGATGTGTACGAAGATGTCAAGCCCTGGTCCTTGGAAGCGATTCAAAAATTGCTGAAGATTTGTCACCAAGAGAAAGCGCATGCCAAGCTCTCCAGTGTTCATGTGAATGCGTGGTTTGGGGATTATGATAAGCAAAAAGGGTTTACTCATTGGCTTTTACAAGGAGCACCGGGTTGCACTCAGCCTGTGCCCTCAAAAGAGGAGTGGATCTACATTGGGGATTCTCCTAATGATGAGCCCATGTTTAGTTATTTTAAATTTTCTGTCGGAGTTTCTAATTTAAAACCTTATTTGGATCAGTTAAATTTTCTACCGACCTGGCTGACCGTCTCTCCTAGTGGTCAGGGCTTTGTTGAAATGGCAAATCGGTTAATAGAGTTTTGTAATCAGAAAAAACTATTTGAATAGGTTGATTTTAGTGTCTTTATTTTTAGGAATTCCATAAAAAAATTCTTTTAGATCTTGAGGAAAGGGTGCTGTGAACTCCATGGATTGGCCTGTGATCGGATGTATCAGTCCCAGGAAAGAGGCATGAAGAGCATGTCTGGGAAGGATGAGCTTAGCTAAGGCTTCAGGAGTTAAAAGCCTTCGATCGTAAAAACGAAGGGCTTCTTCTTCGGGAAGTCCATAAAGTTTATCACCTACAATTGGAAACCCTGCAGCCTCTAAGTGTACCCGGATTTGATGTTGACGACCTGTTTTGGGGAAGCATTCGATGAGTGAATAAGACCCACGGACTTCCAGTTTGCGGAAGGCTGTCAGGGCTGCTTGTCCACCTTCTGACTCAGGAGTGGGGACCATTTTGAGTTCAATGAGCGAGCGAGTTGCTCGCTTAAGAGCTAAGTCAATCGTGAAAGTTTCAGGGCAAATGCCTCGTACAAGGGCCAAATAGTGTTTTTGGGTTGTTCTTTCAGCAAACTGTCGAGTGATTTCAGAGCAGGCTTTCTTATTTTTAGTGAGGACTAAAACTCCGCTCGTTTCTTTATCGATTCGGTGGACGAGATAGTACTCCCGTTTTTCACGAGTTTTGAGGTGAACCAAGAGCGTATTAAAAAAATATCGTCCTGCAGGATGAACGGGTAGAGATGGGGGTTTATTGATCACAAATAAAAACTCATCTTCATACAGGATTTTGTAATCAAACCGAACTTGGGGTTCAGGTTGACGCTCTGTTAAAACTAAAACTTCGTCGCCTGGAATTAAGTGAGAGCTGGGTTTAGGTTTACCAAAAGTGAGATGAGGACCTTGATTTCTTCTAACAGAAACGACTCCGCGGCCGATAGCCTGCTTGAGTTGCTCTCTGGATCTTTTGCGGTACCTTTGCTTGAGAAAAGTATCTAAACGAATTCCATTCTGATGAAGGCCTACTGAATGGGTTACTAAATAGCTATGAGAGGTCAGACTTCGGGTAATATTCATTGAGTCCTAGTAGCGTTGCCTCATGAGAAATATGACAACTTCCTGAGCACAGAGTTGGCAATAACCAAATTTTGATTTCATGTTATGAAGGGTTTGCCGAGCGAGTTGACCTCCCTCAGAATCAGGGCCATCTTTGTCCGTATCATACGCCAAGAGAGAATTACTCATTTTTATGAGGAGGGCTTTTTGCGATTCAAAATAGTGTTTTTCTAGTTTTTTCCAGAATTCTGGAAAGACTTGAGCATAGATCATTTTTTCTTTGGGATGATCTAGTGACCAAGCCCCTAATTGAGAAAGGATATTTTGGCGAAATGGATCTCGGTCAGCTAAAGATTCAGGAGCTTCTACAATTTTTTCAAATTCTGTGATGAGGGTGAAATCAGGATCTTCTCGTTTTCCAGTGATAGGGTTTTTGATTTTTTCTTTTTTTAAGACAAGCGAAATTTGCATGACGTATTTTCTTAAAAAATCTTCCCATTGTGCAGAATCATAAATACCGATCGAATCTTTGACTTCCTGATCAATTTTTTGAATGTATTCGTTTCTTACTGTTTCGATAAATCCCACTACATCGTGAAATCCATCTTTGATTTCTTGCTTGAGAAATTCATATTCTGAAGTACGTTTAACGAACTCCTCAAGTTCTCGAAGGACTGCTAGAGGAGAAAGGCAGGGATACTCTGAGTTTTGTGCTGAGTCAAATAGCAAAGATTTTATTTCACGGGCTGAAGCTCCGATTCTGCCTTCATAATAGGGAATATTTTCATATTCTTCTTTTAATTTTTTCAAAGAAGCTTTCAAAAGCTTCCGATCTTCAGGAGAAAGTGAGCTGGGTAAGTCCCCTGAGTCATAGAGCCGAGCTTTGTCCAGAGGACCCATATTCGAAATGAGAGTCCCTAAGTGAGAAGGGTAGTTCAGGTTGTTTGGTTTCTTGAGTCGAGTTAAAACGCTCCATAAGGAAACGCTCCAAGCTACATGAGGGGTAACATGTTTTTCATGAGCCATTTGAGTGAGAAGTGGAGTATAAATTTCTTTTTCCCGACTGACAGAAAGAAGGTATGGAACACGAATCAGATCAATTCTGGCCTTAAAACTCGTGAAATCAGGAAATTCTTTAAAAGCATCCAGTTGAATTTCATTGGTTGAGCCCAGCAAGAGGGAGTCCAGATAAGCAATACTATTTCCAATATTGACTGAACCCGTCTCACAGGCTGTTAATAAATATTTAAATGAATCTATGGGTCTTTTAAGTAAATCACTGTACTCAATAAGACCTCGATTACCTTCAATCAAATCTCCCGTAAGCGAAAAGAGGTTGATATTTTGTAAGGAAGCGGGCAAGGAACTCATGTTCTTGTTATAAGTTAACTGATGGTATTGAGCGTCTACATGCATTTGCGGCTCAATTGTGATGAGTCCTTTGCGGTAGCGGCGAGCAAGATAAATTCTCTCGATTTGGATATACTTTAAAAGCTTTCTAAAATCTCCACCTGCTGTGGTCAGTATTGCATCAGCAATTTGTTTACATCTGTGGCAAAGGTCCCCATGAGTTAAATAGTGTGGAAGCGATTCCAACAGCTCTTTGTTTTTAGAGCCAAGCAGCTCTTCTAAAATTTGTTTTCTCTGTTCTTGCGGAATGAGCAGTAGGGGATGGTCTTTCAGCTCACACGGAATTCGTGCTGCAATTTCATCCTCGGAAAGCTTGGCAAATGAACTAAAAGGGTCCTGTGGAGATGAAGGCGAGTGAATGCCAAGACTTCCTTTTGTGTAACGTTCGATCGGAAAAATCCAATTAAAGGAATAGAGTGCCCCGTCTGCCTCTTTCGAATAACGTTCAAGTCCACCCATGAGACTATGGATGATGGAACTTTTGGCACTTCCATTGGGTCCATGCAATAAAATGAGTTTGTTGTTGAAGCCTTGCCGAGAAAAAGCTTTGAGGCAACGGTAAATTTGGTTTTGAACCCATTCTTGCCCAACAATTTGAGTTGTGACACCCTCTACAGGAAAATCAAAAATTTTAAAGCGTTGATTATTTCCACTGGTAGAATGGCTTGATGGATTTTCTGGAAGCTCAGATTTTCCGTAAAAATCCATCATTTCTAATGCATATTGAGCTGATCCACGGCACTGACTCTTTATGTTTTCAGAAAAAAAATCCAAATATTCATCAAAAGACAATACTCTTTGATGGGAGTTAAAATCCTGTTGAATAGCTTGATCCATTGATTCTAGAATTTCTTTTCCCACAAATACCTATCCCTTAGTTATAGTAAAGCCATTTGTGACCCCATAATCCCTACCTGAAGATCATTTTAGCATAACCCGGAAGAGGGGTGTCAGGATCTTTTTCCTCGGTACTTGAATTTAAGATGGCGGTGTTTTTTGATTTTCTCAAATTTGAGTCGAGGATGTTTAGGATCAAGCAAGGGGTGCTCTGTTGTATTAATTTCTTTTTGCTGCTCAATGTATTGGATGAGAGCATCTCGAGCCATCAGACCTGTAGAAACTCTGATTCGGTCTGCTGGGATTTGAGAAATGGGCCATGCGAGATCATCGCCTCCCGTTGTTAAAAAATCCAGTGTTGCTAGGGTATAGAGTTGATTTGGATCAAGTTTGCTTCCCTGAGATAATCGAACATCTAAAAGCCGGTTTTTTTTCCAAATTTCAAACTTTCCATCTCCATTCAGATCTTCGAAGGGAGCATCGAAGGAAGGGTCAATGAGTTGCAATTGTAAACCAGAGATGGATCCAAATCCTCGTGCACCGCTATGAGAAACTTTAAGAATGGTTCGGAGTTCTTTTTCATTCACTTGAAGCGTGACGATGCTGTTGTCAAAGGGAAAAGCTCTGAAAACATCTCCGTAAGTAATCGGCCCTGCTTCTAATGGAGAACGCACTCCTCCTGAGTTAACATAGGCAAAGTCGGCATGAGTTAAGGTCCGGATGGCATCAGCCAGTAGATTTCCTAGCTCTGACTCCCCCATTCGGACATTTTCAACTGGACGAAGAGCCACTCCGATTTGCTTTTTCTTAAGGGCTTGAGCTTTTTGAATTGGTTTTTCAACCAGTAATAGAGTTTTTGAGTCAGGTTCAATGGGCTTTCCATGAAATTTTGCCTGTATCAATGGACCTCTACCGTTCTTAGGAGCTAAGCGGTCTCCATTGCAGTCATTTTGATTTTGGAAGATATGAGTACAGACTGGAATGGGTCCTTCAATTCTGGAAAGCTCCGGAAGCAGTTTATTTTGAGACCAGTCATAAGTGAGATAGATCAGATTAAAATATCGGCCAAAAGCTCCTCCTTGAATGACAGGGACTCCAGCTACCCAATGATGAACCACTTGGTGAGAATGTCCTGCAATGACTCCATCTACAGTTCCTAGTGGGAGAGATTGTAAAAGCTCAACCATTTCATCCTGTTCTCCGCACCTTCCTTGGGGATCTGTTGGTTTTCTTAAAAGTCGAGTGGATGGATTAGAACGACCTGATTCACACGCCAGTCCTACGTGGCTTGTGATTAAAATGAGATGAGCACCGAGTCTTCTTAAAGCTTGAGACTCTCTTAAGGTTGCTTGTTTGAGGTCTTCAAATTGAAGAGTCTTCACATTTTCAACTTGGGTGGTTTTCGGAGTATCAAGAGTGGATAAGCCTAAGATTCCAATTTTAAGTCGACCCGCCTGTAAAAGAAGAGAAGGAGTCGTATTTTGAAAAGAGATCAGCTGATTCGTTTCTGTATCTTTTATATTAGAAGCTAAATAAGGATATTTGGCTTCTTTCATTCGTTTTTTTAAAGTAAGAAGTCCAAAGTCAAATTCGTGATTTCCAATGGCAGCAGCCTGAAGGCCTGCAGCATTAAAAAACTGAACCATGGGAGCACCTTCCTCCAGATTACTTTCAACCGATCCTTGAAACTGATCTCCGGCATCAAGCCAGATCAGATGCTCCTGAAACTCAGATCGAAGAATCTGGATGAACGATGAAAGGACGGCAATGCCTCCTGCCTGATACTGAATGCTTTGGGTTTTTCCTGCTTCTTCACGGGTATTGAGAGTCGAAGGAAGAATAGCACCATGCAAATCATTCGTTCCTAAAATAACAATAGTTTCAAGATCGTGAGTTTGTTTGGAGTTTTCATTTTTAGAGGGGGAACTACAGCTCGAGAGTAAAAGAATCAGAGTGATCAGAAGGAAGATAGATCTGTCACCTGGAGAGGGAATAGACTGGAAGTTCATGGGAGCTGATCATGCTTGATGAGTGCAGGAGTTGTCAAACTCCTAGTTCCACTGGACTGAGATTTGAGTCACCTTGGCATCAACCTCAGATGATCGTTGAATCCTGATGAAACCGTTTTGACGACCGAACTGAAAAATATCGCGAGTGACTTTTACATCTTGGGTACAATAATCAATGATTTTTTGAACTTGCCCAGCTTTCCACCATTCTACAGCCATGAGTCCATCTGCTGATTTACCCGTGCCTAGGGTTCCTCTTGCGACAGCTTCAAGCTTAAGAAACCGTTGGCGAGTGAGAGCTTCTAAGTCATACAAGATATCGAAAGTGTCCAATTTTTTAGGATCAAGTCCATAAGGAACTAAGACAGGTAGGTCAAATCCACGAATATTGTATCCAACAACTAACCGCTCCTCACAAAGATCAATCAATTTGGAGAGTTCATTTTCTTTAAAAGCGAGAAACTGGTCAGTTTTGCTATCATAGGCACAGGCGACTGAGACCCCTAGTTGGTCAACGTGATCCCATCCTCCTACTTCTTGAACGAGTTTTTGAGTCTCAACATCAATGACTAAAAAGTGCCGATGTCTCAAAAAAAGACTAGAAGGAATGACATCCTCAGAAAAAGGAACACAGTATCCATGTCGCCAATAAGAGGCATTGAGCTTGATGCGGGTTGTTGTTTCTCTTGTGTTCATTTCAAAGGATTTCTATTCTTGCTTAGAAATTTTTTGATTGTCAAGGTTTAGGTTTTTTATCCCAGCCTTGTAGGCACTAAAATTCATAAGACTGCAATTTTTTCCTATATAAAAATCTCTAAAAATTGTTTTTTCAGAAAAAATTTAAACAACTGTAGAAGATAATAAGTTTATATTTTTTATTTAAAATATAAACTTTTGGCATTTATTTTGCTGAATACTTAGTTTTTTAAACACTATAAATAGATGGAGGTTCAGTGAAACGATTAAGAGAAAGTAAAATTCATTATTTTTTAGCTGCTCAATTACTTGTTGTCAGCAGTTTATCTTTTGCTATGGTGACAGATGATCAGGAAGGAAGTTCCGGTGCTATAGTGACAGATGATCAGGAAGAAAGTTCCGGATCAAAGTCTCAAGGCAAAATGGTCATTCATTCTACTGCTGAGCGGCTTCCTGGAAAGTATATTGTTGTTTTTAAACAAGATGCACCTCCGACTCGAGTGGCAGAGCTGCTGGATGCAAAGGGGCCATCCAGTGAAATAAAAGAAGTTTTTCAGAATGTATTTCAGGGGTATACCGCTGAACTTACTGAAGAAAAGTTAGATGAGGTTATTGCTGATCCAGATGTTGAGTTTGTGGAAGAAGACTCAATGCGGAAATTGATTTATTTCCCAGAAGAAGAAAACCCCCCAGGTTTATCTATGAATGCTGTACAGCCGAATGTTCTTTCTTGGGGATTAGATCGTATTGATCAGCCTAATCTTCCGTTGAGCAAAGAATATTATTACGAACAGACCGGGCGGGGTGTGAGTGCCTATGTTGTTGATACTGGGATTAGAAAGTCTCACATTGACTTTGAAGGTCGTATTGGAAAGGGTTTTAGTGCCATTTCTGATGGTCATGGTGAAGATGACTGTCAGGGGCATGGAACTCACGTTGCAGGGACGATTGGCGGAAAGCGATTTGGTGTAGCTAAAGAAGTCACTCTTCATTCTGTCAGAGTGCTAGGTTGCGAAGGTGATGGTGCTATTTCTGGTGTTATTGCTGGATTGGATTGGGTGAAGGCTAATCATGTCGGTCCCTCTGTAGTGAACTTGTCTTTAGGAGGATCTCCTTCTGCTGCTATTGATAATGCAGTCAAAAGTTTGATTCGCAGTGGAGTGACAGCTCTGATTGCTGCAGGAAACTCGAATGCAGATGCTTGTAAAGAATCTCCCAGTCGAGTTCCAGAGGCGATTAAGGTAGGAGCAACGAGTTCTAATGATTCAAGAGCCTCGTATTCAAACTTTGGGTCTTGTGTGACTTTATTTGCTCCAGGCACTCAGATCACAAGTGCATGGAGTGACTCTGATAGCGATCAGAAGACGATTTCCGGGACATCGATGGCTACCCCTCACGTTGCAGGAGTTGCAGCGTTGGCTTTGGAGATATCTCCAAATGCGACACCCGAGCAAGTCAAGCAGATGATTATGAGAGCTGCTGTTCCAAATAAAGTGAAGGATCCAGCAGGTTCTCCGAATTACTTGCTGCAAAACAGTGTCAAGGCTTTGAGTGATTCAACTCCAAATCCAAGGGAACCCGAACAAAGACCCAATCCAACTCTTCCAGTTTCACCCCCAGTCTTACCCATTGACTCTTCTGGTCAGTATATCAAGTCCAGTGGAAATGTGAATGCTCCTTATTGGGTTTACGAACCTAATGGCGGACATCTTTATTCTCAATACCGTGAAAAACAGGAAATTTGGCTTCGGGCTGTTGACCCAAATGCAGTTTTTAAGCTAGAAATCTTGAAATGGGGAAAAAAATGGGAAGTCGTTGGTGAGGCTATGGCATCCTCGGTAGAAGATGCTCATTTAGTTGAGGTAGGCTCTGGCTATTACTTGCTGCGAGTGACTGCTGTAACCCAAGGGGGAGATTATACTCTTTGGATTAAAAAGTAAATATTTGGGATTCAGCTTTTTTTTGAGTCTTTGAAGGAAACGAGGGAAAGGGTCAGATATGCTCAGGCATTTCACCCTTTCCTTTAAAATTCATGAGTTATACTTTTTTTTAAAAATTCACCCCTGTTTTGATTCAGAATTAAAAGAACAAAGATTGCTTGAAAAACAAGGTGGTTGTACAGTGGTTTTCATGCAAAAATCCTATAAAAGCATCCAAATTTTTAAAAATCCTCTTTTAGAGAGATTCACGCATGTTCACCCTTTGACTCCTTTTGTTTTGTGGTTTCCCTTAGTGGGTTGGTTGTTATGGCGATCATTGAGTTTGCATCAATTGAGCATCATCGAAGTGGGAAGTTTAGGTTTGATTGCTTTACTGCTTTGGACATTAGTTGAGTACTTGTTGCATCGATTTGTTTTTCATTATGAGGGTAAGACATCTCTTGTTCAAAAACTTCATTTCTTGATTCACGGATTGCATCATGCAGATCCCATTGATCCCACTCGGTTAGTGATGCCACCGGCAGCGAGTATTATTTTGGCTGTGATTTTTTATACGGTATTTCGGAGTATTTTAGGTTCTGTTCTTGTCGAGCCTTTTTTTTCTTTTTTTGTATTAGGCTACCTTTGTTATGATTATATTCATTTTGCAGTTCATCATTTTTCACCCAGAACGTTTATTGGTAGGTTTCTTAAGCAAAGTCATATGCAGCACCACTATGTGAGTCCTCACTCACGTTGGGGAGTCAGCTCTCCATTTTGGGATTATGTCTTTGGAACTTTGGAAGATGGAGATGTAAAGGATAAAGAAAGAACTATTTAAAATGATGGGACCCAGAATTTTTGCTGGTTTGATAGCTCTGCTTTTTTTTTATATCGTTTCTCCTCTTGCTTTTCCGATTGCAATGGGAGGTGTCTTAGCTGTTTTGTTGGCGCCTTGGTTGGCCATTTTTGAAAAAAAGAAGGGATCCACCGTATTAGGGTCTTTTATTCTCACGTTTGCAATTACGATGGTTCTTTTGGTTCCGGTCTCCTTTTTAACTTTTTTTGCAGCGAAAACAGGATTTCATCAGCTTCAAAACTGGAGATTGAATCCATCGAGCAGTTCAACGGGTTTCATGGATTCTGTCATTCACTTGCCTATGATTCATACTGGAATGATTTGGCTGACTTCAAAGATCCCTGTTGAGATGTCTGAACTTGTGGGTGTTTTCCAAGATTTGGGGAGAAGTGTAGTAGCCCGTATTGCTGAATTTTTAGGAGGAATCCTATCCCATCTTCCTGGAATGTTAGCTTCTTTAGGACTCATGGTAGTCAGTGTTTATTTCTTTTTAGTGGATGGCAAGCGTCTCACTTTATTTTTTAAGAAGAATTCAGTTTTTACCTCTCAGCAAACAGATCAGTTGATGAAGACAGCAGCTGAGATGTGTCGCTCAGTGATTTTAGCTTCCTTGGTTTCTGGTGGGGTGCAGTCGGTGATTGAAGTCTTGGTGTGTGCTTTGACTTCAACACCTCATTTGGCATTCATTGGTTTACTTGTGTTTATTGGATCGTTTATTCCCATTGTGGGATCAGCTCCCATTACTTTGACTGTAGCTATTCACCAGATCATTGAGGGACGACCTGAGTCAGGGATAGTCCTGTTGATCACTGCAATGATTCTAATTGGAGTAGATAATGCAGTGAGGCCTTTGTTTCTCAAAGGTTCAGCTAATTTACATCCTTTTCTTGCCTTCATTGCAGCTTTTGGTGGTTTACAAACTTGGGGTTTTTGGGGTGTTTTCCTAGGTCCTATTGTAGCTGCTCTTTTTATTGTCGTGATTCAAATTTGGCTTGAGTCTGGGAAAGTTCAAAAATTAAGCAAGTAAATAGAGATATCCAGATTCATTTTCGTAGTCAGTGCGCAAGAAAATGTCTTTTGGGACGTGAAGATTTGGATTTCGATCCAAAAAACATTTTCTTGCACATTATAGATGCAGTCATTGACAGATGGATTCGATTTTTGATTGAATCCGTTCATGGCTAAATTACCTCAGTCAAATAAGATTACGGCAAGCAGTACTGCTGAGTATTTTTCAAAAAATCTGCAACAGGTAGGTTTTTCATCTCAAACAAAAGCTATTTTAACAACTTTAAAAGAAGCGGTTGATAACGCTCTAGATGCGTGCGAAGAGGCTGGTCTTTTACCAGAAGTTTTTGTTTTGATCGAAAAAGTCGGGCCTGGATCTTTGAAAAACTCAGATCAGGTTCGAATTCGAGTTGAAGATAATGGACCTGGAATTGATCTTGAAGATGTTCCTAAAGTATTTGGAGAGTATTTAGCTTCTTCCAAGTTTGGTCGAGGGCGTTGTTCACGAGGGCAGCAAGGGATAGGCATTTCTGCTGCAACAACTTGGGCACAGCTGACGAGTGCAGTAGGGGCTCGTGTGATTACCAAAACAAAGTCTATGCGCAAAGCGGTATCTTGTATCGTAGAAGTAGATATTAAGAATAATCGTGGAATGATGAAGGAGCGTGCATCTCTGGATTGGGATCGCCCTCATGGCGTTTTGGTAGAGTTTTTGGTGGATGGACGGATTCAATTAAATGGCGAGGCAGGGTTACTTAACTATTTAAATGGGACAGCTTTAGTGAATCCTCATTTAACCTTGCGATTCAAAGTTCCAGAGGTGGAAGAACAAAAGATTGAAAGAGTGAGTCAGACACTTCCAGAAGTACCAGAAGCCACAGAGCCTCACCCTCACACCATGAAATTAGGTGAGTTTATTGCTCATTCGCATCTTTTTGGTCGAGTGAAGGTGGAAAGCTGGCTTAAGAAGGGTTTCTCTCGAGTTCATGAAGGTGTTTTGAAGGAATTAGTAGCCCATGGAGTAAAAAAAGATATTTTAATCAAGTTAGTTGATTCTCTAGGTGAGTCTGAGTTTAAACAACTGTTTATCGGCTTGCAAAATCTCAAGTTGATGGCACCTTCCACGAAGTCTGTTTTGTCGATTGGGGAAGATGGTTTTTCAAAGAGCATTCAACGGTTAGGGGCTGTTGATTTTTTTTCGGTGGTTTCGAGAAAACCTACGATTTGTGATTTTAAACCGGTTCAGGTTGAAGTGGCTGTTGCTCGTTTAGAGAATAAAGCTCAGGATTCAGAGACCTCCGTTCAAGTTTTAAGGTTTGCCAATCGGGTTCCGCTTCAGTTTGATAAGGCAGCATGCGCCATTGTTCATGCGATTGAATCGGTGAATTGGCGTTCTTATGGGTTGGTCCAGCCTAAAAATTCGATTCCTCAAGGACCGTTTATTATTGCTGTGAGTGTGGTATCTCCCTTTATTAAGTTTAAAAATGCTTCAAAAGAGACCATTGATGCGTCAGATGAATTGGTTGAGGAAATTCGAAGAGCCTTGATTCAGGCAGGCCAGAAGCTATCCAAGCATATTAGAAAGGAAGTCAAGGCTAACGAGCTTGAAGAAAAAATCCGGCATATTGAGCAGTTTTGTCCAATTTTAGTGGATGGGTTATGTCGAATGACTCAGGCCAGTGCCGAGCGTCGAAAAAAAGCGGAGGCTGGATTAGTGAAGATCCTTGGAAGAGAAGCTCGTGAGACGGAGCAGGAGTTAGCCCAGGCCCAGGCAGTGCTGGAAGCACAAAAGGAGAGTCAGCTATGATTAACAAAGAAACCATACCCAAATTAAGCAAAGAGCTTTGTAACCGACTTCTGGCTGATTTAGAGAGAGCTAAAAGACCGATTTTGTATGCTACGAAGTGCTCTTTAGATAATGCGAATTACAATCATAAAGTGGGATATCTAACGCCTGGATCTAAAAAAGTGGCAACTGAACTCAATGTGAGTTCAGTTAAAAAGATGTCTCGAGCTATTTTTATGCTTGAGATCTTGCTTCGTAATATTGATACAGGGGCCGTGAACACGAAACGTGAACTTTATTATATTAGTAAAGGTGAGATCAAGCATGATGCTCATCTTAAACCTCTTGATTTTGCGGATCAGGATGAGTCTGATGAGATTGTTGATTTTATTTGTGAAATGCTGGAGTGCTATCGTGAGGAGCTCAATTGTTATGCGAATGATCGGGGGGGGCAAACCTATTCTCAGCAGTTGGTCGTCACGGAAACTTTACCGGATGGGGATCAAGCGGTGGTTGACTTATCTAAACTGGGGACAACTCCATTTCAGCCTAAAAATCGGCCACAAAACTTAAAGCTTTCAGCAAAGAAAAAAATTGATTTTTGTCTGATTGTTGAATCTGAAGGTACAGCTAACACTTTGGTGGCCAATGGTTTTACTAAGCGGCATGCGTCTATCTTAATGGGGGCACAAGGGGTACCCTCCAACGCCGTTCGGGGTTGGTGTAAGTTGATTCAAGATCAGCTTGCAGTTCCTCTTTATTTTTTTGGAGATCTGGACGCATACACGATGCAAAATATTTTTAGAACCTTAAAAGCAGGTTCAGCTGCTAGTTTAATTAGAAATTCAGATTATTCCGCTCCTGATGTAAGATTTCTTGGAGTTTTGCCGGATGATATTAAAAAATATGATTTAAATGATTATCCGGTGAAAGAAAACGATGCTCAAGAAGTGAGAGCTTTGAAAAAAGCTCATGATGCTTTAAAGAACGATCCCTTTTTTCAGGACAAAAGGAATAAAGGTTTAAACCAAATCTTAAAATGGCTTTTAGAAAACAAAAGACGTTGTGAGCAACAAGCTTATTTTACGGTGGATCCCAGAGATCCTACTATGCCTGAAAAAATCATTGTAGAGAAAATTAAACGTGGAAATTTTGTTTAGTCAAAAGATCCAGATAAATCTTTTGACTAAACAAAATAAACTAAAAAAATTAAAACTATAAATTAAATTTAAGTTTATTAGTTTACTTTAGATATAAGTCAGTCCTGTTTTATCTATTTAATGTAAAATAAACTAAATTTATGATAAAATATCCAGGATGTGTCTCTTTGATTTAAGTTTATTTAAAGTTCTTAAAAAATCAGGCTTCTTGTTTTGTTTATTTTTAATTTCGTGTGCTTCTTCTGATCAAGGGGGAGGAGGACAGGGAAAATTTTCAGCTCAGAAATCTGAAATTCAAGTTGAAAAATTAATTCTTTTTTCTGGAGAGCAAACAAAAGTCACTCTTCGTCTGAGGGATGATCAAGGTTCTCCCTTTGTGGATTCAGGGATCAGCGCTGAGTTCAAGCTTCGAGGGGGGGGAAGTCTTGGAGTTTTTGATCCGATGAGAAATCTTGGGTCAGGAGCTTATCAAGCAATATTTACTGGAGAGATTGCAGGAAGTCCCTCTGAGGTCTTTGGAGTGATCCAAGGAGCAGGAGTCGGGTTTATAGGAGAAGTTGTTGGGCCACGTGTGCAAGTTGTACCCGGTTCAATTGATGCAAAAAAATCCAGTTTAGAAATTAATAAAGCTAAAATCAAAGCAGGAGAAGAAGTTGATTTAACTCTGACTCTGAAAGATCAAAAAGGAAATCTTCTTCCTATAGATCATGATAAACTGGACGTTGAATTTTTAATTACAAAAGAAGATGGAAAAAGTTTTGGAGTATTTAAAGACCAAAAAGAAAAATCTGGAGTTTATCAAACTACTTTTACTGGAAGGATTGCTGGTACTTCTGCACTGATTTACGCTCAAGATAAAAATGGCAATCACATTGTTTCAAAAATTGAAGGGGTCCAGATTGAAGTTGAACCCGGAGAAGTTTCACCTGCGGACTCCAGCTTAACGGTAACTTTCACACAAGTACAATCCGGATCAGCCGTTAGGGTGACTCTGACTCTCATGGATAGTTATAAAAATTTGATTAATCACATCGATTCCAAAAATCTTCGTTTTATTTTGTCTGATATTCCAGGTCAAAGCATTGGGGAACTGAGTCCAGTAAGTTTCAATAAGGATACTTATACAGCATTGTTTACAGGTAAAAGCGCAGGTACCCCAGTTCGAATCACCCCTGAGTTAAATAATAATAAAATAAGTAAATCTGTTGATATTGAAGTCATTCCTGGTCCTTTTTCTCCGAGTCATTCAATATTGAAGATATTGAAATCTGATGCCTCTGATGTTTCGATAACTGCTGGAAGTTCTGTGAAGGTGAGTTTTGAGCCCAAAGATTCTAACAGTAATAAGCTGACGGGAAGAAATGTTACCTTCGATTTGGTTGGAGGCCTGCGTAAGGGTAATTTATGGGTTGAAAGTTTTTCTGATGATACTGAATCAAATGGAGTTTATCAAACAAATTTTACAGGTTATGCTTCAGGTCCAAGAGAAATTTTTGCAAAACTTAATCAGGAATTTCCAGGTGGCCCTCAACCACATGGTGTTTTACGACATGTTTCTCTAATTATCAATTCTGCAGCTCCAGACGAAGGTGAATCGAAGTGTAATTTGGATAAAGATGAAGTTCAATCTGGGTCCTCGCTACAAGGAACGTTGAAGCTTTTTGATAGATATCACAATCCGGTGCAAATTCCCGTTGATCAGATTCAATGGAAGAGCTCTGGGGTTGCAGGTCAAAGCACTGGCGAGTGGAGTAATGCTGAGCTGAAAAAAGGCTTTGAAAATATCTATTTGTCAAATTTTACAGGGGCATTAGCAGGAAGTTCAGCTGAGCAAAAAGTTGAGCTCACACTGTCCAAAGATAAAAAACTGTCTATCGTCTGTACGCCTCATGTGAGAGTGGTACCCGGTTTAATTGATGCAAAAGGATCCAGTTTAGAAATCAAGAAAGCTAAAATCAAAGCAGGAGAAAAAGTTGATTTAACTCTGACTCTGAAAGATCAAAAAGGAAATCTTCTTCCTATAGGCTATGATAAAGCGACAGTTGACTTTTCAATTGAAAGAATAGATGGAAAAAGTTTTGGGGACATTAATGGGAAAATAGAAAAAGCTGATGGAGTTTATGAAGCTACTTTTACTGGAACGACTGCTGGTACTTCTGCACTGATTTACGCTAAAGCTACAATAGACAATAAAGATTCTTTAGACATTGGAGGGGTGCAGATTGAAGTTGAACCGGGAGAAGTTTCACCTGAGCACTCCACCTTAAAGGTAAGTTCAAAAGAAGTAAAATCCGGATCAAAAGCTCAGGTGACTCTGAGTCTCAAAGATCGTTATGGCAATCTGATTATTCAGAAGGAGTCCCAAGATCCTGTTTTTAGTGTGTCGAAGGATCCAGGTCAAAGCACTACTAGCGATCTGAGTAAAGTAAGTTTCAGTAAGGGTATTTATACAGCATCTTTTACAGGCATAAAAAAAGGTACCCCAGCTCAAATCACCGCTCAGCTCAATAAAAATAGAATGGGTGAAGCCGTTGATTTTGAAGTCATTCCCGGTCCTCCTTCTTTAAGTCAGTCAATATTAAAGATAGACGATCCTACAGTGGTTGTTGGCAGGATTGCAAAAGTAACCTTAGAACTCAGAGATGATCATGACAATCCATTGACGAGTGGGGGTCATAAAATTAGGTTTTTACCAAATACAGGATCTGGTTTGAGTCAAGGAAATCTTCAAGCAGTGAATGACCTAAATAATGGGACCTACGAAGTTGAATTTCAGGCAAAAAAAGCAGGCAGTGAAATTAAACTTTCTGCTTTTTGGGACGATGCTCCTGGTGAAAATAAGACATTTAAAAGTACAGTCGGAATTACTGTAGAAATTGCTGCTTTTTTTGGTGTGAAGCAATGGAATCCTTCACGTCTTAAGTCGATTCCTAGACGTAAGCTTTGGAATTTTGAATCTAAAAACTCACAGTATTCTGTTGAAGGCTTCAAGCAATGCACAAAGTCTTATCAAGAACAATGGAAAGCCCTTCAGGATAGAAAAATTATAAATTCATTAATGAATAAGACTTGTTGGTCTGATTCACAAAAGAAAGAAATTCAAGCATTAGGAGAAGAGCTGAATCATAGCTTCTCTGAAGTGAGTCAACTCAAAGTAGGGAATGAGTCCAAGGAATTGACCCTAGAAATGCAGGGTTTGTTAGTTCAAGTAGGCCAAACTTATCAAAACCTTCAAGAGCATTTATCTTATTGTCGTATTGCTCAAGTGACTGAACCTTGGAATCAGATTTCTTTATCTCCTAATAGACTAGATGATGGGTTAAGTTTTACAAGTGAAGATAAAGCCTTTCTTCATGTGCTTGGAGATTTATTTGGAACAGAGTCAGGTCTTGAAGGGCAAACTCTCGAGGAAAGCACCGAGCTTTTAAAACGACGGTTATCGATCATTGACAAAATGAGTAAAGATTTAAAGGAGCACAAGTACATTGCGTCCTCTCAAGCTGCCAACCCATGTCTGGGGATTGATGGAGGTTACCATCCAGAATTAGAAGGAAGGTTTCCTCCTAAGCCGGATCTAGACGTTGTTCTACTCGAAGATATAGTCAGGCATGGAGAACAAGCTGTCAAATTGTCAGGATTCTTTGGGAGGAATCTCGGAGAATTTGTGACTGATTTTAAATCTAATCTTGATCAGATCAAAACAAATCAAGATTGGTTTTATTTCTTGGGTGGGGCAGTAGGGCATGCAGTCGTTTACCTAGTCCAAAAACAAGGTCCGGATCAGTATCAATTTCGAGTGTATAATAGCGGGGATGGTCTTGGATTTCATGGATCCATCTTGGATGGATCAAAAGAGTATGTTTTCCCTTATTACGAAATAAAAAATATTAATAGAAAAACTCTCAGTCGGATTTCTTTTCTTAAAGGTTTAAGGGAATTGAAATTTCAATCAGAGACTCCTAACTCAAATATGGCTTTTCTTTATGACAATATTTTAAATGAGCTAGGTGGGGAAGTTACAACCATTCAAGCTCATTCAAGAGAGTTCTTGGATAGTCAAAAATCTGGGACTTGTAGTTATTATGTTTTGCCCTATTTTCAAACCGACAGATTGAAAGATACCAGTTTAGGACGATCTTTAGAGTTTTTCATTCAGTCTGCATATTTAGAACTTTATTTTAAAATAAATCAAGAAAAAATTAAAAAAAGTCAACCGATACAAAGACTTTTTCAAAAAGGAATTCAGTATTATTCAGAAGAAATTTCAAAAGATCTTTCAGAAATTCCTTTAAGCCAAAGGGTAGAAGATAAGAATAGATCTGTTGATTTTGGAATGGCAAGAGAAGCATCTGAAAGAGTTCAAAAATATCAAGATTTTTTAGATCGAGTAAAAAAAGAGCGAAAAGCAAATCAAATCATTGTTTCTTTAAAAAATTTATCTCAATTTTTAGGTGAAATTTTCACAAAATTCACAACCATTGGTGCAGATTTGATCTCATCTGCTCCCCTCTCGGAGAAGCCTATTTCACTTCTTGAGTTGAGTCATTGGACTCCAAATCGATCAAATCCTGATCAAATAGTTGATGAACTGAGGAAATTTATTAAACAAATGCAGCCAGGAAAAAATTCTCAACCTTCAGAAAAAGATTATGAAAGTAAAATTATCTTGGGTGGATTTCAAGAGATTGTGAAGCGACTTCCAGTTGAAAAGTCTTTTTGGGAAGGACTAGCAACATATCAGCTCAAATCAGTGATTGAGTATTTTAGCGATTTGAGTCAGTTTCATTTTTGGTCTTTAGTTCAGCTTCATTCTAAAGAGAAGGCTCATTTAACTGGGATTGCTCCAGAAAGAATAGTAGCTCAGATAAAACTTCTGACACTAACTGAGCAGATCATCCGAATCTATGGGGAAAGAGGAGAAGGAATATACCCTGATTTCGAGATTTCTATTTTTAAAGATTTCCCCAGTCTTTATCATCCTTATTTGAAATACTTTGTTTTTCCTCAAGAAAAGAAAAAAGGAGTGTCAGCCTCTCAATGGGTCAGTCAGATTAGAATTGAAGATCATGATTGGCAAAAAGTTTTAATAGATGAGCTGATGCCTTATTGGGATATTCAAAAAAAATCAAGCAATATCAATTCTTCTATTTTTGAATGGATGAGATATCCACTTTTTTATTCAGGTTATCCTGTATGCGATGAAAGAATTATATTAGATCATGCTGGAGTTCAAGATACTCGTCTATGGAGTCATCCCTATGGAAGTCCAATTTTACATGATTTAAAATGGGCTGATTTGAAATGGGCTCATGAAAAATTTCCAAATATCTCAACTGCTGTTGAGCTATCTAATCTTTTTGCTTACAAAAAAATCTCAGGTCATCCTAAGATTCCTGATTTGTTTTTTGATGTTCGAGATATTAGTTTTATTACTCATTATTTGCTTTCTGGTTCCTTTGATTCAAGTATTTTAAATCAACCTAGTAATTACGGTAGAGATAGTATTCGAGAGTCTGTAGAAAAATTATTTCTATACACGCCAGAACACTTAGACCGAGTTGCTTTAGCATTTAATTTTTCAAAAGCAGTAAAAAAATACCAATATGGAGACTATAAACAAAATTATTCGAATGTAGGTTACACATATTTTAATGGTTCAAGAGAAATGAATTCAGACAATTTAAAAGATTACCTTAAAAATAAAAAAATAGTAGAAATTTATACGAATCAAAATTCATATATTGGAAGCCCAAATTTTAGTTTAGACTTAGCTACGCAAAGAGGTGATCTTGGGCTTTGGACTGAGTTACTTGAAGATAAAAAATTATCAAATAGCGATGGATTTTCCTACTTAAAGAATCTTTCATCCCAAGAACTGATTTGTGAGCCTCAGGCTTTATGTCGAGTGCCACTTAAGTCAAATTCAAGTGAGACACGAGAAGTGCCAATTGCAACTCTTGAAATGCAGCGGCAATTACTGAATTTAAATTCACCCGTTGTTGCTCTATCTTACTTTTCTGAACGACCTCATTTATTAAAAGAAAAAAGATGGGAAATTTTATTTAAATTCATTGTTTTTCAACCGACTCAGTTATTGCTAGAGCACCAAAAAAATCCTGTTTTTTTTCAACAATTTGAAAAATTTTTAAAGGTAAATTTTGAAAAAAATTTGAAAGAGGAAGATTTTGAAACCGCTGCTTTTTATTCAAGAATGGGGAATCTTTTAGATGAGTGGTCTTCTCGAGTAAAATCAGCTTCATCTTACGCTATTCTAAAAATAGACAGAAACAAATGGTCTTATCAGGGGCAGATTCAACTGCTGAGTAAACTCCGAGAACCTATCTCTGATTTAAAAAATATTTTGATGAGAGATATAATTCGTTCCTACCGATATGCTGATTTATCTGTGATTTCTGAAGAGAGCTTATCATTATTCGTTCAGGCAGTTATTTACCGAGATCGAAACTCACTCATGAGTCAGGATTATTTTGATGCGGAAGAGGAAAATGCATCTGAAAGTGTCTATCAATTAAAAAGGAAGGATTTGATAGATCGGTTAAGTCAATGGAAATTAGAAGTTAAACGAAAATTTTTTAACCAAGTAATATCCTATTTTGTTCCGCAAGAGCTCAAAAACGAATGGGCTCACTCTTCATGGATCCAAGGTATCGAAAAGGAACCAGAAGTTTGGACTTCTGAGTCACTAAATGGGAGAAAAATTGCGATTGATTTCAGTCGGCCTCGTATTTTGATGGATGGAGCTGAGCAACGAATTTTTCCAGGAGAAATTGCAAATCTTCTAAAGTTTAAAAAAGTAATTTCTTGGAACTCTGAAAATCCATATGTGAAATGGCTAGGCGATCGAAAATATGAACTCATTGATTCTAGAGATGGGCATAGTGTTAGAGTAAATCAATCTAACAATTTGGTGATTCAAAAAAAATGGGGAAATCAATGGTATCAGCTTTTAGATGATTCTTATGTGAATGAAAATGCTGTGAATCCTGATGGATTTCAGGAATTAGACTGGCAACAGAATTTAAACTGGTCATTGATGCCAGGTTACCAGAACTGGGAGTTGGTTTCAAATTTATGGAGGGATCAAAGCGGAAATGTCACAGAAAGTCCTTTGTATCAAGAAGACTATTCTACTGGGTTTAAACAGAAAGAAAAATGGGAGAATTTTAAATGGAACGGCAGAGAGATCTTATCTTTTGATCCAAAAGATCATCGATTATACTCCGTTTCTCGATTGAACGGTAGTGAAAGTCCCATCATTCAAAAAGCAAAATACCTAGATTCAGGTTTACCAAAATTAGATGGGACTCATTTATCTCAAGCCAAAGCTCTAGAAGAGAAAAACCCTTTTGGGGAAAATTTATCAGATAGAGAATCTCTTAACATCTTAACTCGCATTGAAAACCCAAGGTTTATTTGGATGTGGAAAGATGGAAAAAATCAATTAAAAGAGGTGGAGTTACCCAGATTCGGAGTTCATTTTTTATATTCTAATAATAATCAACAATTAAAAAGTCCAGAATTAGAAAATTATTTTTTAAGTAACGAACAAACTCACCCTAGTTTTGGAAATAATCCGCACTATTTAATAATTCAAAATCATAAAAACCAAAAACGCCTTTTTGTTCCTCGATTTAAGTTTGAGCCACTTGAGAAGGAGGAGTCTCTTCAGGTACACTATCAGCTGAATTGGTTTGAACGCCCTGCTGAAATTGCTCAAGAGTACGATGAACCTATTTATTTTTACGGGAGAAAGAGTCAGAAATTTTTTGTTTGGAGTATTGATTCATTTTCTAACACCCTTGAACTTCCTCAGCAAGAGGATCGATTTTTTTACTCGATGGTTCAGCTCTGGGAGAGGTCGGTCGATTTAAACTCTTACGAAAAATCGAGAGAGTTACTCTATGGAAGTCGCTCTGAGCTTGGGGATCTAAGGTTAAAACCAGAGCATAAGATGAGTGGAGCCAGAGAGGTCTTAGAATGGATTTCTAGGCTAGGTCACCAAGACCATGACCCTCGTGCTATTGCGCTTGAGTTAGGTGCTGGCTTGATGGTTTTAGAAAATGAGCTTGCTAATCAAAGATTAAAAACAATAGAGATCACTCGAAATAATCAGCAGATTCAGATTCTTGTTCCTGAATCATTTGCTGATGAAAGTTTTCGGAATAGACTAAAAAAACAATTTTTATTATACCTTGGAGTTCGAGAGAAGATATCTACGAGGTGGTTGCCTGAAGACCTAGAAATTATTTTTATAAAGTTGATTCTTCAAGATTCGGAAGATCGTGAGAAAAAACGATTTGACAATCGATTATCTGAACTCACAGGGAAACCCAACGGACATCAAATATCATCACAGCTAGGCCATGAGACAGAGTATCCCAACAACTGGTATTCTTATTGGGACGAAAGTATGTTTATGACGCACCTCATAGATGGAAAACAATGTGAAAATAAAACGGATCTATTTCATGGTTTTGGTGTGAGTGCAAGTGATCTTTACTCATTAGCCTTAAATTTAAAAGACAATTCTGTAAATATTTTTCTTGATAGAGGTAGAAATCAATTAGAAAGAATTTTAGGGGTAAATCCGAACTTTCTAGCAGGTTTGAGTCGTGAAGATCTTAAGGAAGAGTATCTCGGTGTTCTCAGGATTATGTTAAGGCAGAGCGACTTACCGAATCGGGAGGGAAAAGAAAAAAGTTCATTGAGCCCAAAATGCAGAAGTTTTGTTGCGTCAATCTATGCTTTAATGAATTGTTCAGGAGATCTAAAAGAAATTAGAAATAAGTATTCTAGTTATGAAAGTTTAGTAACTCAGATTAATAGTAGGCCTCATTGGTCGTCTTCTGATTATCAATATGAAACGAAAAGATATACTGATGAGTATGATAAGATAAAAAAAGAATTCAAAGATCAGGGGATAGGTTCAGTTTATTTTTCGGAACTCAAGAAGC
>CAIZRG010000055.1 GCA_903935335.1 Oligoflexia bacterium
AAATTTACTAAATATTTTCCATCAAAGAAATTTTTATTGTTTTCTTAACTTTAAATTATTATAAAAACCGGATATGAAAATTTCAAAAAAATGGTTTTATTTATTCTTTTTTTTTATTTTAAATGCTTCTCCTTGTTTAGTGGAAGGCGGATTTAATGGCGTTCCTAAGGAAACTATAGGTAGTATAGTAGAATTTTTAGACCAAAAATCCTGGATAACTCTGTTAAGAGTGAATAAAAAATTAAATAAAATAACTCTAGAATGCATAACTTCATTTCAAATAGAAGAAGTTTTTGGAAATGGTGTTATAGAAAAGTTAAAATTTATTTTTTTAAAAGATAAATTTGAAAATTTAAAATACATAGACCTTAAAGTATTGGATTTGTCTATGTCAAAAATAACAGATGACAATTTGACTGACTTAGCTAATTTTATTCGATTATATTTTCCTAATATTGAAACTTTAAATTTACGTTGGAATCAAATCGAAAATAAAAGTCTAGCGCATTTGGCAGCTTTGAGTCGGTTAAAAAATTTAGATTTGAGTGAGAACAGGATCAGTGATGAAGGTATAGTTCCTCTTTTAGGTATGACCCATCTAGAAACTCTGAACCTGGCTTATAACAACATTACCGATTTAAGTGTAGCTAATATTTTGGATATGCCACAATTGAAAACACTAAACATCCGTTGGAACAAACTCAGCCTGAAAGCAAGTGAAAATTTATTTAAAAACAAGTCTAAAAGTCTTGTAAAGGTTGATTTTTAGTCATTGGAGGGGGACTAAATTCAATTTATTCATTCCTTTTTAAGGTCTGAGTAACATGAGTTTTCTGGGTATTGAATGGATCAAAATTAATTCGCTCCATCTCAACGACAAGAGGTCTTTTTAAAACTTGAGTGTAGATGAAGCCTACGTATTCACCGATAATTCCGATAAAAAAGAGCTGAACCGAAGCAAAGAAAAATACACCCAATATTAAAGGAGCAAGTCCCATGGCAAAGCTTTTCCAATAAATGAGCTTGGCAATGAGGTAAATGATGCTCACTCCTAGGCTTATAAGTGACATACCAAAACCCAGCATCGTTGCAATGCGAAGAGGAACTTTGGAGTGACTGGTGATCCCAAGCATGGCTATGTCATAGAGTGAATAAAAATTATTAGCCGTCACTCCACGAATTCTTTTAGGCTGTTTAAAAAAAATCTTAGCAGAAGGAAACCCTAATTCAGCAATCAAGCCTCGAAAGTAGGGGTAAGGGTCATCTATATGCTGAAGATAGCGGATCACTTGTCTATCGTAGAGACCAAATCCTGTATAATTTTTAACGAGCTCAACATCTGAAATTCTAGAAATTAGGTTGTAATAAGTTTTTCGGATGGCAAACATGAGTGGAGTTTCTTCACTTTGTGTTTTAACTCCCATAACAACGTTAAAACCTTCTTCCCATTTTTTTATAAACTCAGGGATCATCGAAGGAGGATCTTGAAGATCGGATGCCATGCAGATAGCTGCATCTCCTTTGGATTGTAAGAGCGCGTAGTATGGAGAACGGATATGACCAAAATTTCTAGTATTTAGAATCACTTTAATGTGGGGATCTTGAGCTGCTAAGTTTCTCAAAAGATTTCGAGTGTTATCCTTGGATCGATTATCAATTAAAATATGCTCATAATCATAACGATCTGAAAAGGCAGAAAGGGTTGTTCTAATTTCACTGCATAGGCGCTCGACGTTTCCTTCTTCGTTATAGCAAGGTGTAATGATGCTAATGAGTTTCATGAGGGTTTCATGCCTTTAGCTGGGTTGGCCATAGTAGGCATTGGATCCATGTTTTCTCTCAAAGTGTTTTTTGAGCAGTTCCTCTTGGATGGTTACTGATTTGGGGTTTAGAAGAGAAGTGTAAAGAGCTGTTTTGCAGATTTCTTCTAGGATGACACTGTTGAAGACAGCCTTCTCCGGGGTGGGACCCCAAGTAAAAGGGCCATGACTTGCAACTAGAATCATTTCAACTTTTTTAGGTGAAAGTCCTTTGAGTCGTTTAACGATCTGATGGCCTGTTTCAAGCTCGTAGTCCCCTTGAATTTGTTTTGAGCTGAGATCTTCAGTACATGGAATTTCTCCATCTATATGATCTGCGTGAGTGGTTCCAAAGCAGGGAATCGATCTTTTTGCTTGCGCCCAAATCGAAGCGTACGTCGAGTGAGTGTGGGCAATTCCTCCGAGTTCAGGGTAAGCCTGGTAAAGACAAAGATGAGTTTTTGTGTCTGAGGAAGGTCTGAGATTTCCTTCAATCACTCGGTTTTGAAAGTCGACTAAGACTATAGAGTCAGCTGAAAGATTTGAATAAGGTACTCCGCTTGGCTTGATTGCAATCACTTGGAGTTCTCGATCAATCGCGCTCACATTACCAAAAGTATAAAGAATGAGCCCTCTTTGCTCAAGTTGCATATTTGCTTGGTAGACTCGCAATTTAAGCTCTTTGAGTTTCTGGTGTTGATTCATTTTTTTTACTCAGACCAATAAGTCAAATAAGTTTTTCGGTTAGGATTATTGTAGACGCTATCTTCATAATAAGAATCCCCCTTGAGATAGGTTGTCGATATCTCCTCAAACAGAGCTCCTTGCTTTGAGCTAAAGGAATGTTCTGCTCCTCTTTCAATAGGAACCAAATCCCCCGGTTTCATTTCAATTGTTTTTCCTTGATTATTGAGCTGCATTTTACCATAGAGCATATGAATGGTTTCGTCTTTCGCTTTATGGTGGTGTTCTGGGTATTTTTGTCCTGGCAAGAGGGCAATGATTTTTTTACAGTACTCTCGGTTAATAATATTTAAAATCACAGCTCCCCACTCTGCAAATTTTTCATAACCATAGTGATGAGAAAGCTCAACTTCAACTTGATGAGGCAGTGTTACATTGGCTGATTTGAGCATTCCTCTGACTTGAGTGAGAGTTTTTTCAACCCATTCACGAAGATGAACAGCTTGAACTTGTTGATGATAGATAGGTGCCATGGGTTCAATTTCTGTTTTAGCAATAAAATCTGAATACTTAGACATATCACTTCCGACAAGTTGACCCTCTAGACTTGGCATTGCAAAAAATACATTTTTTGTGCTGAGATGCTCCCCTTTTTTAATCTCCGTTTTTGCAAAGACTCCTCGGTAAAGAGCTTTTAGGTCCGCCTTTTCCTTTTCAGTGACAACCTTAGGTTGATTGACGATACCACCTATTTCATAGGCCTTTTGGGCAGAGAGAATCCAGTCCCGAACCTGGGAGGGGTTAGCTGAATAGGCGTTGAGGCTATGTTTTTCAAATACAACGCCTACATGCTTTTCAAAAAGTTGAGCCCCTTTGGCTACTGCTATTTTGATGGAGTCTAAATTGGTAGGAGACTCATGAGTTGAAAATCCAATGGGAACAGATTGATATCGGTTTCGTAAGAGATCAATTTGATTCAGCTGAAGCTCAGCATCAGCTGTTGGATATTCAGCTACACAATGCATGATAGCAAATTTTTTGTTTCGGTGTTGAAAAAAGGAAACAACTTTATCAATTTCTTCTAAGGCAGCTCCTGCACACGAGGCAATGATGGGAAGGTTAGTTTGAACGACACGCTCGAGAAGTGGCCAGTCTGTAAAGTAGCAGCTTGGAATTTTAAGAACATCGTATTCATGTTTTTCAATCAGACTGACAGATTTTTCATCAAAGGGAGTACAAATAGTAAACCATCCTAAGCGGGCTACCTCATCTTTAAGAATCTTATATTGATCCTCATTGAAGAGAGTTTCTGTAAATCGTTTGATCAATTTGATATCTTTACGGTTTTGATAGGCTGGATGAACGAAAGTGTCTAAACATCGGTATTGAAATTTCATTGCAAACTGAAAAGGAAAGTCCTTTACAGCTGCATGCATTTCCCGGATGATGCGAAGGCCGTGTTCTAAATCGCCATTATGATTATTGGCCATTTCTAATATAAAAAGCCGCTTGAACTCGATATTCTTCATATTTTCTTAAGCCTTTCGCTACATCGTCATCATTTTGGATCAAATGCAAACAGAAGATTTTTCTTTTACTACCAAACTTTAGTGAAAACCTGAACCGTTAATGTTATATTTAGGCAAATGTATCATTGCAAATTTCTTCTTTTTGATCTAGACGGAACCCTGACCGATCCCAAAGAGGGGGTTTTTAAGTGCATTGATTATGCTTTTTCTGAACTGGGTCTGCCTGCTCCCTCCTTATCTCAGCTAGAAGGCTGTATTGGACCCCCTCTCCATGCAATGTTGTCCCAGCTGATTTCGGAGGTAAAACAAAGCCTTTCAGATCAAGAGGTTCTTCACTGGGTTGATTCAGCGGCTGATCTATATCGCGACCGTTATTCAAAAGAAGGACTTTTTGAGAACTCTGTCTATCCTGGGATTGTTCCTTGTTTGCAAAGACTGCAGGAAGCAGGCAAGCAACTTTTTGTAGCCACGTCCAAGCCTCAAGTTTTTGCTGAAAAAATTTTACACCGTTTTGATTTGTTCCGTTTTTTTAAAGGGGTTTATGGGATTTCATTGACTGCAAGAAGTCCAGATAAGTCTGAACTCATTTCAGAATTGCTTCAGAAAGAAGAAATTTTAGGAAAACAATCCGTTATGATTGGAGATCGGAAGTTCGATATTTTAGGGGGAAGGCAAAATCAAACTTATACCATTGGAGTCTCCTGGGGACATGGGACTCGACAGGAGCTTCTGCAGGCAGGGGCTGATGTGATTTGCGACTTACCTCAAGATTTAGTATCTCTTTGGGTGAGGCATTCAGCCTAAGGAGATAAAATCGATGAAGCTTTCAGATTATGTATTTCAGTTTTTAGAAAAACGTGGAGTTAAGCACGTCTTTATGCTGGCTGGAGGCGGTTGTATGCACTTGGTAGATTCTCTTGGCAAAACTGAGGGGATTGAATATGTGGCGAGTCTCCATGAACAGTCAATCTCTTTTGCAGTTGAAGCTTATGGGGAGTATACGAATCAGTTGGGTGTCGCTTTAGTTACAACGGGACCTGGAGGAACGAACTGTGCTACAGGGGTAGCTGCCTGTTGGTTAGAGTCGAGTGGGGCTTTGTTTATTGCTGGACAAGCCAAGACGGCTGATTTGATTGGGCATCGTGGGGTTCGATCCTTCGGTCAACAAGAAGTTGATGTCGTTTCAATGATGAAACCGATTACGAAATATGCAGTTACCGTCATGAATCCTCTTTCAATTCGATACCATTTAGAAAAATCAATTCACCTAGCCACTCATGGCAGGCATGGTCCAGTTTGGATTGAAATTCCTTTGGATGTGCAGTCAGCAGAAATTGACCCTCAGTATTTAATAGGGTTTGATGTCAGTCAGGAGCATTTGCAAGAGGGGGAGTCGATTAAAGATAAGGTGAGCCAAGTTTTAGAGCTTCTCAAGAAGAGTAAACGGCCTGTTTTGTTCGTTGGAAATGGTGTGAGAACCGCAGATGCACTCTCTGAGTTTCATCAAATTTTAAAGGTTTTGCATATCCCCACTCTTTTGAGTTGGAAGGCAATGGACTTTTTACCCGAGGAGCATCCACTTTATTGTGGAAGGCCAGGAGGAATTGGACAGAGATTTGGGAATTTTACACAACAAAATTCTGATTTTATCCTAGTTATAGGGGCTCGTTTAGATCTTCCTTCTTTGGCTTTTAGTCATGAGAATTTTGCTCCCCATGCACAAAAAGTTATTGTTGATACGGATCCGAATGAGATCTTAAAAATGCAAATGTTGGTTAATATTCCTATTTATTCAGATTCGCGCCGTTTTTTGAAAGAATTTTTGAAGCAAATGGGCGATTCATCAGAGAATTTCAGTAACCGTTGGAAAAGTTGGTTGGCTACGACTCAGGAGTGGCAAAAGCGCTTTCCTGTAGTACTACCTGAGTATCGTGAGCAAAAAGATTATGTGAGTACCTATGTTTTGATGGATACTCTTTCAGACGTTTTAGAAGAGGAAGATCTTTTAGTCCCAGGAAGTGCAGGAAGCTGTAGTGATATTTTAATGCAAGCTTTTCGTGTAAAAAAAGGACAAAGAATTTTGAATGCACCTGGTTTAGGAGCGATGGGTACAGGAGTTCCTGGGAGTATTGGAGCGTGTTTAGCCTCTGGCAAGCGAAGAACGATTTGTGTGAATGGAGATGGTGGGTTTTTTTTCAATGTCCAAGAGTTAGAAGTAGCAAAAAGATTGAATCTCCCTATTAAGTATTTTGTGCTGAATAATGAAGGATATGGCTCGATTGCTTCTTCTCAAGAGGGACACTTTAAGAAAAAAGTAGGAGCTGATCTTTCAAGCAAGCTGAGTTTACCTTCAATTACAAAAGTAGCTTCTGCCTTTGGTTTGTCGACTGGAAGAATTCTCAATCAGTATCGCTTGTCTGAAGAACTTAAAAAGGCTATTGAGATTCCAGGACCCTGTGTCATTGAGGTTATGGTAGATCCCAAAGAGCGAACCCTGCCGCGAGTTACAGCTTCGGTCAAAGATGGGAAAATTGTTTCAAATCCGATGGAAGATATGACTCCCCTTCTGTCTCGAGATGAGTTTTATTCTGTGATGAAAACATCTCATGAGAATATAGGATAAATAAAAATGATTCAATATTTCGCTGAAATTGGATTAAATCATTTAGGTAGTGAGCAAAGAGCTGAGGAGACACTAGATCAACTTCTTGAAGCAGAAGTCGATGGAATTACTTTTCAGATTCGTGAAAAAGCCTTTTATAATTCCTTAGAGAGCTCTAGAAGACGTTTAAGTGAGAAATTTTATGAACAAGCCGTTCAAAAGACTCATCAAGCCAAAAAAAAGTTTGGAATTGCAACCTGTGATCCTGATGTCATTCCATTTTTCTGTGAAATTGGAATCGATTTTTGGAAAATGCTCAGTTGGGATTTTACAAATAGTGTTTTAGCTGAGAGTCTTTTGTCCACTCAAAAAACTGTGTATATGTCAACAGGGGTTTCGTCCATGGATGAAATCAGACAGGTGACTTCTAAAAATCCAAGTGTTTTTTTGATTCATACTTCTCTTTCACAAGACATAAAAGATGTGAATTTAAGAGCGATAGAGTTTATGCGCCAAGTGACTCAAAAATCTCCTGCCTTTGGTTTGCATTGCCCAAACTTTGATGTTTTGAAACTGGCCATTTCTTTTTCGCCGCTGGCTATGTTTTTTTACGTAAAAGAGGTCGGAGTATCAGGTCTTTTTGATGACCAGCATGCGGTTGCCACAGGTGCGGTAAAAAATATGATTAAACAGCTGAGAGTTTTAGAAGCGGCTATAGGTGAAGGTGATAAAATTTCGATGAAAAAACCTGACTGGGTTGTGTCTTAAAGTGAAAAAAATTAGAATTGGATTTATTGGAGCTGGAAAAATTGCTGCGGAGAGGCACTTGCCTGAGCTTAAAAAAATGCCAGAGGTTGAGTTGGTCGCAGTGTGTAACCGTACTGCACAATCCTCTGCTTTAGTTGCTCAGCAATGGCAGTTTAAAAGGGTAGATCATCTTTGGGAGGATTTGGTACTAGCGAAAGATTTAGATGTGATTTGGATTTGTACTCCTCCTTATCTTCATTCTCAGATTTCAATTGCAGCTTTGAATCAAGGAAAGCATGTATTTTGTCAGGCAAGAATGGCTATGGATTTAAGTCAAGCGAAAGAGATGTTTGATTGTGCTGAAAAGCATCCTTCTCAGGTGACTATGGTGTGTCCTGCTCCTAATGCTTTGAAAGATGGAAAATACATTCAGCAGATTCTTAACTCGGATGAGTTAGGTCAACTCTACCATTTTCGTTTGGAGTCTTTTATGGATAGTTGGGCAGATGCTTCAGCTCCTTCTCATTGGAGACAGCGAAAAGATCTGTGTGGCAATAATATTCTCAGTGTTGGGATTTACGGGGAAGTCTTAAACTCTTGGTTTGGAGAAGCGATTTCTGTTTTTTCAACCGCGAAGGTATGGATTCAACAAAGAAAACAAGATGTGATTGAAGTTCCAGATTTTGTTCAAGTTTTAGGTGAATGGGGAAAAGGTCTGTTGGGATCCATGGAATGGAGTGGTTTAGCTCGATTTGCTCAAGGGGATATTTTAACTCTCTACGGATCAAAAGGGACTCTCCGATATGATTTTGGTAAAAAACTCTTGGAAATTGGGAAAGAGGGGGATTCCCAAATGAAGCCTGTTGATGTTCCTTCTGATTTCCAAGGGGGATGGTTTGTTGAAAAGGACTTTATCCGAGCAGTAAAAACAGGTGATTTCAGTCCTGAGCCCTCATTTGCTGCAGGATTCAAGTACATGATATTTTTAGAAGCGATCAACAAAAGTTTTCAAAGTGGACAGCGAGTGTTTCTGAAAGATTTAAAGGGATGAGGTTCTAACTAGTTTTTCACAGCTAAGTGTGGATTGATATTGATATCTTCTCCATTCTGACCGATTCTCCTCTTTATGATGGAGTCTCAATTACAAGCTCAAATTCAAGATGGTAAAGTAGTTCACTTAAAATATCTTTTAAAAGGTACCGAAGGTGCTCTTTTAGATGAGGCAACTTCGAGTGATCCATTCATCTATCTCCATGGAGCGCATCAAATTGTACCAGGCCTGGAGAACTCATTGCTGGGATTGAAGTTAGGCGATCAAAAAAAGGTGATTGTTCAGCCGGAGGACGGTTATGGACAGTTCGATCCTGAGATGAGAAAAGTGGTCGATCGATCTCAATTCCCTCAAGGTGTTCAGCTCAAAGAGGGGATGCAATTTGATGTTGACTTAGAGAATGATGAATCTGTTGTTTTTATCGTTGAATCCATTGAAGATGAAAAAGTTTGTGTCAATGGGAATCATCCTTTGGCTGGAGAGGTTCTTCATTTTGATGTGGAAGTGTTAAAGATTCGAGATGCGACTCAGGAAGAAATGCTCCATGGCCATGCCCACGAAGGATGTCACTCTCATCATGATGAAGCAAGTGAGTGACCATGATGAACTGGCCATTTCTCTCCAAGAGTTACGAACCAGACAGCTTTGAGTCTGAAGTTTATCATTTTTGGGAAGAGCACGGGTTTTTTAAGGCATCTGATGAAAGTAAGCCCAAACAGGAAGCTTTCTGCATGGTGATTCCCCCTCCTAATGTGACAGGGGTGCTTCATATGGGGCATGCTCTTACCAACACCATTCAAGATATTTTGGTGCGTTGGAGAAGAATGCATGGGGATAATACTTTGTGGCTTCCTGGAACAGATCATGCCGGGATTTCAACTCAAGTACAGGTAGAAAAAAGTTTATCTCAAGAGAAAAACGAACAGACTGGGCGACCTTGGACTCGACAAGATCTAGGCCGGGAAAAGTTTGTAGCTCGTGTTTGGCAATGGAAAGAGCAGCACGGAAATCTGATTAAGGATCAGTTGAAGTGCTTAGGGTCTTCCTTGGACTGGAGTCGGGAACGATTTACTTTGGATGAGGGGTTGTCGTGTGCTGTACGAGAAGTATTTGTTAGGCTTTTTGAAGAAGGGTTGATCTATCGCGGAGACCGAATTATCAATTGGTGTCCAAGATGTCAAACAGCGCTTTCGGATTTAGAAGTGATTCCTACCGAGCGAAAGGGACATTTGTGGCATCTGCTTTATCGTGTAGTGGATAAAAAAGGCTGTCCGGTATTGAACTCAGATGGAAGTCCAGAACAGGTTGTGATTGCTACTACTCGTCCAGAGACATTGCTTGGGGATACAGCAGTTGCATTTCACCCTGATGATGAGCGGTATCGAGCTTTTCATGGGCAGTCTGTGGTTCTTCCATTGCTTGGAAAAATCATCCCTATCATTTTGGATAGCTACGTGGATCGTGAGTTTGGCAGTGGAGCTCTTAAAGTGACGCCTGCTCATGATTTTAATGATTATGAATTGGGTCAGAGGCATCAGCTTGAGACTGTTTCAGTGATGGGGAAAGATGGCAGGATCACTTCTGAAGGAGGATCAGCCTACGCGGGTCTGAAATTTGCTGAAGCTCGTGAAAAGATTATTCAAGATTTAAAGGATGCTAATCTCTTAGTCAAAGTAGAGGATCACACACATCAGGTCGGATTGTGTGATCGATGTAATGCAGTGGCAGAGCCTATGGTTTCAAAGCAATGGTTTGTTAAGATGGCTCCTCTTGCCAAGCCTGCTATTGAAGCGGTTGAGACTGGAAAAATTATGTTTGCTCCCAAGAGTTGGGAACGAACGTATTTTGAATGGATGCATCATATTCGAGACTGGTGTATTTCTAGGCAGCTTTGGTGGGGACATCAAATTCCTGCTTGGTATTGTAAAGTTTGTTCAGCAGTTACAGTTGCACGAGAGATTCCGTTACAGTGTTCTCAGTGTCAAGTAGATCGCTCTCAGTTAAATCAAGACGAGGATGTTTTAGATACTTGGTTTAGTTCGGCTTTGTGGCCTTTTTCTACTTTAGGTTGGCCAGAAAAGACGCAAGCTTTAATGACGTTTTATCCAACCTCTATTTTAGAGACAGGGTTTGACATTATCTTTTTTTGGGTCGCTCGGATGATCATGATGGGTCTTCATTTTATGGGTGAGGTTCCATTTCGCAAGGTTTATTTACATGCGATGGTTCGAGATGAAAAAGGGGATAAGATGTCAAAGACCAAGGGAAACGGAATGAATCCTTTGGATCTGATTCAAAAGTATGGGGCAGATCCTCTTCGTTTTACTTTGGCTATTATGGCCGGTCAGGGCAGAGATATTAAGCTCTCTGTGGATCGGGTGGAGGGGTATCGCGCTTTTTGTAATAAGCTTTGGAATGCGGTTAAATTCTTTCATCTTCAGTTTGAGTCTGAGCAAGGGGGGTTGCTTCCGGAGCCAGAAATGGGACTTCATTCATGGATTAAACAAAATAAGATGAGTTTATCTTTGCCAGATCGATGGATTTTATCTCGGCTTCAAGCGGTGATTGAGAAAGTGGAAGCAGGGCTAGCTCATTTTGAGCTTAATCTCTCCTCTCAAGCTCTTTATGATTTTACCTGGCATGAGCTTTGCGATTGGTATATTGAGTTTTCAAAGCACACCTTCAGGCAGGGTGGGGAAGAAAGAAAAAAATCTCTTTTTACTCTTGGATGGGTTCTCGAAGAATTGCTTAAGGCGATGCATCCTTTCATGCCTTTTGTGACGGAAAAGCTTTGGCATTCGCTGCCTTGGAAAAAAGAATCAACCTCTGAAACACTGATGCTTCAATCTTTTCCAAAATTAGATCTTCAATTTTTAAATCTTCAAGCAGAAGCATCTATGTCTTCACTTCAGGAGCTGATTGAGGCATTGCGCAATTTTAGAGGAGAAAATCGGATCTCCCCTCAGATCGAATTTGAAGTTTCCTATCTGTCTGCAACTCAAGAGGCTGATCAATTTGTGCTTGAGCATGCTTCTCAAATCCAATCCTTAGCTCGGATTTCAAAAATATTTCGATTATCTCCTCATTCGGATATAAATATTTCTATGAATGAAAGGCAAACAGTGATTCCACTCAGTCGTATTGCTCTGGAGTTGCGGGTGAATTTAAAGGGGCTTGTCAACGAAGAGGAAGAACAGAAAAGACTGAGAAAAGAAATTGAAAAAATTAAGAATGACTTAAATTTTGTTAGGAATAAGCTTTCTCAGAGTGCTTTTATTGATAAGGCTCCTGCCGCTTTAGTCCTAAAAGAGCGTACAAGAGAGTCGGACCTTGTGGCTCGGTGTACTGAACTGGAAAATACTCTCAAGCGGCTTATATCCGAATGAGAGCAGTTTTACTGGGGCCGATAAAAGCGGCTAGACATGTTCAGGAAAATTTGTTTCGATCTTTTAAGATTCGATCTGATGATTTTTTAATTGGAATTGATGGGGGTCTGCAGAGGTGGAAAGAGTGGGGTGTTGAGCCTCACTTTGGGGTGGGAGATTGGGATAGTCTTTTGCAAAAAAAACTACTCAAAAATATTCCTCATGTTTCTCTTCCTCGTACCAAAAAACGGAGTGATTTATTTTATTCAGTGATTGCAGCGCTCACAGCAGGAGTAGATGAACTCTTATGTGTGGGAGTAACGGGGGGAAGAATGGATCATCACTTAGGTGCTCTTTATGATCTTTCCTTATTTTCTACAGGGAAATTTGGTTTTTTAAAAAGTATTTGTGCAAAAGGATTGGAAGGCGATTATCATTTCTTGTCTGAGAAAATTCCTTCTTGGAAAGGGGTATTTCCCAAGCATACTCTCGTTTCTGTCTTTGGTATGAATCAAGGAGCAAGCGGAGTGACTCTATCAGGCTTTAGGTACACGATGAGAGGAGGAAGGATGACTTTATCTTCTCTGGGTTTAAGCAATCGAACGCTGAGAAAACACTGTAAGGTGAGCCTTAGCAAAGGACAGCTGGTGATTATTATTCCTCGATTCGGTGTGGGTACCGAGGTGGATCATGACGGAGCATAAAGATAAACCACAAGGGACTTTTTCACGGGTAATCTCAAAGAAAAAAAGTGATTTTAGACTGAGGCTTCAAAAAGTGCCCATTGTTCCTGGACCTTTGTTTCGTCTTGAGGAGATCCGAGAGGCTTTACTGGATCGTGTTGCAGAAAAAACGAGAGACGGTTTTTCTGAATTTGATCTAGAAACTCTCTTAGGAGAAGCACTCTATGCTGAACGTCTTAGGCTCAAGGCACAAAAAACTAATTTATTTACATCTTTTAGGTATAAGAAAGACCAAAAACTTTGGAACCAAGTCCATCAAGGATTGCTAAGGCCAGGTGGAGAGGTCGATTTACAGGATCTTTTAAAATCTGTTATTCAGCATTTTGCTGAAGAGATTGGAGGGCATTTTCATCCTAAAGTGTATGAGTTTGCCACTCATGCAGTACCTTGGGGATTTAGTTGGCTTTTAAATGCCGCTAGTGTCAAGAGATTTCTCCCATGGGGAATGACAGAGTCTTTGCAGTCGCGTTTGCATATTTTAGGGGAAGTTTCTACTCTGCAAAAATTATCCAAAAAGGGAACGATCCTATTAGTTCCTACTCATCAAAGTAACATTGATAGTGTTTTAGTAGGCTATGTGATTTATCTTTTGTCCTTGCCGCCGTTTTCTTATGGTGCTGGTCTTAATCTTTTTTCAAATCCGGTTTTAAGTTTTCTGATGAGCCGATTAGGTTCTTACCGGGTGGATCGTCAGAAAAACAATGATATTTATCGAGCGACCTTAAAGAACTATAGCACACAGATTCTTCGTGAAGGGATGCATTCAATTTTTTTCCCAGGTGGAGGGCGTTCTAGAAGTGGGGCGATTGAAAGCCGAGTAAAATTAGGGCTGCTAGGAACTGCTCTTGAAGCTCAAATTGAAGGAATTCGGACTCAGCAGCCTTGTCCAAATGTCTATATTATACCGATGGTGACTAGCTATCATTTTGTATTGGAGGCTAGTTCACTGATTGAAAGCCACTTATCCGATGTTGGAAAACATAAATATATTGGAATTCGGGATGAATCTTGGCAGATCACTCAGATATTTGGATTTTTTTGGAAATTGTTTTCTTCGCAAAGTGGAATTCTGATTCGAATTGGAAAACCTATGGATGTTTTTGGCAATCCTGTCGATGAAGAGGGTCGTTCCATGGGTCCTAATGATACAGTGATTGATGTATCTCGCTGGCTAACAACTCGTGGAAAACTCACCCACGAGCCTCAGAGAGACAGAGAGTATACTCGTGAGCTGGGAGTGAGGCTTGTTGATCGCTTTCATAGGGAAAATACCGTACTTACATCTCATTGGGTAGCGTTTGTATTGTTTGAAGTACTTCGAAAAAAGTACCCAGATTTTGACCTTTTCCGTTTTTTGAGACTTTCTTTGCCCCAACGATCCTTGCCTCTGAGTGATTTCTTGATAGCTGCTGAACGTTCTCATCAGAAATTAATTCAACTCGCGAGTGAGGGAAGGCTGTTTTTGTCAGAAGAGCTCAGCTTTTCAACTGAAAAATGGGTCAGAGATGGGGTGAAGCAGTTAGGGTTATTGCATGATATAGCTGTAGTTAAGATTTCAGAGGATGCCATTTGGACTGAGGATATGAACTTACTTTATTATTATCGGAACCGTTTGTCTGGGTATGGTTTATCTTTGGATGAGGGCAAACGCAATTTGATGATGATGGGACAATATGACTCACAGGGATTTTTGGCATAATTCAAAAATTGGAGTGATGGGAGCTGGGAGTTGGGGTTTAGTGCTTGCTCACTTGGCGTCTCATAATTGTCGTGAAGTACGAGTTTGGCTTCGAAGTGAGGAGCAAGCTCGGTCTATTAATGCAACTCGTGCTCATCCTCGGGCCATGGCTGGATTACAGTTAAGCGAGAAGGTGCGCGCTTATAGTTCGATGGAACGATTTTTTGAAGGGGGGTTAGATGCTGTGGTATGGGCTTTACCTTCTTCGGCTTGCCGAGAACAAGCACAGGCAGTTGCACATCGATTGACAGGTGAGGAACTCATTATTCATGCAACCAAGGGGGTTGAGCCAGGAACTTTGAGGCGTATTTCTGAAGTCTTAGGGGATGAACTCCCTACTCGCCGATTGGGTATCATCAGTGGGCCTAATTTAGCTTCAGAAATTGCCAAGGGTGAGCCTGCTGCGACCGTGATTGCTTCTTCGTTTTCAGAAGTGTGTGATGCCGGTGAAGTTTTGTTTTCTTCTGATCGTTTTCGCATTTACCGGGAGACTGATGTGATTGGGGTAGAATGGGCAGGTGTTCTGAAAAATATTTTAGCAATTGGTGTTGGAGCTCTTGATGCTTTGGGATTTGGGTGGAATTCTCGAGCAATGCTTATCACTCTGGGTCTCTCAGAAATGCTTCGCTTTGGAGTAGCGATGGGAGGGCTTCAATCGACTTTTTTGAGTTTAGCAGGTGTTGGAGATTTAATGGCAACATGCAGTCCTCTGAGTCGAAATTATACAGTAGGATTAAGGGTTGCTCGTGGGGAGCCTTTAGAAACAGTTTTAGCTGAGCTAGGTCATGTGGCAGAAGGGGTTAAGACAACTCAAAGTGTTTGGGAGTTTGCTTTAGAAAATGGAATTGAAATGCCGATGACTCGAGGGGTTTATCGACTCCTGAGTGGCGAAGCCAGTGTTCCTGAGATTGTTCATGACCTAATGACTAGATGAGGAAATCTTCTATGGGTTTGTTCTAACTGAGCCTTTTCAGTAAAAACCCTAATTTGGGTATTTTAAATAATAGATATCAGGGAGATTACGATTATATTCTTCAAGGTCCAAGCCATAGCCCACTAAAAACTGATCTTCAATCGTTCTTCCTACATACTTGACAGGAACGTCAACGACTCGCTTTGATTCTTTATCTAAAAGAGTCACAATCTCAACAGACGCAGGTCCAGCAGCTTTCAGTCGTTCGTATAAAAATTTAAGGGTGCGCCCACTGTCAATAATTTCCTCGATGATGAGGACGTGCTTATTCCGAATATCCGCTTGTATGTCTTTTAAAAGGGTGACGGTGCCACTTGAAGTCCGAGCCTTTCCATAGCTTGAAAGTCGGACAAATTCAACTTCGGTTGGAACTGTGAGGTGCCGAATTAAGTCAGCCATAATAAGAACAGCTCCTTTGAGTACTCCCACTAAAACAATCGACTTATTTTCATAATCTCGGTTGATCTGCGCGGCTAGGTTTTGAACGGCTGCATCAATCTCGTGTCGGTCGAGATATTTAGTGAAATTTTTTTGGTCTAACATGGAGTTTCCTTTATTTGGGTGTA
>CAIZRG010000056.1 GCA_903935335.1 Oligoflexia bacterium
AACTTCAAGTCCCTTTTCAACCTCTCTGTAAAGAATCCTGCCAAGGCCTTTGCTCTTCTTGTGGAACTGATTTAAATCTAAGCTGCTGTACTTGTCCTAAAGTCACCCGAGACAGCCCTTTTCAAGCTTTAGG
Organism: Oligoflexia bacterium; assembly: GCA_903935335.1. Lineage (GTDB taxonomy): Bacteria > Bdellovibrionota > UBA1018 > UBA1018 > UBA1018 > CAIZRG01. The sequence goes on from CAIZRG010000056.1 coordinate 134, forward strand.
TGATTTTAATTTATAAAATGAAATGAAGGAGATGTAACAATGGCAGTTCCAAAGAAAAAAGTATCTCGAAGTCGTCGAAACATGCGTCGATTTGCTGGAGGTAATCAACTCGCTCAACCCACGATTACTTTTTGCTCCCACTGTCATGATGTAACTCGACCTCATCGGGTATGTCGGTGTGGACATTATAAAGGAAAATCGATTTTACCAGATGCTAGAACTCAGAATCAATCACAAGCTTAGCTCCTCAAACTGCTTTTTTTTGAATCACTGAGGTCTAATAACGCCATGTCTACAACCAATGCTCTGCTTTTCTCATCGAAAATCACTGGAACAGGATCGGCTTTCCCAGAAAACCGACTCACCAATGAAGAACTTTCGCAAACAGTGGAAACCTCCCACAACTGGATTGTAGAAAGGACAGGAATCCAAAACCGCCAGATTTCCAGACGAGGAAATCCGAATGAGTATAACTCATCTCTTGGAGCCCTAGCAGCAACTCGAGCTCTTGAAATGGCAGGTAAAAAACCTGAAGAGATTGACCAAATTTTGTACGCCACTTGCACTCCAGATACTCTCGTTCCATCTACAGCTTGTTGGCTACAAAAAAAAATAGGGGCAAATCGAGCTTGGGCTATGGACATCAATGCAGCGTGTTCAGGATTTGTTTTTGCTCTAGCTACCGCTGACCAATTTATCCGGACAGGACAGGCTAAGACCTCTCTTGTCATTGGATCAGATGTACTCAGTGCTTTTACAAACTGGTCAGATCGAACATCCTGCATTTTATTTGGAGATGGAGCAGGTGCTGTCGTTGTCGAACAAACTTCGAGTCATTCCGAAAGACGAATTTTGTCTAGCCACTTAAGCAGTGACGGTAATCTTTGGGGTCTTTTTCATATTCCTGCAGGAGGATCAAATCAAGAAGTCACTCCTGAAATTTACCAAAAAAACCTTCATAAAATGCAGATGAAAGGAAAAGAAATGTTCAAATCTGCTGTTTTAACTCTGACTGAATTTGCAGTAAAAGCCCTAGAGAGTAATCAATTAAAAATTTCTGAGTTAGACTGGTTTATTCCCCACCAAGCCAATCTGAGAATCATTGAAGCAGTTGCAAAAAGATTGGACTTCCCGATGAATAAAGTTTTGATCAATATTGATCGATTTGGAAATACTTCATCTGCAACAGTTCCTTCTGTTTTAGATGAGAATGTCAGATCGGGTCGTATCCAACCTGGCCACACAGTCTTACTTGATGTTTTTGGAGCAGGTCTCACCTTTGGCTCTCTCCTCCTTCGCTGGTCATGACTTTCAATATGAAAACTCAACCACTCTCCTTCAGATTTCAATTCAAATGAACTCAAGAGTTCCAACAGGAGTTTATGATATGAAGCTTTCCTCTCCTTTTTCCGATGTTGTGGCCGTTTTTCCTGGCCAAGGATCTCAGCATGTCGGAATGACTCAAGAACTTTATTCTAATTTTTCTATCGTTCGAGAAATTTTTGAAGAAGCTTCCGATGCCATTCATGTGGACCTAAAAAAACTTTGCTTTGAGGGACCTGAAGAAATACTCAAGCTCACAGAAAATACTCAGCCCTGTCTTCTTGTTTGTTCTGTTGCCACTTTTGAAGTTGTAAAAAAAGAATTTGATTTTTTTCCTGGAGCAGTCGCTGGTCATTCTTTAGGAGAATACTCTGCTCTCGTTGCTGCAGGAAGTTTAGACCTGGCGCAAACCACACGCTGGGTACGAGAAAGAGGACTGGCAATGCAGCGAGCAGTTCCTCCTGGGGAGGGCTCCATGGCAGCTATCCTAGGAGTTGAAGATCCTATTATTTTAAATCTTTGTAAAAAAGCTACCGAACGAGCGATTGAAGCCAGAAAATTACAGCCTAACACAGATCAACAAGTCACTGCCTTAGTTGAACCTGCCAATTTTAATGCCCCAGGTCAGATCGTGATTGCTGGATCGTGCGATGCAGTACAAGAAGCAATGAGACTGATTCAATCGGATCCCGAATTTTCAGGAGGCAAAGCGATCCCACTTCAAGTCAGTGCACCCTTTCATTGCCAGCTCATGCGTCCAGCCCGAACACGGATGGCCGAAATATTTTCTGAGCTCACTGCTTCTGAGCAACCCAAACCCCTGTCTTGCCCTTATGTTCCGAATCGAACGGGTAGTTTATCCAAAGAAAGAGAACTCGTCCTTGAACTCTTGATTGATCAAATAGATCATCCTGTTCTTTGGAGGCAATCTATCTCTTTGCTTCTGAATTCAAACTTTAAAACAATTCTTGAATTTGGACCAGGAAAGGTCTTAACTGGCCTGAATAAGCGAATCGCAAATCAACTATCTAAAAACTGTACACTTCGATCAATCAGTGATACGGAAAGTTTTAAAATATTGCCACAAATTTTCAAGTCAAATGACACCCATTCTGGAGGTTGATCATGCATCAAAAAAAACCATTAGCTTTGGTGACTGGAGCTTCGCGTGGAATCGGAGCTGCTATTGCCACCCGCTTAGCCCAAGATGGATTTGAGGTCTTAATTAATTACACTTCAAATGAAAAAAAAGCACAAACAGTTCTTGATCACATCCACAGTTTAGGGGGAACAGGAGAACTCTGTGGTTTTGATGTCTCTGACTCTGAGCAAGTCGATGAAAAGTTTGAATCCATTCTTAAGACAAAAGGACCTCTGCGGACTTTAGTCAATAATGCAGGAATCACGATTGACTCACTCCTACTGCGTCTTAAGAATGAAGACTTAGATAAAACTATTTCGGTTGACCTTAAGGGCGCTATTTATTGCACTCGTGCAGCGGCCAAGCAAATGATGAAAGAACGACAAGGGAGTATTATTCAGATTTCATCTGTTGTAGGTGAAAGTGGTAACTCAGGCCAAAGTGCGTATGCAGCTGCCAAAGCAGGTCTCTTAGGTTTTAGCAAGAGTATTGCAAAAGAGCTGGGAACGCGACAAATCAGAGTAAACGTTGTGACTCCTGGATTCATATCAACGGATATGACAGGGGCCTTGACGGAGGCACAAAAAGAGGCGATTCTACGCAACGTTCCTCTTGGTTTTTTTGGAGAGCCTCAGGATATTGCTTCCTTAGTGGCTTTTTTAGCCTCCCCATCCAGTCGGTATATCACTGGCCAAGTGATTGGGGTAAATGGTGGAATGTATATGTAATGTGCATATTGTTGTACATAATGAATAATGAAATAAGGAGAGATCAAAAATGTCTGCTTCAGTAGAAGAAAGAGTTCGTACTATTATTTGTGACCAATTGGCTGTTGAACAAGAAAAGGTGACTACTACGGCCTCTTTCATTGATGATTTGAATGCCGATAGCCTTGACATCGTCGAACTCGTTATGACCATGGAGGAAGAATTTGATCTCGACATTCCAGATGAAGATGCTGAAAAAATGAAAACTGTAGGTGACGTCGTTAAGTATATTGAGTCCAAAGCCACTCACTAAGTCAATTCAAGAAGAGTGAAGACTCATTCGATCAAATTCATGAAAAAATAAGTCAAACTTAGCCAAAATTAGGGAAGATCCAATGTTGTCCTCAAATTCATCTCAAATGCAGCGTCGTGTTGTCGTCACCGGCTTTGGTGTCGTTAGTCCTCTTGGCCTATCAGCTCAAGAGTCCTGGAGAAACGCTCTAGATGGCCATTCAGGAATAGGTACAACGACTCTTTTTGATTTGACGGATTGCCCAGTGAAGATCAGTGGAGAAGTCAAGGGTTTTGACTTAACCCGATCAGTGGGTCCATTTCATCCCTCAGAAGGCTTACAGATTACTCAAGCAGCCAATGCAAAGGAAGCAAGACGGGTCGGTCGTTTTGTTCACTTGGCCTTGGCTGCAGGGTTGGAAGCCTATGGGGACTCTGGCCTCGATACCATTCGTTCAAAAATAGATCCTAGAAGAATGGGTGTCAATATTGGAGCTGGAATGGGAGGACTTCCTGAAATTGAAGAAGTTCACAACGAATTCCTTGCAAAAGGGTATCGGAGAATAACTCCTTTTTTTATTCCTCAAGTAATTCCAAACATGGCTTCTGGTCAACTCAGTATCCTGCTTAATTTAAAGGGTCCAAATCTTTGCAACATCACAGCTTGCACATCAAGTGCTCATAGTCTCGGAGAATCTTTTCGTCAAATTCAGCGAGGTGATGTGGACGTGATGATTGCAGGAGGAGCCGAAGCCGTCATCTGTAAGCTTGGCATTGGAGGATTTGCTGCGATGAGAGCTCTTTCAACTCGCAACGATGCTCCTAAAAGTGCTTCTCGACCTTTTGACCAAGACCGAGATGGCTTTGTCATGGGTGAGGGTTCAGCAGTTTTAGTTCTAGAAGAATACAAGTTTGCACAAAATCGAGACGCAAAGATTTATGGAGAGATCTTAGGATATGGGCTTTCCGGTGATGCTTACCACATGACCTCCCCTTCTGGAGAAGGCGGATTGAGAGCAATGAAACAAGCTTTAGAAGATGCCAAACTCAATCCTGAACAGATTGGCTACATCAATGCTCATGGAACTTCGACTCCCACTGGAGATGTCGAGGAAGCCCGAGCGATTTCAACTCTTTTCCCTCAAGCGTCAAAGCACCTTCATATCAGTTCTACAAAATCAATGACAGGTCATCTTTTGGGAGCAGCAGGAGCAATTGAGGCTTTCTTTGCTCTCATGGCGATTCGTGAGAGTCGAATTCCACCCACAATTAACCTAGACAACATAGATCCTGCTTGTGCGAAGCTTGGATTAGATTTTACAGCGAAAAAAGGGGTTGAAAAACCAATTCGTTTTGCTCTTTCCAATAGCTTTGGCTTTGGGGGAACAAATGCCAGTCTCATCTTTGGAAAAATCTAATCCAAATTTAAGTTCAGAGATGACCTTTGATTTTTTCCTGGGAGAAGTAAAAAATGATATCTTCTGAAAAACGAATCTTGATCGCCTCAGATCATGCAGGTTTGGCCTTGAAGCTCGAACTCACTCAAAGACTGACCGAATGGGAATGGGAAGATCTAGGTCCTCATCAAGAGAGTTCAGTGGATTACCCAGATTATGCTCAAACTCTGGGTTTGAAAATAAGCTTTGGAGAAAACCAGTCTGGGGTCTTAATTTGCGGTACTGGGGTTGGAATGGCTATTGCTGCTAATAAGATCCAAGGAGTTCGAGCAGTCTGCACTGAAAACCCTTTTTCGGCAAGACTTTCTCGGGAACACAATGATGCAAATGTTCTTTGCTTGGGTTCACGATTGCTTGCAACGCAATATGCTGCTGAAATTGTCCAAGTCTGGTTAAGAACACCTTTCAGTAAAGATCCTCGGCACATACAAAGAGTTAAAAAAATTTTTCTCCTAGAAAAAAATAACCCTAGAAAAAATAAAATGGAGAAAGAATGACCATTTTACAAAACTTTCATACTAATCTCAAGACGAAAGATCCTGCAATTTATGATGCAATTCATCGAGAGTTTAACCGAGAAGAAGAAGGCCTTGAACTCATTGCTTCTGAAAACTATGTGAGTACAGCAGTCCTGGAAGCTCAGGGATCCATTCTCACCAACAAGTATGCAGAAGGCTATCCTTCGAAGCGATACTATGGTGGGTGTGAGTTTATCGATCAAATTGAAAACCTTGCTATTGACCGGGCTTGCAGGCTTTTTGGAGCAGAGACTGCCAATGTTCAGCCTCACTCAGGATCTCAAGCCAATATGGCGACTTACTTAGCCTTGCTCTCCCCTGGAGACGCATTCGCAGGAATGAGTTTGAATCAAGGGGGACACCTTACCCACGGAAGTCCAGCGAACTTTAGCGGAAAACTTTTTAAAGTCATTTCTTATGGGCTGAATCCTAAGACACACCGATTAGATTATGATCAAATAAGAGACCTAATCCGAAAAGAAAAACCGAAAGTTTTAGTAGCTGGCGCCAGTGCATATCCACGCATCATTGATTTTGAAATTCTGGGAACTTTGGCTCAAGAAGCTTCCATTGATTTTGTGGTGGACATGGCTCACATTGCAGGACTTGTTGCAGCAGGACTCCATCCCTCCCCTATTCCTTTTGCTACCTATACGACTTCGACTACTCATAAAACTTTGCGAGGACCCCGAGGAGGCTTGATCCTTTGTCGATCTGACAGAATTAAAGCAGTCAACTCGCAGATCTTCCCTGGAATTCAGGGAGGCCCTCTCATGCATGTGATTGCAGCTAAAGCTGTAGCTTTCAGTGAGGCTCTTTCTCCATCTTTTTTAGAATATCAAAAAGCGACTTTATCCAATGCAAAAAAACTAGCCCAAGAGTTGATGGAGCAAGGCTTACCTTTAATCACAGGAGGAACAGATACTCACCTGATGCTTGCTGATTTGTCCCTTTGGAAAGACGGAAGCATTACCGGCAAAGAAGCCGAAGCGTGGCTTGATCGGGCTGGAATTACTGTAAACAAGAATACTGTTCCTCATGAAAAAAGAAGCCCATTTATTACAAGTGGAATTAGAATTGGAGTACCTGCAATTACAACACGTGGCATGGGTTCAGAGGAAATGAAAAAAATTGCAACCTGGATTATCCAAGTTCTTGAATCTAAAGGTGATCAATCTCAACTCCAAAAAATTAGGATGGATGTGAAAGCATTATGCAGCGAGTTTCCGCTTTATGGATCTTCCAAAGTTTAAATGAAGTGCCCTTTTTGTAATACGATCGATACTAAAGTCATTGATTCACGTATGAATCAAACGGGAGATCTCACGAGAAGACGTCGGGAATGCCCAAAATGTGAAGGTCGGTTTACCACCTATGAACGAATTGAAGAGATCATGCCACTCGTCATTAAGAAGGATGGAAGGAGAGAACTTTACGTACGTGAAAAAATTAGGGAAGGCTTAAAAAAAGCCTGCCAAAAACGATCAGTAACCACCTCTAAAATCGATGAACTCATGGATCGAATTGAGAAAGATTTACAAGGTATGGGTCTCAAAGAAATTTCATCTCGAGAGATTGGATACCGAGTGATGTCAGAACTTCGAAACCTAGATCAAGTTGCTTATATCCGGTTTGCTTCTGTTTATCGTGAATTTAGGGATGCCAAAGAATTTGTAGCAGAGCTTCAATCCCCACTCGAAATATCAGCTCTTGAATCCGAAAACCCTGGGAGTAAAAAATGATCCATTCTCGCCACCGTGCCCGTGAAATTGCACTTCAGATCCTCTATCAGTACGATCCAAGCCCTCCTCATCCAAAAGAAGAGGAACTCATCCAAGAACTCCAGGAGCATTACAGCCATTTTAGAGTCCCTGAAAATCTGAGGGACTTTATAGGTCAACTGGTTGCTGGAACCCTGCATCATCTGGCAGCACTGGATGAGATTCTTGAAAAATATGCTTCAAATTGGAAAATCACCCGAATGAGTACCGTTGATCGGTGTTTGCTGCGCATGGCCACCTATGAAATGATCTACCTGTCTGAGTCTTCCCCTCTCATTGTGATTGATGAAGCGATTGAACTGGCCAAGCAATTTGGAGCGGCTGATAGTTCTTCGTTTATTAATGGGGTTTTGGATAGTATTCGAATCCATGTCAAAGTACCTACGCAGGCAGCTATTGCCGAGTGATCAACTTTTGTTGCGAAGTCACTTAAAAACCGGCTAAACTTAAAGTACATGGACGAATTTTCTTCTCATTCTCTCAATATCGATGCTGACCGAGCTTTATTCGAAGGGCAAATTTCAAACCTAGTTTTAACTTTTTATGAGAACGAGTCTCCCCCTTGTGGTCTCTTAGGTCTTCTGGACTGGCGATTCCATGGAAAAATTTCGAAATTTATCCGTCAAGGAGCCTTATCCGGACAATTAGGTGAATGCTCTTATCTACCCTTCAAAAAAAATGACCGTGTATTTCATCTCCTCTTAATTGGAGCAGGAGCTGCTCAAAAACCTGGACTCAGACTTCCTCTTGCAAAAACAGCATTAAAGGTTTTGGAAAAAAATCTAAGTGCTTTAAAATGGAGCAAAATTGGAGTTTCTAAGTCTGATTTTGGCGATGTAAACTCTGATTTTTTTATTCAAAACTTTAAAGGAGTCCCTCTGTGGATCACTCTGTAACTTCAGATTCGAACCATAGCGATTTAAGTCAAAATTTATTAACTCCCTCTATGACGTTTGAGCCGTTCATCCCATTCTCTCCTCATGATGTTCCGAATATTTTAAATCTCTTGGGGACACTCGGAGAAATTACTCATTTGAGTTTAAAAAATAAAACAAAGCGATCCGAAAGCTTACTAGAGAATTCTAAAAGTCAGAGTCAAACCGAAAGAACAATTTTTGATCAATCTATCCTGAAAGCTCTTGAAAAATTTCGTCAATCACCTTCTTTCCAAAACAGAAAACCTGGAATCTATAGCACCATCATTCGAGCTAAAAATTCCAATACTCGATGAACTTCAATCCTCCTAAGAATTTTTTAAAAAAAATCTTGCCACAATGGAATCAGTACGCAAGAAAAGAAGAAACGACTCTCTTACGGCTCTGCTTACTGAGAGACCTTTGGAATGATCTTCATGCACAAACTTCGAAGTTTTTAGCTTTAGGAGATACAAAGCAAGCTTATTCTATTAAAAATTTTAATCTTTCCTTAGAAACTCTTAAAAAATCTTCTTTAGAAGGAGATCTTTTAGATTTATTATCCCACTCAAGCTTAGAGCCTAAAAAAAATATAATCATACCAGAAAATTTTTCAAAAATTTTGAAGCTAGAAAAACTGATTCGAACAGATCGAATATGGGAGCATTCAATTACTTTAGAAGCTCTATCTCTTCATTGGTCACTTTGGAAACTTGAGACCTGGGTGAAAATTCCGTTTGTAGAGCAATGGAATCAACATCTTGCGTCAAAATTATGGCCTCAAGCAGTTGTTCTTTTCAGTGAAAATGCTCTTTCCTATAAAAACTCCTCTCATACTCAATTTATTCAATCGATGCATTGGCAGGGCCGATGGTGGATTTGGAGTCACCCTGACTTTGAAGTTCATTTGAAATCTCTTTTCTCAGATGAATGTGATGAAATTCCAAGCCCTGCACCCTCCCCTCTTTCTTGGAAACGTCTTTTCCCACCTAACCCTAACTATGATACTCTGGATTGACTTTCTCATTCATATCCTGCATACCCATGCACAATCCCTCAAGCAGCTCAGTGCTCTTTTAGGAGAGGCAAAACTGGTTGAGCTTTTAGAAAACTTAAACCACACTCCTGATGAAAAGCACCTTATTTCTTTATCTGAATTAAGTGATCAGTCTATTTTTTACACACAACTAGAGGAGAATGTTCAACAATTTTATCTTTCATCCTCTCTTGAGTCTCATCTTTGGGCGTATCCCTTCTATCGCTCCATTATTGAAAGTGGATTGAACTTAAACACATCGATTGAGACTTTCTATCCAAAACGATCTGAAGAATTAGTGGATTCAGTTTTATCTCAAGCCCAATCGTGGATTCATAGAATCCCTTTTCCATCTCATCTTCAAGTTCAAGCAGAACAGGTAGCTTGGACTCCTTGGCTCAGATGGAGGGCTCAAACCCTCCAAAAGCTAGGAAGACGTTCAATTACTTTTATTGGTTAAAATGAAAGTTTAAAACAGCTCAAGCCAATTTTTTCCAACACCCAGATTGACTCGCAGAGGAACGGACAAGGGAATTTTCTTTAAAACCCGGTTCTCCATAGCTTCTCTAATGAGTTTTTTAACTGACTCCAACTCTTGGACTGGACAATCTAAAACAACTTCATCATGAACCTGAATCATGAGGCGAGACCGAAACCCTTGCTCCAAAAGTTGCTCATAGATATCAATCATGGCTAACTTCATGATATCTGCAGCTGTACCTTGGATGGGGGTATTCATAGCCATACGCTCTGCATTGTTTCGTACAGCTGGATGACGTGAATGAAGCTCAGGAAGAAGTCTCTTACGTCCTAGTACTGTTGTGACATATCCACAATTTTGAGCGTCCTTGATTTGTCGATCGAGATAATCTTTCACCGTATGATACTTTTCAAAATAACGATGAATCATCTCTTGAGCTTCCTTCCTAGAAATTCCTAGCTCTTGAGAAAGACCATACGGAGTTTTTCCGTACATCAATCCAAAATTAATAGCTTTGGCAACTGATCTTTGCTGTTTATTCACTTGCTCTAAAGGAACTCTAAAAATCTCACTTGCTGTCTTTTGATGTACATCTTCATCGCATTCAAACGCACGAACCAGCTCAGGATCTTGACTCAAGTGAGCTAAAAGCCGCAGCTCAATTTGACTATAATCAGCAGATACAATGACCTGACCATCAGATGGAATAAAGGCCTTCCTAATTTTCATACCCCGTGACGAGCGAATAGGAATGTTCTGTAAATTTGGATTAGAACTGGATAATCTACCCGTTGCTGTAACAGTCTGATGAAAGCTTGCATGAATTTTTCCCGTTTGAGTATCTCTTAAACGTGGAAGTGGATCTACATAAGTCCCTTTTAACTTTGAAATTTCACGGTATTCAAGAAGAAGACGGGGTACCTCATGGAACTTAGCTAAAACTTCAAGAACCCCAGCATCGGTTGAAAAGCCTGTCTTGGTCTTACCCTGTGTCGGAAGTTTCAGCTCCTCAAATAAAAGCTTTGCTAATTGCTTTGGAGAATTCAGGTTAACTGGTCCAGTTAAATAAGCTTGGATCTTCTTTTCAATCAAGGCTAATTCTTGACCAAACTCTTGAGACAGTTGATTGAGCCAAGGAACATCGATCCAAACGCCCTGACACTCCATTTCAGATAAAACCTGAACAAGAGGAAGATCAACTTGATAAAAAATTTCAGTCAATTTCTCCTGATCAAGTTTTATCTGAAGAACCTCCCATAAACGAAAAGCGACCCAAGCATCCTCCGCTGAATAGCGAGTCGCTTTCTCAATACTGACCTGATCAAATTGAAGCTGATCTTTTCCAGCACCACAGACCTCTTCATAAGTCTGAACTGAATATCCTAGGTAAAAATCAGCTAAAGTCTGTAAGTTATGTCGACCGGCAGGCTCAAGCACATAAGCTGCTACCATCGTATCAGCAACAATTCCTTGAGCCTGGATTCCTTGGCAACGCAAGACACTCCAATCATACTTTAAGTTTTGCCCTATTTTTTTGAACTTTGGATTTTCTAAAAAAGGCTTCAGAGACTTTAAAACCTGCTCTTTAGGCAGCTGTTGGAGTGACTCCCCTGGAACTTCTTGATGTCCAACAGGAATATAAAAACCAAACTCAGGATCGTGACAAATCGCAATACCAACAATCTTGGCTTCACGTGGATTCAAAGAAGTCGTTTCTAAATCCACTGCAAAATACCCTTGATGAGCTATTTTTTCTAAAAGAATATCAAACTTTTTTTGAGTATCAATTGTAAAAAAACGATCTTGGTATTTAGAATTTACATGTTCTACCTCAACCCAAGAAGGTGCCTCCTTGTTAAAATGAGACCACTTCTTAACTAAAGAATGAAACTCGAGCTCTTGAAGAATCCTCATTCCAGCTGCATTGACTCGGAACTGATAACGAAGAGAAGATACAGGAACTTCAACTTCAAGATCATGCTTCAAGGTAGCCAGCAAAGCAGAAAGGCGAGCATTTTTTTCTTCTTGACGAAGGATTTCTCCTTTTTTACCTGAGATTTTTCCCTCCTGCGCAGCTAGCAAAATCTGATTTAAATCTCCGTACTGCTTCAGAAGTTCTGCTGCACCTTTTGAACCAATCCCAGAAACTCCAGGGATATTATCAGCACTATCCCCAACAAGAGCTAGGTAATCCCGGATTTGATCAGGCCTCACACCAAACTTTTCTTCAACCTGCTTGATCCCATAAAATTGACTTTTCATCGTATCCCAAAGAATGACTCGATCATTCACCAACTGCATTAAGTCTTTGTCGCTTGAAACAATCACTACCTGAGACTCAGGTGAAGCCTCACACCATCGGTGAGTGAGAGTTGAAATTAAATCATCAGCCTCTATACCCTCCTGACGATAAGAATGAATCTCAAAACTCCGAATGAGTTCTTCGATTCGACTCAATTGGGGAACTAAGTCTTCTGGAGTTTTAGATCGATTAGCCTTGTACTGAGGATAAATTTTTTCTCTAAAAGAAGGCTCCTTCGAATCATAAATGACGGCCATGTACTGAGGCTTTGCTTCTTCTACCAGTTTAGCAATCATGGTAGCCACCCCATAAACGGCATTCGTAGGCTCCCCTACACTGTTTTTAAGTGATCGGATGGCAAAAAAAGCCCGAAAAATAAAGGAGCTAATATCGATTAAATAAAGAGTTTGATCAGAATGAGGAAGCCTCATGATTTTGTTTGACATCATAAAGCCTTATACACGAACGGGTCACTTCACCTCAATGACTTCGGTATCTCCCATTACATCCCCAAGACGATGACCGGACTCACTCCTGAGCATGAGATAAATCTCCATGACCATAAGTGGGAGTCCAATCAAAGCAAGAATCAACCAACCCCAAATCGGAATAATCGCAAAAAAAGTAGCAACTCCTACAGGAGAATTCCGAACAGCAGAATCCTTCCAGTGAGCAGGTTTTTTTCGAATCATGCTTTGAACTTGGAGAGAAAATAGCTTTTTACCAATACTCTGACCTTGAAAATTTTTAAAATTGAGACCATCGCCAAAAAGGCTGTAACAAAAACCAAGGAGTGGTCCTACTGGATAAAATAAAAATGCGGATAAAATAAAAACAATCAATAGATCAATCAATTTTGCAAGTACTCGATGAATCACACTAACCTTCAGCTGTGAATGGTGAGATAGAAAAAATTTCATCCTATTTATCTTATCCTATTTATCTTATCCTTCTCAGATCAAAAAAAAGAAAGGTTATTTTTTAATTGAAAAAGAAAACTCAAGACTCAACTCTCATCACTCTGAGTCATTTTTAGATTTCCAGGCTCGACTCTCAATAAAAAATAAGTTAAATGTGAGTGTCTCATGTGTAAAAATTTCTTGACAAGGAGTATCAGGAATGTCTCAGTCTCAAAACGTTGAAATTGTTACGGATTCTAGTTTTCAGTCGCAAGTCATGCAATGTTCCCAACTGGCAATCATTGACTTTTGGGCAGAGTGGTGTGGCCCTTGTAGACAACTTTCTCCCACTATTGAACAACTCGCAAATGACTATGCTGGTCAAGCAAAGATTTTCAAAATGAATGTTGATGAAAATCCTAACACTCCAAGTCAATTTCAAATTCGAGGAATTCCCACTGTTCTTTTTTTTAAAGGAGGACAACTCGTGGATCAAATCGTTGGGAATCAATCCAAAGAAGCAATCACTCAGGTGATTCAAAAGCATTTGCAATAAACTTTTCTCTAAAAACAAGATTGCAGCATTTCTATGCAAATCCAGTCCTTGACCGATTTCTAGATTCGGGTAACCTATATCTAGTACTCAAGAAAAGGAGAGCTCCATGGAATCTGCGAGCTTTACAACTAGTTTCTTAGCTGCCCTTCAAAGTGGTGACCCCGCCATGATTGCAATCTTCATCACTTTAACTCTTTCTCTGACTTTCACATTGGAAAGGGTGATTCGACTTTTTTTTCAATACTCTGTCGATGCACCTTCTTTTATGTTTGAAATTCAGAAATATATTTTGGCAAATGATTTAGATGGAGCAATCCGGCTGTGTAATGGTACGGGGAAAGCGGCTCTCCCAAAAGTCATTAAATCAGGACTTCAAAGAGCCTCTCGTGATGAAGCTCAAATACAAAATGCGATTGATGCAACTAGTCTAGAAGTGATTCCGAAATTAGAAAAAAGGCTTCCCTACTTAGCTTTAATTGCAAATATTGCAACTTTATTTGGTCTTTTAGGAACTATTACGGGTCTCATTCGATCATTTGGAGCTATTGCACTGGCTGACCCTGCTCAGCGTCAAGCCATTCTAGGTAAAGGGATCAGTGAAGCCATGAATGCTACAGCTTTTGGACTCGTAACAGCTATCTTTACAATGATTGCACACAGCATCCTCAGCACAAAGGCTACTCGAATCTTAGAAGACATTGATGAGTTTGGAGTTAAGCTTTTAGATCTTTTATCCGCTAGAAATTATCGGCATCCCATCCAAAAAGAAGAATAGGAAACTTCATCGTGCTTAAGCGTCCCACTTCACGGCGAAAATCCAACGCTGGCGGGATCCAGATCAATCTGGTTCCAATTCTTGATACGATGGTGACCTTAATTGGGTTTTTGCTCTTTACAACGTCATTTATCGCTTTAGTGAGTATCGAATCCCCCCTTCCTGTGATTCGTCCTGAAAAAAATCAAGACCTTAATCCCGAACAACCTCTCCAACTCACCCTCACCCTTCGAGAAAATGAAGTTGAAATCTCTAGTCCCTTTCACAAAATCAAACCCAAAACAATACCTAACCAAGAGGGTAAGGCTGATACAAAAGCCATTCACGAGTCCTTATTAGAAATTAAAAAACTCTTTCCAAAAGAACTCACAGTTGTCCTCATTCCATCTCAATTCACCCTTTACGATAGCCTCATTGCGCTGATGGATGCAGCAAGGCTCATGACAGCGACAGATCCACCCATTTATCTTAAAAATGAGCAAACTGGGTACGATGAACCTATCAAACAACTCTTTCCAAAAGTTGTTTTTGGAAACCTCTTGGAGAACTCCTAATGCCTTCTCAACGTGGAATCCAAAGGCGAAGACAACGTAAAAAAATCAACAGCACTTTTGAACTACAACTCACAAGCATGATGGATGCTTTGGTCATTATAGTGGTCTTTTTACTCAAAAGTTATAATGTAAGTCAGAATAATTTTTCAACTACACCTGGACTTGAACTTCCGCTCTCCCATTCTCCAGAAACACCCAGTGACAGTATTCAAGTTGTTATTACTCCTGCATCCCTAACCGTAGAAAACGAACGAGTCCTTGATTTCATCCAAACGGCTGCAAATCCAGGAAGTACAAATGCTCGATATGATTTTAAGAAAGGAGACCTCGATGATGAAGGAAGAAAAGTCGTTCCTTTATATGACGCTCTTATCAAAGCTAGAGAAAAAACCGAATTACTTCTTTCAAAATCTAAAGTCCGCATCAACGGAAAACCTGCTCCCTTTGAAGGAGTTTTAGCAGTTCAGGCAGATCGGCGTGTTCGATACGATACGATTCGAAAAATTATGTATACTGGATCTCAAGCGGGGTACTCTATTTTTCGATTTCTAGCACGAAAAAATGAAGTATAAAACCTATCTTCACGCCCCAAAAACTCCAAAACCCCCAAACTCTAAGACGAGCAAGACAGGGTAGAATACCCTGGAGCCTTTCGTGCCCACTCAGGAGGCTTAACTGCTAGATCTTCTTCTTGAGGTTGGTCTTCATAGGGAGCTTTTAAAACTCTGAAGAGTCGGTTTAAAGGAGAAAAATCTCCGTTTTGAGCAGCTTCAATGACGTTTTGAGCCAGGTAGTTTCGCAGCACATATTTGGGATTCACTAATTTCATCTGAGCCCTTCTCCTAGCATCCTTCGACTCAATCAATTTTAATATTGCTGTATATTTCTCTGACCAATAGATCCACTGCTCACGAAGATGAGGCTCAATAGAACGTATAGAATAAAAAGCAGGTGAAATCAAATGAATAAATTTGTCACCTGGGTTCTCATGACTTTTATCATTTTGTTCAATAGTCCAATCACATAAAAGTCGAAAAAAAATTGTGTAATCAGTTTCAAAGGCCTGTAAAAGTATCCATAGATTTTTTACAAGTTCCTGGGTGTCCTGAGAATCGAGGGACTCCAGCCCAAGCTTTTTGGAAAGCATGGCCTTATGAACCTGTTCAAAGGTGACTCGATAAATTTCCAAAGATTCGTATACTCGAGCTTCGTCTCTCACAAGTGGAAGAAAAGCTTCGCAGAGCCGAGTCAAGTTCCATTGAGCTATGCTGGGCTGGTTTCCAAAACCATATCGGCCTCGATCAGCATCTATCATATTGGGAGTCCAGCTAGGATCATAAGATTCTAACCATCCATAAGGACCGTAATCTAAAGTAAGACCAAGGATTGACATATTATCCGTATTCATCACACCATGAACAAAGCCTACTCTCATCCAATGGGCAATCATCCAGGCTGTTTTTTTAGAAACTTCACAAAGAAATTTTTCATAAACATGAGGATCTTTCGGATCAAGCTCAGGATAATGATCCTGGATGACAAACTGAGCGAGATCTTTCAGTAGAGACAGTTCTTGGTAGGCTGCAAGAATCTCAAAATTCCCAAACCTGAGAAAAGAGGGGCTGACTCGACAGATGATAGCACCAGGCTCAGCCTTAGGATGACCATCATAAAAAAAATCACGAATTACACCCTCTCCTGTTGTCACTAAGCTTAATGCACGAGTTGTAGGGATTCCTAGAAAGTACATCGCTTCACTACAAAGGAACTCCCGAATCGATGAACGCAGTACCGCTCTCCCATCAGCCATTCGAGAATAAGGGGTTGGACCTGCTCCCTTCAGTTGGAATTCTCTACGAATCGACTTTGCTGTAACGACCTCACCCAAAGTAATAGCTCGTCCATCACCCAGCTGACCTGCCCAAGAACCAAATTGATGACCTCCATAACGGGCAGCATAGGGCTTCATTTTCGGAGAAACATAGTTGCCAGCAAGGAGTTTGATTAGTATCTCATCCTCTAAAAGAGAGGGTGAAGCTATCCCCAGCTCGTTTGCCAGAGAGTCGGACCATGCCATGAGTTGAGGCAATCGGACAGGTGTTGGCTGAACTTCTGAGTACAAAACCCCTTGTACGCATCGAATTGCATTTTCCCGGACCGGGTCGCCTGGAAATCGATCAACAAATCGAGATAGCCAAGGAAGTTCTGTCAATGATATCAAGTTCTCCATCAAAAGAAACTATACACTGGAACACCTAGCTCAATATACGTTTTCTGAAATTATCTGGTAAGAATCTCTCACTCTCGCTAAGTAATAGAGTATGAAATTTGAAGCTTTAAAACTCATCGATCCCATCCTCCATGCCGTCAGGTCTCAAGGATATGAAGTTCCAACCCCTATCCAAGCACAATCGATCCCATTGATATTGGATCGAAAAGACGTATTAGCATGTGCTCAAACGGGAACAGGAAAGACAGCTGCATTTGCTCTACCCATCCTTCAACTCCTAACTGAGGGAAAACCGCCTCACCCTGGCAGACGAGATATTCGAGTTCTTGTGCTAACACCCACACGTGAGCTTGCTTCTCAAATTGCGGAGAATTTTTCTGAATATGGGAAAAAGCTACCTTTTCGAACCGCTGTGGTTTTTGGGGGTGTGAACCAAAATTCTCAGATTCGAACCCTCAATCAAGGTGTTGATATTCTGATTGCTACCCCTGGGCGACTTTTAGATCTGATGCAACAAAATCAAGTTCAACTACGAGGGCTACAGATCCTTGTTTTAGATGAAGCAGACCGAATGTTGGATATGGGATTTATTCATGATGTTCGAAGAATTATTTCTCGAATTCCTCACTCTCGACAGACTCTATTTTTTTCGGCAACGATGCCTCCAGAAATTCGAAAACTATCTGAACAAATTTTAAAAAATCCAGTTCGGATTGAAGTCACTCCTGTTGCTTCTACCGTTGAAAAAATTGAACAATTAGTTTATCATGTTGAGTCCCGCCAAAAAGTTCCTCTTTTGATCCATCTTCTGAAAAACCCTAAAATCTTAAGAGCTTTGGTGTTTACCCGAACCAAGCGCGATGCAAACCGGGTTTCAGAAGCACTCAACCACTCAGGAATTCGTGCCAATGCCATTCATGGTAACAAATCTCAAGCAGCTCGTGAACGAGCTCTTGAAAGTATTAAAAAAGGGGAATGCCGAGTATTGGTGGCCACTGACATTGCAGCCCGTGGAATTGATATTGATCATGTGACTCACGTCTTCAATCATGACATCCCCAATATCTCAGAGAGCTATGTTCATCGAATTGGTCGCACAGCGCGAGCTGGAACAGAGGGAAGTGCATTTTCATTTTGCGCAAGTAATGAACGTACATTCTTGTTAAATATTGAGCGCTTAATCAGAAAAAAAATTACCGTGATTACAACCCCTGAAAAACTAGAAAATGAAGTGAGAAGCCCTAAAAAAAACCATAGACCATCACATGAGAAAAGGCATCAGCCGAAGAAAAACTCAAAGGGCTCTGTGAAGATACGGCCTCATTCTCGTTCATCAGGCTAAAATATAACACTGCCCAGACAATCATCGCCGAACAGAACTAAATTTAAATGGAAAACGAACTTCAACCCAACCTCCTCCTCGAGGTACTGGGAAAATAATGCTTTTTAATACACTCAGAACACAGTGCTCAACATTGACTTGTTTTAATGAGGAAGAATCAATCCCAGCTCGGCTCACTCGCCCACTGGAGCCAATCACAAAACTAGTTGAAATTTGTCCTGATAAATTAGGTCTTTCTGCATTGATCTCTCTTTCATAACAAAGCCGAAACTCATCTCGATGAGCATAAATTGCAGCTTCAACCGCATTTCGATCAATGGCCCCCATCACAATCGATTCTTCAGGTTGATCTGAACGAAGGTCCAAAAGACTCAAAGAGTCTTCTCTATCTCCTTGAGTTGCCTCTTTCCCAGTATCAATGAGCCCAATCCCTGATCCCGTTTTCCAAAAACCTCCAAAAGAGTGGGCATTTACTCCTGCTCCCCTATTTTTAACTCCTAAATTACTTACATCTTTGCCTGACTCACTCAGCTTATGAACACTGCGACCTAAGATATCTTCAATCCGACTCTGAGCTCCTTTCAATAAATCTAGATTCCCCTCTCCTTTCTGATTTTTAGCAGAAGCTTTATGACTTAAACTATTGCCTGTCTTTACCCGAACTCCTTCGCCCTTTTCATTAACCTGAGCTTGATTCACAGCTAAAGGCTTCACATTATGGATCATAGGGATTACAGGGGGTTTTAAAAATTTTTCAGGTTGATATAAAATCGTGGCAATCCTTTCAGGAACTTGCTCAATCTCAACCGTTTGAGGCAACTTAATCTTTGAAAGAGAGAAAAAAGAAAGCGCTGTCAGCATCATAGAAAGAGAAAAAATCCTTAAAAAAAGAGGATCCCTCTCTAAAAAATTTTTCATTTTTAGCCGGGGAGGTGCAGCCGTAAAACAAAAGTAAAAATCAATATCTGAAATTGAAATTTTTGCAAAATCACTTTTTTTAATTGGAATTTCAAACTGATTATTCACTTTCAATACTTTACTTCTGAGCTCATCTAAAGATAAAAGTTGACCATCTATTTGCATGACTCCTTTCATATCAGAATCTAAATGCAAAAAGAAATGTCCTTTCCTTTGAGTGACAATCGGATATTGACGAGAAAAGGTAGGAGTTGGAATCATAAAATCACTTTTCCGAGTAACACCCACTGTAACCTTTTTTTCACGCACAAAGTGCTCAAAAGCTAGGACTACCCCACACCAAGACATAACGACTTCAAGCGCCAGCCTTGAAGTCGACCGATAATCAAAAATTTCAATGATTTCTCGTTCATCCTGAAGATTCAGTACAGATCGATCTTCATTTGAATTTAAAAAAAGAGTCCGATTTCCAACCTTCTGAATTTCTTCTTTTTCAACCTCAAGATCTAAACCTTCAAAATTCAATTCAAAACAGTATTGTCCTAGAGTGATCTGATCTTTGAATTCAATTGGCTGAACTAAGATTTTTTTTCCATTAACAAAAACACCCGTATCACTGGCTAAATCAAAAATAACTCCAACTTTTTTTTCATGATCTTCATTTTTTGAACTCAATTGAACTTCTAAAACAGCATGAATAGGAGATATTCCCTCCCCTGTAATCCGAACATCTGCTGAAAGAACTGATCCAATTACAATTCTTTCTTTATCAAATCTTATTTTTTTTTGTTGCTCTTTTCCTTTTTCATTCTGAGTTAATACTAAAATCTTTTTTTGACTTTTATTTTTAACTTCAAATTGATTTAAATTCTCGTTTTTTTCTTTTTTATCATTTTTAAAAGAATTAAAATCCATATCATTTAACCTCGCTATTTACTCAACATAACATCGCGCAACATCTCACGATGAAAATGAAGCCTTCGCTTCACTAATGAGTCAGGTTTATCTGTAATCCGATGCTGAAAATAAAATTCACCTGGATTTCTAATTTCTCCCTCAATTTGAGTCCCATCAAATACAAGTTTAGTTTTTTTAGGATAGATAATCTTAGGAGATTTTTGATTTAATTTTTGATTACTGGCTAACGTAGTCATTGACATTAAAAAAATGACTAAAAAATATATTACTAAAATTGAATTAAAAAATATTCTTATTTTTTTAAAATTTTGCATTTCTCCCTCAGATGCTTGATTGAGCTTTTTTCAAAACCATTAAGTTCAGTTAATTCAATCTTTTCCATTTTTTCAAAGCAAGCTTGAGCTCCAATCATCCCTTGATCCCAATTTCTTGCAACCTCATGATAATCCAACCAATACTTTAATCGACCTAAATTCATTTCAGAAGCTTTCTTAAATGAATCTTTTGCCCGATTCAAATCTCCCAATCCTTGAAGAGCAATAGCTAAACCCAGCCACACTTCCATGCTTGGTTCCTTAACTAAAACCTGCTCCCAAAGAGATTTAGATTGACTAAAAAGACGATAATAATTCATTAAAGCTGCTAAATTATGCTTTGCAGGAATAAAAAATTCATCTATTTTTAAGGCTTGTTTCAGATATTCAAATGATTTTTGAGCTAACTCCCAATCTTCTGCACCATCCTGAGCTAGCTGCGTACAGGCTAAGTTATTCAAAGCCACTGCATTTTTTGAATCTAAGACTAAGACTCGCTCAAAAGCAAATTGAGCCCGAAGAAACCTCCCTTGAGTGAGCATCCAATTTCCATAGTCCGACCAAGACTCTACATCCTGGATCGCGTGAGCCACTCGGTCTTGAATTCTTTTGAGCTGTTCCTCAGGCTTCAAAGAAGAATCTAAACTCCGACCCGCTCTTTTGCACAGGGGCCTAGACCCCTGTGCTCGGAAAGGGAAAGAAACTTTCTGATCAGCTAAAGCATCGGCCACCTCAGGCAAAACAGGACTCAAAATAGGAATTGATAAAGCTTTTGAGTATCCTTGACTCCATGTAGCAATAGCTTTACTTCTGAGCGGATGACTAACAGCACTTAACCCTTGGCGAAATTTCTCTACTTGCGCAGGATCAACTAAAGAAGATGAACTCATCAAGTCTACTTCATCAGCAAATTCCGAAGCAAAAAGTGCTAACCGATGGAGAGCTGCTAATCCCCAAACTCCCCCAGCATCCACAGCTGGCAGGTAAGATCGACTCAAGGAGTCAAAGAAACTAAGCCTTTGATTGAGAGCTTTTTTAAGATGAGTTTCAGGTAATTCCATCGGTTGAAAAGAAGGCTGAAACTCTGAAATCTTGGCCCATTGATATCGAGCATAACCTAAATAAGAAGACATTGTGGAGACTTTTGAAGAAGCAGGCTTTCGACTTTTATTCTGAGCAACGAAATAGTACCAATACTTTGCTTGATCTTTATCTTTGTTTCTCAAATAAAGATCAGCCAATCTTGAACCACACTCCTCTTGAACCGAAGAACCCTTGACTGCACAGGCACGGTACGACTGAGATGCTTGGGAATCTAGACGTAATTTTTCCTGAGAACGAGCTAATGCCAAAGAAACTTCCCATCGTTGAGACGATTTTTTAGGAGATAATTTTTTAGATTGGACTAAAAACTCAGACAATTCCTTTTGCTCAGATTCAAAATCACCTAATGCTTGAAATATTCGAGCAGAAGCTTCAAGTGACTCTGTCTCTCCAAACTCTGTCCCTAATTGATGGAATAACTGAGCTGCTAGCACATCATTTTCATAGATCCATGCATAAATAGCAAGACTACGTAAGGACTCTTTTGCTTGAGACTGAAAGCCATGAGATTTTTGACCTAACGAAGAAATTAAAGACTGGGATTTTATTTCCTCAATGGCTTCTCGAGGAGAGATTTGAGCCCATAGATGCAGCGCGAAAAGAGCTTCCTCGGACTGGGGCCAAGTTTTTAAAATAAGACGAATCCGCTCCACCGCATGAGCTTGACTTTCAGGGTATCCTGCCAGAATTTGAGCAGAACGAAGAGCTAGCTCTCTTTCTTGCTTAGGTTCCTTCAACAAGCCTCTTAAAAGATCACTGACCTCAATCCATTCCATTTCAAAAGAAGAAGGTTTTTTAGATGCATGACTCTTATGAGAACTCATGTTTTTTATTACAGAACTCAAAGCCTCTAACCACATCAGTCCTGCTGGTTTGACATATTTTTGATTTTGAGACTGAACGATTCTACTGCAAAGCTTCATCACTTCTTGGAACTTTCCTAATTTGAGCTTAACTTCTGCCAAGTACATCTGGATTTCTAAATCTTGTTGAGTAGGCTCTTTTTTATCCAAAAACTGATTCAGGTAAACTTCGTACAAGGATTCAGATATTTCTAAATCTTTCCGATTTTTTTTCTTTCGATAATTTTGATAGTAGGCCAGAGCACTCTTTCGAACGAGAATCTTCGTGTTCTGAATAGCCGATTGAAATTCTGAATCTGAAGTCTCATTTGAAATTTTAGAAAAATCAAAACTTTTAAGTCTCTGCAACGCCTCAGTGGTTCTGCCTTCCTTAAGATCAAGCTCAACCAACTTAGCTAAGACCCGAATCCCTGATTGACTTTTTGGAGCTATTTTGAGCAGTACTTCATACACTTGAATCGCCTTTTGTATCTGGATCTTTTTTTCATATTGGACTCCGAGTTGTTCTAAAATAGAAGGTAAAACAGCTGAATCAGAACCCATTTTTTGAAAATAATGAATCACTTCAGAAGTCTGTCCATTTTCTGAGATAAAAACAGTCAAATCTCTTAAACACTCCTCTTTTAAAGGTAAAAATTGATCTGGAAATTTTTGAATAATTGATATAGCAGACTTGATATGATCAACAGCT
The DNA here is from genome assembly GCA_903935335.1 of Oligoflexia bacterium. GTDB lineage: Bacteria > Bdellovibrionota > UBA1018 > UBA1018 > UBA1018 > CAIZRG01. The sequence goes on from CAIZRG010000056.1 coordinate 23,249, forward strand.
AATTCAAAGCGCTTCTTTCGATAATAACTCCAAGCAAGCTTATGATGAATAACAGGAGATTCAAGCATTGTCGAATTTTTAAGAGAAATTTCAAAATAATGAATTGCTTTATCATAATTTATTTTTGAATAAAAAAATTCCCCAATCCATTTTGATGCTAAACCAAGATAGATGCTATTTGGGAATTTTTGAATAAGTTGATTATAGTATTTTAAACTTTTAGAGTTATTTCCAATTTCAGAATAATAAAAACCTAAGAAGTAATAAACTTTTTCTATTTTTTCATAAAAAACTCCAATATTAATAATGCTTTGGCAAGCTTGAATGCCTTTTTGAAGTAACTTATAAGAACGACTTCGCTCTAAAGAGAGTTCATGTTTTCCATTTTTTAAATGTAACTCATGAACTCTTCCTTCTAGAAGAAACTGAGCTCGATAAGCTTCTAGATAAAGCTCAGCAACTCGAAAATAAAGGTCTGCTCTTCGATGAGATGGCGATCGTCTACCTAAAGTAATTCTTAATTGGGTAAGCTCTTGTTCACGCAATTCTCTAATTTTTGCTTCTTCACGAGTTTCTACCGTTTGAAAATCATCATCAGAATAAAACACATTACTCCATCCAAACGAAAAAAATAAACTATGGATAAAAATAATCGCTAATAAAATTTTACTTTTTACATTCAGATTCAAGCCCAAAAACATAGTCCCCCAGCTCATCACTCCAAAACTCTCCATTAAAATTCCATTTTATTTGATCATCTCTTCGCTCAGGTTCTCTATCTCCACGAACTCTAGTTTTAAATAAAGGAAGAGTCATTGTTAATTTATCTTTTTCAAGATTAATCATTTCTAATTTAATAAAAGATATTTTATCAAAATCATCGATTAAAGTAGTGTGATAATCAATTAAGCTATTCTTAACAAAAGCTCCACCCAAAAGTTTAACTGATCTTAGTCTCCATTTTAAAACTTGATCTAAAAACCCCGGGAAACCCTCTCCTAAATTAAAAAGGTTTTGACCCATATAGAGACGAGAACTCAATCGAGTAATAGTTTCAATTTCAGATTGAATTTGATTTTCATTTGAAATTAAGTTTTTAAAATATGGCCCTCGAATAAATCGATTCACTAATTGATAAAATATATTTGAGGTATATCTGGAAGATTGATAGACTGTTTTTCCTAATGAATAAAATTTTAATAAATCATTTTCATTTTCTTGAACAAAATTTTTAATTTCTTGCCCTAAAGAATAGAATTTTTTATTAAATTCATTTATTACAAAATTAGTGTCTGTATAAAGACATAAAGAGAGAAAAGATTGTGCTCTTAAAACGTCAATTTCAGAATTGAAAAAAAAACTTAGAGCAGGACTTTTATAAGAAACAAGTTTACCCAATGCCCTATTATACTGATTTTGAGAAAAAGCATTCCAAGCTTGTTCAAACAAAATGTCAGGCCAAATTCGGCTTTTTTTAGAAATAGCTTCATAAGTTCGATCAGCCTCAACAAAACGATTCATCTGATAAAACGTACGAGCTTCTCCAGCAACACATCTTGATCGCAAGTCATCTACTTCATGTGAAAGAAAAATCGATGAATCTACTTTATTTCCTTGAAGAATACGATTTGAATGATCTGCACATTGCCTAAAGTCTTGAATCGCTTCCCAATTTTTTCCAGTAATAGCTAATGCCGAACCCCTCATCTGAAGCATATAAGGCCAGAGTGAACTATTGCTTGGAATTGCACTCAGAACCTGGATAGCTTTTTGATAAAGATTCTGCAATATTAAATCTTTTCCTAAAGCATATAAATAAGCACTTCGATTTGGAGAATCGTAATCCTCATAACGAGTATATCGAATTAAATATTTTTTAATCAAGTCAGCTCCTACACTGAAAAGAAGATTTTCAGTCTGAGTTAAAACCGACTGAATTGATCCTAAATCTCCAGTTTGGAGAGTTTTAATAAAAAAGTAAGCTGAAGCGTGAGGAAGATGAGCATGAATTAATCCCTGAGTAATCCATGCGTAGCCCTGAGATTTAAGCCCAGGATCTTCTTCAATTGCAGCAAAAGCATACCGAGCAGCTTTAAAATATTCTTTTTGATGGTATAAATGAGCTGCATCATTTAAATAAGTCAAACCTAAGTTTGGATGAGCTTCAACCAGAGATCCTTTTAAAATAAGACAGCAAAAAAATAAGAAAATATAAAAATATCTGAATTTTTTTTCTAAAGCTTGAAACCCAGCCCGATACCAAAGTTGTAGCTGGAATACCATGAAGAATCCCCCGTCAATCCGTTTATGGGAGCCTGATAATGAGCACCCGTAATATCCAGTCGAACATCAAAACTCTGATTTAAATGATAAAGATGGCCTGTACTAAAAAAAAATGCTAATAAGTTTTCTTGAGTCTGAATAGAATCATTGATCTTAACCGAACTATAAACATTCGTTTTAACGGTTCCAGTACCTAGTCCAAAATACCAATCAAAATGTAATATTTTATTAAATACATTGATCTTGGCATACCATGGAACAAACTGAATCAGAACCCCCGTCTGTGCAGAAATTTCTCGAATTTGAGGAATTGCACTCGACGATGCAAGGGTCAAAGCTTGAAATGTGCTATTTGGAGATTGATTTAAAAAAGCATAAAAAAATTCAATCCCCCAAGATTCTGAAAAAAAATAACTCAATCTAGGATCAATCACCCAGGTGGACCGATAAGGGTTTGAAAAACCAATACCTCCTGTAAGACTGAATTCTAGGCGCTCACCCTTAAGAAATTTTCTATTCTGAAGAACATAAATTTTTTTATCAGAATCAAGCCAATCAAAATGATATTCATCAGATTTTTCAAGCTCAACAGCTTGCGCCCAAGATGACGCCACAAATGAAATCCAAAGGAGCGCAAGAAGGGTAACTACAATAGACAGACCCCAATCTCGTGTCAATTGCCCTAACTTCATTCGCCAAATAGGGCTCCACTCCGAGTCACTTTTTGGTTCACTCAACATTTCGTCTGATAACCCTCCGCCCTCTTTCTTTCAGAACTCCCAATGGAATGGTCTGAAATCTATTTCTCAAGTGTACAAACCTAAAAAGAGAAGGGCAAGTTTTTTACATTTAAAATCAGAAAGATAAGTTTCAGTGACCTGCAACGATGGGTTTTAAATCAGAATCAAGAGCCACTCTTTCGTCAAAAACAAAACACCCCCCCTGATAATGACTTCCCCCACACTCCTTAAAATAGTTTAAAATCCCCCCTTCTAATTGATAAACTTCTTGAACTCCATACCTTTTGGCCAAAATCCCAGCTTTCTCACAACGAATCCCCCCCGTACAAAACACGACCCAAGGACGATTTTTCACCGACAGAGGGAGTTTCTCCATTTTTTCAGCAAAATCTCGGAAATGCTTCAACCCTAAATGAATCGCTTGGGAAAAACTTCCATGCTCCACTTCATAATCATTTCGAGTGTCCAAAAGCTGAAAAGATTGTTGCTCATCCAACCATTTTTTTAAAGTTTGAGGTGAAACTCGAGGAACTGCATCCCTCTTAGGCTGAACACTAGAATCTCCGGTTGCAATAATTTCTTTTTTCAATTTGATCCGAAGTCTCTGATATGGAATAAAATTAGACTTACTTTCCTTAAAATCAATCCCTCCAAAAAGTGGATTTTCATTTAGAAATTTTTGAAAACCTCTCACAGAATCCACTGGGCCTGCTAAGTACCCATTGACTCCTTCAGGACTCAATAAAATACTTCCCTTCAGTTTAAGATCTTGGCAGTGCTGAGTCAAAAGCTGCCGAAGACTAACAAGATCAGTCAACTGAACAAACCGATAAAAAGCAATATTCAAAATCTGCAGATTCAACCCCAACTCCACCTAAACTCCACCTGCCTGAAGTCTAGCAATTCTCTCCTCCAAGGGAGGATGAGAAGCAAATAAGGCCATCAAACCTGAGCCGCGACCTGAGATTTTTAAAGTTTGAACCGCAGAAGACTGTTCCCGAGGATCTACAAGGTCAAAGTGCCTTCTCAAAGCTTGTAATGCTCTCACCATGCTATCGCGACCTGCAAGTTTTGCTCCGCCAGCATCTGCACGAAATTCTCGATACCGAGAAAACCAAGCAATGACCATCGAGCCCAAAAGCATAAAGACCACTTCGAGTACCATTTGAATCAACAAAGACGATACAGGCATTGAACCTGAACGATCTCGGTCCTCTCGGTCCCCTCTCATTCCTTGAGCAATTGCAAAAGCAATCGCTCTAGATAAAAACATAGCAAATGCGTTGACCACCCCTTGAAGCAGAGTCATCGTCACCATATCCCCATTCGCAATATGAGATACCTCATGCCCTAATACACCTTCAACCTCATCTGAGTTCATCCTTCTCAAAAGACCAGTCGAAACTGCAACTAAAGCACTTGAGCGAGTTGGCCCAGTTGCAAACGCATTGACTTCAGGAGAATCATAAATTCCCACTTCCGGCATAGCAGGCAAATGAGCCCCTTTAGCCAGCCGATAAACCGTCTGCAATAATTCCTGAAGGTCAGAATCTCGAGTCATTGGATCAATTACTTTTACCCCCATCATCCACTTAGCCATGACCCGAGAAAGAGCAAGTGAAATAAAAGCGCCACCCATCCCCCAAACCAAACAAAACCCCATGAGATGAGAGTAATTCATTCCATAAGCAGTCAAATAGGGACCAATCCCTAACACCCTAAGCAGAGTAGAAAGAGTGAAAATCACTAAAACGTTCAATAGTGCAAATAAAAAAATACGCTTTAACCACATCATGAATGACCTCCTTGAGGTTTTTTTAGTTCATGTAACGATGATGGGGGTTTTTCTGAAAGTGTCAAGAAAAAGTTAACCTTAAAACCCTAAAACTTGGATTGTTATCACTCCCACCGATGCAAAAAGACAGTAGAATCCAAAAAATTTCCATCGCCCTTTTTCAAGCCAACTGGAGAGCCACTTCAATGCTAACCATCCAGCAATAAAACTAAAGAACATCCCCAAAAAACCTGGCGTCAAAGAATGTAGCAACTCCCCCCCAAAGCCTGAACTCCAAGTCTTTCTTACCCTGAGCCACTCCCGCAGAAGTACAGGAGGAGTCAAAATAACGGCCAATGCAAAACTAAAGTCTTCAGCTCTCTCTTTTGAAATTCCAATAAGAATTCCAGTTGAAATCGTTGCCCCCGAACGAGAAAAGCCTCGAAACGGAAGACATAAACCTTGAACAACTCCAATGATGGTAGAAGATAAAAAAGTGAATGAACTCTCAACCGGCTTGACTGATTTGAAAGGGGGTGGAGCAAAAAAGGCAGATCCTAAGATCAAAAGACCGACTAGCCCTAACGAGACTGCAATCAACGGGAGACTTTTAAAAAGGTATTCAATTTCTCCCTGAGACTGACCATAAAAACGCTCTAGAATAAAAACCTCAATTCCTTTTTTAAGACATAAACCCACCACTCCAGTCGCAGCCGTTGCAACCATTGTCATTTTCAAAAAATGAAAAGATAATTTTTTCCAGCGGGGCCAAAAATAAAGCAGAACGGAAAACATTGTTCCTGTATGAAGCATCACAAGTAAAAACGTCATAGCAGGAGTACTGGGATCAATTCCCATGAGCTTTTCTGCCACAATCACATGTGCAGAGCTAGAAACCGGCAAAAGCTCAGCAGCCCCTTGAATTAAAGCGAGTAAAATCACTTGAACAACTTGAATCTCCATAAAATATCCTACCTTGATCTTCAGTCTTCCAATTTTATCACTTCTCCCTTAGAGTAAAAGAGATTTTACAGCGAGGTATGAGCTTCTATGAAAAAAAAAAGAGTTGAAGAAAATTTAAACAGTTTTAACACACTCAGCCACTTTGAGCTTGAAGGTGAAAAATTTTACTACCATTCACTTCAGACTTTCTCAAAAAACCACGATATTTCAAAACTTCCCTTCTCTTTAAAAATTCTTTTAGAAAATCTTCTTAGAAATGAAGACGGAGTAGCTGTTAAAAAGAAAGACCTAGAAGCCATCTCCCATTGGGATCCCAAAGCCGAACCTTCTTATGAAATCCAATTTATGCCTGCTCGAGTTCTTCTTCAGGACTTTACAGGTGTTCCTGCGGTTGCTGATCTTGCTGCAATGCGAGCTGCTGTTAAGCGCTTAGGAGGAGATCCAACTCGAATCAATCCTTTACAACCAGCAGATTTAGTGATCGACCACTCCGTTCAAGTCGATGAATTTGGAACTCCTTCCTCTTTTCAAGTCAACTCTGACATTGAGTTTGAACGAAACTCTGAACGTTATGAGTTTCTAAAGTGGGGACAAAGTACCTTTAAAAACTTCCGAGTCGTTCCACCGGATACCGGAATTGTTCACCAGATCAATTTAGAATATTTAGCTCAAGTCGCAATGACTACTCAAAAAAATGGGAATACCTGGATTTATCCAGACACTCTTGTTGGAACTGACTCACACACCACCATGGTCAATGGTTTAGGCGTATTAGGTTGGGGGGTCGGAGGAATTGAAGCAGAAGCTGCTCTTTTAGGGCAGCCCTGCTCGATGCTCATTCCTCATGTGGTTGGCCTGCAATTGACTGGAAAACTTCCAAAAAATGCGACGGCAACGGACTTAGTTCTCACCGTCACTCAGATCTTACGTAAAAAAGGAGTGGTAGGAAAATTTGTCGAATTTTATGGTCCTGGACTTGCCTGCTTAAGTCTAGCTGACCGAGCGACATTAGCTAATATGGCCCCTGAGTACGGAGCTACAGTAGGGCTTTTTCCAATCGACTCAGTTACAACTCAGTATCTACGCCTCACCGGCCGAGAATCTGCTGCTCTGCTTGTTGAGACTTACTATCAAAAACAAGGACTTTGGTACTCCCCCACGCAACCTGCTCCTAGTTACTCTGAAACTTTGAGTCTCTCTTTAGACACGATTGAACCTAGTCTTGCAGGACCTGCCAGACCTCAAGACCGAGTCAATTTAAGCCAAGTGAGAAGTTCCTTTAGAAAATCTCTTCCCACTTTAATTCCAGATCAAATGAAAGAGATCGATCCCAAAGCCTTAGATGAATGGACTCAAACACCAGGTCAATCCACCGACAAAACCCCAGAACTTTTAAATCCTCATCCAGACACACACCTGGGGGCATTAGGAAAAACTGCACCTGTAGAGCTCCCTGCAACTTCATCCTCCAATCATCCACAGCATTTTCAAATTTGCCAAGGCTCTGTTGTCATTGCAGCAATCACAAGCTGTACGAATACTTCCAACCCAAGCGTCTTAATGGCAGCAGGTCTTCTTGCTAAAAAAGCTGTTGAACGCGGTTTACAAGTAAAACCATGGGTAAAAACTAGCCTCGCTCCCGGATCAAAGGTAGTCACCGACTACCTCATTGAAGCCGGTCTCATGCCATACTTAGAAAAACTTAAATTTTATTTAGTGGGTTATGGCTGTACAACTTGCATTGGAAATAGTGGGCCCTTACCTGATGCGATTTCAAAAGCTGTCTCCGAAAAAAATCTCGCTGTTGTTTCTGTCTTATCAGGAAATCGAAATTTTGAAGGACGAGTCAACACCCAAGTTCGTGCTAATTACTTAACTTCACCTCCTTTAGTAATTGCTTATGCTTTAGCTGGGAATATCAATCTTGACCTCAACATCACTGCACTCGGAACAGATCTTCAAGGAAAGCCAGTATTCCTAAAAGATATCTGGCCTTCATCCGAAGAAGTCTCAGAACAGGTTAACCGGCATATTACGGCTCAGCAGTTTCGAAAGAGCTATTCAGATGTTTTTACAGGAGACGAAAAATGGAAAAAGCTTCAAGTCCCTGAGGGAAGTCTTTACCAGTGGGATCCAGCTTCAACCTACATCAAAGAGCCCCCTTTTTTTGAAAATCTTTCTCTGAAGCCTGAAAAACTTCAGGACATTCGAGGAGCTCGAGTTCTTGCCTTCCTAGGGGATTCAGTAACCACAGACCATATCTCTCCTGCAGGTTCGATAAGTCGGTCTTCTCCGGCCGGAAAGTACTTACTTACCCTTGGAGTATCTACCCAAGACTTTAACTCTTATGGAGCTCGAAGAGGTAATCATGAAGTTATGGTTCGTGGAACCTTTGCCAACGTACGACTTAAAAATAAGCTTGTACCTGAAACGGAAGGAGGAGTAACTTTACATCTTCCTGAAGGCAAGTTGATGTCGATTTACGAGGCCTCTCTCCTCTACCAGGCTAACCATGTTCCTTTAGTTATTCTTGCAGGGAAAGAGTATGGCACAGGATCATCGAGAGACTGGGCTGCCAAAGGATCAAAACTGCTTGGAATCAAGGCCGTTTTGGCAGAAAGTTTTGAGCGAATTCATCGTTCTAACTTAGTTGGAATGGGAATCTTGCCTCTCCAATTTCTGGAAGGAGAATCAGCCAAAAGCCTGGGTCTCAGTGGAACTGAAACATTTGACATCCCCCATCTAGCTGATCTTTTAGCGGGTCAAAAAATTAAAATCACAGCCTATTCCTCGAATCAATCGACTATAATATTTACAGCACTTGTCCGAATTGATACCCCAAACGAGGTGGAGTACTTTCGACAAGGAGGGATTCTACCTTACGTTTTAAGACAAACATTAAAAACCTAATACGAAAGGCTGAGGCACTATGAGGACTTCAGTGCCTCTAGATCACTATGGACCGATACCGTAAACTTTCTCTAGTGCAGCGCTCGTTAGGAATTCGACATAAACTTAAAGTCCATGAAAGCTTAAAGCCTCCTGATACTCACGAGGACTTGGCTCTCATCATGCTCAGTAAGTGGGATCTGGAAGATGAACTCCATGCAATTGAAGAGTTGCTTGCTGATGCACGTTTAACAAACGTTGCCAATAAGCGATCCATCATTGAGCGAGAAGGGTATTTCCCAGATCAAGAGTCCCAGAAAACATAGCTGATTAAGGATTTAGCCATTTAAAGCACGGCGAATTAAAGTTTTAGAAACTTGGGGTGAAGGAATTTTCTTTTGATCAAACCAAATCCTAACATCCAGATCTAAACCTACTCCATGCATATAATTATAAAGAGCTTTTTTAAGTCCTTTTCCTAAAGTGAGGTGATCACAACCGGTAGGATCAATAAAGCCCAGATCATTTCTTGCAAAACAACCAGGAGGTTCTGGCAAAAGCTGAATTCCAAATTTTCCAGGATTCATTCCAATCGGACTGTGTGCAGTAGCTGAAAATGGATGCCAAAAACCCGATTGAATGCACCCTTCTTCAAAGAGTTGCCGAACCCTTTCCAAAGCATCAATGGTTTCTTGAATAGTTTGAGTTGGGAAGCCATACATCAGATAGGCATGAACCATAATCCCCGAGCGAGTCAAAGCGTGGGTCACTCGGGCCACTTGCTCAACAGTCACTCCTTTTTGCATGAGCTTCAATAAACGATCTGAAGCCACTTCAAGACCTCCACTCACAGCAATACATCCGGACTGAGCCAATAAATCAGTAAGTTCAGGAGTAAAAACCTTATCAAAACGAACGTTACCCCACCAACTCACTGAAAGCTTTTGTTCTATCAATCTCTGAGCTAAAGCCCGCAACAAAGCCGGAGGAGCAGCTTCATCGACAAAATGAAACCCTGTTTGGTCGGTCTCTTTTATTAAGGTTTTCATCCGCTCAACAATCAAATCTGCAGAGTTGGGGTCATAGCGACCAATATAGTCTAAAGAAACATCACAAAAATTACATTTCTTCCAATAACAGCCGTGGGCAAGTGTGAGCTTATTCCATCTTCCATCAGACCAAATACGATGCATAGGATTGAGCATCTCAAAAACAGAAAGATAATGATCCAATGAAAGTCCTTGATAGGTAGGCGTTCCAAGATCCCTTTGTGGAATGTCGTGAAGCCCTAAACCAGCCTGGTAAACAACCTGACCTTTTTGGCGAATAAAGGTTCTTAAAAGTTGCTGAGAAGATCTTTTGCCCTGAAGGTGTTCTAAAATACAGAGTAAAGGCTTTTCTCCATCATCTAAAGTAATAAAATCGACCCAATCAAAAACTCTAGGATCTGATAACTGCCTAAGCTCGGTATTGACATATCCTCCCCCTAAAATGATTTTTATCTCAGGATTTTCTTTTTTGATGGCTTGAGCAATTCGAAAAGCTCCATAAGCATTTCCAGGAAATGGAATGGTAATTCCAACCACAGGAGCAGGGATTTTTCGAATGAGTTCAACACTCAGTTGATCTAAATACCGATCCACCAAAGTTCCAGTGCTTATCAAAGCATCCCAGATCAAGTCAAAAGTAGGCATACTGGCAGCCAACTTCTCTGCATAGCGAGAAAGTTCAAATCGCTCATCGACCCCCTCACGAATGATATCAACGAGATCATCTAATAAAAGACTAGACAGATATTTTGCTCGATCCTGAACCCCAAGCGATCCAAAAGCCCAGGAAAGAGGATCTGGATCCTCTGGACTTGCACCCTCCGTAATCGCTTGAAATCGAGGACCTTCCGGCAAGTACTTTCGACTACAAATTCGGAGAGCTAAACTAGGATCCTTCCCTTGAAGAAAACGAATCAGGGGTTCAATACAAGCAAGATAATTTTGCTGATTCTCCAGAAAAAATCGAATCCCAGGATTTTTATATTTTTTTTTATGTTTCAAAAGCTCTAAAGCAATTTCATCTAATCCTTGCTTAGAAAAAAGTCTTAAAATCAATTCGAGTGAAAGATCTGACTGAGTCGCTACAATGCCTGATTTTTTTAAAAACCCAATGAGATAAGATGTTGCAGGATAAGGCGTATTGAGCTGTGTAAGAGGAGGAGTAATCAAAAGAATTTGCATAGACCCTACTTAGCATAATTGAATTGTGTCGAGGATTTCTTAAAAAAACGAGGATTTCTACTAAAAATCAAAAAACTGGTTGCAGTGTTTTAAAAAGGACCCTAAAACAATTCAAGGAGATTCTTATGGCAAAAAAAAAATCAAAGTATTCATTCATTAACGAAGTTTATGAAGGGATTTTACAAACAGCTGAAGTCAACCGCAAAGGCCAAGTTCGAATCAAAAGAACAGACCTAAAAAATTGCTTAGAAAACGCTTTCAACCATGGAGCAAAGGCTGCTGCTTCAGGAGACCGAGTCCGTTTCCCAATCATTGGGGCTTTAGTCCGAAAAGAAGTCAAAGCTCGTAAACCAGGGAAAGGCACAAACCCTTTCACCGGGCAGCCTATGGACATTAAAGCCCGTCCTGCAACGAAAAAGCCCCGCTGGTCTTTTCCTCGATCTTTAAAAGACACGTTTGCCAATAAGCGCAACTGGTAAAGAGGTCTAAGCCCACCCGAGGGGCTCACCTCGAAACTGAGATTCGATGTGGGCCTTCCTGTATGAGGCTTGACATGAGCTTACATAAGCTTAAAAGACCCTTTATGAATTTAAGATTGATTTTTAGTCTCTTTTTAACTGCAATATTCTCTCTCCTTCTAGAAAGCTCAATAGCATGGGCAAACTGGGAGCTTCTTCCGGAGTCCTACCATCAACTTTATGATACCTGGGGACAGTTTATTGATGAACAAGCAGCACTCTTAAACACAGGCCAAGCAAGGCTTTGGACTTCTTTAGGAGGAACCCTACCCGTCATAGGCGATGAGGAATCGATCCACCACCCTGAATTCGTCCTTCATGCCTCAGCCAATGCAGGACTTCACTACAACGATAATTTAAGAATTTGGACAGAAACCCTAGATGTTCGATTAGGATTTGCAGTAGAATGGGAACTTCACTCGAAGCTTCGATTCTCAGTAGGTTACACTCACTTTTCTGCTCATACTGCTGATGGAGTAGTTCCTGCTGACTCAGATCTGATTGAACCCTCTGTAGGTCAGGAGTTTCTCTCCATTCGAGTCGTCTACGATATAAAAAACAATCTTCGCCTTGCAGCAACAATCAAACCGTTTGTTCGATCCTATCCCCCAGTCCACCCCATTTGGCTAGATCAATCCATTGAGTACTTTCCCTGGGGAGCTAAAGACTCTCGTCAATTTTCTCCGTACCTTGCTTTTGGCCTGGACGAATCAGGAATCCAAGGTCACTCCATGACCCTCACATCTCATGCACAAATCGGAGCTTATATCGGTAATCACATGAGCCCAGGACATCGTCAGACGATTCGTACTGTTTTAGGCTACTATAACGGAATGGATCCTCGCTTAAAGTACTTTGAACTCAGAAACGCTAAACAGCAGTTTGCCTATCTTGGAGTCATGTTTGATCTTTAAGTCAAAAGCAATTTCAACAACCTTAAGGTTCCATCATTGAAAATCTGCCACCCAAATTTTGGTTTTTTTAAAATTATATTTTAATCAATCAAAATATAATTTATAGAATTAAATCTAAGAAGTAAACTAAAGAAATTAAGATGTCGGCTCAGTAAGATTATCCCAAATATACTTTTCATGCTTCAAGGCATGGTCAGCCAAAGATTTAATAAGCTCATCGTCGTTGTCATCAATCTTTGCAAAATGGCTCTGAATTCTACTATGAACCTGGGAAGAAAAAGAGTTTAAAATTTCAACTTCTTTTTCCAGATTCTGCTTTTGATTTTCATTTTTCTTTAAACTTAGTGCAGAATTCACTCGACTGAGTACACTGGCTAAGACAAAAAGATCAATCATGATCTCTGCAAGTCTTTTTGTAGCAAATTGCTTATGAATGATATTCTTGCCATGCTTTCTTAAAATCCGGTCTGCTGCTACGGAAAGACCCCGAACTCCATTTTCAAAAATACTCGCTTGAGCCTTCAAAGATGGATGAAGCTTTGAAAAAGAAGATTTTACTCCCCCTACCTTGGTCACTTGAGTGATTTTTTTTAGTCCATACTCAGATAAAAGGCCAAACCCCTTAATCGGATCCTGAAAGATCCCCTCCAAAGAAGCACTGAGCTCTTTGAGTTGTTTACCGACATCGTTCATGGCAGTAAGAGCAATAAAAAGCTTCAAAATATCGTTGGTCCCTTCAAAAATCCGATTCACCCGACAATCTCTTAAAATCCTTTCATACGGAAATTCACACATAAATCCGTTTCCAGATGCAATCTGTAAACCTTCATCAGCCGCTCGCCATAGACACTCCGTAGCAAACACTTTAGAAATAGCTGCTTCCACAGCGTAATCTTCATAACCTTGATCCACCAAACCTGCCACGAGTGACACCACAGACTCTGAAGCGTAACAGTCAACGACCATTTGTCCGATTTTTTCCTTAATTAAACCATACTCTCCAATTTTTTTACCAAATTGAACTCGCTCATTGGCCTGTTTGGTTGATAAAGCAATCACATGCTTCATGGCCCCAACACAACCTCCACCCAGGCCACTTCGTCCACTGTTTAAAATCTTCATGGCAACCTTAAAGCCCTTACCCACTTCTCCTAAAATATTTTCTTGAGGAATTTTGACACGATCAAAATGAACTGTCGTTGTGGAACTCGCCCTAAGCCCCATCTTATCTTCGTGAGGACCACAGCTGACGCCTTCCATCTCTTTCGTCACAATAAAGGCTGTCATTTGACCCTCAGGTCCATCCGTGCGAGCAAAGACCGTAAAAAAACTCGCAATACCACCATTAGTAATCCATAGCTTTTGGCCTGTAAGAACCCAAAATTCTCCTTCTTTCACAGCCTTGGATTGAATCGAAGCCGCATCTGAACCAGCCCCAGGCTCAGTCAAACAAAAGGCAGCAATCCACTCCCCTGTCACTAGTTTCGGAAAATACTTTTGTTTTTGCTCGGGAGTACCAAAAAGAACTAAGCCCCTCATACCAATCGAACTATGAGCTCCTGCTGTAATAGCAACCGAACCATCATACTTGGCCAATTCCTGAAGGGCTCTTGAATAACCCGTATTACTCAGGTTTAACCCTCCGTGCTCCTCCGGGATAATCAAACTAAAAAGCCCTAAATCCCTCATCTCTTGAATAAACTCTGAAGGAAACTCGCCTTGACGATCCCATTTCCTAAATTCTGCCGTTTTTGGCTTTAGCCAAGACTCAAAAGAGGAAAACACAGTACTTAGAGTTTCCTTCTCGCTTACTTTCATTTGAGGGAAGGGCAGAACCATGTCCTGCTCAATAGACCCCATGCATAAAGAACGCATAAAACTCAAATTTTTAGATTGCCCCATACTGATGTAAGCTTAACAGCTTCAATTGAGGTGTCCATGGGTTTATTTTAAACCCCAACATTTTTAATCAGAAATCCCTAAACCCAAAACCCCACCCCTAAACCCACACAAAGAGCCAGGCCCAATCGAAAATAAAGCTGAGAAGACTCTGTACGGATTGAACCTAAAAGTGCCGAGGCCGGTCCTGAAACGATACACACTCTTCTCATCAATCGAATGACTCCCCATAAACCGAGGCTGCAAAAAAGAAAAACCGAAACTGGAAATACACCCAAAAGTGTAGGTATACTCACACAGAGAAACGCCATTGAGTAAAGAAAACCTAGAAAAACTCGAGATTTTTTAAACCCTAAAGTACCAGCCCATGTCCGAATCCCATAAATACGATCAATCTCTAAATCTTGAAGATGATGAGCATGAGACATGGCTATCACTGTCAAACCAAAATAAAGCCCAATCATCACAACTGAAATATCAAAAAAACCAAAAATAGCCTGACTCAGACCCACCGATAAAAGTGGCCCTCCCAATAAAAACAAGAAAAAATCTCCGACTATTCTGTATTTAAAAGAAAAAGGCTGATTTGAATATCCCCATGCACCCACCCCTCCCGCTAAACCAATCCAAGCTAAAATAGATGGACTTTGAAAAATAACGGGTAAACCACAAAGACTGCCTAAAAGGAGTGCCAAATAGCCTAGCTTTTGAACCTCCTCTGCACTGATCCATCCTTTTTGAATCACTCCATTTTTTCCCAAACCTCGTGAAAGATCAATCAACCTCAGATGATCCTCCACATCATTTAAAAAAATGACGGCAATCTGAAGAAAAACAACTCCTAAAAAAGAAAAAAAACCTCTCCTCCAATGCACTGACCAGTGATGTAAAAAACCATTGAGAAGCACTGCACAACCAGGCATCAATGTCCAAGCTAAATGAACAGAACGAATTGCTTTGAGAAAGACTTTCCCCGAAGAAGGCTTAATGATGGATTCAGGACGGACTAACTCAAAAATAACGGAGTCAAGGGCTCTACTCCCAAATAACCCTGAAGCAACCTCTCGAGGCAGGGCAATCCAGACCTCACCATTCTGTAAAATTTTTCCTGATCGCAGAACTCTCTCAAACTCCAAATCATCCCGACGTAAATTTAAAATTCCATGAGTCACCGGATTCGCTCTTTCAGATAAACTAGGATCGACCTCAATGCTTGAAGAGCCTCTAAATCAGGCTTTTCTAAAGCAATAGAAACTTGAGATAAAATTTGATCTGCTGCTTCAAGCTTAGCCTGAGATCTAGCCCTCACCCGATCGGTTGCCGCAACTAACTCAATTGTTCTCCAAGGCCAGGACTGTAAGTCGGTATCATTTCCCAGTAACTTTTGAATCGGTTCGCTCAGAGAGGGGTTTTCTTCGAGCATCTCCAGAGTCACAAAATTAATCAGCCCTTCTCGTAAATCTTGCGCAAATGGCTTCCCACCAGAAGCGTCGTAATCAATAATGTCATCAATCATCTGAAAGGCAAGACCCAAGAGCTCTCCAAACTGAAAACAAGCTTGGCGAATGCCCTCACTCACCTTCGCTAAACGAGCAGGTGTGGAACAACACCATGACATTAAGCTTGCAGTTTTCTTTCGAGCCACTGTCTCAAGATGAGTGCGCGTAATACCAAAGACGTTTCTTGCCTCAAGCTGAAGCCATTCCCCATGAACCAGCTCTTCAACTGTCCTTGAAAGATCTCGAATCAGTTCAATCTCACCTAAAGAAGAAAGCTCTGACATGACTCGAGCTAAAAGTAAATCTCCTGCTAATACTGCTCTGGCATTCGAAGATCTAGCATTCAGCGTCGGCCGATTTCGACGAATCCGACTTTCATCAATCACATCGTCGTGCGCAAGAGTCGCTGCATGAACAAACTCAGAAGCTCGTGCATAAGAGTGAAGCTGACTTAAGGGAACTTTTAAGAATTGGCCCACTAAAAAACAAAGCGTAGGTCTAAACTTTTTTCCTCGGAAAAGGACAGTCTTACTCAGCAAAATATCAATTTCAGGCACTGTGTGCACAGTGATGGCCAAATCTAGGTTTGCAACTGCCTCAGCAGTTGCTTGAGGAATCCAATCTAAATACATTTGACGAAAGCTAACACGACTCCTGACTTCCACAAAATCCATTTCTTGACATCCAGGCTTCCCTCAGAGAAATCTAATTTTAAAAAATTCAATGATTGAAACCTTAAGATCCTCAATTGTGTCTTGTACTCAGTGTCCTAGGCTAAGAAACCATTGCCAAAAAATCGCGCTCGTAAAACGAAAATCCTACCGCCATGAAACCTATTGGGGTAAACCAGTTCCCGGATTTGGAGACCCCTGGGCACGCCTTCTCATTGTTGGATTAGCTCCAGGAGCTCATGGTGCCAATCGAACTGGAAGAGTAGTCACTGGGGATCGATCCGGTGAATGGCTTTATCACGCACTCTACAAAGCTGGATTCTCAAATCAACCCCAGTCAGTTGGAATCAATGACGGACTTTGCCTCTCAGATGCCTATGTGACCTGCATTATCAAATGTGCTCCGCCTGAAAATAAACCCCTTCCTACTGAAATCAACCACTGCCAAACCCACCTCATTCAAGAACTCACTGCTCTCAAAAATGTGCATGTCATTGTTGCACTGGGAGAAGTCGCATTTAAAACAATTTGGACCCTCTTAGCACCTCAACAAACAATTCCAAAATTTTGTCATGGAAAGCAAATCTTTCTTAATCCAAAACTATGCCTGATTGTCTCTTACCACCCGAGTCAACAAAATACGTTTACAGGGAAACTCACTCAACCCCAGTTCCAATCGATTTTTACTGCAGCAAAAACCCAGTTAAGTCTTTTTCTTTAAAGAAACAGTTAATAAAAAATAAGCCACAGGCTCATCACCAAAATGAGTTGGAACAGTTGCTACAATCCGTAAGGGAAAGTTTTTACGCTCCCCTGTCTGAAGGACTTGATAGACAAATTCCTTGACGTCTGAGCCTTGCTCACAACTAAAAACAACATCGCCTTCTGCTCTTTTTAGATAATCTGCATGAAAATCCTTAAAAATGAGAGAAATGGAACTTTTTGTTTGCTGAATAAAATGCGTCACCATAAGACCCCCTGCACAATCCGCTCCTACAGCAAGAGCACCAAAATACATAGAGTTCAGATGGTTACGCGTCCTCCAAGACAATGGAACCCTGACCACACAACGCTGATCAGATAACTCCAACACACTCGGGCTTACAAATAAAAGCATGGGGATCTTGAAAAACCCAAACATTCTTAATAAAAAAGTCTGCCTGAACTTCAATGGAACCCAACCCATCATCGGCTCCAACTCCCCCTATGAAATACCCCCCAACTCACTTTTTATTTCTTCTTGTTTTTCTTCTTCCTGAATGAAGATTTTTTGTCACTTGATCGCTTGGACTTAGCTTCAAAATACTTCTTGGAGAAGTCTTTATCTGTTTTTAGCTTTAAAGAACGTTTCTTGCGACCTTCGCTTTTCTTTTTGCGACGAAGGTTCCTCAACACAGAGGGGGCAGTGGCTTGGGCTTGTGGAGATTTTGCTTCAATCGTCGTACTCATTTTTTCTTCATTCCTACTTTCTATAGTCATCATTCATGTAAACCTTAATCTATTACTCTAAATCATCCATGATGACCAGCTTAGAGTGCTTCAAATCCTCTATTTTAAGTTAGATCTCCTCATAGTGAGGCTGGGTAGCCTTGGGAATCACATTGCAATCCAATTCATTCATAATTTTTTGCCTAAATTTAAAGGCAATTTCATCATTTTTGATCAATACTTTAACTTTTCCTCCGGACTCTAATCGTCCAAACAAAATCTCCTCAGCAAGAGGTCTTTTAATTTGATCCTGAATCAAACGAGCTAAGGGCCGAGCCCCCATCCATCGATCATATCCTTTTTGAGTCAACCATTTTTTAACAGCCCCATCAAACTCCACATCCACATTCTTGCCTAAAAGCTGAGACTCAAGCTCCATCAATTGCTTTCCAACAACCTGTTCGACAATCTCAGGAGCAAGGGAATGAAAGTAAATCACAGCATCCAGCCGGTTTCTAAACTCAGGACTAAAGGTTTGCTCAACTTCTTTGCGGGCGAATGAACTGGGCTTAAAGTCCTCAGGCCCCATACCTAATGGACGACGCTCTAATTCTCTGGACCCTACGTTTGAAGTCATAATCAAAATAGAATTTCTAAAATCTGCCTTCCGTCCATTATGATCTGTTAGCAATCCATGGTCCATAACTTGAAGCAAAATATTGCAAATATCTGAATGCGCTTTTTCAATTTCATCCAGTAAAACAACAGAGTAAGGTTTTTTTAAAACACTATCAGTCAGCAATCCAGCCTGATCAAATCCCACATACCCAGGAGGAGCTCCGATCAACCGAGATACTGTATGTTTTTCACTATACTCACTCATATCGAATCGAAGAAAAGGAACTCCTAAACAATGGGCTAGCTGTTTACTTAGCTCAGTTTTACCTACCCCTGTTGGACCACAAAAAAGAAAAGACCCAACAGGTTTTTCACCTGTACGTAAACCTGAACGCGCTAATCGAATCGAGCCTACCAAAGCTTCTACAGCATGATCTTGACCAAAAATAGAAAGTTGCAAATCTGTTTTTAAATTCTTCAAACTTAATTTTTGACTCAAGCTTACCGACCGAGGAGGAATCCTAGCCATTTGAGAAACAACTGCTTCAATCGCACTGGAATCTAACTTTTGAATGTCTCCCTTTTTTTCTTTTTGAAGCCTTGCTTTAGCCCCTGCTTCATCCATCACATCAATTGCCTTATCCGGTAAAAATCGGTCTATCAGATGTTTAGAAGAAAGATCGACTGCAGCTTGAAGCGCATCTTTTGTATATTCAACCTCATGATACTCTTCAAACCGAGTTTTTAATCCCTCTAAGATCTGAAAAGCTTCTTGAAGAGTAGACTCCACCACTTCTACTTTTTGGAAACGTCTGACAAGCGCATGATCCTTTTCAAAGACATTCCTAAACTCAGAATAAGTAGTAGAACCCATGAATCGGATTAAACCCTGAGACAAAAGAGGTTTCATCAAATGAGCAGCATCTAAGGCCCCTCCACTCACAGCCCCAGCTCCAATAATGGTATGGATTTCATCAATAAATAAGAGGGGATCAATTCCTTTTTCTTTCTTTTTTTCTAAAGTTTGAATCAGCCTCTTAAACCTCTGCTCAAAATCACCACGAAACTTAGCACCTGCCAATAAAGCTCCTAAGTCTAAAGAATAAATCACTGTATTCTGAAGAAGTTCAGGAACTTTTTTTTCAACAATCTGAACCGCTAAACCCTCAGCAATGGCTGTTTTTCCAACACCTGCCTCACCCACCAGCAAAGGATTATTTTTTTTCCTTCGACATAAAATCTGAATCAGCCTCTCAACCTCAGTCTTCCTTCCAATCAGAGGATCCATCTTGCCCTGCTTGGCCTGATCATTGAGGTTTAAAACAAAATGAGAAAGAGCACTTTCGTCAAACACTCTGCCAGGCGAAGATTTAGGAGAATGTCCTTCTTCAGAACTCTCCGAATGACTTTCAGAGTGAGAATCATCCCCTTCTGCCTGAGTTTTGACTCCTTCCTTAATAAATCCTGCCTTGTTTGAATGAACCCCTTGATTAATCGTCTTCAAAAGATCTAAACGCTCAATTCCTTGCTCAATCAGAATCATCAATGCTTTAGAGTCTTTTGCCTGAAATAAGGCCACCAATAAGTCCTCGGGTTGAATTTCATCTTTACCCGATGATTGGACATGAAAAAGAGCTCTCTGAATCAAACGTTGAATACTTAAGGTCGCAACTGGATGCTCTAAGCCCCTTTCATCAGAAGGTACTTCAAATTCTGATGCTTCTTGAGATAAAGAAGGATCTAACCGCCCTGCTTTAGGAACCTCATTTCGAAGGTAAACTTCTAGTTCTTTTCGAATCGCAGTAGGATTGCCTCCTACAGTTTGAATGGTCTCGCTAATCCTTAAATCAGCTAAAAGGCTCCAAAGAACATGTTCAAGAGTAAAATACTCATGCTCCTGTTCTACAGCAAACCTCACTGCTCTATTTAAGACGACTTCTGCTCTCCGACCAATCATTACCCTTCCTCTCATTTTTCTGCTTGACCCAAAAACACCTATCGCACATTCTGTGAGCTGTGCAAACAGACTTATTAAAAAAACAGCTGGAAAGAGCTCGCTTCGAACGAGCTTTTCAAGTCGCTGAGAGTTTAGCCCTTCATAGAGCCCTTCTTACCACAACTGAATTAGCTCGCCTGAATGAAATTGTTACCGTAAATAAAGAAAAAAGATCATCTGTATTCACTGATCCTTGGCGACATGAAGCAGTAACTATTACTCTTCCTACAGGTCAAGAAAAAACTCTGACCCTCATGATTGACCCTATACTCATGGCAAGAGAAAAATTACATCACTCCACTGAGATGGCAGAACAAGGACTGAAAATAGAATCTGGAATAAAAATTTACGTTGAACTCATCCTTGCTCATGTTTTCAAAGACGCGAACCGACGAACTGCAAGTCTGGCTAGCCATTATTTTTTTAAACGATACGGAGTCCCTGTATCAGGAATGGACTTATATCAACTTGGCTTAGGAGATTTGAGACAGGAAAACCAAATCCAATCTCTTACCGAAAAAGTCTGCCAAATGGCAAAATTTGGAGAAAAAAGAAACCTGTCCACTCTGTCAAGCTAATAAAAAATGAGCGTACTCTATTCATTTAGATCATTTGTTTTAGCTATATCTATAATAATTATTAAAGCAGCTGTTACGCGGTCTCAAGGGCTTCTTTGAACGGATTTAAGGTCCGCTGTCAGCTGTGGCAAAAGTAAATATTCTGAGTAGGCCCAGAAGACATGGGCGTGGATCGCTTCAAAACGAGTCAATCTGGCATCTTTCAAATCCGAGATAACTCTTGACCTCTCCGTGAAACAGCTCAATCGACCAACGGAGCTTGCATAGCCCCACTCGATGATTCCTGAATCGAGATTACTTCGTGAACAGGCGAGATAGATTCGTTCCTTATAAACTTAGGAGACCTGGCCAATAACTCCAAAGTTTACTCAAGACCTCCTTGTACCATCCTGCCTCCTGATAGCTTTGACCTTGATAGAAATCTTTTTCCATTTCACCTAAATTGGAGTGAACCATATCGGGAGTAAAACCATGCTTTTGGCCTTCTATTTTAGCAACGAAATGAGGTGCAGTTGCTGCAACTTGGGTTAAATCCAAAGCAATATTTCTTAAAGCCCCAAGAACATCTACCTTCAATAAACCTTTTAAAATCCTTTTTTTACAAACTCTATAAGCACTGCATTGAGTTGCTTTTTTCACAGTTTCAAGTCCATTCTGATATAAAAGAACCCCAATTCCTGAATAACTGGATCCGGTTAATTTATTTAAAGGTTGGGTGAGATTAGGAACAGCATCTCCTCTTGCATTTTGCCGAATCATGTTGTTGCGCCCAACCCAGGTGTCTTCTATAAACGTCTTGCCTTGAGAATCAAATACTTCAGGAGCAGCAATAAACCAGCCATTCACTCGATTTATCTTTTGATTTGATAGATCTTCATCCAAAAGATCAGGGTGATAAGCTGACAAGTGCTGTACTATATGTCCTATTGCTAATTGAGAAAGAGCTGCCCCCTGACTATGACCTGTTACATAGATCTTCAACTGTCTTCGTTGCTCTTCCGATAAAACTTTTAGCTGATCATCTATTAAGTTCATGAGCTCTTGACTTGCAGATCGATACTTTCTAAGAAATCCTCTATGTACTTTTCCTTGAAACTGAAATCCACTCGGATCAGAATCATCCGAATCTATCGGTAATGCTTCAAGATTTGTGACCCAATCTGCCTTGCTTATCGAACCATGGAAAACAACCACCATCACTGGCCCTACATCGTCTTGTAACCAGGGAGGCAAAAAATCTCGATCAGAAGGGAGATAAGCCACAAACCCAGTTTTATTGTCATTAAAAACAACACCACTGATAGCTCTAAAGGTTTTAATATCCCAAGGTAATTGACTGGAAACCCCTTCTCCGTTAGATACAATGTAAGAAAGCTCAACTAAATCAAGCAAACTCGGTGCCATCGCAATAAAATGAGGATTCAATGTGACTCCAAATTCTCCTTCTTCAATCATAGCCGAAAATCGCTTCGATGAAACTTCAGGCTTCTCTACAAAGACCCAATCGTCATCCTCAAAACAACTTTCATCAGAAGCCCTATCTGATACTACAGAAGCCCAATCATCATCCTCAGAAAAACTTTCATCAGAAGCCCTATCTGATACTACAGAAGCCCAATCATCATCCTCAAAACAACTTTCATCAGAAGCCCTATCTGATACTACAGAAGCCCAATCATCATCCTCAAAACAACTTTCATCAGAATAAATCTCATCGTTATTTTCCGCATCTAGTTTTCTATCCTCAAAATCTTTTTTAGCATGCTTTGGAGAAAGCTCTACACTGGAAGATAGTTTATTTAAATCTTTGCAACCAGATTGGAATAAAAAAAATACCATAAAGAGACATTGCCAAAACAAACAATTTATTCGTAAAATTTTTTTTTCAAACAACATGCGAAACGCATATTACATTATTTAACTTTAAAAGTAAACAAAGAAGTTTTTGTAAGATAAATATTAATTAAAATAGTTTATTTTTAAACTAATACGAATTAAAAGAGACCTTTACTCTTCCTCGCTCATTCGATAAATAGCCACTGAAGCTGGTTCAGAAGCTGCAGATACAGATTCTTTTAGATTTCTTTGAGCTGTTGAATTTGGCTTTGGCTTTTCCTGAAAGACAAAGCCTAAAGAGCGCTCTCCCATCGTAGCCATTCCTGATAGCTACATGCTACAGAATTAACACTTCTTTAAGCATTGATCACGATCAATATGAACACGCCCCCAAAATTTTAATGATGAACTAACTTTTTAAACTTAACCCGATGAGGTTGAATAGACTCTGCCCCAAGCCTCTTTTTTTTATCTTCTTCGTACTCCTGGAAGTTACCTTCAAACATCACGACACGACTATCCCCTTCAAAGGCTAGAATGTGAGTACAAATACGGTCGAGAAACCATCGGTCATGGCTAATCACCAAAGCACAACCAGCGTATTGAGCTAAAGCTTCTTCTAAGGCTCTCAAAGTGTTCACATCCAAATCATTGGTTGGTTCATCCAGAAGTAAAACATTGCCACCAGCTTTTAAAATCTTCGCTAGATGGACTCGATTTCTCTCTCCACCAGAGAGCACCCCTACTTTTTTCTGCTGATCTGAACCTGTAAAATTAAAGCGAGCACAATAAGCTCGAGACTGCACTTCACGGTTCCCAAGAAGAAGGGTCTCATTTTTACCATCAGAAATTTCTTCCCAAACCGTTTTATTAGGATCCAAAACCTCTCTCGACTGATCTACATAGGCTAACTTAACTGTCTCTCCTACTCGAATCGAACCTTGATCAGGTTTTTCTTGCCCGGTCATCAATCGAAAAAGAGTCGTTTTGCCTGCACCATTTCCTCCAATAATTCCAACTAAACTCCCAGGAGGAATATTAAAAGAAAGATCTTCAAACAAAACTTTATCGCCATACGACTTTGTTAAGCGATTGGCTTCAATGACCAACTGACCCAGCCTTGGCCCCGAAGGAATATAAATTTCCATTTCATCTACTTTGTCCGGTCGATCCTCAGCCAAAAGCTTTTCGTAAGCACTGACTCTGGCTTTGCTTTTAGCTTGACGAGCCCTTGGACTCATCCGAATCCATTCCAACTCTCGCTCCAAAGTTTTTTGCCGTTTAGTCTCCTGCTTTTCTTCTAAAACAAGACGCTTTTGCTTCTGCTCCAGCCAGGAAGAATAATTCCCTTCCCAGGGAATCCCATAGCCCCGATCTAATTCTAAAATCCATCCTGCGATATTATCTAAAAAATACCGATCATGAGTCACAGCGACTACTGTGCCTGAATAGCTTTTTAGGAACTGCTCAAGCCAAGCAACCGATTCAGCATCTAAATGATTAGTAGGCTCATCCAGCAATAAAATATCAGGTTTTTTCAGTAAAAGCTGACAAAGAGCCACTCGCCTGCGTTCCCCCCCCGATAAGTGCTTCACCAGGGAATCTGCTAAAGGAAGCCTGAGTGCATCCATCGCCACGTCTAAAGTCCGATCCAAATCCCATCCATTGGCATGTTCAATCTTTTCTTGAACATCCGCCTGCTCCAACAAGAGCTTTTCCATCCGTTTTGGATCTAAGTCAGGATGAGCAAACTCCAAATTGATCTCTTCAAAGCGCTTCAGCCACTGAACCAAAGGCCCTAGACCCTCCTGAACATTCTCTCTCACCGTCTTAGAATCATCAAGCTTAGGTTCTTGTGCAAGATATCCCACCGTAATTCCATCCCCGGGACGAGCATCACCATTAAAGTTTTTTTCTTCACCGGCCATAATTTTTAGCAAAGTTGACTTTCCTGAGCCGTTCAGACCTAAAACTCCAATTTTTGCTCCATAATAAAAAGACAAGTAAATATCCCGCAGAACTTGCTTATTCGGAGGATAGATTTTCCCCACACCTTGCATCGAAAACGCGAATTTTTGAGCCATGGTTCGCAATATTACTCTGAACCAGAAGTTTCTGCAATCCCTTCTATTAAAAGTGGACATAAAGCAAGCTGTGAATCGTTTAACACAGGCTCAGATGGGAGATCTTCGAAGGCATCATTGTGCAGTACAGCAGACAGCAAATTCTCCTCTTCAACTGGAGGGATGTCATCGGTCTGGAGGGATGTCATCGGTCGAGCTCGAAAGCTCACTCACCGCATAAGGAGCACGTCCACTTTTTCTGGGTAATTCCAAATCACTCTTCTCTTTTATTCCGCTCATTAACTGATCTCTAATATTATTCAATCTCTGAAACTCACTACTACTTAAACTGCAATACTTAAGATAAGCGAAAGCATCACAATCATTATTTGCAACATAAATAATTGCTGCAAAAGAAGCTTTGTAATCACGGTTTTTTTCATTATTATAATAATCTTTAGCTATTTCGATATATTGCTCATTCTCCATCAAGATTCTTGCTGCTTTTCGAATTAACCCATCAACCCTTGCATCACTTTTTGATCTAGAATCCAAGTCATATATATCTGAATAAACTGAATGCAATTTTGAAAAATTTTGATTATCTTTATATGAATAATAGTGAGAGCTACTGCTTGTAGAATTAGAATTATCATTCTCTTTTTTATGAGATCCAATACTCAGGCATTCACATAAGTTTCCTGAAAACACTGAAGGAGAAAAAATAAAAAAACTTAAATAAATTATTTTTAATTTTTTTAATCTTAATTGATTAATAAAAATAAACATAAAATATAGATCGGAAATAAAATAATTAGATTTATGTACTAATAAAATAGACCCTTTCTTTTTACAATGCTGTGCGTTAAAGGTTACTGAACTGTTGATATTCAGCTGGAAACAGCTCGAAAAACCTGGATATAAATTTGACAAACTTATAATAACCTTTAAGAATTGAAGCAGCGAGGTTAAAATCTCTATGAGCACTGGGTTCCGAAGTCTTTTTAGTCCTGACTTTCAAAAAATAGCTATTTATCTACACTTGATGTTTTTGCTTTTGCCTATAGCTCAAGCCTCTGATTTTTTAAAGCTTGAGGATTATTTAGCACAAGTGAAACATGAGCATCTGGGCTTTCAAGGATCCATGGCGCGATCCCAAGGAGGAGAACTCCGATCCCAAGAAGGAAAAACTCTCTTAGCTCCAACAGCATTCACTCAAATTCAATACACTCAAGATGGGCGCATTACACCCGGCTCTTTCATTGGGTATGATCATCAAAAAATCAAAACTTTTTCTTTTGGGGTCAGCCAGCTTACTTCATTTGGGCTTCAAGCCAAGCTCCATTATGACATCGTATCTCAGTCTTATATTCGCCCCGTTCTACTCTTCCCTGGCTTTGACCTAAACTCGAGCTTTATCCGAACTTCTTCCGCCTACGCTTCTCCGGTTTTGGAACTCACGCAAAGTCTGTGGAGCAACGGCTGGGGGAGCTCAACTCGTGCGACTCAAGAGCAAATTGAATCTCAAGCTCTGGCCTCCAGTTACAATGCACGATTTGCAGCCAGGAGTGAGCTTACTCAAGCAGAAATCTATTACTGGAACCTGGCCCTCGCACGACAAAATGTTTTTGTTCAAACTGAAGCTTTAGATCGGGCACAAAAAATCTATTCTTGGAGTGTTCGTCGAGTCAAACTGCATTTAGCTGATCAGTCAGATGCGATGCAAGCAGAAGCTCTTCTTCAAACTCGAGAGCTCGATTTAATGACAGCAAAAGACTTAGCTCGAAATGCTGCTCGCTCTTTTAATTCTCTGAGGCATCTTGACTCAGATGATGTCAAAGAAATTTTAGCTACCCTCGATGCACAAACACTTAAGAGTATCGAGCTTCCTACTCGAGCTTCTATGAGAGACGATGTGAAAGCCGCTGAACAAAACACTAAAAGTGCCATTGCAGCCGCCAAGATCGCAATTGAAAAAAATAAACCCACATTAGACGTCTTTGCCAACTTAACCTTGAATGGACAACCCAGTTCCTCCTTAGGGGTTCTCAATGGGTATCTTCCCTACACAGACTTATCGGACGCTATGAGTTCTTCTTTTTCATTCAATCGTCCTACAGCAGCGGTAGGACTTAAATTCTCTCTCCCTCTGGATCTTTCAACACTTTCCAAAAGTCAGAAGGGCTGGCAACAAGAGCGCCAAGCAGCCGAACTCCTCTTGGATCAAAAATTATTTGAACAGGAACAAGCTTGGAAGGAGCTTCAGCAAAGCTTAAATGAAACAAGAAAGCGTCTGATTATTTCTCAAAAGCTAGAAGTCATTCAAGAATCAAAACTTAAAAATGAACGAAAGCGACTCCAAAGTGGACGAACAACCACCTACCAAGTCCTTTTATTTGAAGAAGATTTTTTACTCTCTCAACTGGGTCGCATCCGAGAACAAGCAAAACTACTGACCCTCATTGCTCAAATGAAGCTATTTGGAGAATCCTCATGAGTTTAGCAGAGCTTTCAATCAAAAGACCTACGTTTATCTCTTGTCTCGTTTTAGTCATGCTAGCTGTTGGCACTCTTTGCATGAAAAGAATGGGGGTTGATCTATTCCCTGATGTGACCTTTCCAGTGATCACTGTAACCACTCCCTATCCAGGAGCTGGACCTCATGAAATTGAAACCCTCGTCAGCAAACCTCTTGAAGATGAAATCAGTACTCTTGCAGGAATTAAGAGACTCAAATCAGTCAGCTCAGAAGGATTCAGCCAGGTCATTGCAGAATTTACATTAGAGACTGATATTAAATTTGCTGAACAACAAATTAGAGACCGAGTCGGCTCTTCTAAGAGCAAACTACCTATCGATGTAAAAGAATCCATGATCCGGCGTATTGATCCTGCTGACCAGCCTGTTCTTATTTTAGCTCTAGACGCCCAACTTCCTGATTCGAAACTCTATGATATTGCCGATGATGTCATTCGACCCAAACTAGAACAAGTCAGTCAAGTGGGTCTTGTTAAGATTTTAGGGGGAAGAAAACGAGAAATTCAAGTTACACTGGATCGAACTCAACTCAAAGCCCATGAACTCTCTGTTACTTCCATCTTTAAGCAACTCAACGGAGCTGGAGAAAATATTCCAAACGGGAAGATCAACCTAGGGAATAAGGAAATTTCTTTTAGAACCTTGGGTGAATTTAAATCTTTAGATGATATTCGCAGAACTGTAGTGAACTTTTTTGGTAATGACATCCCTACCACTTTGAGTGATGTAGGCACGGTCATTGATACTTTAGAAGATGAAAAAAATAGGGCTTTCATCAATGGGAAGAAAGCATTGTTTATTTCAGTATATCGACAAACAGGAGCTAATACTATTGCTGTAGTTGATGCCATTCAAAAAAGAATTTCTTCTTTATCCATTGAGTTAGAACGTCAAGAAGGGAATCCTAAAATCACTCTCATCCGTGATTCGAGTAAGTGGATTCGAGCCAACGTAGAAGATGTTCAAGAATCTATTTTGATTGGAATTTTTCTTGCTGTTATTGTTGTCTTCTTTTTTTTAGGTTCAGCACGCTCAACCCTCATTACAGGTCTAGCGCTTCCTAACTCCCTGATTGGGGCCTTTATCCTGATGGCTGCAGCAGGCTTTACAATTAACATCATGACCCTCTTAGCCCTCAGTCTTTCAGTGGGTCTATTGATCGATGATGCAATCGTAGTTCGAGAAAATATCTTCAGGCATATCGAGATGGGTGAAACTCCAATCGAAGCTGCTCAAAAAGGGACTGCTGAAGTACGTCTTGCTGTCATCGCAACGACTTTAGCAGTCATTGCAGTATTTGGTCCTGTGGGCTTCCTTCAAGGAGTCGTTGGACAATTTTTTCGTCAATTCGGTCTTACGATCTGCTTTGCCATGGCGATCAGTCTTTTTGATGCTCTTACGATCGCCCCAATGCTTTCAGCTTATTTTGCAGGTTCTACTCATTCTGAAAAAAATCAGACTTCCCTCTGGGGTCAGACCATAGGCCGACTCCTGAGAGCTTTTGATCGCTTCCAAACCCATTTGGAAAATCAATATGAAAAAATTCTTCGATTTTCTCTCCAAAAACCACTGACTGTTTTAGGAAGCAGTTTGATGGTTTTTCTAGGGAGTTGTTCAGTCGTTGGATTTGTTCCCAAGACATTTCTACCTCCTCAAGATTCTGGGGAGTTTACACTGAGCCTTGAACTCCCTCCAGGAACTAATTTAGACTCCATGAACAAGGTGGCTCAAAAAGCCGACGTTCTTCTTAGATCCAACCCAGAAGTTGAAGTCTCATCTCTTACGGTAGGAAATGAAACTGGAAAAGTAGAAATTGCTGAATTCTATGTCAGACTCGTTCCTTCTAAAAATCGAAAACTCAATACCATTGAATTTAA
Organism: Oligoflexia bacterium; assembly: GCA_903935335.1. GTDB lineage: Bacteria > Bdellovibrionota > UBA1018 > UBA1018 > UBA1018 > CAIZRG01. The sequence goes on from CAIZRG010000056.1 coordinate 52,564, forward strand.
AGAAAAGATCAGAAAACAAATGACTGCCTTTTCTTATGCCAATCCCCAAGTCAAAGACTTTGATGCCGTTTCAGGAGGTCAAAGACCGTTTAACGTGAGCATCATCGGATTAGACCAAAAGGAGCTTGAAAGTGTAGCTACTCAAGCTTTTGAAATCATCCGAAAACATCCAGGCCTTAAGGACGTGGACCTTAATTTCCGACCTGGAAAGCCTGAGTTTCAGGTGGATCTCGATCCCAACTCTTCTAAATCTTTAGGTATTTCAACTCAAACCTTAGGACTTGAACTTCGAGCTCAAATTGAAGGACTCACTCCAGCTAAGTTCCGAGAGCTAGGAAGAGAATACGATGTCCGCGTCCGACTGAAAGAAGACCAAAGGAACCTCAAAGAAGGCTTTAAAAAAACCTATGTTCCCAATATGAATCAACACCTTATCCGATTAGCAGACGTTGCAAATCCGGTTGAAACAACTGGACCTGCAACCATCAACAGGCAAGACCGAGGACGATTCATCATGATTTCAGGAGATATTGCTCCAGGTGCCGGGATGGGAAACATCATGGCAGACGTAACCCATCTCTTTGAAAATGAAGTCAAACTCCCACTCGGGATGAAATACCTTTTTGTGGGTCAAGCAGAAAATTTCAAAGAACTTGCAGAAAGCATGGTCTTAGCCATTGGGTTTGGCACTCTTTTTATCTTCCTAGTCCTTTCCAGTCTTTATGAATCGTTTGTAACCCCATTAACGATCATGCTAGCCTTGCCTCTTGCAATTTGTGGATCACTCTTTGCTCTTTTTCTCTCCCATCAGTCTTTAAATATTTTTTCTATGATTGGCTGTATCATGCTTTTAGGAGTCGCTACTAAAAATTCAATCTTACTGGTTGATTATGCCAATCAGCTCATCGAACAAGGACTCGATCGATCCAACGCAATGATTCAAGCAGGTAAAACCCGTTTACGCCCCATTCTCATGACCACTATGGCTCTTATTGCAGGAACAGCTCCCGTGGCTCTTGGACTCAACGAAGCTTCTCGTCAAAGAACCAGCATGGGCATTGCCATTATCGGAGGCTTGATCAGCTCAACTATCTTAACTTTGGTAGTCATCCCAGCTGCCTTTTCCTATATTGATCGATTCAGGCTTTGGAGTAAAAATCGACTCAGAAAACTTGTGTCAGCAGATTAAATAAAATTGACTGATCTTACTTAAAAAAATAAAATTTATTGGTGATCAGGGATCTAGCAACTCTCGGTGAAATTTAGCAGCATATTTTTCCTCTCCCCATTTTTCTTCATTCGAATGAGTAGCTAATTGCCAAATTTTTAGACAAATCTTAGACAAATCTATGATTATTAATCTTTTAAAGTTCAAACGCTTATCTCTAGCACAGGAATTGCAATTAAATCTTCTAAGCTACAGATGACAATAACAACAGACTAGAATACAAAACGATAAAAGGTGAATTTATGAGTAGGTATTTAATTATTTTTTATCTAATTTTTTTTGAATTTGGATTTTCAATAAATAGCTATGCTTTTACTAAAAGCGATAAGATCGATGTACTTCATCAAATTTTAGATATTCAAAGCACCCATCAAAATAAAGACAATAAAGAAATTCATGCAATAATAGAATCATTAATAAACTCAATAAATAATAAAAAAAATATTCCAAAATTAAGTCTAAGAATTTATCAACGCACTCTTGAGAACCAACTTGAACTTCAAAAACATGACCCAGACAATGATACCATTCAGATCATAGTCGACGCCTTGATTCGTCAGATTTTAAGGGTAAATTTAAAATATAGAAAAAATTTGAGAAACTTCATAAATGATGAGGAAACATTTCAAAAATTTGTTAAATCAACAAAACCTAAAATACCTCAATGCGACTCTAGTCATGCGAATTTAATTGATGGATCGAGTCTTTCTGAGATTTTAAAAAAAATTGCAAGCCAAGTAGAAAAAAATGAAACCCCATCTTTAGCTTTCGAAGATAGTCTCAAAATCAAAGAAGATCGAGTTAAAAATATTTTTCAAAACAGAGGATATCATGTATCTTCATTCAATGACAGGTGGATCAGAAAAAACTATAGTACAATAGGTAACCCTAGACTAAATGAACCTGTAAAAAAATTTATTCAATATTGGAACAAAGGCGATGGTGATTGCGCTTTACACGGAATGAACAAAAATCGTATAAATTTTGTTAAGCTAATTAAAGATAAATTTAGAAAAGACCCACTTTTGAGAACAGATCTAAGAGATGGAGTTTATAATTACTGCATACATAATCATCTGAACCAATTAGAATGTGAAAATATTTTAGATCCAAGTATGGATGAAAAAAATATGTATCATTTTGAAAAATACATCAAGAAACGTCTCATTAGTTCTAAAAAATATTTAAGTTTTGGCACCACTGGAAAAGATAACAATATAGGCTCTCTAGCAGCAGCAGCAAGAGTATTTAAAGAGAATGTCCGTGTTTGGAAAAAAAGCACTGGTAGTCATTTAGAAAAAATATTTCAAGTAAAAAACAATTCACAAGAAAAATATATTGATTTACTTTACTCTGGAATGCATTTCGACCGTTTAATAGAAGAAAGAGATACTACTGAAAGACTAAAGTTTCTAGATAAGGAATTAGAATTTTTAAAAAGCTTAGATTCTAAGAAAAAAAGAATTTAGATGGTTTTACTAAATACATTAGCTTGACTGCCTTTTTTTATTAAATAAACATCAAAAGCCATACAAACATTGCGTAAAAAAGGAACACCCCTTTGAGTCACTCGACAAGAACTCGAAGTCAGCTCAATGATTCCGTCCTCTTGCAATGCTTCAAGAGCTGAGAAAATATCTCTAAAATTAGAAATAGATTGAAATGAAGCATCCCAAGAAGTTTTCATTTGAGTCATTAAGTTTAAAATATGTCTTCTTAGAACTTCGTCTTCTGGGCTCAAAAGGTGCCCTCTTGCAATGGGAAGCTCACCCTGCCTCACTCGCTTCTCGTAGACCTCCAGCTGTTTTTCATTTTGAGCAAAACTGACCCACGAGTCTCCAATACTAGAAACTCCCAAACCCATCAACGGAGAAACTTGCCGATGAAGATATCCCATGAAATTTCGATGAAGACTCCCTTCTTGGGTAGCCTTCCAAAGGGAGTCTGTCTCCAAAGAAAAGTGATCCATTCCAATTTCTCGGTACTGATTGGACTCAAAGGCTTTTCTTCCCAATTCATACAGTTCCCTTTTTTTTACGGAATGAGGGAGATCCGCTTCAGTAAATCGACGTTGAGCAGGTTTAATCCATGGAACATGAGCATAACTATAAAAAGCAATTCGATCAGGTCGAAGCCTTAAGACAGACTCAATCGTTCTCTCCATCGAACCCGTGGTTTGGAATGGCAGGCCATAGATCAAATCATAATTAACACTCGTAAACCCAATCTGTCTGGCTAATTCTGTCAGAGCTTCAATCTGTCTTTCTGACTGCACTCTGTGAATTGCTTTTTGAACCTTGGGATCAAAATCTTGAACTCCGAGACTCAGCCTTTTAAATCCAAGCTGAAACAAGGTTTTTAAGTGATCTTCGGATGTAACTCTAGGATCTGCCTCCACTGAGAACTCATAATCATCCGTCAGAGTTGTATTTGTCATGAGTCCTTCAACTAAAAACCTAAGTTCATCGGGCGATAAAAAAGTAGGAGTTCCTCCCCCTAAATGAATTTCTTTTAAAACGATTTTGCGATTTAGTTGAGACTGATACAGTTGCCATTCTAAAAGAAGAGTTTCAAGATAAGGTTTTGAAACTTCATGTTTACGAGTGATTCGTTTATGGCAACCACAGTAGGAACAAAGAGACTGACAAAAAGGAATATGAATATAAAGAGCTGCTCCTTGACTTTGATCTGAAATAAAGGCTTGATTTAGACTCTGGATCCATTCTTCTTGAGTGGGAGATTGTATCCAAAAAGGAGAACTTGGATAACTAGTATATCGAGGTCCTGAAACATTATACTTGATCACTAATTCATCGTAATTCAGCATATGATTAAATTGAACTCTACCTTCTTGCATTGTAGATGCAATGGATAAAGAAATGGTTTAGAAACATCGCTCAAGAAGGAGAACTTCTGGGCAATCGAGAAAAAATTGACCCAAGTTTTTAAGTGAATCATGCACTATCCCGTTTCAGCCATTCATGCAAGTAGCCTCGTTAAACAGTTTCCAAAAACTCAGGGACCCTCCGTTCATTCCCTCTCATTTGAAATTCAACCGGGTGAGACCGTGGCTTTTTTGGGACCCAATGGAGCAGGTAAAAGCACAACACTTAAAATGCTTTGTGGAATTTTAAGTCCAACTTCAGGCTCAGCCAAAATTCTTGGATTTGAAGCAGGAAGCCAAAGTGCTAATCAACGCTTAGGCTTAGTTTTTGGAACTCGATCCCAACTCTACCTTCATATGACGGTAGAGCATTGCCTGGATCTTTCAGCTGAAATTTATGGACTCACAGGAGCAAAAAAGCGAAATCGGATCAGAGAACTATCAGAAGCGTTCTCTCTCCTTTCATTTTTACCCCGAAGAGTTCGATCTTTGAGCTTGGGTGAGCGAATGAGATGCGAAATTGTTTCTGCACTGCTTCATGGACCTCAAGTTTTACTAGCCGATGAGCCTACCATTGGGCTTGATATCGTAGCTAAGAATAGCCTACGGGAACTGATTAAAAACTGGCAAAAATACGAAAAGACAACCTTAATGCTCACGAGTCATGATTTGAGTGACGTAGAAGCCCTCTGCGATCGATGTATCCTCATTGACCATGGAATGAAACGATTTGATGGAACTCTGACTGAAATGAAAGGTGAGCTAAAAAATCTTCGAAGAGTTCGCGTTACAACAAGTGCTTCGAACCAAGAAATTCTGAAATTGGATCGCTTCAAGTTAAGCCTCAAGGAAAATCTCTTCACTCATGTTTATGAATTCTTCACAGACCAGCTCCCCATGTCTGAAGGGCTTTTCAGCCTTTCTCAACATTATGGAGATCAACTTCAGGATCTGAGCATTAGTGAAGTCACACTCGAAGAGGTTTTAGAGGCCCGTTATAGTGCTTAAGACAAAAGATCAATCTGGAGATCTCTATGCTGCCAGTTAGACTTATTGCTCATATCCCTTCATGGCTACCCTTTTACATCCGGTATGCTGGATTTCAGCTCAAAGGGCGCTTTACAGACTGGGCAAGCTCCCTAGCCTACTTACTTCTTTATCCATTCTTTATCTGGCTTCTGACCCATTTGTGGTGGAGGTTTAATGCTGATCAAGGGCACTACACTGGACAAGAAATCTGTATTTATCTAGCAATCACTGAGCTTCTTTTCATGACGTTCTTGCGATCTTCGTTTATGGAACGATCCAATGCTGATTTTTCAATTGCATTAGCCAGACCCAGATCCTGGCTCGGTCTAACTTTTGCTGGGCAATTTGGAACCACACTGGGCGGTCGAATGATTTATCTCATTGCAGCATTGATTCTTTTACCTTTTCTAGGTGCTCCTTGGAGGATGGTTTTAACTTCTTGTCTCCGATTCATTCTTCTTTTGCCTGCCTTAGGAATTCTAGAAGCCCTGATGGCCTCTGTGCTTGCTTCCGCTCAACTTTTGTGGCACGAAACTCGTTATTTAGTTCTTCCGATCACAAAAATTTTCTTGGCCTTAGGAGGTGTATTTGGCCCTCTAGCTGACTATGGGGAGCCAGGACGATCCATCTTTCTAAGACTTCCTGCATCTGATCTCTTCTTCCAAGTGGGACATTTTTGTGTCAAAGGCGAATTTTACCAAACTACAGCTCTAAATTGGGTGATACGAATTTCAATCTGGATCACCCTTTTTGGGACTTGGAATCTTTGGTTCTTTCAACTCGCTAAAAAGCGACACCAGAGTTTTGGGGGTTAATTGTGATTACACTTTTGATCAGATCTCTGAAATATAATCTCAGTGCTCATTTTTCCAATCTCCCTAATCTAATCGCTGGAACATTGGGCATGTTTCTGAACAATATGATTTTTCTTATTGGAATGTGGGGCATGCTTTTCTCTGGAAAGACTCAAACTCAATCTCTTTTTTATTATTACATTGCTTTAAATGCACTCATCATGAGTTCTTGGGGTGGAATTAATTTCTTTTTTGGAGGATGGATGGATCTGGGTGAATTGATCGTCAGTGGTCAATTTGAGTCCAAGCTATCTACCCCAAGGCACCCTCTGGTTTTAGTTGCAACTCATGGATTAAACCCTTCTGCACTGGGTGATCTTTTGATCGGTTTGCTGGGGATCATCGCTCTCATGATCTGGGGACCGCCAGGTATGGGCCTGAGAACTTGCATGGCCTGTGGGTTTACAGGAGTTACTCTTTTCTCTCTTTACGTTTTTTCTGGAAGTCTTGCTTTCTTTATACCCCGAGGAGACCGAGTCGCTCTTTTGATCCGTGAGATGGTCCTCTCTTTAAGTGTTTATCCAATGGGGAAAATTTTTCCCTCGGGACTGGGTAGAATCTTGCTTTTGTTAACACCGGCTGGAGCTCTCTCTTTACTTCCAATGGATTGGATTGAAAAAGGGGGGTGGAAAGAGTTTGGCTTTGCATCTCTAACAGCCCTACTCACTTTGACAGGAGCCCTCTGGGTTTATTCCAAAGGAGTCAAACGCTTTCAAGCGATTTATCTCGTTGGACCTCAGAGCTAAACCTATTTTTTAAAAATCAAACTGACCCAGCCAGTGACTGACCTGTCAGCAGGGATTAAATAGAAACCACTTCTTGAATTTCTGGAATTGCCTCTCGAAGGCGAGTCTCAATCCCGACCTTCAAGGTTGCTGTTGAGCTAGGACAGCCACTACAAGCCCCTTGCAGGTAAAGGTACACAATTCCATCTTCATACTTCTCAAATGTAATATCGCCCCCATCCATCGCCACTGCAGGTCGAATCTCTTGATCTAAAATTTCTCGAATCTTATTTTCAACTTCTGTTTGCCCACCTTTGTGAGCATCCAGGGATTCAGCTTGGTTCAGCACTGACTCAGAATGAGCCAAATGGGATTGAATCGCTGAGGATGAGTTCTTATGCACCACATCCCAATCTCCATCTTCTGCTTTAGTCACAGTCACAAAATTTTTCCCGAGCATAACAGCTGCTACCCCTGGAATTTTAAAAAGCTTGGCGGCTAAAGGAGAGCGCTGCTCGGCGTCTTCTTTATTTAAAAAATTGACCGCACCCTTTTCAAGAATTTCGAAATTAACCGAATATTTTAAAGTATTTGGATTTGGGGTAAACTCAAGGGACACATAAACTTCTCTAGTTTGAGTAGACATAAGCATGTAATATAACCTAGATGTCCCAACTTTTTGACAATAAAATTAAAAATTCTAACAGAGAACCTGAAAAAGTCATAAAAATAGACTACAATCAAGACAAGATGATGGATGGCTTCATAAAAACTCAACCTTTTTCTATACTTTGGATGCTTTCTGCCCTTTTCTTTGCACTCACTGCACTCACTCCAGAATGGATCCAGGCCGATCTGACTTCAAACCCTAAAAAACTCAGTTTTGATCACCTCGAGGGAAACACCCTCTTTTTTAAAAATGAAGATGATCCTAGCAAACCCAAAAAGGCTTTCACTCCCCCACTTTTTGATTTGACCTATATCGGATCCCTTACTTCGGCAGAAGAGGCAGAGCCTTACTTCCTTTTAAGTGGAAAGTCCTGTCAAGATTGTCCTGAAGATCGACATATTTATATATTTCGCCCCTCCTATCCTAAACCCTCTGCTTTTGTTTACCCAGGAAAAATTATTGACCCTAAAGCAAAAACCCTTCTTTTAGAATCCAGGGCTTTTTTTGGAAAATGTCTGAAAAATAGAAAAGAGTTACTTGTCGTATTTCAGCGAGAAAAAGTAGATCGCAGGTCTAGTCTTCAATCGAGTGTTCTCGTAGTAGAACCTTCAAAGACCTTCCTTTCTGAAACCTTAATTGAAAAACACTTACCAGCTTTAACCCAAACCCTTCACTGGGTGAGAAAAAAACAGTGCTACGAAATTCCAGGTCGAAACCGAATCT
>CAIZRG010000057.1 GCA_903935335.1 Oligoflexia bacterium
AAGAATATTAGGAAAAATAAATCTGTGGAAACTTTAAACCAATAACGTTATCAACGTCGTTGGCGCTCCGAACGGTTTCGCTAGAGTGAAATCACCCGGTTCCCGATGTTGAAATTCTGCAGAACTTGGGCAGAATGTTTTTACGAAGGAGAAGGCTGAGGGGGATGCTGAGACAGATGTAAGCACCAGCCGTCACGGAACAAGAGAAGTAATGAGAAAGGACGGCGTTCCAACAAGTCAACAACCCGATTCACAATCGAAGAACGAATCAAGGCGACAATATCAGTATAAAGTTCCAAAAGAGGGTGGCGGAACTAAAATTAAATCGGTGCAACAGCAAACAAATGTGATCGTCTGAGATGCAATCTCTGTGGCGATCTATTTACTGCACCCTTACCAAAAGACGTTCAAGAGTTTTCGACCTCAACTCCAGTATTTAGAGGTCTTTGCCCATTTGTTGCCCAAGGAGATCTTTTTCAAAATGACGATACAAGAGTGCTTATTCAGAGTCTGCTTGTGGAAAACAAACTAGCTGAACAAACTGGGTTGGAGAGGAAAGGAATGTTTACTGCAGAAAAGATTCATTTGAATGGTACTCTTATTAGGTGTACTCTTATTCATGGCCAACGTTGTGGAGCTGAGTGAGTTTTTCAATAAACAAATCAAGAAGCGGCAAATCCCGGATTTTATTTTGATCAAGCTTCAGGACTGGGTTGAAGATGTTGAGAATCGAGGTCTTGAGATCGTCCGACAGACCCCTGGGTACCACGACAAGCCCCTCAAAGGAAAGTTTGGCTGGCACTAGGTCCATAAGACTTGGGAAGGGATGGCGAGTTTACTATCAAATTAGGGAATTCAAACGAATTATGGTTTGGGTTGAGAGGATTATAAACATGAGTACGGTAAATAGAAAAAAAAGTAAGGCACTCCAAAGCCTGGAAACAGCAACGGGTGGACCTGTAACCCTGGGGAAGCTCATTGAAGCTATTCGCTTAGGGGAGGAAAAAACCCAACCTGAATTTGCAAAAGCTCTTAGGATTTCAAAGTCTCATCTCAATGACATTGAGAAAGGAAGAAAAGTGATTAGCCTCGATCGTGCTGCACGATTTGCAAAAGCGCTTGGGTATTCTGAAAAGCGTTTTGTGACTCTTTCACTTCAAGGGATTATAGATCAGGCTGGCCTAGCTTTTCGTGTGGGACTGAAGTTTGGCTAGATTGACTTCGCACCTGCCCCATAGCAAGCGTTGGAGAGTTTTATTTTTCTCAGCTGCTGCCACCCACATGAAAGACTCCACCAAAAGAACTATCTCTCAAAGGCAAGTCTTCCCCTGTTTCGTGAACTAGATGTGAAACTTTTCCTATTTGCCGAGAAAAGAGATTTAAAAAATAATTCTTTTAAGAATCATCTCAATATACTTGAAAGCTTTTTTTCGAATATAGAAATTAACTTTTTTTACAGAGCCATTCACAAGTCCATCTTCAAGGTGCTGCTTGAGAAAGCCCTCCAGTTTTTGCTTTTCAATATCACTTCTATTATTTGAAATATATTCATGTAACAAACTGACTGACTGAGAGCTTTTCATAAACGCTTCTGGGTGCTTCTTTACTTTCCAATGAGCAGCACAAGCATCAGTTGAATCTTTTTCAATGAGTTCTGAATGATTTTGAGTTAAACACTGAAGGTAATCAAAAAGATTGCTTTCTGAATGCTCAATAATGTCTCTTATACCCATGGCAAAGCAACTCAATAAGTCGCTTTGTCTTCCTTTTTCAAAATAAAAAATGTCATTTATAATAAGTTTTGATTTTTTAATATGTTTTTTAATGTTTTCAATCCAATAATATTCATTAGCACTATTGACAGAGTCTGAAATCAATAATCGAGTTTGTTGATCTTTTCGATCTAAGAAAAGAGCAGTAAAGTGAGACCAGGTGTGGTAAACTAAAAAAGATTTTTGTCCTATAAATTTTTTTTCTTCGAGCTCATTGAGCTTTGACTCGAGTTCCGTTACATCAAGGACAGCAACCGGTTCTTGGCAAAGAGATGCCCCCCCTAGCTGAGTGATCTGATCAATAATGAGTTGAATTCCAGCAACTGTTGGGATGTTTCGCATACCTGAGTTTCTGAAATATTTAAATAAATTGATTTCAGGAATCATAAAATCAACGGTTCTTAAGAACTGATTAAACTTAAACTCAAGCTGATGGTCTAAAGGGCTTAGCTCACGTCTAAATCTTTTAAGATAAGCAAAGATCATTTCTTTTTTATCTGCTCTACTCATCTCATTTATTTGAATTCTTGCTGCAAGAGAATCAATCGAAAAAACCTTAACTAGCTCACTCATTCGATTTGCAAGTTTATTTTTATAATCATTTAAATGACTTGATAAAGCGTCAGATCTTTTATTTAACCGTCTCGGTCGGGAAATCAGTGAATTGAGTTGAAAAGAGATATCTTCAGCAGGTAGATCTTCGGAATAAAACGATTTCTGATCATGAGAATTCGATCCTTTGGGTGGAGGAATGGCAAGTCCAACTGATTCTAAGTATTGAGTATTTGCTATTTCCCATGGCCATAATTTAAACCCTCTCATAAAATAAGTTTGTGAATGAATAAGTTCTGAAGTTGTTGCACCTCCTGATTTAGAAACAAAAACATCTGTTGCTCTATAAAGTCTTGCCATTTCATCTGGGTAAGATAATCGGTTTAAAATTTTTCCAGTAATATTTTTAGATAAATCTTTTAAATCAATAGAATTCTCTGTTTCAATCTGATTTTTTTGAAACAACAGCGATACTTCTTCTATGACTTGGGGGTTTCCTCCAGATAAAACTACTAATTGAATCGGGTGTAAAATGGTGCTTGATTGCGAAATAATTTTATTTAATAAAGAGACAATCTCTGTGCTATTTGAAGATCCTCCAAAAGAAATCGTCACAATTTTTCTTTCTTTTCTTAAACTTAAATCTAAAGACTCTCGTTCTTTTAAAATATTTTCTTCAGAACTAGGTAAGTGAATGGATTGAGGGGTCGGAAATTCAACATACTTTAATACTCCTGTAGACTCTGTGACATCATGAAAAATATTGTTTTTTTCGTCTTGAAAAAGTTTTTGGTCAATCTGATTTGTTCTAGTGCGAGGAATTTGAGTATCCCAGTAATTTCTAGAATAATTAAAAACCATTCTTCTGAAGAAATTCTTATCTGATCCAGAAAAAAGGTATTGTATTAATTCAGGGTCCACATGATTTAAATGAAACCATTGTTTTTCAGGAAATTCAAAATCTGTGATTACTATACTTACAGGAATGAGAGTTTCATACGCTAAAGCACTAATTGAGTCAATGTGGTGAACTGTGGAAATAATTTTATCGGGCTTAAAATCTTGAATCCAATCAAAAAGTGATTCAAAGTGGTTTGGAAGTAAATATTCTCCTAGCTTAAAATTTAAGATATTCAATAATGTTGCTTTTCTTTCGTTGCTTTCTTTGTAGGTAAAGTCATGAAAAGTTTCACAGCCTCTGAGCTGATTTTGAGTTACTGTTGCTAAAGCATCAGGTAATTGAGTGCATTCATTTATTATTTTTACTTCTATATTATTGCTGTGCTTCAAAAAAGATTCTATCGATTGTGCCACGCTGAGATGTCCATTTCCATAATTGCCTGTGACAATGGCTACTTTATGTTGATCAGGGTTTTTTTTATTTTCTTGATGCAGGAATGATTGACTAATTTTTTTTAAAAAATCCTCTAAAGATTTTGATTGGTCAATTGAATCAAAAAAATTAGTGAGATGTGTGTAAAGCGATAACCGATACTTAAAGTATTTCGGATTCACCCCTATATAGTTATAATATTTAAATATAAACCAAGTAAAATCTTTCGTGATGTCTGGATTTCGGTAGGTTTTTGGGTAGATAAATTCATAGAAAGCATCTGCAATAGCTTTAGATTTTTTATAGTTACCGGAAACCATAGATAGCCATTTCTCAAGATCACTATCCCATTCAATCAGAGGGTATTGATTTCCGAAAGAGTCAAGCAAGGTTTTATTTTGAAAACTGAGTTGTACTCCATAGCTATTCAATTCAAGCTCGTATTTTTTTAAAAAATCTTCAGTACTCATTTTTTTATTTTCTTCCCAAAGGAGAGCTTCTTCTTTCATGAAAGAACTATTGTGCTTAGATTCTTCCTGAGTCGTATTTATCGATTCGAGATCAAAATCGATTAAAGTTTGCGTTGCAGGTAAGAAGGATTGTTTTTTTTCAATTATTTTTTCTAATGAAGTTACTTCCTCGTTTAGTTTTTTTAATCTTTCTATTAATTCAATGCATTTTTCTGTTTTAATGTTTTTTTGTGTAATATCTAATGAGCAAGAGTCATAAAATTGATGAGTCAAAATCATCATTTCTTCAGTAAAATAAAAATGCCGGTTTACTAGCTTTTCTTTTTCATTAATACCAGCAGATTGAGAATTTTTAGAGTTTAAGGAAAAAAATAATGTAAAAATAAAATAAAATTTAAAACAATAGGAAAAGTTAAATGTTTTCATGACTTTCTTATGGGGGAAAAATAATTTGCAATCCTTTTGCGCTTATCGGGCAAGAGCATTAAAACTTGAGCAAGAAAGTCTATCTTAAGGGTTTCTCAGAATAACTTCTTATACTTTTAAAGATATCTTGAAGCAATGATTAAAAATCAATATATTAATCAGTGAATTTAAACAAAGGAGGTGATAAAAAATCATTTTTTAATGGATTTAATCGGCCCTTCTTCTTGTTTGCTTTCTCAAGTTAACCTCTAGGGCATTTTTGCCTATCGGCAAAATCAAAATACAAATACTCAAAAATCTTCAGAATTTTAGATAATTCGAATAAACCTAAAAAATACAAAAAATGCTACTCAGTGTAGCATTTCAATAAGGGGCGGCTCTCGTGTGAACTCTAAGGAACCAAAATGAAAAAACTGAGCTTGCTTTTTTTGATGTTAATTTTATTCAGTCACTTATCCTTTGGGGTTTGCGAAGAAGAAAAGCTCAAGAGAGACCGTGCCAAGCAACTTTTTAATGATTGGAGGAAAAAGTCTGAGCTTACGACAGTTGAAAGTGATTTTAATGATAAAGTGTTCGATATCTGTGTAGGTAGGGGTGCTGCTGTGTGTGGTGGAGCTGTGGGGCTCATTGCCAAAAGATTCGAATATTTTTATAATTATTATGAAGAGGCTTTAAGGATTTGTGAGGAAAACGAGACGGAAAAAAAAACTGAAGGAGAAGAAAATCGAAAAAAAGAAAGTATAACTCAGAATCCTCATGCAGCAGTTGATTCTGGTTCTTTAAGGCTGAAAAGTAGAACGAGCACCTCCGCTCAGCGTGCTCGAGCTGAAATCGATATAAAAATTAATGAGTATATTGGTAATCATGATAATTTAAATGACCCCAATGTTTTTGCTCGCCTTGAATCAGAACTTGAAGCCATTGAATGTAAATATTTTTAATGATTTTGAAATCGATGAAGTATGATAATTGAAGACAAGTTTAATTTTCTATTCAAGAAGGCAAATTGAAAAGGGACTAAAATGAAAAAACTGAGCTTACTTTTTTTGACGTTGATCTTATGGAGTCAGGTAGCATTTGGGGCTTGCGAAGAAGAAAGGATGAAGAGAGACCGTGCCACTCAGCTTTTCGAAGACTGGAGGAAGAAGTCTGAGTCTAAAAAGCATGAGGCCGCGGCATGTGATAGCGATGAAGAAGATGTTGGTGTGGTTGATGCAGGTGTCGGTAAAAGAGTCGATCTTTGTTCAGGCAGGGGTGACTTTGTGTATATTGCCTTTGGGTTTGTTGAGAAAAGATTCAAATGCCTTTGTCACTATTTTGAAGAAGTTTTAAGATTATGTGAGGAAAGCCAGAACAATCAAGAAGTCGAGGCAGGAGGAAGAAAAAATTCGGAAGACAACAATAGTTTTCGCAAGAGTTTTAACAAAAGTTTTAATTGGAGTTTCAACTCGTGCAATTCTGATTGCCTAAGTCCAAGGTTTATGAGGAGCAGATCATTTTCTCAGCAAAATGCTGCTCGTTCTGAAATCGATGATAAAATTCATGAGTATGTTCATAGTATTGATAGTTTAAATGACCCCGATGTACTGGTGCGATTTTATTCAGAACTTGAAGCTATTGAATGCAAATATTTTTAGAATTTTTTGAAGTCGCCTATTCTCTTGCGATCCAGTGTTCCACCGTTTATTCTTAAACAAGAGGGGTCTTCAATAGCGTCATAGACCAGGAAGGTCTTGGCTTGAAGATAGATTCATGCGTGGATTGCAAGGAAGCATACACTCACTTTGGGCGGCGGTATCCAAGTCTCGAAACTTAGAGATGAGTCTCAGCTTGATTCTAGGTCTAGGGCCTTTTGCTGCTGGTTTTGAGGCTTTTCAGCTTTTCAAGCCTGTGGTTGTTGATTATTCAAGCTTTCAATGGATTGCTAAAATGGATCTTATTGAAGAACCCTTGGATGAGCGCTTCTTGAAAATGCACGAAAGTCAGTTTTTTGACGTAAAGTCCTTTTCGAAGCAAGCTGTTTTAGGTAAACTCACATGGGTTGACTCACTTAGCCTTAGGGCTGCGGCACCTTTAGTCGTGAAACCTGAGTCTTCTGATGAATTGAGAACTATGAAACCTAAAAATCCAAAAACCTTACATCAGCTATTAGCTGTTCGACTTTTGACAGCTTTGAATACGTCGGAGGTCAGTCTAGGAAACCCCCCTTTGTTTGGACAAACCCAAGAACTCAACTCTACTCATTTGACTTCTTTCGTGATCCCCTCAGATCCTCTTGCGTTTATGAGCCAAAAAAGAGGAGAGGAAGTGAGCTCTGCTCAGCAGTGGAACCCGCTGATCTCAAGACGGTTTAAAAGAATGGCTACAAGAGCTCCGAAAGTCATTGCGTGGGTAGACCCGGAAGATTTTACTCCGGTAGGGCAAAAAATTGGGGAAACCTTAGGGACAATCTACTATCAAACATTAACAGCTCATTTGACGGCTCTTCAGCCACTGGATAGGAGTACAAAGCCTTCCAATGCCCCCTTATTCGCTTTTTCAAAAATGGGTTATTTGCCAAGATCAGGGATTACTGAGCCTCTGATGGTTGCCTCACAGTACCTTCAAAAAGTCTCAGCATCCCAGAAGAAGGCAGGGGGGTATCCTGACCCAGTCCTTCCTGAACTTGAGCTTAAAACTGAGAGACTGACTTTTGTTGAAGCAGCAGATCCTGCTCGAACCCCGATTTATGGACTTGAGGTTGAGGTGATCTCAAGTGAGGCTATAGGTCACAAGCAAAGGGGCTGGCAGCTGGCTTTGGCCCAAGACCATTGGTCGACTTTATTTTGGTCGGATTCTGAATCTAAGGCGAGTGAAGAAGTTCCCCTTTTTCATCAAAACACCATTAGGCTTCTTGAGCGGATGTACTTAGAAGAGGCGACTCAACAGCCAAGATCTGGAATCATCTACGGAAATGTTCCAGCAGGTTGGCAAGTTGACATTGCTAAGAGTGATCTTTTGTTGGAAGTGGAGCCGGTTTATTTTGACTTAGACTCTCAGCCAGTGACCCCTGATCAGACAGAGGTTCCCAGGTTTTTTGCTTTCCTGGCCGTGAATCCTGGATCCAGGGTGATTTACTTGCATTCAACTCGAGGCATAGAGGACGGGGGATTAGCTATTCCTGTTCTTCCTGCGACCGCCACCTATGTCAACTTAGAGCAAATTTCAGTGGATCAAAAATTCAATGGGATTCTTTATGATGAAAATGAGTCCCGCTCCGAGCAGCTTTGGCCTTTAGGGGGATCGACTGTTCGAATGATTGGTCAGCCCCATGCTGTGACCGTAACTGATGTAAACGGATATTTTGAAATTAAGAATGTGGTTACTGTTGGGAGCTACCCTGCCTATGTTGAATCTTATAAAGTAGTTGAAGATGAGCCTGGGATGATGCGCTCTTTGGGTTTTACGCATCGCTACCGGGTAAATCCTCAGGATATGGAAAACCAGCAGCTTTTCCGGATTTCACCGGCTCAAATCAAAGGCTGGATGAGACAAGTTCCCGAAGGGGTGAGTCAAGAAAGTGGTCTTCTTGTGGCTGCATTTCACCATATGAGGGCTATCACTTCAGAGTTTAAGCTTTTACCTGGAGTGACTGCACTTCCCTCCTCTGCTGATTTAGTGCCATCGGCTTATACCTTATCCCAATCTGGGTATCTTCAATCGTCAACCTATCTTCAACCTGATCAAAATCGAATTTTGGGGATCCAACTCCCAGAAGGGCCGGTGGTTGTCAAACTCCACGATGATCCAAGTGGAGAGATGCTCTGGTCAGAGCTTGTGTTTGCATCGCCGGGAGTGGTGAGTATGGTGGGGCCTTATTCGCTGAAAAAAATCTTGTCGCGGCCCTAAATTTTAAAAGTTCAAGGCTTGAGGTTTTGTTCAAGAGTGGTTACATTAATAAACTATGTGCCCTTCACCTCTTCAAGAACCGACGCAGGATCTCAATAAAAAGCCTGATTTTGAGTTGGCCTTAGAGCAGCTCCAAGGTGCTGTTCAGAAGCTTGAAAGTGGAGAACTCACTTTGGAACAGTCTTTGAAAGAGTTTGAAGAGGGAGTTCGTTTGACTCGAGTTTGTCAAGAGTATCTTCAGATAGCTGAGCAGCGGGTTGAAATTCTTGTTAAAAATTCAGGAACGCAACAAGTTGAGCTACAACCTTTTCCAACCGTACGAAACTAAAACAATCCAACGAGGAATGGCCAAGCGATTAGATCAGCGCTTAGTTGAAATGGGTTTAGCAGTCTCCCGTGAAAGAGCTCAAAGTCTGATTCTAGCAGGCAAGGTCCTAGTGGATGATAATCCTAAATTAAAGCCAGGAAGCTTCGTGCCTGACTCCTCAGTCATTCGGGTAAGAGGTGAAGACCACCCTTATGTTTCTCGAGGAGGACTCAAGCTCCAAGCGGCGTTGAGTGAGTTCAAGATCCAAGTATCGGGACGAACAGCTATGGATATTGGCGCATCGACGGGAGGTTTTTCGCATGTACTTTTACTCAATCAAGTTCATCGAGTGATTGCTCTTGATGTGGGTTACAATCAAATGCATTGGAAAATTAGATCCGATCCTCGGGTTCAGGTGCTAGAAAAGATAAATGCAAGATATTTAGATTTTTCACAAATAGGTGAAAAAGTAGATATTCTAGTGATCGACGTGTCATTTATTTCATTGGAAAAAATACTGCCGGCCTTAGTTCAGTTTGCACATGCACAGACAGACTGGGTGACACTCATTAAACCCCAGTTTGAGGTGGGGCGGAATAAAGTTTCAAAAGGAGGGGTGGTGCTCAACGAATCTGATCAAAAAGAATCAGTCGATCGAATCACTCGATTTACTGAAAGCCTTGGTCTCAGGCGCTTAGGTTTGATAGAGTCACCCATCAAGGGAATGAACGGAAACCGAGAGTTTCTCGCTCACTGGAAAATTCGTTCAAGGAATGAACAAGGAATGAATGCGTAAGTCAGTTCTGATTTTTCTTAGCTTTGTTTTTCTCATTCAAGGGTGTGCGACTGCTCGTCGTTCCAGGGAGTCTCAAAAGGATCAAAGTGCAAAGTCGCCCCTGAGTACGGAGTCTTCTCCTCTTGTTTCTCAAGAGGTTTATGGGCCATCTGAAGTCTCACCTCAAAAAGAGTTACAGTCTACGGGTGTCCGTCCCATTGTTTTGGTCTTAGGGCCAGGTTTCGCTCGTGGTTTTGCATATGTTGGAGTTTTTCGAGCCCTTACAGACTCAAAAATTCCTATTGGCGCTATCTACGGAACTGAAATGGGGGGGCTGATTGGGGCTCTTTATGCTGTGAGTGCTAACATGAATCAGTTTGAATGGGCATTGCAGAAGTTAAAAGGTGAGTTGTTTCAGCCCTCAAAAAATCTTTTGTCTTTCATGAGAGATGAGCCAAATCATGGAAACGATTTGTTACAGCAACTCAAGAATATTTTTGGTAAAAAAGATTTATCACAATTAAAAATCCCACTCAAAATAGCCATCCAATCCCAAGAGAGTCAAGCTGTTCTTGTTTTGGATCGAGGGAGTCTTGTCCAGGCCCTTCGAGCAGCAATGGCAGAGCCAGGGCGGTTGACGCCTAGTTATTGGCCTCAGGATCAGACTGGGACTCTTGCAGTTTCTGCAGCAGTGGTACGACCTTTTCTCGTGGAAGAGGCGAAATTATCTGGGATTGGGCCTGTGGTGGTTATCGATGTTTCAGACAGGGGTGGTTCTGTTGATTTTTATGATCATGAGCTTCAACAAGCAGATCTGGTGATCAGACCAAATGTGAAAGATGTGAGTCTGATAGATTTTAAAAAGAAAACGGAGTTAGCTTATAGAGGAAAAGAAGCTGTGAAAAAAAGAATGTCAGATATTCTGAGTCTAGTTGGAATGTCAGATTCAGTCTTAAAAAGGAGTGAAGATCTGTGAGTGAGAGTTCTCCAGAGAGTTTGATTCAGGATCCTTCCAAAAAAGAAGGAGAATCTCAGGTTTTAAAAGGTATTTTTTTGGTGATTGTTTTTTTGACTTCAGCTGCCATTTTAGGAGTTGGAGGTGTCTATGTGTATTTTTCAAGGAATCTCCCTGAAATTATTAGTGTGGCTGATTATCGCCCACTGGGAGTCACTCAGGTTGTAGCTACTCACACCGATGGAAAGACTGAGACCCTTGGAGAGTTTTTTAAAGAGCGTCGATATATTATACCTTACGAAAAAATACCAGAAATCTTAGTCAAAGCTTTTATATCAGCTGAAGATGATAAATTTTTCGAGCATCTTGGTATTAATATTTTTAGTATTTTACGAGCAGGAATTGCTAATTTTAAGGCAGGTCATGTTGTTCAAGGCGGGAGTACGATTACCCAGCAAGTTGCAAAATCTCTTTTATTGACGCCAGAAAAGAGTATCGATAGGAAAATAAAAGAAGTCATTCTAGCAAATAAAATTGAAAGAAATCTTACAAAAAAACAGATTCTTTTTCTTTATTTGAATCAAATTTATCTCGGGCATGGTGCCTACGGAGTTCAAGCTGCGAGTAAAACTTACTTTAGAAAAGATGTTTCTGAGATTACCCTTGCAGAAGCAGCGTTGCTTGCCGGGATGCCCCAAGCTCCAGGAAAATATAGCCCACTTTTGAACTCAAAAAAAGCAAAAGAACGTCAAGTTTATGTTTTAAGACGGATGTTCGAAAATAAATATATTACTCAAGAGCAGGTGAATGAGGCATCCCAGCAAGTCTTAAAAATTTATCGTGATGACGACTTAAATCGAAAATATGCCCCTTATTATGTAGAGCATGTTCGAAAATATTTAGTTGAAAAATATGGAGAAAAAGCAGTTTATGAGCAAGGTCTGACAGTCTTAATTCCTGCTCAAGTCGAGCTGGTTGTTGCAGCAGGTAGAAGTGTTCGAGAAGGGCTTCGGACTGTGGATAAGAGGTTAGGTTACCGTGGACCTTTACAGAGTTTAAAAAATACGAAGGAGGTCGAATCTTTTTTGAAAGATTATCAAAATAAACTGATTGAAAAAAAATTTCAGTTTCAACTTTTTCTTCCGGATGGACGGCTAGACGGACGAATGGAATCGGCTGGGTCGCTTTCATTTTTTGGAATTTCTTCTGAAAGAGAGCTTCTCGAACCTAAAGAACTTTACCAAGCTATTGTAACAGGTTTTGATAATAAAAGAAAAATAGCAAAAGTGATGATTGGGACAATTTTAGGTGAGCTGCCCTTAGAAAAAATGAAATGGGCTAAGCCTGTTCGAGATGAGGCAAACCCGCAAGCTTTTCGTCCAGAACCTGCTTTGCCATCAAAAGTATTCCACAAAGGGGATGTCATTTTAGTGAGTCTGTTTCAAGAAACAGAAAAAAATTCAGAAAAATCAGAAGAATCTTCTCCAGTTGTGGTTGCACTTGAACAAAATCCGTTGATTCAGGGGGCGCTTCTTTCCTTGGATGTGAGTTCGGGAAATGTCTTGGCTATGGTGGGAGGGTATGACTTCGAGCAGTCTGAGTTTAATCGTGCAACTCAAGCTTTGCGGCAGACTGGGTCTGCTTTTAAACCTATTATTTACTCTTCTGCTATTGAAAAAGGGTTTACTCCGGCCTCGGTGATTGTTGATTCTCCTCTTGTTTTTAAAGATTCGGAAGGTTTAAATTCCTGGAAACCTAATAATTATGAGGAAAAATTTTATGGGGACACTATTTTTAGGCAAGCGTTAATTAAATCTAGAAATATTCCAACTGTAAAACTTGTTCAAGCAGTACAAGTTCCTTACTTAGCGGAGTATGCTAAGCGTTTGGGAATGTCAGGGCCTTTTAATGCTGACTTGTCTATTGCGCTTGGAAGTGCTTCTGCATCTCTTTTAGAATTAGCCCGGGTTTATTCACTTTTTCCAAGACTGGGAAGGAAGGTGAGCCCTATTTTTATCTCAAAAATTATGGATCGAGATGGACGAGTTTTAGAAGAAACATTGCCACAAACTGTTTTAGGCATTCAGAGTATGCCTGTTCCGGTAGTGTCTCCCAGTGTGACTCCCAGTCCCAGTCCAGCAGGGGAAAATTTATCAAATGACCCTGGGAAGTTGGTGCTTCAAAATTATCCTTTTATTAACGATCCCCAGCAGCTTCTAGATCCCCGAGTCGCCTATGTGATGACCCACTTGATGAAAGAAGTCGTTACTTTTGGTACCGGGCATGAGGCCAAAAATCTTGGACGGGTGGCAGCTGGAAAAACAGGGACGACGAATGATTCGGTGGATGCATGGTTTTTGGGTTTTACTCCACAGATAGTAACAGGGGTCTGGGTTGGTTTTGATAATCAAAAAAGCATAGGGCCTTCTGAGACAGGTGCTCGCACTGCATTACCTATTTGGGTGGATTATATGAGAGATGCCGTTCAAGCTCATCCAGCCACTGACTTTGCAGTGCCTCCCGGGGTTGTTTTTGTCAACATTGATCCCAATACAGGAAAGCTTGCTCCCAGTAATGCACCCTTTTCTATTCAGGAAGCTTTTATTGCAGGAACTGAGCCTAATGAGTCTTTGGATTTAGGCTCTTCAGGCAGTGCATCTCAAAGCGATTTTTTTAAAGAAGATAGAGATTAACACCGATTCCCCATAAGGGAAGTCGTGTGTAATCACTTATGGGAACTCGAAGGTTTCTTCAGTCGGGATTTTTTTCCCTTTTAGCGCATCTTGCCTGGGTTGTCATATGGGCTCACCTGGTTGACTTACGTTTAGCTCAAAATCAGAAAAGAAAATGGATTTCGCTTACGACTCGTGCAGAGAAACGCTTGGATCTTATTCAAGAAAGAAAGAATCGCATTGTTCAAACTCAGTCTGGAGTTTTAGCTCAAAGGCCTAAGAAAAATGCATTCCTAGGTTTAAAAAATCAAGTGGTCCATTCTGAAAGCGTTGGGCAAGTGATTAGCTCTGAAAATCCTAAAAAATTTATTCAAAACATAAAACGAAATCGAAAAAAAACGGTGGAAAATCGCAATTTAAGGCTGAGTCAGCTGGGAATTCCTCTTCTTGCTTTACCCTCTTCGAAAGAAGCAGATCATCCCCAGTGGGCCTCTCCAGAGGCTTTTCCTCAGGACACTTGGAAGGGAATCAAGCAGTCAGATTACACGGCATTAAATACTCGAGAGTACTTATTTTATGGATATTTTCAGAGGATACGTTCTCGTTTGGATCAAGCTTGGGTTCCTCTCTTAAGAGAAAAACTAAGTCGATACTATCTCAGGGGAAGGCATTTGGCTAGAGAAGTTGAACATATGACTCAAGTTTTAGTAGTTCTCAATGACCATGGGGAAATTGTTCGTGTTCACCTTTTAGGAGAGTCAGGAACTCAAGATTTAGACGATGCGGCAGTTGAAGCTTTCAATCAAGCAGGACCCTTCCCAAATCCACCTATTGGGATGATTGACCACAATCGTGAAGTTCAAATTCCATGGAACTTCATTTTGAAGACTTAAAAGGGCAACAAGAAAAAATCAACCCCTCTGAGGTTTTTTCATCTGATTGAGCCCTTCTTGGAGAAGGTAACCATCCCAGATTTCATCCATCCTACGAAAAGTTTCAATGACAAGCTCTGCTGCTTTTCGCTCATGAATTCCTTGGACTTTGGAGAGTTGCCGTACTGCACTCAAGATCGCCTTAAAGGGAGCAGTTTCAGTCAGTTGATAAAGCTCTGACGAGAATTCTCGTCCTGAGTGGTTTTTACTAGAAACAAGGGCTGTATTGAATACTCGGATCAGCTCATCTCGCTGAGCCGGTGAATTGTGAATCGGAGACTTGCGAGATGAAGCAGCAGGATGACCGATATAGGATCTATTTGCATAGGACATGATAATCTCTCAGTTTGATAAGAACAACGTTTTCTAATTTTCAACCATAACCTCAGGATTGCCTCATTCACAAGTTACTTTCATAAGAAATCTCATCCATTCTTTTTTTCTCTGTCTGAAGGAGTGGGGTTTTGAAGTTCAGCCGCTAAGACTGTGTTTTGCATAAGGATCCCAATGGTCATGGGGCCCACTCCACCAGGTACAGGTGTGATGGCAGAGGCTTTTTGAGCAACTTCATCAAATTGGACGTCTCCGAACAGTTCTCCTTTTAGATTTCGATGCACTCCAACATCGATTACCACAGATCCCGCTTTGATAAAGTGCGAGTCAATCAGGCCTGCTTTTCCTGTAGCCACAATGAGTAAATCAGCTTGACGAGTGAAAGAGGCTAAGTTTGGAGTTTTTTGGTGACAATGGATGAGAGTGGCATCTGCTTTCAGAAGGAGAGCAGCCATGGGTTTTCCAACTAAGCTACTCCGACCTATGATGCAAGCAATCTTGCCTGATGGATTAATTTGGTAATACTTGAGCAGCTCCATAATGCCTGTAGGCGTACAGGGTTGTAGGGTAGGTAAGCCTAAGTAGAGTCGACCCGCATGGATGGGGTGGAAGGCGTCCACATCCTTGTTTGGACTAATCCAATTCACGATTTCTTCCTCGATAAAAGAAGAAGGCAGAGGCCTTTGAATCAAAACTCCATGCACCCGAGGGTCTAAATTGAGTTGATGAACAGTCTCTTTAATTTTCTGAGGATGGGTTGAGCTAGGAAAAGACAGCGTTTGATGCGTCATTCCTAAAGAAACCGCAATTTTCCCCTTCTTGCGAGTATAAATCACACTTGCCGGGTCCTCTCCTACTAAAATCACAGCAAGATGTGGAGGAGTTCCATGACTGATCAAGAATCGAGTAGAGCGTTGCTTCACATCAGCATAGATCGATTCTAAAACAGGTTGAGCTAGAATTTTAATCATAAGAATTTTCTTATACATTGCAGCACCAGAAAGATTCCAGAATTTTATCAAAATGAGGGTTGTAAACAGGTGGGCATCATTTTCCGTCTTTGATAGGGATATTTTTTCCGATCTATTCAGTTTTAAAAAAAACATATAGGAAATGATTATTATATTTAGATTTTATTTAGGCATGCCGATTGCTACTCTTCACCCTGGAGGTCAGAATTTGGCAACAGGAATGTGGACAGCAGCTGCGGGAGCATCTGCACAAGCAAGAAATTTAGATGTGGTAGCCAATAATTTGGCAAATACGGATACTCCCGCTTTTAAGAAAGATCTTCCTACATTTAAGGAGTATCTAGGGAATGTTGAACGAGAACACTTAGCTGCAGAGATTCCCAGAAGTCCCATGAAAGACAAAGATTTTTATCCTTTAGACGGTCGAGATCAATCTTATGTTGTTATGGATGGGACTCACACAAGTCATCGTCAAGGGGGCCTTCGTGTGACTCAAGAACAGCTTGATCTAGCCATGGAGGGTCCTGGATTTTTAGAAGTGGATACACCTGCAGGCATTCGCTACACTCGGTACGGAAGTTTAAAGCTATCTCCTACTGGCCAGTTAGTGACTGCTGAAGGTTTTTCTGTGCTTTCGGATCAACCCTTAGGACTCGGTGTTATTTCCTCAGAGTCTTCATCTGGGGGTAATCCTTTGGCAAGAGGAATTCAGTTGAGAGATCGAGGCTCCAACTTGACAATCAGTGAGGAAGGAGAAGTTTTTTCGGGAGATGAGTTCATTGCAAAGCTCAGTGTGGTTGAATTCCAAGACTTGAAAAAGCTTAAAAAGACTGGGGCTCACCTTTTTGAAAGTTTGGACTCAAAAAATAAAAGAGAGCCTTTGCACACTCAAGTCCGGCAAGGTCTTTTAGAAACTTCCAATGTGAATCCCATTGAAGAAATGACAAATATGATTCGAGCAAATCGTTTGTTTGAGCAAGACATGAAATCCCTAAAAACTTTTAGTGAGATGATGGGAAGAGAGGCGAATGATGTTGGAAAACTCTAGTTTATTCAAAGCTAAAAGCTTAGGAGAACGTCATGATTAGAGCTCTCTCTGCAGCGGCAACAGGTTTGGAAGCTCAGCAAGCAAAGATTGAGAATATTGCAAATGATTTAGCAAACGTGAATACAGATGGCTATAAGCGATCTACTACTGAGTTTCATGATCTTATGTATGAAACAATTAAAGAACCAGGAGGATCTTTAGGTGCTGCAACTCAGTCTCCCGTGGGAGTTCAGGTTGGAATGGGAGTTAAAGTTGGGGCAGCTCACAAAAATTTTGAGGTGGGTCCAGCGAAGATGACCTACAATCCCTACGATTTGATGATTGAAGGACCTGGTTTTTTCCCTGTTCTG
This sequence comes from Oligoflexia bacterium, assembly GCA_903935335.1. Taxonomy (GTDB): domain Bacteria; phylum Bdellovibrionota; class UBA1018; order UBA1018; family UBA1018; genus CAIZRG01. Next base: position 16,785 of record CAIZRG010000057.1, read on the forward strand.
ACTCCCCAAGGAGAGTCTGTTTATACAAGGAATGGCGCTTTTCACATCGATTCACAGGGGGTTTTACAGCTTTCAAACGGTGCTAAGATAGTTCCTCAGATTACGGTTCCAGTCAATGCTTTGAATATTGTGATTTCTCATTCAGGAGAAGTGAAAGCAATGCTTCCTGGAAGTGGAGAGACCATTTTGGGACAGATTCAATTAGTGAATTTTCAAAATGAACGAGGACTCTCAGCTATGGGAGATGGACTTTATCGGATGACACTTGCCAGTGGGGCTCCTGTACAAGCGCTGCCAGGAGAAAATGGAATGGGTCAAATTCAGCAGGGGGCTCTTGAGGGCTCTAATGTGAATGTAGCCAATAGCATGGTGGACATGATTTCCGCTCAAAGAGCTTATGAAATGGGAACTAAGATTATGGGGGTAGCAGATCAAATGCTGGGGGCTACAGCGAATATTAAATAACGGTGGGGGATTTAAGTGATCTCAAGGTTTTTCATTTTTTTCTTATTCTTATCTCAGACATTGGGGATGGCTTTGGGCTCAACATACAGGGGGGGTGCTCTATCCGTTGAATTACCTAAAGGTTTTAAGTTAGCCCTCAAAAAAACGATTTCAGAGGCGTTTCAGAAAGCAGAAATTGAGTGGATTGAGCCCTTGCGTTGGGTGAAGGTGAGTGGAAAACTGAGTCGTTCTTACTTCATTGAACTTATGGAAGCCGATGGAAAGGGAAATCTTCACTTTCGTGTTTCGGATCATCAGATGGGTGGTTTTGCCGAAGGTTGGGCTACCTTCCATGCCTGGATTTTTGCAAGAATAGCAGTGAAAAGAATTTTACCTAAAGAGACTTTATATTCAGATCTCTTTAGGTTGGAGCGAGTAAATCTAGCTCAAGGGCAAGAATTTTACTCTCGAGGTTTGATCTATCATGAAAAAGAATTAATAGGTTTTGAATCGGTTCAAACGATTTTAGAAGGTCGTGCTTTAACCACATCAGCTATTCGAAAAACACCTGATGTAAGACGAGGAGACTTCGTTCGAATCCACTTTATGTCTGGAAATTTGAATCTAAGTACGCAGGGAGTTGTTCAAGAACCTTCCTATATTTTTAAGCCTGTTCGGGTGATAGCAGGAAAATATAAGAAGGAGCTTCAGGGTCAACTTTTGCCAGGTGGTATTGTGGAGGTCCATTTGTGAGGAGCCAAGGGAAGCCCTATTTGATTCTTTCCATGAGCATCTCAGTTATTTTTATCCATTGCAGTGGTCTATTAAAAGATTTTAGAGGTGAAGGAGACGATCCAGATGTGGCCCAAGAGTTTGATTTGAAAGAAAGCCCTTCTCAGAGAACTCGTCCTTCTTCTTATTCAGAGCAGGGGGAGTCTGCTCCATCAACACTGAAGCCTTCTGTTAAACGACAGTATCATTCAAGTTTTCGGGCAAGCTCTCCGCCAAGCTCTCCGGATATCTCTCCGGCCACCCCGCGAGTAACGCGTGAAGATTTTGTTGATTCATCCCAAGAAGAGGGATCCTTATGGGCTTCATCAGGACAGACTAATTATTATTTTACAAAAAATAAAATTAGAAATCCCGGAGATATTATTTCTATTTCAATTGAAAGTGAGCTTCATCAAAATATTTTGTCTGAAATAAAAAAAACGCTTAATTCTAAAGAGGAGGCGATTGAGTTAAAGATTGCTCAAGATAAAGATCAGGCTCATTCTTTAACAAATAGCTCTAAAACAGATATGAATTCAAAGGGTGGTCAGCCACCTGCAAAACCGAGCTTGAGCTCAGTTCAAGACTCAGGGACAGAAGTGGCTTCAGAAAAAAACTCAACAAATTTAACAATTGAGAATCTGGATATCAGTGCCTCAGTTGGACTCAAGATTGGAGATGCTCTGACTGGAGAAATCTTAAGGAGATTCCAAAATGGAAACTATGAAATTAGAAGTATTAAAAAAATTCCATATAGCATAGGAAGGTCGAGGGTAGTTCATGTTTCAGGGGTAGTAAAACCGAATGATCTTCATGAAGAAACGGATACAGTTGCTTCTGGAAAAATCTATGACTATAGAATTCAAATTGCATATTAAAAATAGAGTTAAGAAAGGGTTGATTCGGATTATTTTTTTTATCAGTTTTTTAACTCTTGTTTCAATATTTCCTCGCATGAGTTTAGCTGCCAGATTAAAGGATATTGCTTCAGTTAAAGGAGTTCGAGAAAATATTTTAATTGGATATGGAATTGTCGTAGGTCTAAAAGGGACAGGGGATTCGAGTGCAGAAATTACAGGGCAATCATTGGGGCGTCTTTTTTTTAAGTTAGGACTTGATATTCAAAATAATGCCAATATCAAGTCTAAAAATGCAGCAGCCGTGATTGTTACAGCAAAACTTCCTCCTTTTGCTAGAGTTGGAGTTAAGTTAGATGTGACTGTGAGTTCAATTGGTGATGCACCTAGTCTTGAGGGGGGAATGCTTTTAGTAACTCCATTAAGAGCTGGAGATCAAAATGTGTATGCCGTAGCACAAGGAGCTGTAAGTATTGGAAGTGTTACAGATGGGAGCAGCAAGGTTTTTCCTACTTTAGGGCGGGTGGTTGCTGGTGCTACTATTGAAAAAGATTTAGATAGTAATTTTTCAATGAAGAAAAACTTTCGTTTAGCTCTCCAAAATCCTGATTTTACAACAGCAGCTCGAGTTGCTGCTCTGATTAATGCAGAACTGAGTGGAAAATTTGCAACGGCTAGAGATAGTGCGACAATTGATGTGATTGTTCCATTTCACTATGAAGGCAATTCAGTTGAGCTCTTGGCTTTGCTTGAAAATGTCGATGTTCATGTCGATTCCAGCGCGAAGATTGTTTTGAACGAACGAACTGGGACTGTGGTTATGGGGGAGCATATCAGTATTTCTCCTATTGCAATTTCTCATGGGGAGCTAGCTATTGAAATCAAAGGATCACCTAAAGGCAGTAAGCCTGAACGGATGATTCAATTCAAAGGGGGATCGTCCGTTTCAGATCTTGTGAAGGCTCTGAATACTTTGGGAGTTCAACCCAAAGATTTGACTGCCATATTTCAAACTTTGAAAGGGGTGGGAGCTTTGCAAGCAGAGTTGGAGATTATGTGAATTTTTTTAGGTTCTGTGAAAGCCTACGTCAACAGCTTGGCATTAGGAAAGATGCAAGAAGCAGTTCAAAGGAGTTGCCTCGAGTAACTCTATCCAGGAAACAAGACAGGAAGGATGGCCTGCTAGGATGGTGGGTTTTTCTCGTCTTAATACTGCTCAGTTTGGCATGGAAGCCAGCAATTGCTGTGGATTTAGAGCATCACAGAAGAGAGGGGGGGGAGGGGGGTTTTGGGAAACCCAGAGGCTCACTCCCCGCCTCTTCATTTCGAAAAATACCTCAGTTTAAACGATCTCAAGTAGATCCACAGATTCTGAAGGCTGCTTTGGGTATGGAAGCAATTTTTTTGAATCAGATGTTCAAGGTTATGAGGCAAACTATTCCCAAGAATGAAATGGATCTTGAATCACCTGCGACAGAAATTTATCGCGGCATGATGGATTCTGAATATGCCGATAGGGCTGCAAAGCATGGAGGTATTGGACTTGCTGATCAGATCATTGCTTATCTAGATTCTCAAAGATATAATCAGAGACAAGGGCAGGAAGTCCAAAAAAGGAGAAACCATGAAGGTCAGCCAAGCAGGTAACCCCTCAGTACCCAATGCAGGGATCTCAGGATCTAAAGCAACGAGTCGTGGAGCCGCAGTTCAAGGAGCCAAGACTGCAGAAAAAACTTCAGCTTCCAAAGAGCTTGTCAAAGCATCACCTCAAGGGGTGAATGCGGAGATTTCCCCAAAAAGCAGAGAGTTTTCTCAAGTAAAATCGATTGCAATCGAAGCTCCAGATATCCGGGAAGATAAAATTGTTGAACTTAAAAATCGAATTTCCCAAGGGACCTACAAGGTAGATTCTGATTCTATCGCTGATCGAATGGTCGATGATCACTTGAGGATGCCTGGAGGACTCGAGTAGGTTAGACTCTCATTTCGAGCGATCAGGAGGATTGCGACATGGAAAAACCGCTGCAAAATATCTACCAAAACCTTCAGACACTGACCGGTCTGCATCGTCAGTTACTTGAAACGGTACGTATTGAACGAGAAGCTTTGGTTCAAGCTGACTTACTAGGAATTCAAAAAGCAATTTCATCCAAGCAAGCATTGCTAGAAAGCATTCATCAAACGGAGATGGCCCGTCTTAAGCTCATGACCGATCTTTCTATTCATTGGAAACAGCCTTTTCGTCAATTGACATTGACTTATCTTATTATTCAGATTCAAGGGGACGATCCTAAAGGGGCAGAGCAGTTTCGCAGTTTGCTGAATGCACTTACTGTTCTCATTCAGAGAATTACTGCTCAAAATAAAGATAATAAGAATCTTGTTGAGTGTTCTCTTGGGCATGTCCATCAAATGAAGAAAAATTCACTGGCAGAAACAACTCCAAGGTCTTCCACTTATACTTCTCAAGGGCAAAGAGCTCAAGGGGCTCCCGCCCAGAGGTTCTTGTCTCGGGAGGCATGAGGTCTTATGGCTATTCCTAATATAATGCAAACAGGCCGATCTGCAATGGTTGCAGCTAAAACAGGAATTGCCACAACAGGGCACAACATCAGTAATGCTAATACAGAAGGCTATTCTCGTCAGCGAGTGTCTACCCATGCTGCAGAATCCATAGGGGGGCAGTTTGGAAAAAATACAGTAGGGACAGGTGTTGCTGTTTCAAGGGTAGAAAGACTCAATGATCATTATATTGAAAAGCAAATTCGAAACAGTCAAAAAGATCTTTCTCATTTTGAAGAAAAAGATTTAATTCTAAGGCAAGTCGAAGATATTTTTAATGAAATGAGCGGGGACGGGCTGAATCGATTCATTTCCCGATTTTTTAATGAATTTAGGAAACTTTCTGAAGAACCTGAAAGTCCTGCCATTAGGCAATCCCTCAGGGAATCAGCCCAATCGATGACGAACGACTTTCATCGGTTACGACAAGAGGTTGTTGCCGTTGCCCAACATGCTGATCAGCGAATTGAAGGATTTGTGGGTGAAGTCAATCATATAGCTCAAGAGCTAGCTGACCTCAATCAGAGGATAAGTTGGGTGGAAAGGTCCGGAGGTTCTCCCAATGATTTACTGGATAAACGAGATCTTATTTTTCGTAAATTAGGTTCTTATTTTGATGTTTCGATGAGTCAGGATAAAAATGGAAGTTTTAATGTGGACATCAAGGGTGTGGGGCCTTTGGTCATGGCTGATCGAGCAGAACATCTTTCGGTAGAAGGGACTCCTGCAAATCGATCAGGAAAGCCTGAAGCCGGATTAGATATTCTGAGCTCTGGCAATGTTCTTGGAACAATCACTTACAGTCTTCAGGGCGGAAAATTAGGCGCTCTTATTGAAGCTCGTGACAAGATGATTGCCACTGTTTTGGATCGACTCGATGAGATGGCTTTTGCATTGACTCATGCGGTGAATCAGATTCACTCACAAGGGTTCAATTCTGAAGGAATCAGTGGAATTCCTTTTTTTTCACCGCTTCAAGAGCCGAATCGTGCTGCTGAATGGATTTCTCTTTCAGAGGAAGTTCAGTTGAGTATTGATCAAATTGCAACGGGGCTCCTTCCTGAATCCCCTGGAGACAATCGAGTTGCTTTAGCTATTGCTCAGCTTCAAAATGAGAAATTAATTGATCATGGGCATGCAACTGCAGATGAATGGTTTAACTCAATGGTAACTGATGTCGGCATTGCTAGTGCAAAGAATCGTTCTTCTATGCTGCAGGAAAAAGATATTATTTTACAGCTGAATAAAGTTCGAGAACAAATTTCAGGAGTTTCAATTGATGAAGAAACAGCCAACCTCATGGAGTTTCAGCATGCTTTTGATGCCTCGGCAAAAGTGATTCAGGTTGCTGATGATCTTCTAAAAACGGTACTTTCACTAAAAAGAGACTGAGGAATGAATGAGAGTTACTGAAAATACTAATTATGAAACGATTCGTCATTCAATTCATCGGAGCAAAGAACGTATGGAAAATCTTCAGCTGCAATCAGCGTCCTTAAAAAAACTCAACCAACCCTCGGATGATCCTGTCGGTGCTTCTAAAATCCTAGAGCTTCGAACAGATAAAATGAATAATGATCAATTTCAGATGAACAGCAAACTGGCTGAGTCTTTTTTAAGTAATACTGAAGTAGCCTTAGAGGATTTAACAGAAATCATTATGCGAGCAAAAGAGATTGCTCTGAGTCAAGCAAGCTCTGCTAGCTCCAGTGATGATACTCGTCAAGGAGTGGCTGAAGAGATGACTCAGCTTTTTAATCAAGCCGTCTCTGTTGCAAACTGTCGGGTAGGAGAGAGGTATTTATTGGGAGGCTACAAAACTCAAAAGCCTCCTGTTGATCTTGAAGGGAACTATTTAGGTGATGATGGGCAGATGATGGTCGAAATTGCAGGAGGAGTCTTCCTCTCTTTAAATATTCCTGGAAATGAAGTTTTTAATACAAACCCCCATCTTGAAAAATCAGGATATGGAATGATCTTTCAGCGTGGGGAAAGTGAATTAGGCGAGATTGAAAACGTAAACTTATTTGATGAACTCCAAGATTGTCGAATTGGTCTTCTGACAGGAGATTTGGAGGCAATCCGAAATTCATTAGAGCGTTTCGATCAGCTTTATAGTAAGATCGTAGCGACTCGTTCAAAATTAGGCTCTAGAATCAATGGATTAAAATCAACGAATCAAGCCATTGAGAGGCATAATATGACCAATGCTGCTTTAAGTTCTGCAATAGAAGATGCAGACATGGCCCAAGTTGTCAGTGAGTTAGGAAAAGAAGAAGCTGTTTTCAGAAGTGCACTGGCTAGCTCGAAAAAGCTTATTCAACCCACTCTGCTTGATTTTCTTAGGTAATCTTGCTTAAGACGGTTTTCATTTAGGAAAAATGGGTTGCAAGTAGCGGAGCGTTAGTCTAAAGCTGTTTCCGGTAAAGGAATACTTGCCGTACTCAAAGATGGAGATCTTATGTTAGTATTGACCCGGAAGTTAGGGGAAAGCATTGCTATAGATGATCATATCAAAGTGGTTGTTGTTCAAATTAAAGGAAAACAAGTGAGGCTAGGAATTCAAGCGCCTAAGGAAACAAAAATCCATAGGGAGGAAATCTATACAGCCATTCAGGAGCAAAACAAGGAATCAGTGAGATCTCCTGTGGCCATGTCTCAAGTTTCAAAAATATTAAAAGGATGAAGGATTGAGAGATGAGACCAGATTTTTTAGTTGAAATAGGATAGAGTCAAGATTGAAGCTTTTATCTAGGTTAAACTGTTCATTCATTGAACCGAAAGGTTGAGCGTGATTGTAAAAACAGGACGTTTTGGACAGCTCAGCGTTAGCAAAAATGAAATCATCCAGATTCCTCAAGGAGTTTTAGGGTTTTCAGAGTATAAGAATTTTTGTTTGCTTGACTCAGGGGATGAGACCTTGATTCTTTGGCTTCAGTCTTTAGAAAATCCCGAGTTAGCATTTCCACTTTTAGAACCTAAAATATTTAAGTCTGATTACTCAGTGAAGCTATCTGCAGCTGAACTCAGGGAGTTAAAACTTGAAAATGTTAACCAATCTGCAGTATTGAGTATTCTCACTATTCCTGATGATCCAACCCGGATGACAGCAAATTTAAAAGCTCCATTGGTGATTAATCTTAAGCTGCAAATTGCTAAGCAAGTCGTTCTTCAAGAAAACGAGTATCCCATCAAGCAAGAGATGTTTAAGGAATTAAAAATGCATCTCATTACGATTCGTTCCCAATATCAAACCCAAAGAGAGCAGTCTGTAAGGGATGGATACAGCCTCATTTCAATTGAGGATATCCCTCCTTCTTTAACTGTAAAAAGTTTGCAGCTGTAGGTGGGGTTGTTTGTATGATCAAAGGTTTTTTTCTAACATTGCAAAGGCAAAGAGGGTTTTATCGATTTGAGCGATTTTGAATCGAAAGATCATCTTAGGGTTTTGTATGAGGTAGGCTTTTCCTTCTAAAGAAGAAAGATCAATATGATGGATACAGTAGTGGGACATGAATGTTCCTTGGGAATCAGGATTGGCCTTATAGCAAGCTTCTTTGATGATCCAATAGTGAAGGGGAGATAAGGGAGGTGTTTTTTCCCTCTCCTGTAAGGATAAAAATGAGCGAGCCGCTTTAGAGCTGATTTTTCGATCTGAACGTTCTAGATCCACCCCAATGCCGACAAGTCGAGGGCTTTGCTGAGCTGCAATCGCAATCGTTTGTTCTTGGTTATGGCTCAGGCTCAAAAGAATATCCAAGGGTTGTACCCCTTGGCTTTGGAGGCATTGAAAGACTTGGAAAATGCTGAGGCGACTTTGGGACCATTCTTTTTCTTTGTGAGGGCTCAGAAAATGAGGCTTTTGGAAGTAGCGATGACGTGGATCTTGAGGAGGGTAAATAGAAGAAAGTGCTTGTATTTTTTGAGTGATTTGAGAGTCCGAAGACGTCTGGATGAATCTCAGGCTTAATGCAGAGCATGCATGACAAAATTGACTAAAAATTTCGAGCATGAATGCTTCATTTTTGAGTAAATCTCCTTCTTGCACTCTTTCTTTTTAAAGAAGCTCGCTAAAAATTTCAATCCTGTTAAATTCTAAAAAAAGGGGGAAGTATGAGGTATCAAAAATTAGCTTTTCGAAGGAAGCAAGATTTTCTAAGTTTAGGGCTCTTATTGTTTGGCCTGATCTCTAGATCAGCAGATGCGTCTCTCATCAGTCTTCCTGTCTTAGACCCTTCCCAAATAGGGCCTATTTTCGATGTGCTTGCTTCAACCGTTGTTTTTCGATCTTTAGAACCACCCTCTCATCCAAAAGTTTTTGGACTTTGGGCGAATATACGAACAAATATTACTTCAGCAGAGGCAATTTCTTCTTTTACTCAGCTAAGTCAGAGCAATATCCCTTTTGGAAATATTCAGGCTGGAGTTAATATTCCATTTGGGCTTGGATTAGAGCTAGGTTATCTCCCACTTCCTTCTTTTTCCGGAACGACTTTTAGTAGTTGTGGTCTAGGACTTAAATGGAATGTTACAAGTGTTTTTTATTCAAAACTGCCTTTTGATTTTGCTCTTCGGACTACGTATTCGAGTGCCAAAATGAGCTATGAGCAGTCTATTGAAGGTGATTCTGTCAACGTTGACTATAGCACTAAAATTTATGGAGGGACTCTGATGCTGAGCAAAGTGCTTTTGTTCTTAGAGCCTTATTTTGCTTATGGATTTGTTCATCACTCCTCAACACTGAGTGGATCAGGGAGTGTTTCGATATTTAATAACAATTTCCCTGCCCTCACAGGTCAAGTAGCAGATGGAAAAACTTCGAGTTGGCTGCAAGCTGGAGTTGAGCTAAAACTTCTGATGTTGGCTATTGGATTTCAGTATGATCGAGTATTTAATACAAGCACTTCTTCTTTCAAAGTTGGGCTTAAATTTTAATTCGACCTTTTTTTGCCATATCTAGGTAAGCAAGTGCTTCTCGGTGAGTGGGATCAATGTCTCTGATGCTTTCCCATTCAAGCTCTGCGTCTAATACATTGCCTTGACTATAGTGTAAGAGGCCTAGCTGAATCCTGGCAGGAATAAACCAAGGTTGCTCGAGCTTGAGATGTTGCAGCTCTTGCATGGCTCGGGTGAGAAAGCCTTTTTTCGCATAAGCTTTTGCTCTGCGGATACGGGTGTCTAAAAAGGTAGGATCCAGGTGAGCTGCTTTTCCGTATTCTTCAATGGCTTCATCATAACGGCGGTAGCGAAAATAAAGATCTGCAATTTCAAGATGTTTAACTGCGAATTTTCGATTGATTTCAGTATTTTCTCTCGGTTGCTTATGAGCAATCGATTGATTGGCCTGCTCAAAGACTCTCTTTGCGTCATCATATTTTCCGATATCATTGAGTAAGACAGATAAACACACAGCAGCATCTGTATGCTTTGAGTTCAATTCGAGAGCTTTTTTGAGGTTTTCAACCGTGAGTCCCACCTGTCCTTGGAAATAGTAAAAAACTCCCTGCAAATAGTGAATATCTGGGTTTTTGGGATCTTCTTGGAGGCGTTTTTTAATGAGAGATTCTGCTTGAGAAAACTGTCTTTGAGAAAGCAGATCCTGAATTTTTTGATCAGCTGAGTTTCGGTCTAACTTCGAATTTCCTATAAGCCCGGTCATGGTTTCGGCCATGAGGTTCATGCTCCTTTTAGTTTGCGTGAGTCATTTTTTTGGGCACTAATTTTTCTAATTTGAACTGAGCCTTTTTAGCAGCTTCAGTATCTGAATAGAATTCTATAATTTTTTCATAACGATTTTTAGCAGAATCGTACAAATCTCGTTTAAAATAAAAATCTCCAATGTAGAGTTCTTTTTCGGACAGGAGTTTTCGGATTTGAGAGACATCTTTTTTGGCTTCTTCAGCTTCAGGTGCTTGAGGGAAACGTTTTAAAAAGTCAGAATAAGCCGTGAGTGCTTTATGAGCCGGAGTTAAATCTCGGGCAATGGTGCTCGGACTATCCAAATAGTAAGACTTAGCAGCCTTAAACATCGCATAGCCGACTTTTTCGTGTTTGGGATGCAAGTCTCGAAATGATTCGTAAGCGCCCCCAGCTTCTGTAAATGATTCTTGAAGGAAATAAACATCGGCAATTCTGAGTTGAGCTTCCAAAGAGTATTTTGAATAAGGAAATTTGTTTTTAATCGTTCGCAGTTTATCCAATGCAATCTGATAATGATCGCTTTGAATATCTTTTTCTGCTTCTTTTAGCAGAGCGGCTGGGTCATTCTCATCTATTGAAATGCTGGAGCAGGCAGGAAAAAAGATGAGGCAAGATAAAATAAAAAAGCATGACCCAAGATTCACTTTCCTCATAAGAATAACCCAGATTAACCTTCCATAGAATCTTTCATGGCATGTTTTTGACTAAAGTGCCAGGATACTCGAATTTTTCATCCAGCCTATTCCTTCTTCAGAATACCGGATCTGGTGCCATAATTCATCCGATGAATGAGGCTGGGTAGTCTTCATGGAAGGTCCTAAAAGCCTCACTTTGACTCCCTCTTCGATTTGCACGAGTTCCAGGTAATGTTCCCCTGGGCCACTTCGAATGGATTCTCGTTGAATACAGATGGCCGGGGGGGAGGAATGTGTTAAGCGTTGTAATCCATAAACAGAAGCCGAAGCAATACAGCCCGCTAAAGCAAGAAGCGCCGTTGGATGGAGGATCGTTTTTTTGAAATCTCGAGTTTTATAATAAACCCGAATCCAAACTAAAGTTGTGATGAGTCCTAAGAGTCCTAGAGCCGTTCTGACCTCTTCTAATGAGAGGCGGTCTGCAATCAGTTCAAACCAGTCAGATGCTGGGTCAAGCTGATCAGAGCTTAAGGTTTGTTTGAGAGAATTTCGAACGAGAGATAAGTTGTATTGGGTGTCTGCATCATGGGGATGCATCCGATTAGCTTTTTCAAAATGAGCTAAAGAGGCACCTAATTTCTTAAGACGAAAGTAAACTGCCCCTAAGTTATAATGATAAGAGGCATTTTCTTGAGGATTTTCAAGAAAGGCTGCAAGAGAAGATTCAAATTTTTGCTCATCATAAAGAGTTTTTGCTTCTTTCCATTCATGCCAGTCTCCTTCATCAGAAGAAGCAAAACAAGGAGAAGCAAAAGTCAATAAAATGAGTCCAAGAAAACAGATCAACCTGTTGTACATCTTAAAATCATAGCAAATTTATGACTCAAAATGCCAGCACCTGACCAAACTTGAAACAAAAATAAGGGGATGCTATCGCATCAGAAAGTGGAACAGGAGTTATCATGTCATTTCAGCTACAGACGAGATCTCTTTTGCTACGTCAATCCCCTCGCTTTCAAGCAGCTAAGCAAGAGATGCTATCTGTTATTTTAGAATCAAGTCGAATGCTGCAAGGGGTGAAATCTCAGGATTCTAGGCAAGTGAGAGAGACCTATTCGAAGCTCCTTCAAGAGTTTTCTCGGGATAGGGGGCGAGATCTTTATTTTCCATTTTTGGCTTCAGGCTTAGGTCATGGATCTTTAGTCGAGTTGGCGGATGGTAGTGTTAAGTATGATATGATTACTGGCGTTGGGATTCATTTTTTTGGGCATACTCATCCCGCCTTGATCGAAGAGATGATCGACTCTCTTCCTTCTGATGTCATGCAAGGAAATCTTGAGCCTGGGATTGAAATGCAGGAGTTACTGCGGTTGATTTTATCGAAGGTCGGAGACCAGAGTCGTCTCAAGCATGGATGGATGGTGTGCAGTGGGACAATGGCTAATGAAATTGCTCTCAAAATCATCCGACAAAAAAAGGCTACGGCGACTCAAATTCTCGCTTTTAAAGACTGTTTTGCAGGGCGGTCGACTACAATGCAAGAAATTACGGATAATCCCGCCTATCGTCAAGGACAGCCCATTTATGGACAAGTGCATTATCTTCCCTTTTATAATCCTGAAGTAGGACTCAAGGCGAGTATTCAAGCGACTCAACGGGCGATGGAAGAACACCTGTGTAGGTACCCTGGGATGTTTGCATGTTTGATGATTGAACTCATCCAAGGGGAGGGAGGGTTTCATTATGCTCCTCAGGAGTTTTATGTCGAGATTTTTCAGTTTGCCAAGAAAGTCGGTCTTGCAATCTGGGTGGACGAAGTTCAAAGTTTTGGCAGGACAGGGGAGCTTTTTGCTTATCAAAAGTTTCATTTGAATGAATTTGTTGATGTCGTCACCCTGGGAAAAATGCTCCAAGCCTGTCTGGTGCTCTACACGGAGGAGTTTAATCCGAATCCTGGATTGGTTGCTGGTACCTTTTCGGGGAGTACTGTTGCTCTTAAGACGGCACGAAGAGTGGTTGAGCTTCTTTGTCAGGATGGGTATCTAGGAGAAGGGGGGAAAATTGAAAAAAAGTCAGCAAGGTTTGTTGAGAGACTGAGTTGCTTACAAAAAAAAGATGGATCGGGTCTGATTGGAGAAATTCGAGCTTTGGGAGGGATGATTGCCTTTGTTCCCTTAAGCGGTTCTATGGATGATGTTAAGGCAGTTTTAATAAAGCTTTTTGATCGGGGTGTTGTGGCTTTTTATTGTGGCCATGGGCCGTTTCTCATTCGAATGCTTCCTCCTTTAGGGGTTTTATCAGAGGATGAAATTGATCAAGTTTGTGCGATCATTACAGAGGTTTTAGCTGAGCAGGCTGAACGGAAGAAGGGTGTCCAATCATGAACACAAGTAGTCTGAAAAGATTTTTAGAAGAATCTAAGCGAATGATTCGTATTAATTCGGTGAGTGCTCATGGAAACGAAGAGATTGCTAATTATGCTGCTGCTTTGATGCAAGACCGAGGCTTAAAGACTCAAATCCAGCATGTGACTCATTCGAATGAAGAAATTTCTAAAAGACAGTTTAATGTGATTGGGATCTTAGGAGACCCTTTATCCGACCGAAAGATTCGGAAAGGTTTACTTTTGAATACCCACCTCGATACAGTCAGTCCAGGAATTATACAGAACTGGACAGAAACGGACCGGGATCCTTTTGCAGCAACTCTGAAGGATGGGAAAATTTATGGTTTAGGAACAGCCGATGTGAAGCTTGATTTTCTGTGTAAACTCCATGCCGTTGAAAAGTTTAGAGAAAGAAAGTTAAAAAATCCAATCTATTTAGTTGGGACATGTGGTGAGGAGATTGGAATGTTTGGGGTAAAATATCTCATCAAATCTTTATCACTTAATCCTAAGTATGTTTTAGTGGGAGAGCCTTCCGATTTAAAAGTAGTTTATGCTCATAAATGTTTAAATATCTATCGTGTATCGATTGGATATCAGATGGTTGAAAGAGATGCCCATGGATTTAACAGGAGAATTGACCTTCATGCTTTTGGGAAGTCAGCTCATAGTTCTTATCCTCATCTTGGGACGAATGCAATTTTAGCTTGTGTCAGGTTCTTGCATCGAGCGATAGATTATGGTTTTGAAATGCGGTTTACTCGGGTTGATGGTGGGGATACGGTGAATAAGGTTCCTGACCTATCTTTAGTCCAGTTTTATTTGACTTCACATCAGTTTGAAGATTTCAAAAGATTCTTCAGAGACTCCATAAAAGGAGAGGGCAATGAGAAGGCTTTTCGTGTGGAGTTGGGAGGAGTGGGGGATGCAGGTGTTAGATTTCTTCCTGATCCTTTGTTTCCTTGCTTAACTGAAGTAGTTCAGTTTTTTGAACAACTGTCTGCAGAGTTGGAAAAGAAAAAAGACGATACTTATGATCCAGATATATCTACAGTCAACTTTGGTCAACTCAAGCAGAAGATGGGTTTGGTAGAAATGCATTTTGATTTGAGGCTTTTACCCGATATTCCTCTAAAAGAAATTCAAGATAAAATTGAAAATGGAATTCAAAGCATTTCAACACGGTACCCTAACCTCAATGTATCTGTTGTCAGAGAGCGTATGAATCCTGGGTTGAATATGGGGCTCCATGATCCTTTAGTCACTCTTTGTAAAGACGCTATGGCAGCGGTTGGAATTGAGCCTGATCTTTCCAAAAAAGCGACTTCAACTGAGGCAGCGCAATATTTTCAGGCAGGTTATCAGGCTGTTGTGTTTGGTCCTGGAAAATCTCACGGTAATAGTCATAGCCCGAATGAAAACAACATTTTAGAGCATCTTGAAAAAGCCGTTTCTTTTTATGAAAAAGTGATCGAGAAAGCGTGTTTATGATTCTTTTGCGAGAAATTCAAGAGAGAGATCTAGATGCTTTAGAGAAATTTTCTCGAATCCCTGGATTTATTAATCTACCTAATGACAAAGAGATGCTTCGGGATAAAATCTTGAGGTCCATTGCATCATTTCAACAGAATGTCGCTTGGAAGTTTGATGGTAAATATCTCTTTGTTGCTGAAAATATGGAAAGTGGCGAAGTCCTTGGGACTTCTATGATTGCAGGACAACATGGCACAGTTGATTCTCCTCATTTTTATTTTGAAGTAGGAAGCGAAAAAAAGTTCTCAAAAATGATTAACACTGGGTTTATTCATGGAACATTAAAATTAAAGTTTGATACGAATGGCCCTTCTGAAATTGGAGGTCTTGTTCTTAGTCCTCAGTATAGGAACTCGGAAGTAAGAGTTGGGAGACAAATTTCTTTTGTCAGATTTCTATTTTTAGGTCTTCATCGAAACTTGTTTAAAAGAAAAATTTTGGCTGAACTTTTACCTCCACTCAACAAAAAAGGGCAGTCCCCCCTTTGGGAAGCCATTGGGAGGCGATTTACTAATATGGATTATGGGGAGGCTGATCAGCTTTGTCAGAAAAATAAAGAGTTCATTTTTTCTCTTTTTCCTACTGGAAAGATCTATACTTCGTTTTTTTCTGCTGAAGCTCGCAATGCTATTGGAAAAGTAGGAAAGGACACTGAGCCAGTTTCGCATATGCTTAAGAAGATAGGGTTCCAGTATAAAAATCAAGTTGACCCTTTTGATGGTGGTCCACATCTTTGGGCTAATGCAGATGAGATTTTGCCTGTTCAAAAAATTATTAAACTGACCTATGATTCCAAATCTGAAACAGAAAATTTAGTGGATCCAGTCTCTGGCATTCTTTCTTCTTTAAAGCAAAATATAGGAGAATATCGTGCGATGGCTGTAAAAGGATTCATTCGGGAGGATCGTTTTACGAGTACTCCGACAGATTGTCTAGGAATTAAGAAATGTTTAGGTTTAAGATCCGGTGATCGGGTTGCTTTTATGCCTTACTATTAAAGGTGGAGGTCTCTTATGGATAAGCCTCAGTTTAAATTTCAGGTGAAAGGTAATTTTTACGACGGCTGTTTTAAGAGTTGTGTAGATGCCAGTGGGGAGTGGGTTGGGCAAAGCCCCGCGGATTTTTCAGATGAGGTGGGTCGGTTTCAGTATTCTTATAAAGCCATTGATGAAGCGATTCATTCAGCATCTTCTGCTTTTAAAACTTGGAGAAAATCCAAACTGAGTGATCGAATTGAGCTTTTGAAAAAATACCAGACCACTCTTAAGTGTCGCTCTGAAGAATTGGCTCAGGCTATTTCTAGAGAAGTGGGTAAGCCTTTTTGGGAGGCTAAGACTGAAGTGGCTGCAATGATTCACAAAGTGGATATTACGGTCGAAGATAGTCTTCGGTTGATCTCTGATTTTGAAATTACTTTAGAGGGTGGGGCAAGGGGTATTTGTCGTTACCGGCCTTTAGGAGTTATGGCAGTCATCGGTCCTTTTAATTTCCCAGGGCATTTGCCGAATGGACATTGGGTCCCTGCAATTTTGACCGGGAATACAGTGATATTTAAGCCTTCTGAGAAAACTCCTATGGTGGGGCAGATTCTGGCTGAGTGTTTTGAAGAAGCCGGTTTTCCTGCTGGAGTTTTTAACTTAATCCAGGGGGAAAAGGAAGTAGGGCGGAGGCTTTGCATTCACGAAGGAGTGGATGGGGTTTTGTTTACAGGATCCTATGAGGTTGGAACTCGAATTAAGCAAGATACCCTTCATCAGCATTGGAAGTTACTCGTCCTAGAAATGGGAGGCAAAAATGCGATGATTGTTTGGGAGGATGCTGACTTACAGATAGCTGTACACGAAGCTTTAATAGGGGCTTTTCTGACGACTGGGCAGCGTTGCAGTGCAACGAGCCGAGTGATTGTGCACAAAAAACTTTTTGATTCATTTGTAGAGTGCTTTCACGAACGATCGAAAGCATTTTCTATTGGGCATCCCTGCAAGGGAACTCCGTTTATGGGCCCCCTGATCGACTCAGGGGCTGTGGATCGGTATCTTAAATTTTTAGGAGTAGCCAGCCGCGAAGGATGTGAACTGATCATGCGTGGGAAGGCGCTTGATCTTCCTTTTCGAGGGAACTATGTAACCCCCTCAATTTGCATCGCTAAAAATTTCACAGTTGAGCAGTCCAAAAAAAGCATCTTTCAGCAAACTGAGTTATTTGCACCCAGTGTGGCTATTTTAGGGGCTGAGGATTTGGATGAGGCCATTGAGCAGGCTAATGTGACACAGTATGGTTTAGTGACCAGTGTTTTTACTCGGAGTCGGGAAATTTATGAAAAGTGTCAAGAGGAACTTGAGGTGGGCCTTGTCAATTGGAATAAATCGACTGTGGGCGCTTCTTCTCGACTTCCATTTGGAGGGTTAAAGAAAAGTGGAAACCATCGGCCCACTGGACTCTCTGCAACTTTATACTGTACCTATCCAGTTGCTTCACTGGAAATTTCTGAAGTGCCACCGATTGCTCAGTTAGCTCTTAAGACTCCCGGTCTCAACTGGATTTAACCCAAGAGTGCCCCAGGGATTGGAGCACTCTTGGGTGAGTTGATCTAAGTTTTGTCCTGGATTTTCAGGATTTGATGATTATTGAATGGCTTTCGCCACGTTTGAAGCTTGTGGGCCTTTGGGGCCTTCAATCAGTTCAAACTCAACTTTTTGTCCCTCGACTAGAGTTTTGAAGCCATCCCCTTGGATAGCTGAATAGTGAACAAAAACATCTCGTTCTGTACCATCAGCCTGGATAAACCCATAGCCTTTGCTATCGTTAAACCACTTGACTAAACCTGTTGCCATTCGGATACCCCCTAAAAAAATAAAAGAAGCAACTCATCCTGAAATAAACCTGGTTTTCAGCTGGCGTCAAATGAAAAAGTGAGTGGAGGTAACTAAAGGAAGTTCATAGGGTGCAGTCCGAAAGAACCTGGAAATCCTGGCCACATGATCATCATAGGATTGAGTGGGTTTGGTCCGAAAGAACCTAGAAATCCTGTTTGGAATCCTGGCATAGGCTGAGCAATCGGAAATTGAGGTAGGACGAAAGGGGTAATGCCCATGGGTGAGCTCATAAAGGGGGGGGTGAGTAATCCGGGGTTGGGACTGGCTAGATTGCGGATTTGCTGAATCTCTGCTTTGTAGGCTTTGAGTAGGGCTGATTTCCGACCTGGTAAGGTTTCTCCCTTAGCCAAAGTTTGCTCAGCAAGATTCAAGTTCTTGAATTGGAGAGGTTGTTCTTGTGTATAACGCCTGGCGATGACCATGAGTCCTTTTATCGCATCAGAAGATCGCTCTTCTTTTTCTGTAGCCCACTCCATGAGTTCTTCTCGAACCTGGGTAAGTATCTCAACGGGAGCAGTTTGAATCTTTTTTTGGATCTCATTGAGCTGCATTCGTTCGATGTCTTTTTCTTTTTTCTGCAGATCTCTTTCATGCTGATTAAAAATATCTTGAGTAATGATATTGAGACGGAGAAGGGATGAGTTTTGAGTTCTTGAGGAATCAATATCATTCAGACAAGTAGAGGATGAAATTTGAGCTTTCAAGGCGTTGATCTTTGCGTTTCGTTTTTTTTCTTCCTTTTCACGTTCCTCAGCATCTATTTCATCTTGACCTTTATGGTGAAGAGTCTCAGTTCCGAAATGAGCACATTGATATCGATCCTGATCCTTGGAGCGATCTTCAAAAACTAATTTGAAATCTGCAGAGGGGTTAGCTGCAAAACTAAAAGCTGGGATGACTTGAGAGAGTCGCACACACGGAACCCCATCTTTGCAGCCTCTGCCCTGAGTATTTTTGTGTTTAACGCACTTACGAAAAGCTCCATTGTCATCTTTGATGCGAATACCGACGGCGTTTTGGCAAGAGCTCCCCTGAGGAGCTCTGACTTCCTCGGAATGGAAATAGCGATGACATGCTGCAGGGAACGTTCCATAAAGGACTCCTGAGGTATGAGGAGAATTGGTTTGATCGAGGGAAGCTGAAAAATCATAAAAGAGAGCGTTCAGTTCATCGGGTTGGATATCACCCTGGGTAGCTCCCAATACTGAGATGGGGATGAAATGAGGAAGTATCCAAGAGAGGATCAAGCCCCTGAGTTTTTGTTTGGAAAACATAGTCACTCCTTAAAAATCCTCCTAGGGAAAGCCTCCTAGGATCCATTTCTTCGGAGTTGGCATAAGCAAGACTTAGGCCAATAACATTTGGTTTTTATAGATTTAAATAGTCCAACAAAATCAAATCGATCGATTTTCTCCAAGAAAACGATAGAAATGATAGGAGGATCATGGGTGCTGTTATTTGTGGAGGCTGCCTATTTTCTGATCATCTTTTGACTTGAGACTGAAGGCTATAGGCTTCAACAGAAGATCTTGCCTAGGAGCCCCTCGCTTGTTAGGGTCATGGAAATTCAGGAAGAAAAGGAACCAATACTTATGGTCTTTGAAAAAATTCAAAATGATGGATTCGAACAAATCATTTACTGCAATGACTCCAAAGTCGGTCTTAAGGCGATTATTGCACTTCATTCAACTGTTTTAGGTCCGGCGACAGGGGGTTGTCGGATGTGGAATTATGCGAATGAGGGAGAGGCTTTATTCGATGTTTTACGCCTTTCTCAAGGAATGACTTATAAAGCTTCTCTTGCAGGTTTGGATTGGGGAGGAGGAAAGGCTGTCATCTTGGGTGATCCCAGAGGGATAAAAGCTCCAGGTCTTCTTGAGCGTTTTGGGGAGTATGTGGATCGATTCGGGGGTGTTTATATTACGGCTAAAGATGTTGGGATTGGGGCAGAAGATCTTCGAAGAGTGAAGACCAAGACTCCTCATGTGCTTGGGATTGAAGGCGATCAAAATTCGAGTGGAGATCCCTCTCCAGCGACTGCTTGGGGGGTTTATCATGGACTTCAGGCTTGTGCTAAGTTTGCATTCCAAACAGATTCTTTGAAAGGGATAAAAATTGCGCTACAGGGTCTTGGAAGTGTTTCTTATTATCTTTTAGAATATTTAATTGCTGAAGGTGCAGATGTTATTGGGTGTGATATCAATTCAGAGATGGTGGATCGTGCAGTAAAAAAATACGGGATTCAAATCACTTCTGCTGAAGAAATCTATGATGTCCCCTGTGATATTTTTTCTCCCTCTGCTTTAGGTTCGTCGATTAATGCTTCAAGTTTATCACGTTTAAAAACTAAGGTGATTGCTGGGGCTGCTAACAATCAACTGGCAACCGAGAAGGAGGGGAGGGAGATCTTTGAGAGAGGGATGATTTATGCTCCTGATTATGCCATTAACGCAGGGGGGCTGATTAATATTTATTATGAAGATCCTGCTCGGGGAGGCTATACTCGACAAAGAGCGTTTGATCATGTTTCTCATATCCGAAAAACAATCTGGGATATTCTTGAACGATCAAAAGTAGAAAAACAGCCGACTCATGTGATTGCTAACCGGATGGCTGAGGAGAGAATCCGGATGGCTGTTTAGCAAAGTTTTTAAAGTGGGTGGGGTATGGAAAATCTAGGGAGAACTCAGGAGTTGCTTCAAATCCGAGCCTGTTTAAAGGCTCAGAGGAACGTCTTATTAGAGGGCCCAGTCGGGGTTGGGAAGACCCATCTTGCTCTTTATGTGACGGGAGATCTGAAGCTTCCTGTCTTTAGGGTGGATGGGGATAACCGGTACTCAGAGCAAAAACTTTCAGGTTGGTTTGATCCTCCTTCGGTGATTCAAAAAGGCTTTGGGGAAAAGTCTTTTATTGCAGGACCTTTGGTGGATGCGATGAGGCAAGGGGGTGTTCTTTTTATCAATGAGCTCAATCGTCTTCCAGAGGGGGTCCAGAACGTACTGCTTCCTGCTATTGATGAGAGGCTGATTGTTGTGCCCAGACTAGGAGAGGTGAAGGCTGCTCCTGGGTTTTTAGTGATTGCAACGCAAAACCCCAAGGAGTTTGTGGCTACTTCTCATCTGAGTGAGGCGATTTTAGATCGCTTTGAGCTCGTGGTGCTCGATTATCAAACACAAGAAGAGGAGCTTGAGATTGTTTTGAGGAGGCTTAAATCCTTCTTAGGGGGTGGGGCTTCTTTAAAGGATGAAAGCCTTTTAGCTTTAGCTTCGGTCCGATTGACAAGAATGACTCGGAGTCATCCCCGTGTGAAGCGAGGAGCTTCGGTGAGAGCAGCTTTGAGTATTGCTGAGCTTGCTTATGTTTTAATTTCAGAGGGGATGAGTCTTGAAAAAGCCTTTTATGAGGCGGTTCTTTTAGCGCTTCCGACTCGAATTGAAATTGAACAGGAAGCAGACTCTGAGCAGTCCTTAAGGCAAGAGCTTGAGAGTTTAGTGAAACAATGGTGTCATGAAACTTTAAAAAATTCAAATAACTTAGCCGAAAAAAAAAACTAAGCGCTGAGGGCTCTCAGAATTTCAAAAAAGCCAATGAAAATCTTAAGCTTGCAAGGGCTCAGCAAAAATCAGAAGTCCCATTTTCGTCTATTATTCTTTTTTCTCCGCCAAAGGCACTCAGTTCTTTCTCAGATTGTTTAGCTTCACTTGATTTTGAAGGTCTCAGTTCATGGGATGTAGCCACTCGTTATCATGAGTTTAAGGGGCGACCCTCTGCTCAGGGAGTTGTAAAACGAATGAGGGAGCTTTCTGTAGGAGCAATCTTAGAGCGTGCTCAGGAGGTTTTGGGGGCAGTCGTTCATCCGATGGAGCCGCGGTGTGAAACATGGGCTGAGCTTCCTCCTCAGGCTCAACAAATCGATTTTGATTTAGAGGAAACGATCGAGAATTCGCCTCTTTCTGTTTTAGGCTTAGAGATACAGTCTAAAAACTCGTGTTTTTTGACTGAGCAAGATCTCTGGATGAGTTATCAGATTCGCCGGAGGCAGTCTTTGGTCTTATGTATAGATACAAGTTTGTCGATGACCGGGGAGAAGCTTGCACTGACGGCAGTGGCGCTTGCAGTCGTATTACTTCAATTTCCGGATGATCCGATTGGGATTATAGCATTTGAAAACGAAGCCAAAGTTTTAAAAAATTTAAATGAAGGATTATCTGTAAAATCTTTGATCGAGAGATTTATCGATGTTCCAGCTCAAGGGTATACCCACTTAGAAGATGGGATGAAGGCTGCTTTACGCCTGATCCGCCAAGGATCTGGGCTGCGGGGAAGGCCACCTTCGGTTGTTTTGTTGACTGATGGAAAATACACAGCAGGAAGAGATCCTGGGTACTTAGCCTCGAAATTTCCTCATCTAGTTGTATTGAAAATGGGGAAAGAAAAGGCAGGAATGAGTTTATGCCGAGATTTGGCTAAACGGGGAAAAGGGAAATTGAAAGAAGTCGTTGAGCTCGAATCCCTTCCGAGCGTGATGTATAGCGTAGTTAAAGACTTACTCAGGGGTCGTTCACAATAAATAACTGAGTTTTATATGTTTTTTAAATTGAGTTTACCTTGCATTCATTCTTGTGATTGAACGGGATTCGTTGAACAGAGTAAAAACAATTTTTTATATAGCAAAGCAATTTTAATTCTGTTAAACAAAATTAAAACAGCGAGGTTTTAATGAATTTAGGTAAACTTTGTTTGCTTAGTGGAGTTTTTTTCTTTTTTTTAATTGGAAGTGAAATAGCAAGTGCGGGAGGTCGCAACTCAAAACCTCAGGATAAAAAACCGGGACAAACTCATGTAGTTTCTGAGGCAGACAGTCAAAGACAGCTTCGTCGCGAAGATTCGATGCCTGTTAGTGAATTTGAAATGGTCTATCAAGACCCATCTGATAAAATTGTAGATGCTCTTATAGAAAACAACACCTTCAAACTGAAAGAGATCGAAGTTGATGGAAAAATTCTACGCCCTCTCTACTATTATGGAGAGGAAAATTTACTTTCAATCTATTATCTGCAAAAAAATTCAAATTTAAATAATCAGTTTGATTTTGATTTTCATAGGCTTGATGTTAACCTCCAAACTAAAGAAAAGATTTACAAAGGGTTAATTTCAAGTCAGAACTCAGCAAGTATCTTTTATTTTATACCAGTGAGTTACAATCAAGAAACTCAGTCAGAATTAGAGTCTCTTAACAGAGTTTTTGACGACCTGAAAAAAGAAATTATCTTTCTTCAGGAAGAAATTGAGGCAGCAGAAAACTCAGTTATAGAGGATGAAGATTACATCAATCTTAATAAAGAGGTCGAATGGATGCAGGATTCAAGCAATCTTGAGAGTCCTTCGAATACAAGGAACCGGTTGAATCTAATTTATCGTGTGTCTTGCACCCAAGAAGCACTCACGAAAAAAAGATCTCCTGCATTATCTGCGTCTCAACTAAAAACAACAGAAGAAAACACATCAGGTAATTTAAATGCAGAAGATGCTAGGTTAACAAATGAATTTGAAGCTGAAAACCCTGAAGACTACAGAGAATATATTAAGTTCATAGATAATCTTGGGAATGTAAGAAATGGAATTATTGAGCGAGAATTAAAAAAAGAATATGACAAATACCTTTCTTTTTTAGAGGATAAGAAGGAGCAGCTGATTCAAAAAAAGAAAGAGTTATTAGGGCAAAAAACACTTCGTTTAAAAGAAAGACTAGAACAGAAAATTAAGAGACAAAATCAAATTCAGACACTTCTAAATTATCTGCCGAACCCGTTTGATTATTTCATTACTTATTCAAAAAATGGTAATAATTCTTCTGTTACTGGTTTTGTTGTTTCTGATGAGAAAGGTTTTAGTTTTGATTTGGTCGGTGGGCTTTCAGGTAATGATTTTGAATTTACTGATTGTGAAAAAAAGGAAAGCTTTTTTATTTTTAAAAATAAAAGAAAAAATAAAATTACTGTTATAAATAAACTTTCTTTTCTTGGATTACAAATTGAATCAGATGGATCAAGTGAAGAAGATGATAATCAATCAGAACATTCTTACTCAACAGCGAGTTTTCATATGAAGCGAGGACTCAACCAGCGTGGGTCATTGCGAGCTGGTTCAGAACTGGATTATCGAAGGCCTTCAGCACAACCGTCTGTAGCTTCTTCCTCCTGTAGATCAGATCAAACTAAAGATACTTCAATTTCAATAGCATCTAAAAGTAAATCTAGACTTAAGTAGTATGAAAATTAGCTGCAGGATTCCTAGACAAGAGGAGCTTACTCAAAAATGCGATATCAACTCAAGCTTGTTAATCTTTTTCTGTCTCTATTCATAGTGGTGATTTTCATGACTGGTTGTGAGAGTCCCCCGGCAAGCGATGGTTCAACTGTAACCGAAACTCCAGCACCACCAGCACCACC
>CAIZRG010000058.1 GCA_903935335.1 Oligoflexia bacterium
AATATTAGGAAAAATAAATCTGTGGAAACTTTAAACCAATAACGTTATCAACGTCGCTGGCGCTCCGAACGGTTCCGCTAGAGTGAAATCACCCGGTTCCCGATGTTGAAATTCTGCACTTTCCCCTCCGGATCCACAAGACTGATGGGAATACACTTAATTTCAGAAAGTTCAAAATAGGTCACAGTTTCCACTAGTTAAGTTCTACACTCAAAACTACAGGTCTCAAAATAGTTTCTGAATTTTCTGAATTGGGTCGAATTATTTCAATTTTCCGGATTTTCTGGTTAGAAAACTATCAATATCGAATGGAGCCTGATCTCTAGCTCTTAAAAATTTCATAAATATTAAATAGTTAGCTTAAGCTCTCAAGAACTTAAACGCCAGCGTGTCGAATTGGGTCGAATTTTCTGATTCTAACAAAAACAAAAACGGGTTTCCCTTTCGTATTGCTACAAAAGTATGAATTTAGGATCAAGACTGGCTAATCTTCTATAAATTGCTCAGCTTTTTTTAAGCTCCACTGCATCTGACTTTTGCAACTTTTCATATTCTGCATAAATCAGGTCTTCTACAACGACAGTCGTGTTTCTTCGGTAATAATCATTGAGTACTTTTATATGCCAAACCACGATATAGGCTCAATTAGGAAAGATCCAAAGCATAGCCCAAAATAAACCGTTCGAAGTGTCACACCTTCAGCTACTAGTTGAAAGCTGTTATTTTAAGAGCATTGAAAAGTTTTTATTTTATTTAAAAGTTTCAGAAATTTGCTAATAATATTTTGAAATTTAAAATCACCAAAAGCCCTAATGTTAATGTTAAACTTAAAAAAGTACCTAGAATAATCCCCAGAACATAAGATCTCCAGTTTAAAGTATTTTCTATCTTAAGGAATGTTTGGAAAGAACGTACAACTTTTAAAGTAAGAAAAACATTTTCAATTACAATAATAACTAAAAATGCATTTAAAGCAGTAAGTGCATTTTCTCCTTCAAAACTCATGAGAACATCTACCATCGAAACCAAACACCCAAAACCTTTGATAGAACAAGAGTTCACAATCTGACGTATTGACATTACAAATGATGAACATCCAAAAGCCATGAAGGCTAGAAAACAAATCTGAGGGATTTCCCCTTTTTTTTGTTTTTTATAGAACATCCAATACGCAATGGTTTGGATAAAATTCAACAGTATCAAAGTTAATTCGAGCTTCATCGCAGAAGTATTTTATCGTTAATTTGATTCGTTTGTTGATTTGAACCAGACATATTTTGCTGATACGTGTTATAGATATTTTCACTGTGTCCAGGAGTTTGTCCTGAATTTTGTAAAATCTCTCCTGTTTTTTCAACTGCCTTGTAGCCAATTGAAAATGATCGAAGTGCATCTTGCACCATATTTTTTTCAGTTGAATCTGGAACCGCTTTCAACAAATTGTTCCCTATAGCTTGCAGCATATTGGTTTCTAATTTTACCGTTTGTTCTAGGGCTTTTGGAATATCTTTAGTAAAAATTTCTCGTTGAGCATCATTAAACACAGCTGTTCCAGCAATTGAACCACCTTTTATCTCTGCCATGCTTACTCTATTTTCGTGAGCATCGAGCTTCTCAGAAAAACTACGAATAATGTCATAAGCCTTATAACCAAGATATGCAGCTCCTCCTAACATAAAAAGTAGCCCAGCATTTTTCCCCTCCGGATCCACAAAACTGAAGGGATTCCCAGCAGCATAGCCATACAGACTGCACTCCAAGGGGCTTTCTAAGCACTTCTCCGCGCTCTCCAAAAACAGAGGATCGGGCGTCATGAAGCGCTTGAGCTTGGGATCATAATCCCTCTGCTCCATCCGGTAGGCTTGCAGATCTGCATCGTACCCCTGTGCTGCGTACTCCAGCACGGAGGCATGGGGATTTTTCCACTCCCCTTTTTTCTCACCGTACGCTGTTAAACCTTCAAGGCCCTCTGACTTAGCGTTAAACAAGGATCCCCTTGCATCTGCCAAAACTGGAGTAAACTTCCTGTTCTCAAGCACTCCCAGCACAACCCCATTCATCTTGACAGGCTGAAGCATCGAATCTTGCGTGATCACCACAGATCCCAGATAACCCTCCACAATCTCTCCGTTCTTCTTCTTTAAAATCCTTTTACCCATTTCATCATAGGCGTACTCAATCACCGATCCATCTCCCTGTATCAGCTTCCACACCCTTCCATTCGGACCATAAACCAGCTCGTCTTTAGGAGAAGATGCATCTCCCCCATCTTTCAACCGCTGGAAGACTCTCCCAAACTCATCCAACTCGTAGCTCTGAGTGTCTCGTGGACTATTCCCTTCTTGAGTCACCTTCCAGGACTTCTCTGCACTTCTGATCGAGTAAGACTTTCCCTTCCCTGTGAACTGATGGAGTAATCCATTTGCAGAATATCCATAGCTCTGACCCCCCAATTCATCGCTCTCTGAAAGCAATAGCTTCCTCCCCGAGTAGCTGTAATTCCGATGCAAC
>CAIZRG010000059.1 GCA_903935335.1 Oligoflexia bacterium
AACATCGCTTTCCTTGATTAGTCCTTTTTTCGTTGTAATAATTCATAAAAATATCTATATCAGAATTATTTTATCCAGTTAAGATTGTATTCTATAGCTAGCACGTTTTTCTTCCAAAAACGGCCCCCACATGAGGAATAAATTAGGTGCCCCATCTCACCTTTACAGGTTCACCTGTATAGCTCAGTTAAACAGTAAGTCAAATTTTAATCCATCAGACCCTAAGAAAACCGATGCCACTGGATTGTCCTCTCAACGGATTCCTCCAAACTAAAAACTTTCTTTAAACCCAGCTCTTCACTTGCTCTTGCAATGGAAGGTACGTAACGCTCTGGAGGATGATTTTTGAGAGCCGCTTGAGCCACACTCACCTGCAAAGGAAAACCGCTCTGACTGCCCACTTGAGCGACTGTTTGCGCAAGTTTTAAAATAGGAAGATCTTCGTCTGATCCAACATTATAAGCCCGTCCTTGCTGTCCCCAAATTAGAACTCCCAATAGCCAGACCACCAAATCTGAACCATAAAGATAAGAACGATAGGGTGTTCCATCCCCTCCCACCCGAATTGGTCCCCCAGCAAGAGCATCCCCGATGAAGTTACCCACCGCAAAATGTGAGTTTAAAGATAAAAAAGGCCCAACAAATGCAAAACAACGAGCAATGGTAGTCTCCATCTGAGTGGGCTTTGAGTAAAGTACCGAAAGAAACTCTGCTACCCTCTTTCCTTCTGAATAAGCAGAAGAAAAACTTAAAGGATCAGGTCCTCCCATATACTCCTCAGATACATGAGTCAATTGAGAGGGTTGTCTGCCATACACAGCCCCGGAACTCACCAAAAGAAACCGTCTCACCCCCTTTTGCACTCCCAACTCAAGAACATGACGAGTCCCTTGAGTAATCGTATCAAACATCAAAAAAGGGTCTTGAGTATTCAACTGAAAACTCGCATCCGTCGCTGCGTGAAGAATATGAGTAAAAGAGTCCTCTGGGAAAACGAAATTCCGGACATCACCCGGATAAAGCTTCACAAAAGGAAGATCAGCAAGCCTAGGTGACTTTATCCTAAAAGCAACAGGATTCCTGGTCAAAACTGTTAAACTTAAGTCTAAATTCAGCTCTTGATAAAGCCAAGCGAACCCTTCAAGCAACCAACACCCAAAAAACCCAGTCCCCCCAGTCAAAAAAAGACGAATTGGTCCTGCATTGGATATAAAATCAAGAAGCTTAGAATGAGCAAAAAAAGATCTCCTCAAATCTTCAGCAAGGATTTGATCAGACATAAAAAATGAGCTCAAAACTAAGAAGATAAAACACAGTGCACTGACTTTTAACTAAAAACCAGACTTCCTTCAAGAGACAAGTTTTAGATTTAATCTTAGCTACTCAGACTCTGAAGAACAGCTGCTCAATCCATGAGTAGAACTGGATTCATCAGAACTAGATTCATAGCTTTGGAGATTAACAGATTTTTTAGCATGAATCCCAACAACAAAAGGCTCATGTATGGGGTCCATATCTTCTAAATTTAAAGGAGTCATTTTGTCTTTGAGTGAAAAATAATGAGTTTCAATGATATCAAATCCCATCGATTCAAATAAACAGCTTAAAACTCTTGCATTAAAATAATGACTCACTGTTTTGGCCATTCTAACATCAAAAAACTCAGGTTTTCCCGGCGTCATAATAAAACCTGGAACACTCTCACAAGCGTAAGGCAAACGATCCCCTGATAAAAAAGAATGCTTTGTATCTGAAATCAATCCAATCTGTTGACTAAAACCTGTAAAAAAATGATCTTCAGGACATCTCTTGAACTGATGATAAACTGAGGCCATAGCAAAGGGTTGAACCTGGGCGGTTAAAAACACCTGCCCACCTGGAGTAAGAACTTCATAAATTTCTTCGACATATTTTTCAACCTCTTGAGGATTGAGTGAATTCAGAACATTTTCTGACCAAACCAGATTGAAATAATTTGAAAGTATTTGCTTTTTCTTCTCAAAGTCACTGTTATTCATGAAGTGAAAAACTCTTTGTTCTTCTTCATCGGGCCCTAAAAAAAGAGATGCTTGATCCATGCTGTTTTCAATCCCTTGAAAAGCCTCTTGAAGACCATCAACAGCAATGACTCTGCCGCCTGCTGCAACCATTTTCCAAATCATGAAACCATTCCCAGTCCCAAAATCAAGAACTTTAACTCGCTTTTGTGTCTCAGAACATTTTTTATAAAAATTCAACTCTCTGAAAAGTTTTAATTTCTTTAAAAATTTTAATTTAAAATAATCAAGCCCACCATGGACTGTCCTAAAGTATTGAAAATTTATCTCTGGTGCAAAGTTTTTTTGATAAAATCTTAAATTCTTTGACCCAACAATAACCTCATCTTCTTCAAGATGAGCCCATTGTTTTGCAGTCTCAAGATTTTCCAAACCAAACACCCAATCGATAGGCATCAATTTTTTCTGAAGAACATTGCTACCTTCCCCACTTTCAGAGCCTGCCTGCACTGAACCGCACAAAACTAACAAAACAAAACCGAATAAAAAACTACTTTTCTTCAATTTTTTCTCCTAAACCTCTTAGCTACGGTCTCTCAAGAGAAACCTATAATTAATTAAATTTAGATACTATCTATTACACAAAATATATTTTTTCAAATATTTTTAAATTGTTTTTAAATAAATTAATATAATTGAGAAGATTTTATTTAATTGAATAGGTAGAATTATTAATGAATAAAATTAATTCATTTAAAAAATAAACTTAGAGCTTGCTTTCGTCACTCCCCCCCCCCACCCCACTTCCTCTCGTTTCTTTTTTTTCTGTTTGACGCGTCAATCAAAAAATCGATGAAGATCCGAGAAAAATCTGAATTTTTTAAAACTCGCAGCCAATCTCACACCCATAGACTGACTGCAACTTTTTGAATTTATGGTTGAATTTATGGTTGAATTTATGGTTGAAGTTACGCGAAAATTTTAGTGAGAAGCTCTCTTTCACCTTGCCACCCCCCCTAAAGTTGTGTTCAAATCCACACTCATGACCATGTCGTCTCAGCTCCCACAACTAGAAGAAAATCTCGGCCGCTTTAAAACCGAACGATTTGCTGTTCTTCAAGCCGCACGTGATTATTTTCTGGCTTCGCAGAACTCAAAGACCTTCATCCCTGGTGAAACTTACATCCCAGTCACCACCAAAGTAGTTGATAGCAACGATTTAACTTTTCTCATCGATGCGTCTTTAGACCTTTGGCTAACTGCCGGTCGATATGCCCGAGAGTTTGAATCGAAAATTCCTACCTACTTTGGACGAAAAACCTCAGGCCTACTTGTCAATAGTGGCTCGAGTGCAAATCTAGTGGCCATCAGTAGCCTAGGCGCACCCATGATGGAGGACTTTAAAATGAAGCCTTTAGACAAAGGCGCTGAAGTCATCACAGCAGCAGCAGGCTTCCCCACCACGGTCAACCCCATTATCCAAAATGGCTGGATTCCTGTCTTTGTCGATGTGGACTTGAACACCTTGAATGCTACCCCTGAAGCTGTCATGGCAGCCCGGACTCCAAAAACAAGGGCAGTTGTTCTAGCACACACTCTAGGAAACCCCTACCGCTCAGACCAATTAGCTGAATGGTGCAAAAAAGAAGGCCTCTACCTCATTGAAGACTGTTGTGATGCCCTTGGAGCAACTATTAATGAAGCCCCAGTAGGATCATTTGGAGATTATGCTACCCTGAGCTTCTATCCTGCCCATCACATTACGATGGGTGAAGGAGGAGTCGTCATTTCACGAGACGGTAGGCTTAAACGAGTTGCAGAGAGTATGCGAGACTGGGGTCGAGATTGCTGGTGTGAGCCTGGTCAAGACAATACCTGTGGCAAACGTTTTGATTGGACATTAGGACAACTTCCATGTGGATATGACCATAAATATACTTATTCAAATATTGGATACAATTTAAAAGTAACTGACATGCAAGCTGCAGTAGGCTTATCGCAACTGGATAAACTTCCAAAATTCATTGAAGCACGTCGGAAAAACTGGAAAAAACTTTATGAAGGGATTCAAAACTCTCCTGTTCTCAAGGAAGATCTCTCTCCAGCTCTACCCACCCAAGGCACAAATCCAAGCTGGTTTGGATTCCCGCTGCATTGCTCTGACCGAATCCATCGAGACCGACTTGTTCGAACCTTAGAAGAAAAAAAAATAGGGACTCGCCTAGTTTTTGGAGGAAATCTAACAAAACAGCCGGCCTACCGGAACGTCCAGTATCTTATATCAGGGAGTCTTTCAGCCACAGACCAAATTATGGCTAAAAGTTTTTGGATTGGAGTCCATCCTGCTTTAGAAGATGCACACATCCATTACATGCTGGATCAATTGGAAAAAACGGTTAAACTGTGTAAAGTTTGATAAAAGTAAGGATTTATGTCGGAGTCTATACAAAGATCACCCCTTCAAGGGAAGCAAGTTTTTATCACAGGAGCAACGGGATTACTTGGATCTCACCTCACACGCCTTTTATGTGAGCAAGGAGCTCAAGTTATTGCCCTGATTCGAGACTCCATCCCCCAATCCTTATTTTACAGCCCTGAGCCAGACTGGAGTCTTGATAAAAAAGTCATCACAGTTCGAGGTGAAATTGAAAATTTTGATCTCCTTGAAAGAGTCATAAATGAATATGAAATTGAGACTGTTTTTCATCTCGCCGCTCAAACTATTGTAGGAACTGCAAACCGACATCCTCGAGCAACTTTTGAAGCCAATATTGCTGGAACATGGAACATCTTAGAAGCAGCACGGGTTCACCCAAGCAAAATCAAACAAATCATTATCGCCTCTTCTGATAAGGCTTATGGCAATCTAAACGGAGATGCTTACGATGAAAGCTTCCCCCTCAGGGGAGAGCACCCTTATGATGTTTCAAAAAGCTGTGCTGATTTGATTTCTCAAGCTTATTTTAAAAGTTATGACTTACCTATTTCTATTACTCGATGCGGAAATTTTTTTGGACCTGGAGATTTAAACTTTAATAGAATTGTACCAGGAACCATCAGAGACGCTCTGTCAGACCGAAATCCGATCATTCGAAGTAATGGCCTCTTTATTCGAGATTATATCTATGCTCCGGATGGAGCTTATGCTTACTTGACTTTAGCCCAATCCATGACTGAAAATTCTCAGAATCAAAAAATCCGATTTTCCGGACAAGCATTTAACTTCTCCTATGGACTAAGACTCTCCGTCATTGACTTAGTGAAAAAAATCCTCTTCCTGATGGGAAAAGAGAATTTAAAACCTCAAATTTTAAATGAAGCCGATCATGAAATCCCAGTTCAAAGTCTCAACAGCAATAAAGCCAAACAGCAACTCGAATGGAAGCCCCGCTTTGGATTTGAAGAAGGCCTCAAAAAAACGATCGAATGGTACCAAAAACTTCTTTCTTAAACCCTAAAATCACTTCAGCCCCCCCCCTTTCTCCTCACTGGAAAATCCGAAAAATCGGAATTGCCATGGCTATTTATCGCCCTGACTTATGTAATCTCAGAGAGCAACTTCAGAGCATCCAAGACCAAAGCTTTTTAAACTGGATCTGCGTTATTTCAAGCGATAGTCCACTGACTGAACTGCTTGAAGCACCTGAAATTGAAAAATTTAAACAGGACCCCCGATTTCAATGGCATGAAAACCCTTCTCGACTCGGACACAAGCATAATTTCGAGAAGGCCACTCAACTGACTCTTCAAGAAAAAGTGGATGCCATTAGCTTTTCTGATCAGGACGATCTTTGGTACCCAGAAAAACTAGCTCTATCAGCCGCTCTTTTAGAACAAAAGGGACCTCTCTGTGCAGTTCATTGTGATATGCACATTCTCACCTCTCATTCAGAAATTTTACCTAAAACAGGCTGGGACCTAGAAAAAAGAGGAGTCCTTCACAAGGGCATTCTTCACCTTTTAATCCGAAATATCGTAGCTGGATGTGGACTCCTCATGGATGCTCAACTCCTTCAAACGGATTTTAATATCCCTGAAGCTGCCCACTATCACGACCATTGGTACGCCCTGATCGCTGCTTCTCAAGGGGGCGTGCATCCCATTTTTACACCGCTTTACGCCTATCGGCAACATAGTGAAAACGTGGTAGGAATGACCCCTTTTAGGGGCATTTTCACTTTACCCAAGGCACTTCCAAATAAAATCAACACAAAAGAAATCTTTCAGTTCTGTCAACAAAAATGGGCAAACTCTCATGCTTTAGCCCTAGCGGCTCGCCATGCAAAACTCCCCTTAGCATGGATTGAACGCCTTCTTTTAATTTCTCCACTGGATTTAGGTTTTGGACTTTTTATTCTAGGTTTAATGAACTTGCGACAAGATCGGCCCTTTGCTAGAGCGTGCTTCGCTCGTAGTCTAGGAAAGTTTTTGTCTCGGTTTTGATTTCACATTGACTTTATCTTCAGTTTATTTCAGTTTCACATCGAGATGCAAAAAATAATCAACTTAATCTCTTTTAGAATCCAACAACTCAAATCATCCATTCGCTTTGAAGGTTGGATCGTGACTATCTATAAAACTGTAGCCTTTATAGGCAGACAAACTCTGCCTTTGTGCATTCGAAATTATCGCCCTTGGGCTAAAAAAGAAATGAAAGACTTACTCTTTATTAATGGCTGCAGCCTTGACCACTGTAGGCGGTATCGAATTCATCACCCCATGGAACAACTTATTTCTTTAGGAATGGAATGTAATGAATGTTGGTATGAAGCACTCAAATTAGAAGACCTTAAATATTATCGCGGATTTATCTTTTATCGAACTCCTATCACCCCTCTGATTCAAAACTTGATCCAAGAAGGAAAAGCACTCCATAAAACCTTTTTTTTTGACATCGATGATTTAGTGATGGATCCTCATTATACTAAAAATCTTCCTTATCTTAAAACTCTGAGCCCTTTAGAACAAGATCGTTATCAAGCGATTGTTTGCAGAATGAAGAAAACTCTCCAGCTTTGTGATGCAGCAATCACTTCCACCCCAGTTCTTGCCAAAGAACTCAGGCAATGGCTGCCCAATGTTTTTGTGAATCCTAATGTTGCCTCAGATTCCATGATTGGTCTTTCTGAAGCGGCCCTACAAAACGCTTATCCTAGGAAAAATCCAAATCGAATTGTCATTGGATACCTCAGTGGGAGTCTTTCTCATAACCCTGATTTTACAATGATTGCTCCTGCGCTAGCTCAAGTTTTGAGTGAAAACAAAAATGTAGAACTGCGATTGATCGGCCTCATTGAGCTTCCAAAGGCACTAGCACCCTATCGTTCTCAAATAAAGACCCTTCCTCTCATGAAGTGGACTGCTCTTCCAAAAGCTCTTGCTGACTTAGATATTAATCTTGCTCCATTAGAAGACTCTCTTTTTAACCACGCTAAATCTGAGAACCGATGGATGGAGGCTGCCTGGCTTAAGATTCCTACCTTAGCAAGCCATATCGGACGTGTCTCTGAAGTCACACAACATCTCAAAGATAGCTACCTTGTTCAAAATACAACTCAAAGTTGGCTAGAAGGGCTCAGAGAGTTAGTTTACTCGGCTTCACTTCGAAACTCGATTGGCCTTCAAGCTTACTATCGGGTAAAAAAAGATTACCACACCCTGTCTTCAGGAATTGAGTTTAAGCAATTTATTTTAAATCAACTTGCCCCAAACATAGGTTTTATTCTACCCATGACTGATCCTCGCGGTGGGGTTCATATCGTGATTCGACACGCCCATATTTTAAAAAAGAACGGATATGATGTCACCCTTTTTTCAAAAAGTAAACAAGGCAGCAATATCATCGACTCCTTAGGCACTCTGCCTGTCGTTTCGTTAAAAAAATCTAAAATTCAGGGATCCTTTGACCATCTAGTCAGTACACTTTGGTCAACCAACTCAGTAGTCTCTCATCACAACTGGACTCAAAGAAAGAGCTACCTGGTTCAAGGCTATGAGGTTGACTTCATGCCGCCTTCTCATCGCTATCGAAAACAAGCACGAGCAACCTATCAACAAATGGGATTCCAATACCTCACCATTTCTCGCTGGTGTGAAGATTGGCTTAAAAAGGAGTTTGCAATCCATGCCCGATTTGCTCCCAATGGAATTGATTTAAATCTTTTTCAAAAGGTGAATAGAAATTTTAGGGAAAAAAAATGGCGAATTCTTATCGAAGGCAGTGCGCTTCAACCCCTTAAAAATATTGATGAGAGCTTTCAAATCATTCAACAACTTCCTGAGGAAGAATTTGAAATTTGGTACCTGACTTATGAAGGAAAACCTAAATCCTGGTATCGAGTGGATCAATTATTTCAAAGAGTTCCTTACAAAGAAGTCCCTCAGATTTATCAAAAATGCCATCTCCTCCTAAAAACAAGCTTTCTAGAAAGCTTTTCCTACCCTCCCCTCGAAATGATGGCCACCGGAGGACTCGTCGTTGCCCGAGCTAATTCTGGTAATCTCGAATACCTCAAGCACGGAGAAAATTGCCTTTCTTATGACGACAGTGAGTGGAAAAAGGCTGTCTCTTGGATTGAAGAGCTTAAGAAAAATGAAAATTTGGTTCAAACTCTTGTTGCTGGCGGCCTAAAAGTCGCAAAAAATCGAAATTGGGATGACCTCGAAAGTCAAATCTTAAAGCTGTATTGCCCTTGAAATGCTCTTTCAAGATGGTCGATACTGGCACAAACCATGAGAGACAAGATCTCTTTCAATAAGTGCACAAAGCACATGATAAACAGCAAGATGGCATTCTTGAATCTGAGAGGTTCGACTCGCAGGTACCGTAATCAATCCATCAGCTAGTTCACGAGCTTTTCCACCACTTTCACCGGTCAAAAGAAGAGTTGACACGCCTTTGTTTTTGCAAGCCTGAAGAGCTGCCAAAATATTTTTAGAGTTCCCAGACGTTGTAATCGCAAAAAACAGATCGTTTGAAGTCATTAACCCCTGGACTTGTCTTTCAAAGATCTTTTCAAAGCTATAGTCATTTCCAATCGCTGTTAAAATCGAAGTATCCACCGTGAGAGCAAAAGCTCGAATAGGATCCCGATCTTGATCTAACTTAACAACAAGCTCAGCAACAAAGTGCTGAGCATCTGCAGCTGAACCTCCATTTCCAGCAACAAAAAGACTGCCTCCTCTTTGATAAGATTTTAAAATCGCCTCAGAAGCAGATAAGATTTGCTCCAATACCAAGGATGAATGAAATAAACGATTCATAGCCTCACTCGACTGAGCCAATGAAGCACGAACTTGATCTACTTTAGGAAGAAAATCCATGATTGAGATCTAACAAACCTTTTTTAGAACGTCCATTTGATCTTAATCTTATTTGCGATACTAGCCAAAATCATGATATCTTAGCACGAATGCAAGGATGGTCTTTTATCTCCTATTTCCAAAGGCCTTTAGGTGTGGATTTATTTTGCTTTGGCAAAAAATATCTGGTTTTTAACTTGGTCGCAAGAAATCTAAAAATCAAGTACCGTCGCTCCATCTTAGGGATTCTTTGGACTTTAGTTGGACCTTTTTCGATGGCAATGGTTTATTATTTAGTTTTTAATCATTTTCTAAAAATTAAAATTCCTCATTATTTATCCTACATCTTATCAGGGACTCTCGCCTTTAGTTTTTTTTCTCAATCTCTGAGTGAAGGAACCGAATCGATTGTGGGTAATTGGGGCTTATCTTCTAAAGTACCGATGCCTCTGCAGGTTTTTCCATATGCTGGGACTCTGACGAATTTGATTACGTTATTGCTCTCATTACCGATTCTACTTTTGGCTGCTTGGATCTCAAAGGTGAGTTTAGGGCCCTCCCTTTTTTGCCTTCCCTTTTACTTTTTGGCTTTCTTCCTCATCACTTATGGGTTTTCTTTTCTACTGGGGGTTGCCTTTGTTTATTTTAGAGACCTTCGACATCTCCTCAGTATTATCCTACAAGTGTGGTTCTATGGAACTCCTGTGGTTTATAGTGAAGCGATGATTCCCGAGAACTTAAAATGGATCATCCATGCAAATCCGATTGGAGACATCATCGTTGGGATTCACCAAATACTGGCAGAAGGATCCTGGCCCAGCCTTGCTTCTGTCCTGATTTGTGGATTCTGGGTTGTTTTGTTGACATTTGGATCTGCTTTTGTACATAAAAAATTCATTTCATTGATTGTAGAACAAATCTAATGAGCACATCTCTACCTTTATCTTCAGATCAGGTCGTCATTCGGGTGAGTCAAGTGACCAAGCGATTTCGCTACTGGATTGATCAACCGAGCAGTATCAAAACTCTATTAGTTCGCCTTCTGCAATGCGATCTCTCTTTTGGAGAAAGAAAGGAGTTCACCGCACTTGATGATGTGAGCTTTGACATTCGAAAGGGGGAGTTTGTTGGGATTATGGGGCGCAATGGAGCAGGGAAAAGCACTCTTCTGAAGCTGATTTGTGGAATTTACTCTCCGACTTGCGGTACTATTTCAGTCAAAGAACCCATTGCTCCTTTGATTGAACTAGGCGCTGGTTTTCACCCAGATTTATCGGGCTATGAAAATATTTTTCTTAATGCTTCAGTCCTTGGATTTGGTAAAAAAGCAACTCTCAGTGCTTTAAATCATATTTTAGAGTTTGCTGAACTGGGTGACCATATTCATATGCCAACTAAGAAATACTCATCGGGAATGATGGTCAGACTGGGTTTTTCAATTGCAGCTCATCTGAATGCACCGATCATTCTCATCGATGAAGTCCTGGCTGTAGGAGATGCTGGATTCCAAGCTAAATGTATTCAAAAAATTCAAGATCTCCACAAGGCAGGTCGGACCATCATCCTGATCACTCATAGTCCAGAAGCTGTTCGAAATTATTGCCAACGGTGTATTGTCATTTCAAACTGTCGAAAACTCTTCGATGGTCCAGCCTCTGCAGGAGTAGACGCTTATTTGGAATCAGTTCAACTGGCTTAGCGATTGGGTAAAATACCCTCAAAGAAAGGAATTATGCCTAAAAACTTCCAGAAATCCATCCTAGTCACAGGAGGCGCAGGTTTTATTGGGAGTATGTTTGTCCGTCAGGGGGTTGAACAAGGTCATCGAGTTGTCGTTTTAGATGCACTGACGTATGCCGGGCATCGAGAAAACTTAAACTCAATCGAGGGACCTGGAAAATTTGAATGGGTTCTTGGAAACATTTTAGATGGCCCTCTTGTGAAACACCTCTTACACCAAAATGAAATCGATTTTGTGGTTAATTTTGCAGCTGAATCTCACGTCGACCGCTCTATTTTAAACCCCTCAGCTTTTATCAAAACCAATATTCAAGGCACTTTCCAACTTTTGAGTTCATCCATGAGTTATTGGAACGATTTAGAAAACTCCAAGAAAAAAAATTTCAGGTACCTTCAGATTTCAACGGATGAAGTTTACGGAGCACTGGGGCCAACTGGAAAATTTTCTGAAACCACTGCCTATGCTCCCAACTCTCCTTATTCTGCATCAAAAGCTTCCGCAGACCACTTAGTGAGATCCTGGTTTCATACCTATGGACTCCCGACTCTCACCACAAACTGCTCCAATAATTATGGCCCTAGGCAATTTCCAGAAAAGCTCATTCCTCATATGATCCTTTGTGCCTTGAATCACAAACCTCTTCCTGTCTATGGGGATGGAGAGAATATTCGAGACTGGATTCATGTTGCAGATCACTGTGATGGAGTTTGGCTTGCCTTAAATCAGGGAATACCCGGTCAAACTTACTGTTTTGGAGGAAACTCTGAGCGCAACAACCTCGAGGTTGTTCAAACCATCTGTAAAAATCTGGATGAGATCCAACCTAGAAATGATGGACAATCCTATAAATCCAATATTTGTTTTGTCAAGGATCGGCCAGGTCATGATCGCCGATATGCCATTGACGATACAAAAGCTCAAAGAGAGTTAGGATTCAAATGTCGATTTCATTTTGAAGAGGGTCTTGCCGATACCATTCGTTGGTACTTAAACAATCAGCTCTGGTGTGAACAAGTACAAGCTGGAGCCTTGAACCGTGGAATGAAAGACTCTTTATGAAAGGAATTATTCTTGCGGGAGGAAACGGAACACGCCTTTTCCCTCTAACTCACTCAATCAGTAAGCAACTTCTTCCGGTCTACGACAAACCCACTCTTTATTATCCTTTATCAACCTTACTCCTTGCAGGAATTCGAGATATTCTCATTATTAGTACTCCCAGAGATCTTCCTATGATTCAAAGTCTTCTAGGAGATGGACATCAAATTGGAATCTCTCTTTCTTATCGGGAGCAAGAAAAGCCAGAAGGGATTGCACAAGCATTTTTAATTGCCCAGGACTTTATTCAAGGGCATTCAGTTTGTTTAATCTTGGGGGATAATATTTTTTATGGTCAGGAGCTCAGCGAAAAGCTTGAAAAGGCTGCTCAACTTAAAAAGGGAGCCTACCTTTTTGCCTATCATGTTCAAGACCCTGAACGTTATGGTGTCATTGAATTTGATGCTCACGGAAAAGCGATCCGCCTTGAAGAAAAACCGAAAAATCCTCGATCTTCCTGGGCAGTGACCGGACTCTATTTTTACGACTCTCAAGTCCTTGAGTTTGCAAAAAAATTAAAACCCTCAGCTCGAGGTGAACTAGAAATCACGGATCTGAATCTCATGTATTTAAATCGAGGAGAAGCTCATGTTCAGCTCATGAGTCGAGGCGTGGCTTGGCTTGACAGCGGGACTTATGACTCGCTTTTATCAGCCTCTCAATTTGTTCAAACGCTAGAACAAAGGCAAGGTCTTAAAGTCGCTTGTATTGAGGAAATTGCTTATTTAAAAGGATTTATTCATGTCAAACAGCTTGAACAGCTAGCTCACTCTTATCCAGACAACCCCTATTCAGCCTATCTCAAAAAAATTGTTCGAGAAAACCCAGGATTCCTTTCATGAACCTAACAGGACCCATTCTTGTTTTTGGAGCCTCTGGGCAGGTTGGAAGAGCCCTACTCAAGATTTTAGGACATCATGGAATTGGATTTTTCTCCTCACAGGCTGATTTTAAAAATTTTTCAACCCTCTTTGATCTGCTCAAAAAAAGCTCACCGAGTGCCGTTATTAATGCAGCAGCTTATACAGCTGTAGACTTAG
This sequence comes from Oligoflexia bacterium, assembly GCA_903935335.1. Lineage (GTDB taxonomy): Bacteria > Bdellovibrionota > UBA1018 > UBA1018 > UBA1018 > CAIZRG01. The sequence continues at coordinate 13,179 of CAIZRG010000059.1, forward strand.
CTGAAACTCATGAATCCTTAGCCACTGAAATTAATGGTAAAACTCCTGGTTTAATCGCTCAGTGGTGTACCCAGGAGCAAATTCCTTTTATCCATTATTCAACGGACTATGTCTTCTCAGGAGAAGGCTCTCATCCGTGGCAAGAAAACTCCCCAGTAGGTCCTCTGAATGCTTACGGCCGATCTAAGCTGGAAGGAGAGATCCAGGTCCAATCTGCGGGAGGAAATTTTCTTATTTTTAGAACTTCTTGGGTTTATGATGGGATCGGGAAAAATTTTTTAACCACCATGCTAAAATTAGGCAAATCAAAAAAAACTCTTGAGATTGTCAATGACCAGTGGGGTGCCCCCACTTACGCAGGTCATTTGGCTCAGGCTACTTTACAATGCTTAAGCTCAGCTTTATTGTCGAACTCATTTCCAAGTGGAATTTACCACCTATGCAATGACGGGGAAACAAACTGGCTTAACTTTGCCCATACGATTTTTCAAATGGCTACCCAAAAGGGCCTTCCTCTTGTCATCGAACAAGTCTATGGGATTTCTTCGAGCGATTATCCTACTCCTGCTAAACGACCTTTAAACTCTCGACTCAACCTGGATAAAACGCAAAATACACTAGGAGTCCGACTCCCTCACTGGAAAGTTGGACTTAAAGAATGCTTAGAATCTATAGGAGGCAATTCAAATGAAAGTCACTCCTCTTAAATTAGAAGGCTTAAAGCTTGTGGAGCTGTCTATCCATGGTGATCAGCGAGGATTTTTCGTTGAGCGATTTCATGAAGACAAGTTCATGTCCCAAGGATTACCCACACGCTTCCTTCAAGATAATCACTCCCGATCTGCTCCTCAAGTTCTGCGAGGCCTCCATTATCAGACTCTTCCTCCTCAAGGAAAACTTGTAGGCGTTGTCCATGGTAAAATCTGGGATGTAGTGGTTGATATCCGACCTCAGTCTCCTACATTGGGTCAAAGTTATGGAATCGAACTGAGTGACCAAAACGGAAAACTACTTTGGATTCCTCATGGCTTTGCACACGGATTTTGTGTCTTAGGAGAAACCCCGGCTGATGTTCTTTATAAAGTAGATGGCCTCTACAACCCTGATTCAGAAGGTGGAATTTTGTGGAATGACCCCGAACTAAAAATTTCCTGGCCTATTGAAAACCCAATTGTTTCTAAACGAGATCAAGCCTTACCTCAATTTGAAGAGTGGAGAAAAATTTTTCTTTAAATCAAATCCTGTCGAATCTTTTTCACCTCTTCTACCACCCTACGGATCTCTTGAGCCCGATCTTTTCGCGCTAATAATAAAACTTCTCCTTGCTCAACAACAATCAAATCATCAACTCCCAGGAGTGAAACAAATCGGCCAGGAACATCAATGATATTACCATGAGATTCAAGAGCAAGAACTTGGCCTTCAACAACCACATTGGATCCTTGCTTCATAGATAAACTTTCAGCTAAATATTCTAACGAAGTCCAACTTCCTAAATCGTCCCACCCACAGTCTAAGGAAAAAGTAACTACATTTTTAGCTTTTTCCATAATTCCATAATCAATTGACGTGGCAGTCATCCGTGGATAAGCTAAATGAACGTTACCTTGAGATTCCTCCCAGACACGCTTCATTTCAGGCATCCACTCATTAAATGCTTGCAAAATAGCTTGAGCACGCCAAACAAACATACCTCCATTCCAAAGGTATTGCCCAGACGCTATAAACTGAGAGGCTTTTTCACGATTTGGCTTTTCAACAAAAGCCTCAACCTTCCTAGCCTGCATAGAATGATTTTGAGTTCCTAAATTTCCTGCAATTTTCAGATAGCCATAACCTGTTTCTGGTCGTAATGGCCGGATTCCCAAGGTCACCAAATCATTCTGGTTTTCAGGCTGTTCAACCCAACCAATAGCAGCTAGGACTACCTTCAGGAACTCTTCAGGCTGTAGAATATGATGATCTGAAGGCATCACCAACATTAAACCCTCAGGATCACGTTTCACAATTTCTTGAGCAGCCCAATAGATACAAGGAGCGGTATTTCGAGCTTCAGGCTCAGCTAAAATAGAAATCTCTGGCGCTTCAGCCTGAACTGCTGGCTTAAGTAATTGAGTGGTAACCACTATTCTCTGATGAGGTAGAATGAATCGATCAAATCGGGAAATCGTCCGAGAAAGAAGACTCATCCCTTTCTGATTTTCTGACGTTTTGTTTTCAAAGGATAATAACTGCTTTGGACATTTTACATTACTTTTTGGCCAAAAACGAGTGCCACTGCCTCCTGCCATGATAACCAAGAATAAATGAGATTGATCCATAGCTTTCATCGCAAAAATCTACTTGAGACGGCCGTAACTGTCTTCTAATCGCACGATATCATCCAGCTGAGGAGTAGAGACCTCAAAAACATCGCAGTCTTCAATCGCAATCATTCGATGCTTTCTCCCCACTGCAATGTGATAAGCCTCTCCTGGAAGAAGAATCTTTTCTTCGATCTGTCCTAATTCATTCTCAATCATCAAACACATCTGACCTTTGCTAAGAAAAATAGACTCTTCTTTAACCCGATGATATTGCAATGACAGCTTTTGTCCTTTCAGAATGTGCAAAATTTTCCCTACATATTGATCTGATTTTGCCCAGATCAACTCATAACCCCAAGGTTTTTCTACTTTTTGAATGGCTTGATTTGGCATTTGATCTCATTTTTTTATCAGTCTAAACTACCTTAACGTCTTTCAGCTCTTTTGTATAGAGCCACAGTCATTGCCAAAAAAAGGTTCTCTGATGAAGATTGTTCAGGCCAAAAATTCAAAGAAAAATCATCGCGTTAAGATTCTAGTCTTAACTCTCACCCCCATAGTTTTGGCAATCGCCGTTTGGCTTTCAGCACTTGCCTTTGTTCCTGTTCCCTGGCCTGATGACTCCGCTTTTTACTTTGTTGCTAAATATCTTTTTCAATGGCCTCCTCGGTGGGTGATGATCCCTCAGGCTCCTTTTGAGCCTACTTACCGAATTTTTAATTTTAATACCATGCCCCTTTATCCCATTCTTATTGGGCTTGGAAGGTGGATAGGTATTGATGGATCCTTTCTCCTAAAAATTTGGCCTCTGAGTGCCTGGGCTTTGAGTGGAAGCCTTTTAGCCGTCGTTCTTTTTCAGCAAGGACTACCTTTCTTTGCAAGCTTAGGGATTGCACTTTTTTTAGGTCTTAATCCTGCAATGCGATGGGCATCGGTCCTAGTTCGACCTGAATCCCTAGTAGGACTTTTCGGAATGGCACTGGTCCTAGGCCTCACCTTTGGGTTTCCAAAACGTTTAGAGCCTAAAAAAATTTGGGATCCCGTCTCAGCTCTGCTTGCCCTAGGAGCTTATTCTCATTTTAACGCAGTCCATCTCATTTTCCCAGTTTTGGTACGGTTTATCTTTGAACCCAAACGAATGCTTCAAATCCTTTGGAAAACTGTCCTTTATCTTTCTCCTTGGATTGCAACCATCCTATTCTACCCTGACTTATTCATCCGCCAAATGCAACTCCAGTGGTCTCGTCTCAACGTTAGAAACGATTGGCTAGACTCTCCAAATCAAGCGATTTCAGGAATTTTTCAAAACATGGGAAGCCCAGAAGGATGGCCACCCGTTTTATTCTGGGCTGCAACTGGAATTTGGGCTTTATTCTTTGCCTCTCTTTTATTTTTCCTGGCTCTGCCCATGATTCGAGCAATGAAAGCAGGAAGCTTTCAACCCTTCAACTCTATCCAAAACAGTCAAACTTTTTCAGGACTTCCTGCCTTAGCCTGGACTTTAGCAGCCATCTGGCTTTTCCACAGTAAGCCAGAGGTCTGGTTCACTTATTACTTCCATGTCTCTTTGGGTTGCCTTTGTGGTATTTTCTGGCTTAAGCTATTGAAATCAAATCATTCTCACCCAAATCTCGCATTCATTCCCTTAAGGTCTTCGCTCTTAGGGTCTTCCTTATTTATCATTACCAGTATCTTTGCTTTTGTAAATCTAACCCAAGCTCAACGGCTTGGATCCTCTCCCTCTTGGCACTGGAGCACTTATTATGAATTAGTCGACTGTGTGGACGAGCAACTCACGAAGCTCAAACAAGAACTTAAACCTCAAACACCTTTCCGAGTGTGGTGCCCCACTTTTCCAGATATTACGATTGAACTTTCACGTAAACATCCAGAATGGGAATTCACCCGGACCAATGATTTTTGGAACCAAGCAGACCTAGCTATTCAACACGGATGGGAAACTGATGCAGTCGTAGTGACTGAAACTATTGGGATATTTGAAAGATTCTTATCAGGAAAACCAGAAGAGCATCCAGAAGTTCAATCAAACTGGATGCTCTGGCCCAACTACTTCCTCAATCGTCTCTGGATTGCTCCCGGATGGAAACCCAACCGATATCTCTGCCAAAAAGGCCGGTGGCAAGCTTTTTTGTTTATGAAAGAGATTCCTTCTCAAAAACATTAAACTCAAGCTCAATAGCTTTTCCTCACAAACTGTTCTCCTGTAGTTTTATAGGAACTCATTTTTATTTACTTCTTCCCCTAAAAAATATAGTCACCTTTTTCATGAAAAAACTTTTGATATTGGCAGTTTTATTTCCAAGAATTCTTATTGCAGAACCATTTTTTGATGCTGCAGATCAAGAAATTCACGAAGGGGATCGAATACTTATTCTTGGTGCTTCCGGATATGTTCGAGTCATTGATGAGCTCAAAGAAAATAAAACTTTAGACTGTACAGAATATGTTCTGATTGCTAGCCATCCATGGTTCGGAAAATGGAATGATACTATTCGCTTTTCCGAGAATACAGCTAGAATGGGGATGGTTTACAGATCTATTGTCACCGCTCCATATATAGAAGTTGGTGAAAATGTTGTCTTTTTTACTATGGAAGAAGGTGAAAATCAGTTAAGCAAAAAAGAAGGAAAAGTGACAGAACTGTTTTCAGGTGGACACATGATGGTTAGAACTAGCTGGCGATCTTCGGTCGCGATTTCTTATAGTCAGCTGATCTATCCAACTGTTTCTTATGTTCCAGAACAGCCCTCTGGCCCTCCTTATTCACTTCATGCAGTAGAAGAAATGGTTTTCAAAAAGCATCAATACCACTATCCGGATTACAACGACAAAATAGAATATCTAAAAAATACTATCTTAACTACACATAAAGCAGAAATTAATGAATTATTTTCTGTAGGCAGAGAGTCACCCTGATCATTTTTTTAGTTAAAACTTTTTGATTATAATACATGAAATTAAGGTTTTTTGCTCTTTCGTGCTAGAAACTATTTCTTTCTTGTGTTTTTCAATAAGTTCTAATACAGATCTTTCAGAATCAGAGTGCTCTGAGATTCGACTGGATCAAAACGGTGGATCCATGGAAATGATTCTAGTAGGCAAACAACACGACGATCTGTGCTATACTCATACAGCTGTTGATCTCATTCATGCAAAGCCAGGAAATCAAAATCAACTCTCTTCGCCTTTAGATGCAGCTGCTCATTTCAAATCGACAACTCCTGCATCATTTCTCCAAGCATTTAGACACTACTAAAGATAATCTCCGCTTTATCTGGAGTTACTGATGCAGTTCTGTGAGGGAGCACCTCAGAAATGGGGTGAGCTACTCGATCCAACAGCTTGCCCCTCATAAATCATCCCATCTCGAGTATCAAAATAAAGTGAACGACCTCTTATGGCAACAAACTGACTCAAGTAAGTCTCACTATCAAGAAGTTCTGGGCTTACAAATTGTTTTATATAAGGCTTGAGTTTCCCCATTGTATTCATTTTAGCTGAAATGATTTCAAGCATTCCTGGAACAGCATGAACGTGTACACTAAAGTTTAGCTTTTGAATCATCTCTAGTCGTTCTACGGAAATATTGGAAGCCACAAGTGTTACAAGATAAATTTGAACCTGATCATGAGTCGAAGATCCTTGGAGTTTTTTAGCAGCAGATCTAAAATTTTTTTCAAAATCCTCATCCCAAAAAGGGATATGCGCAAAAAAACCTTGTTTTGTCTCTTGATTATATCCAATGACCGCAACACAATCAGCAAGTTCTGTTGTATACATAATAGGATTTTTTTTAGTAAAATTTGAAAAATAAAACGTTCCAAGTCCTTTTTGAGGATGGATATGAAATGCATTTCCAGCAATAATATTTATTGGTAATTTAGTGGGAGTAAATTGAGAAGCACTTTTCCATTTTAAATGAAAACTTCTATCAACTGCATTGTACTTGTCACTTGAAAATACAGTCTTCATTATTTTTTGCTCAAATTCAACTTCTTGAGTAATAGAAGATAACTGACCCTCTTTAAGTAAACCAAAACCTTCTTTCAATCGCTCTCCACTAAATCCAGCAGCATAGGTATAAGTTTTCCGGTCAGAAGTAATAATGGTTACAGTAGCTACCGCATGCGCTAAACATGAGATTAAAAAAACTATAATTGAAAACAATTTTAAAAACATAATTAAACCCTTCTTAAAATTTCTTAACTACAAGGAGAACAACTAGGCTTATGCTGTTTCCAATCTTTTCTTTGGCAGTTCTTGTTGCAGTAATACCGACAAGTAAAAAAAGAAAATAACAGTTAAAAATTTAAACATGCCTAAAATTTTTATGTTTAAATTTATTGAGATCTCTTTATAGCTCTAAAACATTGGGAAAAAAACTATTTTTTAGGTTTTTTTTCGCTGAAGACATGCTTGACTTTGACCTTAGATTATACAGGGATAGTAAAGGGGGCAGGTGGAACAACCAGACCAAAAATTCATTTTAGGATTAATAAAGTTAGGTAGTTTTCTGCGTTCTCCTTTGGAGACTGCCTCAGGAACAGGAAAAAACAGTCTCCAAGAATATTCATGGACTACGCCCCAAAAACTGGGGTGTTTTTAGCCCTAAAGTATAAAGATTGAATTGAAGCCTAAAACAAGCCCCTGGATGAATGAATTCAGGAAATCCTATAGGAGACTAATTCAGTATTGAAAAGATTAAAAGTTTTAATACACAATAAAACAAAAAAAATTGAAAATTCAGTAAAATCCAGATTTAATGATGAGGCCAACTCCAAACAACCTCTCGCTATTACTTGCTGTGCAATTAATGTTGCCTCCTGACAACACACTAATCCCTTCTTAAATAATCCACCATAGCCTGAAAAACAAAGGAGTTTTGAGCGACATCTTCGGCTATTCGCTTCATCATCCTAGTAGGAATAGCTCCAATTCCAGCCAAATTATTAAGGAGATAGTTGCTTTGGAAGGATCCAAATGCCCACCCAGTCCAGGTGTCTCGCTTCCACTCCTGAATTGCAGGAGTGAGCTCAACGCCGACGTTAAATAAATTAACAGAGATAAACTGATCATCATGTCCCTGAATTGTAACGGTACCCTGGGTACCCCAACTTGAGTGAAGGTTTACCCATCCATTACCCAGAAAAAAGAGGGAGACAGTGTCGTGTTCAAGGTCAATGGATCGAGAAAACTGCTTCATAAAAGTAAACATTGGATTCATGCAAGACGAGCTGCCGCAAAACTCGTGCCCAGCATCAATACAGTAAGAGTATTCACCATTACCAAGATGTAATGGCTCAGTTCGGTGGATGGGAGGATTCGAGCAAGAGCCGCATGTAATCGATGATAGCGAGAGGTCGCCATCGTTTTCCTTATTGAAAGCTGCTAACTCAGTCTTTTTCGGAACAATTCCGGCCCTCCATTCCGTAACCTTTGCGGAAAGAATTCTAATAGGAATTAGTGTTTCATTTAGCTTTGCCGATGTCTGTATCAAGCTTCTGAAGCTTCCTCGAAGATGCGCAGCACGGTGATAATGTGAAAAAATATTTTCAATGAACTGTACGACTTCCGCGGCTGATCTAGGTTCGTTCGCAGAAGATACGCTTTCGGAATTGTTTTGTAAATCCAAGCTATTCTTTGGCGTCGTCAGAAGTGCTGCGGTCATAGCTCCGATTGATGAACCCCAAATCTCATCAAAAAGTTTGTAAACTGGCCTTGCTGTTTCTTTTTCAAGTCTTTCTAGCAATGTTGCTGGAATGATCCCGGTAGCCCCTCCACTGGGTAAGACCAATATACGATATTCCTGTGCTTCTGCTTTCTGCATGAGAGAAGCCAACAAACAAATGCAAACAGATACTCCAATAACTTTTTTTACAAGACTAAACATAAAAGTTTTTTATACACAGACGAGCCAGTATTGTCAAAAAATTTATTCGAGGTGTTATTCAATATTAAATCCGATTACATTTAGGTATCTGCATTTTTTAATACAAAAACTTAAAATTATCTGAGGTTTTTGACAGGATTTCAGAAATGTTGAGCATATCCAGTTTTTAGTTGGAAACTTTTTAAACGGCTCCAGTTTTTTAAGCAGCAACTTTCTACTTAGTTGCGTCCATCAAGTTATTGTTCTGAACTTGTTTAATGGTCTTCCTCACTGTTCAGATTGATTTGCGGCAGATTCATTTCGCTCTCTGAGCCACTTCTGCAGGTCAAGGAGCATTGCCTTGGCATCCGAATAGCTGATGACTGGCCTCCTTAACTCGCTTTGAGTCTACCTATCGTCTGGATCAATTAATGGATTCATCCGTTTAGTAAAGTTCAAATTGCTTGCCAGAGTAGTGCGTTTTCCAAACTATTTTTTCAATATCTTTTTGATCCCTACTTAGTACGATTCTTGGAAAATTATCGGTCAAGTCGACTTTATCAAATGGGTCAATATTGGATGCGACTTCACTCAGGGTATCAATTGAAATAACTATTTCTTTTGAAACTAATGTGTCAGCAGGTTCATTTTGATGGTATGGGTTTGTTGTAAGGCTGTAATTCCCTTTGAAGTCATAACCATTATAATTTACAAAAATTTTATCATTTTCAAACTGAACAATAATTTCATTTGATGAGAATATCCTAGAAATAATGGCATTTTGCACATCGCCAATTGTTCTAATATCTGCAAAAGCACTCGATGTTGTTGTATAAATTAAATATAAGATAGCACTAAAAGTTCGAACGATTTTCACTACGAGACTCCTTTTATTGAAAAACTAAATCTAAATGAAATGACTACTTTAAGCAAGCAAAAGTTTCATTGAAATATATTGGATAAGATGCCTCACCAAGGGTGGTTCTATCGACTTGTTTGGTGCATGCAAGGCTTTATTTTAGACCGGCTTTTAGGATGTGCAGCAAAGCTTCATCAAAATATTTTATTTGATATACACGTAATTGCTTTAAAAAACTCACAATTTATTTTTGAATGCCTAGATAAATATCAACATTAGCATGTTTAGGATTCTGAGCTTCTTTGCCATAGATTTCATAGTCAGTCTGATAAGATCGAGACCCGCCGAGTTCTTTTTTAGACATTTTCCAAATTTTCCCCCATAAGTCATATACAACTTGAGGAAGCGATCCCAGCTGTGTTTTGAGCTTTAAATAATGGCCAGGTTGAATCTGGACTGTTTTAAACTCATCTCGATTATATTCAGACTTTACTTTTACGCCTACTAAGTAATCGTAATCCCCAGTGTAATCACTTTCATAATTAAAATAGACTGAAAAAAGATCAGCACCTACTTTGTTTGGAATCCTCTCTAAAAGATTTTCTGTAAAAAATCGTTCTAAAAGTTTTTTAATTTTACCTTCTTCTGTCATTTCTAATGTATTGTTTGTTCTAATCGAAATTCCACAAACTAAAAAATCTTTTTTTATAGAAATCATTAATCCCTCTTGGTTTGTGACTAGTTTATTATCGATTATTTTTTTTAAACTTCAAGTTTTTTTTAATTGGGGGTATGAGGCTTAACAAAACGGAAACTGATGTTAAGACTTAGGTATGCGACCCAAGCGTGCAGGAAGGTTTTTGGGAGGTTGAAGGGAGTTACTTCAGCAGAACATTAAAATACTCAACAATGCAAAGACAACAGTTCCCGACCAATATAAAAATCGTCAAAAAAAAGGTCTTTTTCATTAGACATCGCAGACGTTTCGTAACAATTCATTAATAATACAGTGCACTCACTCTAGGCCTAATCATAAGAGTTTTCACGGAAATTTAGATATTCTACCCTACTGAGGGAGCTACGTAGTTTTGCTTTCGGCGTGCGCGATGTTTACTCTTAAGTTTCCATCGCTCCTTAAGGATCTCATTCAGGAGCTAAAGGCCGTCAGGAAGGTATTTGGAGAGGAGCACCCCATACAGAGGTTATAAAGAAATCTATTTATCCCTTATTGGATTAAAGAAATTCAACTTGAAAATTGAGTAGACTTTATAAGTATGTTATAATTAGAAATCAAATTCATTCTTTATGTTGGATATCTGATACCTATCCAGAAGGAATTGTTTTGCTTGAAGCACCTAAAATCGTCATTGCAGGGGCCAGTGGATATATTGGTCGAGCTATTATCCCAAAACTTCTGGAGCGGTTTCCAAACGCTGAAATCACTGCTCTTTCTCGGAGTGCCAAAAAATCTGATGATTTGAGGGTGAAATGGAAAGTATGCGATTTATTTTCGCACCATTCCCTTGAAACTGTAATACCTTCGAAAGTTGATCTAGCTTTTTATTTAGTTCACTCAATGGGACCCACCGCTCATCTAGACCAAGGGTCTTTTGCTGATTACGATCTGCTATTAGCAGATAATTTTGCACGTGTGATTCGAAAGCAAGGAATTCAGCATCTCATCTACCTGGGTGGTCTTATTCCAAAAAACGGATCAATGTCTCTTCATTTGAAAAGTCGACTCGAGGTGGAAGAAACATTTGCTCTCTATCGCTTGCCTATCACAGTATTTCGAGCAGGACTGATCGTCGGGGAGAATGGATCATCCTTTCAAATTTTGCTAAAACTAGTAAAACGTATTCCAATTATGATTTGTCCGAATTGGACCCAAACACTGACTACTCCGGTTGATCTTTCAACAGTTCTTAGTGCTCTAGTTTCTGCATCTCTCAATCCCTTACACTTACAAAAAACCTATGATTTAGCTGGGTGCAAACCTCTCACCTATATAAACATGATGAGGGAGACAGCAAGTCAAATGGGAAAAAAGAGGTTCTTTTTTACGATCCCATTTTTTACTCCAACTCTTTCACGACTTTGGGTAAGTCTCATTACAAACAGCCCAAAAAATCTTGTCTACCCGTTGATACAATCACTCCAGCACCCTATGGTCGCCCGAGATTGTCATTTGTATGATGATGAATCCCTAAAACGATCATATTCCGATCTCCTGAAAAATACGGTCCTTAAGACTCAACCAGGAAAAGCGCTCTTTCATTTTCAACCCAGTAGAAAAACTGTTCGCTCAGTCCAGCGACTTGTTCTGCCTCACAGCAAGAATGCTGAATGGATCAAATTTCGATACCTTGAATGGTTACCCCGATTTTTAAAACCCTTCATCAAGGTTAATCTTGATGGAAATTTCGTAGTTTTTTCTGTATTCAAACGCAACTGGATCATGCTGCAACTTGAGTTTAGTTCAAGTTGCAGCGATATCGACACGCAAATCCTTTACATTATTAAAGGTCTTATAGTTGCCGAGAATAATCGGGGTAGACTTGAATTTCGCGTCGTACTCAATCGCAGGTATGTCATTGCTGCTATTCATGATTACTGCCCTGCACTGCCATGGTTTATCTATCAACAAATTCAGGCAAGAATACATCTTTTTGTCATGAGATCATTCGGTAAAGAATTAGAACTGAACTTTAAAGATTCTTCTGACAGTCTAAATCTCTGAGATATCCAGATTAATGTTAACCCCCTTATTCATTCTGAAACTTGCCAGCCCAGACCTCAATAGGATCGTACATTTTGTCTTGATAAATTCTTCCTTCTTTATAGGCTTGAACAGCATAATACCTGGCATTATATCCATCAGGAACACAGTTTTCCAAAGCTAGACACTCTCCCAATGTCTTATCAGAGCCTTTAGGTTGGAAATAAGATAAAAATCCCTCACGAATTCCACGAGAAGCCACAATTTGACCCTGAACCTCACCCCTATAAAGAAAAACTTTATGCTTTAATCGAATTCCTAAAAGTGAAATAAAAGTAGCATTTTTCCCAATATGAAAATCCAATGAATCAATCAGCCACTTCACATTCACACCCACATCTTCCCCTTCAATTTCTAAAGATGTATCATCCACAAACACACCCTCAAATTGAGATGCCTTGTAAATCACAACTGTCTCTGAATCAGCATCAGGTTCTTTTAGATCTTGAGTCTCAATGACTACACTCTCACCAAAAAGTCTTTCAAACTCTATTTTCTTCCTCTGATTCGAGGTATTAATTTTTATACTTCGATATTGCTGCACTCGTTCCTCGTCCATTGCATAAAGATTTCTACTCTCTATAAGCAGAGAAAATAAGACCAGATAAAATAGTATTAATATTTTTTTCATAAAAATAACCTAGCTCAATAAGCTAAATTCTGATTTAAGTCTTACTCCCTGGATATAATAAATTCAACTTAATTCATTCAATGAAAAGATCCATCTAGTGCTCAAAAAAAACCGTTTTTGGGTCGAAATCTAAATCTTCACGCCCCAAAAGGAATTCCCTTAAACACTTCCATGAGTTTTTCAAGCTGAACCTCTGAAGCCACTGGGATTTCATACCCACCTCCTAGACAACCTTGAACTTGATCTTGAACCTTCATGGCATAAGAATAAGATAAAATTGAACTATAAGCAGCACGCCTCACAATGGGATCTGGATCTTTGAGTGCCTGTACCATAACTTCACGGACCCTAGGATCAGAAACTAAACTCTTCCCTAAAATTTGAACTCCTTGTTGACGAACCTGTGGATCTTGATCCTGAAGTAATGCAATGAGTTCGTTCATTGTCTTTTCATCAAAAGGACCTAAAAATCCTAAAGCAAAGCTCATTCCATCCGCTCCACGATAAAGCTCTCTCTCTTCTAATTTATAAGAAACTTTGTCTTTCAAACCGACAATCAGGGCTTCAATCAATTTTTTACGAAACTCAGGACCAGGAGGATTTATCTGTGCAAAGACAGTAGCCACATCATATCGTATACTTGAGTTTTCATGTTTCAAAAGCGCAAGCATTGACTCTATCAGGCTTTGATCTTTGGGATTAGCCACTGCAAGTGCAAATGCTGCAGATTTGCGAACCTCTTGATCTTGATCAGTCAGCACTTCCAAACAAGCTTGCTGAATTTTCAAATGACTCGGTCTTCTTCCAATTTCACCTAAAGCCAAGATTCTCAATTTCGGGTCTGAGTTTTTAACTAAAGGGATAAGAACTTCAGGATTTTCAAAAGCTTGATCTAATTTCTTGAGGTGTTTTTGTCTCAGAATAAAATCGCTCAAACTCAATAAACTAGACAAGTTTCCATCTTCAATGATTTTTTCTTCAACCCAACTCTGACTTTCTTTGTTCTTCATCATTGAAACACGCTTAAAGAGCTCTGCTCGGACACTAGGATCGCTCCATACTTCTTCAAGACGATCCAATCGATCGGAGCCTGCATAAACTCCAAGGTGCATCAAATAATTTTTGATTCTTCCTTTTTTCTTAGCATCAGCAAAGGTTCCTAATTTGCCTTCTTGCTCGATGGCAATGAACTCAGTTGGTTCAGGGAATTTCTTATCCTCTTGAGGCTTATTTTGAAACTGTATCGCTTTCTCAAGTGTCAAATTTTTTCTAACTTCTATGAGTTCAGATACAAGGATCGCATATTCTTTATTTTTTTCTTTTTTATTTTCGATTTTATTCAGATCGTATGACCCATATTCTGCCTGATGATTATATTTTCGACCAAATAGATTATAATACAATCTTGTATTATACTTAATCAAAATAATACGATGGATTTGAACAGATAAACCATCTAAGTGATCTTCTTCCGTAAGGTCTAAATCTGAAGTTAAATGTTTTGAAGTTCCTATGATAGTCGTACTTTTTACTTCTGGGGCATTTTGATCTAAATTTTTAAATTTATATTTAAAATAGCTTCGAAGATAGTTTTGAATAGCAACAGTGCTGTGACCTGATTTTTCAGAAAAATCAACTGTCATCAATGATTTATTTTGAACCTGATCTAAGCCAGGAAGATACTGATCAAAATGATGATAAAGTTTTTTCTCAGAATCTTGATCTAAAGAAGAATGATTGTCGACTCCATACCTAAAATCAGAAAGTGGCAAATTGTAAGCATAGTTTTTAATTTCACTCAGTCCTTGAATATAAGCCATAAAAGGGGTAGGGCTTCTCCCTATCCCAACTAAAATACAGTTTGCAGGAGGGCAAGCTTTTAGAAGATACTGAGAAATTCTCTGAATCTGAAGAAACTCGCTTTTATCTACTTTCCCATAAGCCCAGCAAGATAAAAATTGAAAAAATGTAAAAAAATAAGCAAGTTCTTTTTTATAAAAAATGAGTCTAATATTCATCTTAACAAGAATATTATATATTAAATATTTTTAAAGTGCGTTTTTAATTAAAACAGCTCTCCACTCGCCTTTTGCGAAAATAGCCGATTGCTCAAAAACTAAGAGCTTCTGGTAATGCCCTAGAATCAAAGGAATATCATTTTCCAGTAAACCTGATAAAATCAACCCCCCTCCCGGAATGAGTCGCGATACTAATGCCTCTGAAAAGTCTAACAGAACAGGGCGTAAAATATTAGCAACAATGAGAGAGTACTCAGGGGTCAATCCTTGAGGAGGAAGCGCTTTATAAAACTGGATCTTATCCTGACACTGATTGAGTTTGGCGTTTTCTTGAGCATTATCTAAAGCTAACTGATCCAGTTCAATAGCATCGACCCTAGATCCCAAAAGAGCCAGAGCAATCCCTAAAATCCCAGATCCACTGCCAAAATCTAAACATCGTTTATCTTGCATTTCCTGCTTCAAGAAAAAATCCCCTAAAAGCTCAAGGCAAAGCTGAGTCGTCTCATGAGTTCCCGTCCCAAAACCTGCTCCAGGATTGATTCGAATTGCTTTTTCGCGTTGTTCACCCGATTCTACCGTTTTTACCCACGGAGGAATAATCCGCCAAAAAGGAGGAATAACCACGCCCTCCCCTTGATTTAAGAAGGACGCCTTCCACTGAGCATCCCAGTCTTGAGGAATCTCTTCTTGAGGTAGACCCACTTTAAGATCAACGATTTGCCGGAGAACACCTTCAGCATTTTTAGACTGGGACAAATTTGAAAAATAAAGTTCAGCCTGAACCTGGATTTGGTCATCAATCCAATCGCGGTCCGATGGAGCTTCAGCTGAGTCGAAAATCCATAAAGCTCTCTCACAAAGCAAAGTTCCCTCATGAATTCCTACCAGTCCGTGCTGCCCAAACTGATCCCAAAGCCATGCGTAAAATACCTCTCGAGGGACCTGCCCCTCCCCTGGCACTGAAACCCGGCACGGAATACTAACGGACAACTGAGAGATATTCGAGTTTGACACAGCGAGTCTTATTCTTCAATTCGTTAAACGGGGAGTCTTGATTGTCCATCTCCACTTGTGTCTCCACCGTTGCCATCCCCATCAGAACCACTGGATGAATCGGAAGAATCTCGGAATGCATCATTTTTTTTGAGTTGAGTCCCATAGCCAAACTGCTTAACCCCTCGATTATTTCGATCAGGTCCTCGACGGAACTTTCCCCCTCTCTTCCCCCGAACCCCCCGGCGATTTCCAGGTCCACCCACCCCTCTGACTGAGGCTTGCTCATGATTCGTTCGAGAAATCGGATGGGATCCGCCTCCTAAACGAGCCAAAGCAGCATCTTGCGCAGCTTGAGCTCTCAAAAATGCTAAACGGTCTTCCTCATCAAAAAACTCATCCGACTTATTTCGAGAAGAAACAACAATCCCATCCCCACCTTCAGGAGCAATAGAAACCCCCTCTGAAATCAAAGCAGAATCTGAGTTTGTTCCTTCAACAGAAGCCGCTGAAGAGACTTGTGAGTAAACCCCTTCCTGTTTTTTTGCAGAACCCTTATAAGACGGCTCGGAGCCATTTTGAGCTAACGGGGTAATCACTGCAGAAGAGGAAGAAGGAGTGACATTCCGATAGTTTCGATGCCTTTCTCTGTCCCGATTTCGGTTTCGATCTGGAGAAGACTCCTGGGATGAAAATCGTTCATGAGCCTGGTCTCTTCCTCTCTCAGTCCGCTCTCGCTTATCAGCTGTAACCTCAAATTGTTCAGGATGAAAATCTGCAACCGCTTGAAGATAAATCTGCTTTCGATACTTCTTTTCTATCTGATCCAATGTCTCTCGCTCTTCGATCGCTAAAATATCAATCACCTCTGAGTGAGCCTGAACCAGAAGCTTATTGACATCCCTTTCAATTCCTGCTCTTTCGACTTCCCGCATGACCTCATAAGCAATAGTCTGCTTGCTCTTGATAAACCCTTTCCCTTCACAGTGAGTACAAGATTCACAAAGAGTTCGAATGATCGTATCCCGTGTTCGCTTTCGAGTCATTTCAACGAGACCCAGTTCAGAAATTTTTAGAATCGTCGGACGAGCACGATCTCTAGATAAAGCATCTTCTAAGGCTCGATAAACTCTCTGTTTATTCTCATCTTTTTCCATATCGATGAGATCCAAAATAATGATTCCACCACAATTGCGCAGCCGAAGCTGATAAGCAATCTCTTGAACCGCTTCAAGATTCGTCTTCAAAATGGTATCTTCAAGATTTTTCTTCCCCACATAACGCCCTGTATTGACATCAATTGCAACCAAAGCCTCTGCCTGATCAATCACAATATACCCCCCCGACTTGAGCCAAACCTTTCTTTCAAGAGCTCTGGAAAGCTCTGTAGAAATGCTGTAGGCATCAAAGATGGGGATGTCACCATGATAAAGTTCAACTTTTTGCTTTAATGAAGGCATAAAATGAGAAACAAACCTTAAAACTTCATTATAATGGTAGCGAGAATCGACGATTACTTTATCAATCTCTTCAGTAACCCAATCCCGGATCGCTCTTAGAACAGAATTTAAATCCTCATAGACAAGGGCTGGAGCGGTAGATTCAACTGCTTTTTCTTTGATTTCTGTCCAAAGACGAGTCAAATAATCAATATCTTGTTTAATCCTTTTTTCAGATTGTTGCCGCCCACTGGCAGTTCTAACAATAAACCCCAAATTCTTTGGACGATTTCGTTCAACATATTCACGCAATCGCCGTCGCTCATCCTCTCTCTCAATCCGTCGAGAAACCCCAACGTGATCAATCGTTGGCATGCACACTAAATGACGACCCGGCAAACTGATATGGCAAGTTAACCGAGCCCCCTTCGTTGCTATTGGATCCTTAGCAACTTGAACCAAGACCTCTTGCCCTTCCTTAAGTAGATCTTGAATATTAACCTGAGGTCTCATCGGCCGACTCGTCGCTTTTTGCCGAATTCTACGATCCCGGGCTCGTTGAGATTTGAATTCAGACCGGTCTA
The DNA here is from genome assembly GCA_903935335.1 of Oligoflexia bacterium. Lineage (GTDB taxonomy): Bacteria > Bdellovibrionota > UBA1018 > UBA1018 > UBA1018 > CAIZRG01. Next base: position 30,681 of record CAIZRG010000059.1, read on the forward strand.
CTGGAGCAATGACGATTCGTCTATCAGAACTCACATCACTCACTTCACTTTCTGGTCGACCTGTATCCCCTTCTTTTGCTATTTCCACTTTTTGATTTTGTGCATCAGAAAGACCTGCTCGATCCGAAACAGACTGATCCACATCAGCAACATGCTCGTGATAATTTTCAGGATACTTTTGCTCCTGCTGAAGAACTTGAACTTCTTGAGCTAAGCTTTTTTTACGAAAACGTCCTCCTGTACTACGTCTACCCCGACGAGGACGCTTCCTCGGAGATTCTGCAGGGGCTAAATCCTCTCGCTCTTCTGTACCCGAGACTTCTGCCTGCACGGCATCATTTTCTCGAGCAAATTTTTCAACCTCTTTTACTTGATCAGACTGAGGGTCTGAACTCGGCGCTAATGTCCCTGAAGGCTGGTCAGACTCCTGATCAGAACCCATTTCAATGGGCTTTCTGTCATCTTCATCATCTTCAGATTCATCTGGAGATACATCTTGAAACTCAGCTCGTTCTTGATCATCAAACTGGCCTTCTTCAACCCCCTCTTCACCGATCCAATGCCGAGTTTCATTTTGAACTTCAGATGAAGATACCTCCCTACCCTCAAAATCTTCTGACTCTGACAAAGATTCAGTAGGAGAAAGCAATTTTGGATTTTGAGCTTCTCCTTGAACTCCTCCGTCAAATTCTTTGGGCGTATCTCCAATGCTATCCCCTTGTACTAATTTTTCAGGTTGACTTTGATTCTGAGTAGACTCATCTGAAGTCAGCTGCTCTTCTCCCTCTCCTGCCTCAGCCTCAAGACCAGATTCTTCTACTAAAATTTTCCCTGGAGTTCCTGACTCCCCTTCTTCTTCGGCCCAAACTTGAGGATGAACATAAACGTCATCCACATAAAGAAACGCGGCCTTCTCTAAACCAATATCGACAAAAGCAGCCTGCATACCAGGAAGAACCCGTGTCACCCGACCTTTATAAATATTTCCAACAATTCCTTTTCCTGATGCCCTTTCAATGAGCAACTCTTGAATTTCACCACTCTCCATCAACGCAATGCGGGTTTCAGGTAAAGATGCATTTACAATCAATTCATTCGCCATGAACACTCCCATTCACAGTAACCGGAAATTTCCGGAAACTTAAATCCTAAGGGAAACCACAGGCATAAAGAACAAGACGGGGCACTCCATCTCAATTCAGATGGATTTTTTGAGATTCTGAAGCGTAAAAAATGTGTTGAGGGCTTGTACTTCAAACCACTTTCGCGCTTGCCCAAAAACTCTCGGACTCAGACCTAAAACCATCTCAATAAAATGATAGGAGAGATTAAAAGACTGAATTCTAAGTTGATTGAAAAAGGGCAATGTTGATGCTCCTAAAACTCTATCCCCAGCTCTACTCAAACCGGCGGCTTTATCTCCTTGCGGAAACACTCCACTCTTGAAAAAGCGGAACCATTCAAAATACTTTTTTGAAGGGAAAAACACGATTTCTTCCCAACACTTCACTATCCCAATCTTAAGATTAACCCCAGTGGATGCAGATTGAACCTTAACCCTGGAATAGAAACCAAACTATAAAACCCCAAACTGGATACTTAATCAGAACCCAAAAATTCACTTCTTTAGGCGAACTGTCAGGCAAAAGACAAACTTTTCTTTCCTATTGGAGTGAGGAAAATGAATTTCCTCTATTGTTTTTATAAGGGTTTTACAAAAATACCACTACCAACTTCTTAAACAATAAAACCCTGCATTTCTGTCGTCATGGTAACGAATTCGATTTGACACTTCAAGTAAAAAGTAGAAAATGAGCTTCTCAAGAAGACTACTTTTTCAAATCTGTACCACTTTTCTAAGAGATCCTCCCCCTTTAGCGCAATTTCCTATCATTTTTACATTGACTCTTTCTTAGACCACAGTCATTTTAATCTCAAAATGAGTATCTTAACTGACTTAACTGAAAAGAAGGGATATCTCTCAAATGAAACTGTGCTTGACATTCCCTAAATAGAGGTATCCAGATTATGCTTCACTTAGAACGAGAATTTGTTGAAAGCTCTCAAGAAAAAAGTTCTTCTGATTTATCGAAAACACCTGAAATCAAAACAAAAAATGAGTCTACTCCAGTCACTCTCATGACTGAAATAAAAAAAGACAGCCTTGCAAGAAAAATTGATCATACTCTTTTAAAGCCGGATGCAACCTACGAAGAAATCCGGATCATATGCGAAGAAGGCCGTGAACACGGTTTTGCTGGTGTTTGTGTAAACTCATCACATGTCAGGTTGGCTGCAGATCTACTCAAAGACTCTGCGACTCAGCCTATTGCAGTGATCGGGTTTCCATTTGGAGCCATGGCTACACCGGCAAAAGCATTTGAAGCTCATCAAGCAATTTTAGCCGGAGCGCGTGAAATTGACATGGTTATTAATTTAGGGGCTTTGAAAAGCCGAGAGTACACTGAAGTTTTTAAAGATATCTACGAAGTGGTTCAAGCTTCAAAACCCTACCCAGTCAAAGTCATCCTAGAAACTTCAAGTTTAAACGAGGACCAAAAAATTATTGCCTGCTGTTTATCGAAGGCTGCTGGAGCTGCTTTTGTTAAAACATCAACTGGATTTGGTTCTGGAGGTGCGACTCGCGAAGACGTTCTTCTCATGCGAAGAATTGTAGGACCCAATATGGGAATAAAAGCTTCTGGTGGCATTAAAGATTACAAAAAAGCCAAAGAGATGATCTGTGCTGGTGCAAACAGAATTGGTACATCTGCCAGTATAACAATCCTCAAAGAGGCCCCCCTCCATGAAGATGAAACCCATGAAGCTCCTTAAAAGCTCAATCAAGCTCGCTAAAACTCAATGACAGACCCAACAAACTCTTCTTCATTGACACGAATCATTTGGATTGTCCTAGATGGGGTGGGAGCTGGGGCACTTCCAGATGCTGTCGATTATCAAGACACCCACTCAAATACATTAGGGAACCTTTCTTACGCTTTTCAACTGAAAACAGGAAGAAATCTTCAACTTCCTTCCCTTGAAAACCTAGGCCTTGGCAACATCACTCCGATGAGAGGGGTGTCTCCTTTAGAGAAGGGTAAAGGCCAAGGCGCTTTTGGTAAAGCAAATGAACAATCCAAAGGAAAAGATACAACCACCGGTCATTGGGAAATGGCAGGACTGGTCACCCATCAACCTTCTTCAGTTTACCCAAAAGGAATCCCTCAGAGCAGCTTAGATCTTTGGATCTCTGAAAATCACCTCCCAGGAGTTCTTGCTAATCGGGCAGCAAGTGGGACTGAGATTATTCAGAGCTTAGGCGAAGAGCATATGAAAACTGGAAAACCTATTGTCTACACGAGTGCAGACAGTGTATGGCAAGTCGCAGCTCATGAAAAAACATTCGGCTTAGACCGACTTTATTTGATTTGCCAGTCAGCACGAAAAATAGGAGATGATCTTGGAATTGGACGTATTATTGCTCGCCCCTTTATAGGAAATCATTGCTTAGATTTTCAACGTACTTACCATCGAAAAGACTACGCTCAACCCCCTTCGCAAAAGACCTTCTTAGATCTTTTGAATTCAAAGGGAATTCAAACTTTAGGAATTGGAAAAATTTCAAATATTTATGCAGGTCAAGGAATTCAATCCAATATCGATACACAAGGAAATACGGATGGCCTCAAAACTCTACTCAAACAGATGAGCAAAACTCCATCAGGACTCATCTTTTGTAATTTAATTGACTTTGATATGCTTTATGGACATCGCCGTGATGTGGAAGGATTTGGGATTGCTTTAGAAGAGTTTGATCAATTTCTACCGAAGATAATGACTTCGATGAACCAAAGTGATTTATTAATTATGACATCAGATCATGGCAACGATCCGACTTACCCAGGTACAGATCATACCCGTGAGTATATCCCTCTCCTGGTCTATAGCCCAGCTGAAAAAGCTCAAGGCTCAATCGATTTAGGAACTCGAACTACCTTTGCAGATATTGGTGCTACGGTTTTTCACGCTCTTTTAAATAAAACTTATCAAGAAATGATGATTTCACCCCCTTCTATCCATTCACCCACTCTTTCAGGAACCTCTTTCCTAGAAGAACTTCAACTCACTTAAAGATTTAATTTTATGGTTTCACCCTCTTGGATTATTCAAAAAAAACGCGACTGCCAAGAACTTAAGTCATCTGAACTGAAGGCCTTTATTAGAGGCATTCAATCAGGTGATGTAGCTGATTACCAGGCTACAGCATTTTTGATGGCTACTTATTTCACCGGTATGACACTCAATGAAACTGTAGCTCTGACTGAAGCTATGCTGGAGAGTGGTGAAAGATATGATCTTTCTCACATCAGTGGACCGAAAGTAGACAAACACTCCACAGGAGGAGTGGGAGACAAAGTTTCTTTGATTCTAGCCCCATTAGCTTCCGCCTGTGGCTTAAAAGTCCCTATGATGTCTGGAAGAGGCCTGGGTCATAGCGGAGGAACCATTGACAAACTTGAATCTATCCCTGGCTTTAACGTCAATCTGAGCTCTGAAAAATTTCAATCTGTCCTAGCTCATATTGGATGTGCAATGACAGCTCAAACAGAGAAGATTGCTCCGGCAGACAAAAAACTTTACTCACTGAGAGATGTAACAGGAACTGTTGAATGCATACCCCTGATCACTGCTTCTATTCTTTCTAAAAAACTTGCAGAAGGAACAGAATTCCTTGTTCTTGATGTAAAAGTAGGTAGTGGTGCATTTATGAAAACCAGAGGAGCAGCTCGAAATTTAGCAAAAACCCTAATCCAGGTTGCCAAAAAATTAAATCTCCCCTGCCGTGCTTTACTCACAAGCATGAACCAACCCTTAGGCTATGCTGTTGGTAATGCTATTGAAGTACGAGAATCCATTGAAATTCTTAAAAATGAAAAAAACGAGGAATTCAGTTCCACTGACCTTAAAGAACTCACTCTACAACTGTGTGCTCAGATGTTAAATCTAGGGGGAATTTCCAGAACCATTGCGGAAGGAAGGAAGTTAGCTCAATTAAGACTGGCGGATGGCAGTGCTTGGCAAGTATTTATTGATCTCATCCAAGCTCAAGGAGGAGATCCCTCGGCAATAATCGACTCAAAAAAAATTCCCCTAGCTCCCATTGAAGTTCAATGGAAAGCAAAAAAGCGAGGATTTATCAGTCGAATGGATACAGAAGAAATTGGGAAAATTTTGATCGGCCTTGGAGGAGGACGGAAAAAACTAAGTGATTCCATTGATCATCGAGTTGGACTCGCTTTTCATAAAAAATTAGGTGCCAAAATCCAAATAGACGAGCCGATCGTCACTGTTTTCGCTACTGACTCACAGGACCTTCCAGCTCTTGAAGCATCTTTCCACACAGCAGTCGAAATCAGCCGGGCCAGAAAGTCTGTTCCTAAACTCGTCTTTGAAAACTATACAATGAGATAATTTCATGACTTTAATTCAAAAAATACACAAAGCGGTAGAAAAAATAAAAAAACAGACTTCTTATGAACTGAAAATTGGAGAACCAAAAATAGGGTTGGTCCTTGGCTCTGGATTAGGTCCAATAGCTGAGCAAGTCACTGATGCAATCACCTTGGAATACACAAAAATTCCTTATTTTTGCGCTACCCAGATTACAGGACATGCAGGACAACTCATTTTGGGTAAAATAAGAGGAATACCTGTTGTCCTTTTAAAGGGTAGATTTCATCTTTATGAAGGCCATTCGATGGAAACCGTTGTGTTCCCGACTCAAACGCTGTGGGGACTTGGGATTCACACTTTGATTTTAACGAATGCTGCCGGTGCAGTGAACACCCGCTTTCGTCCGGGAGACCTCATGATGATCGAGGATCACTTAAATCTCATGGGGGACAACCCCCTTCGAGGAGCACATCTGGCAGAAATGGGGCCTCGATTTCCAGATCTTTCAGAAGCCTACTCAAAAACCTGCTTAGAGTTCTTCCGGTCAGCCGCTCAGAAACTCAACTTATCTCTTCAACAAGGAGTGTATGCGGGTCTTTTAGGACCCACTTACGAAACTCCAGCTGAAGTCAGAATGCTACGAACCCTGGGCGCAGATGCAGTAGGGATGTCTACAGTTCCAGAGACTTTAGTTGCCAATCAACTCGGTATCCAAGTCGCTGGAATCAGTTGCATTACAAATCTTGCGGCAGGGGTTTCTTCTCATCCACTCAATCACCAGGATGTCATTGAAGTTTCGAAAATAGCATCCCATCGAATGATTCAGATCATCACTCATACCCTTCCCCAGCTTGCCTCTCATAGAAAGGAATCTATATGAGTACTCGTATTGAATCTGCCAGTGAAACTGTGAAGAACCTGTTTCAACTTGCTTTGCTTGCCCGTGAAAGGTCTTACTCCCCTTACAGCGAACAAAAAGTAGGAGCTGCTATCCTAACGACTCAAGGAAAAATATTTGTAGGCTGTAATGTAGAAAATTCTTCTTACGGAGCAACCATTTGTGCTGAGCGAGTCGCTATCCATAATGCTATCAGTCAAATAGGACAACTCAAAATCGTAGAACTCATGGTTGTCACTCACTCCTCCCCTGCCTGGCCTCCATGCGGAATGTGCCTCCAAGTCATGGCAGAGTTTGGAGAGGACATTATCATCCACACAGCCAATATTGATGGACTCTTAGATACTTTTTACTTCAAGCAATTATTTCCTTTAGCCTTTACGGCCTCTCATTTAACAAAATGATTTCGATCAGAAATTTAGGCTAAACTACTTGACAGAAACTCATCTTTGAGGCAGTTTTCTCCCTCTATGTATGCAGTAATTGAGACAGGTGGAAAGCAGTATCGTGTGCAACCCGGAGACTTTATTCAGGTAGAAAAGCTTGAAGGAGAGGTTGGGTCTTCTTTAAAGTTTGATAGGGTCCTTTTTTTCAGTCAATCCAGTGCTGATAATGTCCAGATTTTAATGGGAAAACCCTATATTCAAGGGGCCCAGGTCCAAGCTGAAGTTGTAGGTCAAGGTCGAGGCTCAAAGATTCTCATTGTTAAAATGAAACGACGCAAACAGTACCGACGAACCCAAGGTCATCGTCAAAACTATACTCAAGTTCTCATCACAGATCTCTACGCTAGCGCCGATAATCAACTTTCTCTTTCATCTGAAGAAAAGAAAACTAAGCTAGCTCAGTTTCAATCCCACCTCAAGCCTAAAGGAAAAGCATTTACAGCTCGACGAATGAGCTCCAAAAAGAAAACTTCTACACCTTCATCTCAAAAGGCAGCAGTTTAAGAATTTTAAGTTTAAAGGATTTAGATCATGGCACATAAAAAAGCGGGTGGTAGTTCTAAAAATGGTCGCGATAGTAATCCGAAAATGCGTGGTGTCAAGCGCTACGGAGGTCAAAAAGTCCATGCAGGAGAAATCTTAGTCAGACAGGTTGGAACTCAATTTCACCCAGGCAAAAATGTAGGCTTAGGTCGTGATTACACCCTTTACGCCATGATTGAAGGTGTAGTCAAGTTTGAGCGATATGACCGCAAACGAAAGCAAGTATCGATTTATCCTCATTCATCTGCTGCTGCGTAAATCAGTTTTAAGAGTTTAAACTGATTTTTATGTCATTGACTTGCTTTCCTATTAAACCCAATGAGGTATTGTGCGATTTATTGATGAAGCTGTGATCCGTGTTTCAGGGGGCCACGGAGGACCCGGTTGTGTCAGTTTTCGAAGAGAGGCTTTTGCGCCCAGAGGCGGACCAGACGGTGGTGATGGAGGCGCTGGCGGTAGTGTTGTTTTTGTGTCTTCCTCACAGTTAGGGACTCTTCAGGATTTTCGGTTTAAGAGAAACTACCAAGCCCAAAATGGAGCATCTGGATCGGGTGCTAACAAAGCAGGAAAAGATGGAGAGAGCATCACTCTTCGAGTTCCTGTAGGTACTGTCATTAAAGATGCTCAAACTCAAGAAGTTCTCATGGACTTCGGGCAAGAGAATGAACAATGGATTGCCTGTGAAGGGGGCCGAGGCGGAAAAGGAAACACGCATTTTACCAGCTCAACTCATCAGGCACCTAAATTTGCCCAGCCGGGAGAAAAAAGCCAGACCCTCGAAATTCAGCTTGAGTTAAAACTCATTGCAGACGTAGGAATCATTGGTTTTCCGAACACAGGAAAATCGACTCTCATATCCAGAATCAGTGCAGCTCGCCCTAAAATTGCAGACTACCCCTTTACGACTCTGACTCCAAACTTAGGAGTGGTTTGCTTGCCTGAGCATCAAAGCTTTGTTGTCGCTGACATTCCAGGCTTAGTCAAAGGGGCTCATCGTGGGGTGGGCCTGGGACATCGGTTTCTTAAACACATTGAACGAACTCGACTCTTTATCCATTTGCTAGACGCAAGCTCACTCCTTGAAAGAATGGATGATCCTATTTGGGTCTCTGAAGCGATTGAGGCGCTTATTCATGGGTACGTTGATGTTCGGACTGAATTGGGCTTATTTAATGAAAAATTACTCCATAAACCTGAAATCATTGTTATCAATAAGATTGATTTATTAGAATCTAATTTGAAGCTAATCACTCAAATTCAAATTCAAATCAGATCCAAGATCCACTCGATCCGACAGTCTCACCCTCTTCCTGATGAGCCCTTCATTATCTCTGCAGTCAGTGGAACTGGCATTGAACTTCTTCTCATGAAAATTTATCAAGAGTTTATTTCTAAACCCAAAGGACTGAAACACAATCAAAATAAAACGCTTTCTTCCCTTCTCCTTCCTGATGACGAGGCCCTACGGAATTGAAAAGCCTGAAATATCAACCCCCTAATTGGAGCCAAATCACAGGAATCTTTGGTGGCCGATTTGACCCTCCACATTTGGGACACCAGGAGGCCATTGATGGGCTATTTACCCATCCAGGAATCAAGCAGGTCATGATTATTCCCTCGGCAGCCCCTCCCCATAAACCCGCTTGGGCAACAGCAGATCAACGTGCTGACATGGCTTTTTTAAATTTTATAACAGAGAATAGCTCCTTTTCTCAAGAGATCCAGATAGACTTAAGAGAACTCACCCGATCGAGACTGCGCCCCGACCAACCCAGCTATTCTTTTGATACTCTTGAAGAACTCCGTCCACTTTTTCACAAACAACTTGCTTTTATTATGGGTAGTGATGAATTCGATCGATTATCAACCTGGTACCGCTTTCCGGAAATTTTAGGACTTTGTCATTGGATCGTCCTGCTTCGAAAACCGAAAGAACAGACTGAGAAACCCCAAATTGAACTCGAAAAAGCTCTAAGCACCCTTCAATCTTGGTCCCTAAGTGGGCTTGTAAAGCCCACTCCACAGGCGGATACCTGGCAACTCGGCAATCAAACTTTAGTTCTAGTACCTACCCAAGCCCCCCCGATTTCTTCAACAGAAATTAGAAAAACTCTGGTCAAATCAGGAATCCCGCCCGAAAATACACTTTCTGAAAAAGTAAAGGCCTATTTGAAGCTTCATGGCCTCTATGGTATAAGGTAAATATAAATGATGACAAATGAAAAAGCAGTTATTTCATCTGAAATTCCAAAAGCAGAAGATCGATCTCATTCCAAAGCTCTCCAGTGCGCTCAGGCAGTGATCAATAAAAAAGCTGAAAATGCAAAGATTCTAAACCTTTCGGGAGTATCTGGAGTTGCGGATTATTTCGTTATTTGTAGTGCTCTCTCCGATCGACAGGTTCAAGCCATAGCTGACTCAGTGTCAGAGGTAGCGGAAACCCACGGCTATCCTCTGCTCAGCTCAGAAGGTTATTCAGAAGGTCGATGGGTCGTACTGGATTTAGGAGATGTGATTGTCCATATTTTCTTAGATGCCCTGCGTGACTACTACGATCTGGAGCGCCTCTGGGCTGAAGCACCCACCGTGCCGATCCCTTCTGAGTTTTATGGACCTGCATCAACTCGACTCAACTAGTTGATTTTGTACGTGAAGCTCAATCTCTTTTCATTTGGCAAACTCAAGACGCCTGGATTACGACAAGCGGCAGACTACTATAAACGCCTAGCCAAACCTTGGGTTACACTTCAGGAAATTGAACTCAAGCCTTTACCTATTCCTGAAAAAACTCCTCAAACAAGAAATAAGATCCAAGTCAAAGAAGGCCTTCTTCTCCTAGACCGCATGAAAACAAATCCTTTAAGCAAGGGAAGTATCTACTTTCTTTTAGATGAGATGGGTAAACTCAAACCTACTTGCCAATGGGCTCAAGACTTCAAACACTGGGAACACCAAGGGATCTCGTCTCTTTCCTTTTGCATAGGAAGTAGTTTAGGCTTCTCTGAAGAAGTGAGGCAAAAAGCCCAAGAGGTGATCAGCTTAGGACCACAAACATTATCCCACGAACTAGCTCGTGTGGTATTCTTTGAGCAAGTGTATCGAGCCTTCAGCTGGATTCGTGGACACCCTTATCACAACGAAGGCTCATAGCCTTTCATCGGGAGGCCTATGACAAAACGAGTAGCGCTCATCATCTTAGACGGATTTGGAATCGGTAAAGAGTCTCCTTTCAATGCGATTGGAAATGCGAAAATGCCATTTTATCAAGAAATGGTTAAAAAATACTCTCATTCCCAACTCATCACCCACGGAGAAGCTGTGGGTCTTCCGAAAGGCACCATGGGAAACTCAGAGGTAGGACACATGACTCTAGGTGCAGGTAGAATCATTGATCAGGACCTCACCCGAATTTCTAAAACTATAGAAAACCGAGATTTTTTTAGAAATCCTGCACTTCTTCAAGCCATCTCTCAAGGATCCAAGCAAACAGGCAGGGTCCATCTCATGGGTTTACTTTCAAATGGAGGGGTTCATAGCCACATGGATCATCTTTTAGCCCTTTTGGATCTTTGTGCTGAGCAGAGAGTCCCTCAAGTCAGTGTCCATGTGTTTTTAGATGGACGCGACACTCCCCCCGACTCTGCCCCGATTTTTCTCAAGCAACTCTTGAGACACCCTACCTTTTCTCAGGTACCTCCCTGTACTACTCAGTCTACTTTAACTACCCTGATGGGTCGATACTGGGCTATGGACCGTGACCAGCGTTGGGAACGTATTGAGAAAGCCTACCGGACTCTCACAGGACAAGTATCCATCACACAAGTGGATCCTTTCTTAGCCATTCAAAACTCTTATGGAATGGGCAAAACAGATGAGTTTGTTGAACCCCTCTTATTTTCTCCTACCCAGGCCCTTCAAGAAGGGGACAGCGTTATTTGCTGGAACTTCCGCTCAGACCGAGCCCGAGAAATCACCCAAGCGATTATGGATCCTCATTTTAGCCATTTTAATCGAGGCCAGGGGTTTATGCCCAGTGCCATGACAACCCTTACACAGTACGACCCTCAATTTCATTTTACCCAAACTGCCTATGCACCTCAAAACCCACACAATCTTTTTGGGAGTTGGCTTGAAAAGCACCAGCTTTCCCAATTTCGAATTGCTGAAACAGAGAAGTATGCTCATGTCACTTTTTTTTTTAATGGAGGCCAAGAAAAGCCTTTTCAAAAAGAAGATAGAACCCTGATTCCTTCTCCCAAAGATGTACCCACTTATGACCTTAAACCAGAAATGAGTGCGTTTGCCATTACCCAAGAAGCTATCCAGAGGATTCACCGAAAAACTTACGACTTTATTCTCATGAATTTTGCCAATGCCGACATGATAGGTCACACTGGAAATTACCCAGCAGCTCTCCAAGCAATTGAAACTCTGGATACCTGCTTAACTCAAGTCATTGGATGTGCTGAACGCTCAGGCTACCATGTGATTCTCACGGCTGATCATGGTAATGCTGAGGAAATGAAAGATACCCAAGGCCGCATTCACACTCAACACACCTTAAACCCAGTCCCTGCTCTTTGGATCCCCCCTCACTCAGCTATTGCCCCCAAATCCAGTCGATCTCCACTCAAAGACGGGACCCTGGCCGATGTCATGCCGACCCTATGTCAACTCCTAGGCTTAGAGGTTCCCAAAGAAGTGACAGGACAGAGCTTACTCCCAAGGAATTTCCAATGCTAACTTTTCCTCGATTTGATTCTCACTCAAAACTAAGAACCTTAGCTGTCCTAACGAGTGGGGGAGATGCGCCAGGAATGAACGCCGCAATTCGAGCGATTGTGCGGTACGGACTCACTCGAGGCTGTCAAGTCTATGGAGTGTTAAGAGGTTACCGAGGTCTCTTAGATAATCAGATGATTCAACTCAATACCTCTTCTGTAGCTAACCTGATTCAGCGTGGAGGGACACTCCTAAAAACTGACCGCTGCGATGCTTTTTACGAAAAAAAATTCAGAAAAATTGCTGCTCAGAACTTAAAAAACAGAGGGATTGAAGGCCTCGTCACTATTGGAGGTGATGGAACCTTTGCTGCTGCTCATCTCATGTCCAAAGAAACTGGCTTTCCAATCCTAGGGGTTCCAGGCACTATCGATAATGATATTGCAGAAACGGAAGACACGATTGGCTTTGATACAGCCGTTAATACAGCGATTGAAGCGATTGATCGGATTCGGGATACTGCAAGCTCACATGACCGAATTTTTCTCGTCGAAGTCATGGGGCATAGCTCGGGTTTCATCGCCCTTCAAGTCGCTATGGGAGGAGGAGCAGAAACAGTCATTTTGCCGGAAAAAAAAATATCTATCCCTACGATCTGTAAAACTATTGAAAGAGGCATTCAGCGAGGTAAAACTAGCAGTATTATTGTTGTTGCTGAAGGACCAAAGCCAGGTCTTTCCTCTCGGATTTCTGAAGCACTCATGAAATACGGTTACTCATCTCGGGTTTGTATTCTGGGTCACACTCAAAGAGGGGGAGACCCTACCACTCACGACCGAGTCCTAGCATCAGTATTAGGAGCCTCGGCTGTAGGATATCTTCTTGCAGAAAAATCCAATGCCATGGTTGGAGTTCAAAATGACCAGGTGGTTTTAGTTCCTTTCACTCAAATCTTCAGGAAAAAGAAGAAACTTCCAACAAGTTTAATTGATCTCGCTCAAGTCTTGGCTTCCTAAGTCAAACAAATGCTGAGCACAATCATGAACTTACTCACTGGATTGATCTTTTTGTTCTTCTATTTTCCGCTTTGCTACAAGTTGCAAGAGCCACTCTTTACCTATTCGAATGGGATCAATATCAGAAGAACTGTCACTGGATTGGAGCAAAGAATTAATCTCAAGAACATATTTTTCATAATTTCTACTCACCTCGAACACTGCATTTGTCCAATCATCATTCAGTAGACCTAGCCTAAAATTAAGTTTAGCTAACTCCATTTCTTTTAAATATTCTTGATATTCTATTCTTGACTTAAGTGCCTTTGGATTTTTGATATCAAAACTCTCGAATTCAGCTTGATCTAAGTACATTCTTGCTGCCATCATCATTAAAAAATGATCACAATGGACAGGGTCTTTAAAAATCAAACTCCTACCGTACAATGCAAACACGTCTAAATCTTGATAATTGCGTTGAATCTCCTCTTCATTTTCCTCCATGCAAATAGCAAGACCTTGAACTTCCTCTAAAAAATTTCTATGGTTTTTTATATATTTTTTAAAATATTTTTTCGCAGCAGAAATAGATCGTCCCGTAAATGAAAAATCAATAATTAAAGCTTTTTTGCGTCCATTTAAATCAGAATGAGTAGGTAAAAATTGATCAAAATGCTGGTACAGTCGTTTTTCCTCATCAAGACACAATTGAGGACTTGTGCTGACCTCTCCATAACGGAATCCAGTTAAAGGGATATTTCGAACCAATGTTTCATCTTCTGTCTGAAGGTAGGCCATTACAGGAACAGGAGATCTTCCAATCCCTATATAGATATATTCATTACGGGGATACTGTAACAAAATATATGTTGAAACTTGCTGAACGCTTTGAAATTCTTTTTTCCCTATCACAGCAAATGAGGATATTGAATTCAACAAGAAACATACGAAAATGCAAAAATTTAAAACATATTTTAATCGCAGCATAATTTTTTAAGTACTTACTACGCAAGGTTAATCGGGATATCTTTACTGTTTGTTTTAAGGCATCCAAAAGACCTTTTCATCGCCCACTTTCTCTAGAGCTCGCTCAACATACTGCTTTCTAAGACGACCATCCCCCCCAGAAAACGTAATTGAATCAACGACAGCTTGGAGATCACTAAACGCTTGTATTGAATCTCCTTCATTTTGATTTTTAAAAAAATCGAAAGCTTCTTGCCCAAGATCTTTACATGCTTGCTCACCAGGACCCAGATCTAAAATAGAGTTCAGAGATAATTCCTTGAATCGATCTAAGAATTTTTTTTGATCTGAAGACAAAGTGGGAGGCTGAACTGGAGTTGAAGAAATAATAAAAACTCCAGCATCTTCCATAGCAAAAGATGAAGTTTGAGAAAAGAACAAGACTGATCCTAGAAGAAGAATAATTTTCATAGCGGCAGTCATTTAACTTATTATTTTAATTTTTTGCAAGTCAATTGACACGAAAAATTTTAACCCCTAAGGCGAAAACATGAATAGAGGACACTCCTGAATTCCTGAGAGACCTTGCAGCCAAACGTAAAGTTCTTCCACTGGTCATAAAGTCATCGACAAGAATCAGTCTTCCTCCTCTTGGAAGGGATTTAGAATCGATTAAAAATTCAATTTGATTTTTGAATCTCTCTTCTAAACTAAGTTCCGCTTGCCTTTTTTTATTTCGAATAGAAACCGGGAATTGAAGAAGACTTAAAGTCGGAATTTTCATCTGACAGCTGATCCAAAAAGCAATTTTTTCTGCTCGACTGCCTCTCATTTTCCAAGCTCGAATGTATCTTTGAGGGATAGGGACTACAGCATCCGCCTTAAATTCTTTCCAGATCAAAATCAAAGAATCGTTCGATTTTAAAATGGCTTGATCAAAAAGTACACCTCCTCGAATTTTCCATTTTTTAAGGACTTCAAAACAACGCTCAAAGAGTAAATACCGAGCTGAATAGGAATGAATTTCAGGACATTGAACCCAAGGCCTGAAACAGATTTTCTCTGCATTCCTAAGACAAAGAGGACTTCCGCAGTTTGAGCACAGAGTTGGACAAGGAATCAGACTCGTAAAACAAATCCGGCACAGAGGGAAAGTGTGTCGATCTTGTTTAACTAAGCCTTCCCGACAACTCACGCATCTCAAGAAAATGGAGATCACTCCCAAATTAATGCCAAAAAAATGCCATCTCTTAAAAAAACCTTTTGAAGATCCATCTAAGAAACGTGAGGACTAACCCACTCAAGGTCTTCTGACTGAGAATCAAAATTTTCTGTTTCAATACCCAAAACAGCACCCACTTGCTCAAAAGCTCGGGAAGGCCCATAGGCATCCGTAAGAAATAAAATCCCTGATACCCGTTCACAGGTTTCCCCCTGAAGATTCACCTTTCCACTTGAAAAAACAAACTCTTCAGATAGTCTTACTTGCTCTTGAGAGAGAGTCGATAGAAAAGCCATTTGCCTTTCTGCAAACGCACCTGAAGCAGAAAAAGCACGATCCAAAGAACTCTTTAAACGACGAAATTTTTTTGCAATCTCATGATTATTCTCAACTTCTTCCTGAGTTAAACATAAAGTCCATGTACTTCGATGACCTGAAAAATAACCCCAGATGTGTCGCTCAATCTTCTCACCGGACTCTCTAGGCAGTGCAATCAAGAAGCTTTCAAGCACACCTGGCATCATAGCAGTAGAATGAGTAAACGTGACTTGCAAAGCTCCAAAGGGATCTAGATTCCGCATGAAACTCAAAGGCTTAGGCAATCCTTCAATGCCATAAAGAAGCCCCCATCGATCCGCATAAATCATCTTTTCACAGTCAATCTCAAGCCCTGAGCCAAGAACCACTGAACGAATACAACCCTGATCCACTTGAACCCCAGTCACAGGGACCGCTTGAAATCTTTGAAGATGAGGAAACCCTCCACCCTCAAGTTTTTGCCTGATTGCTTCCTCAATTTCAGTGAAAGGAACTTTAAAACAAGAATCAAAAACTCCAACAAGCTTTTGCTCCGGAGCCCATAAGAGCTCACCCTGAACATCCCTCCTGATGCTTGGACTCGGCGCCTTAACCCAGGCCGGCTCCCGAAAGCTTTTGTTCCGATACTCTCGAATAAAACTGCCAGTTCGCCATTCCGCACACTCCAGGCCCAAAAGCTTTACTAAATTCATCACACAAGAAACACCAGGACCATACCCTAAACAAGACAAAGGAGCCCAAGAACGAGGGCCGGCCCCCTGGATCCACCTCACTTCAACTCCTGATGTAACTAGAAAACCCACGGTGCCTAGAGCAGACCACCCGTCTCCAATCACTACGACAGGCTTTTTATTCATTTATACCCGATCCTCCAAAAATTCTTTATGCAAAGCCTTGACTCCATCTTCCGCACGATTTTGACTAACGCCTACGGTAATAGCTAAAGCAGAGGCAGATCCTAAAGTGACCTGGATGTTCTCTTTCTCTAAAACAGATATCACTTCATATAAAGCTTTACCATCCTGAGAAAATCGGTCCCCAACTACAGATAAAGGCACCGTTTCCATGCAAAGCCTATAACTCTGGATAAATCCATCTCTGACCAGCTCCTCAAGTGATCTCCGCCACTCACCTTCAGCCTCCCGGTCAGAAAAAAACCAGACTTCCCCTTCTGAAAATACAGGCGCCACAACTGAAAGATGCAAATGACTCGCCAAATCCCACAAAGAATTGAGCACTGTCGATCGACTCAGTTTCACCCTGACTAAAAATTTATTTGAATCAAAAGTCGTGCCCGTCACTCCAAACTCTTCCATATCTGACTCTCCATCTGCTTTTTGGGTTGATTTCCTTGGACCAATCATTGTTCCTTCATGATCATTCAAGCTATTTTTCACTCTCAGAGGAACCTGATATTGTTTGGCTAGCTCAACACTCCTCGGATGCAAAACTCCAGCTCCTCGAGTTGCAAGTTCCACCATAACATCGTGAGAAACTCTTTTCCAAAGCTTAGCCTGTGGAACCCTCCGGGGATCAGCAGAAAAGACTCCATCTACATCCGTATAAATTTCACAACGATCTGCTCGAAGAATTGCTGCCAGAGCCACTGCACTCGTATCCGAGCCTCCCCGACCTAACGTCGTCACTTCTCTAGACTCACTGACCCCCTGAAACCCTGCTACAATCACAACTTTGTTGTTAGATAAACCTGCTCGAACGCGATCCCCTAAAATTTTAAGGATCCTAGCACGACGATGACTTTGATCTGTAATAATCCCAGACTGAGAACCCGTAAGAGAAATAGCAAGCACTTTCCGGTCAGCTAAAGCCATACTCAACAAAGACATAGAAATCCGCTCTCCTGCCGTTAAAAGCATGTCCATCTCCCGATGAGGAGGACAAACTGAGACCCTTTGAGCCAATTGAATCAACTCGTCGGTAGTATCTCCCATAGCAGAAACGACAACCACCATCTGATTGTGGTCGTAATAGGATTTAGAAATTCTGTCAGCAATCAGGCAGATTTTCTCTGGACTTCCCACTGAAGTTCCTCCGAACTTCTGAACGATCAGAGCCATGAAACCAACATGACACAGAATAAAGCTGAATTAAAGAGCCAGATTGCTCTTATCATTCATGAACCCAAGCTAGAGTTTTGCCTTCTCATATTTAGGAAATCCAGTTACAAGCAATCTCCAAAATGAAGGCGAGTAATCTGGAATTTCTAGGTGACAAAGTTCATGTATAACCACGCAACCAAAAACAAACTAGGGAGCCTTCAAAAAAGAAATCTTAAGCCGAATACCCTACTCAACGATCAATAGAGTAACGCTCAAGCTTATCATGCAAAATCCCACTCATCTCTGGCTCATCAACGCCCAGTTTTTCAGCTAGATCTTTCTAGGTCATCGCATTATTTAAATGATACTGAACAATTTTAATACATAGATATTGATTGATCTTATCCGCCCAAGGTGAACCTAAACCAAGGACTGTAACCCCTTGATCACTATCCCACTCAAGATATTCACAAATACCCTTACATAACTGACTGAGCATATGTTAAGAATTGATGATGATTAAAGTACTCAGTTTTACTTCGAAAAATCAATTTCCACGTTTTTTTTACTTCTTTTTTTTATTCTTTTTTCTAATTCAAGATCAAGCTTATTGTACCAAAAATCTGTTGTTTTCAGTAGATATTGTTCGTCATGGTGATCGAAATCCGGTGATTGAAATTCCAAAATCACCTTACCCATGGAAAGGGGAACTAGGTGGACTGACTGATGCTGGGATTCAAAGAGAAAAAAAATTAGGATCAGAATTAAGAAAAGAATATGTGAACCAATTCAATCTCTTGCCTCCAAAGTTTAGGTCGGGGGTTCTCTATGTGCGATCAACAGATTTTTCACGGACCAAAAACAGTGCAAAGGCTTTGTTAGAGGGCCTTTATCCTTTATCAGAAAGAACAGCAAAACCCGATGGAACTGAAATTCCTATTGAAATTGTGAAAAAAAACCAGGAGGAACTACTCTTAGTCGAGCCCAGCAGTAGCCCATTGGCTCTCATTAAAATGTTTTTTTGGAAAAGGAATTTTTGGAAAGAGCATACCCAAGATATTCAAGATGATCTTCAGCAGTGGCGCGAAGCAACTGGACTCAAACTGAATACAATGGATGAAGTAGTTCATTTAGCAGATCATCTTTATATTCGACAATTGAATCATATTCAAATTCCTAAAGGAATGAGTCAGACTTCTGCTGACAAAATGGTTTCCCTGAGTGAGTTAGCAATGATATCATTTTTCGAGCAAAAAGAAGTAAGTGGACCCTCTGGAACTAAACTCATTTCAAACTTGAAGACCTATTTTGATCAGAGAATCCATGGAGGGTCTGAGTTACGATATGTTCTTTACCTGGCCCACGACTCAACAATTATGGCGACTTTAAGGGCATTGGGGGCCAAGGTGAGATATCCAAACTACGCGAGCCGACTTAATTTTAGACTTTTGAATGGGGTAGAGGGTTATCACATGGAAGTTTACCAAGACGGTAAACGAGTGGATATTTCATTATGTAAAACAGGGATTTGTGAATATTCCGAATTTTTTTCAAATATCTCAAAGGTTCGTTAAAGAATAAGTTCATGACCAAAAATTACTTAGTCAAAACCTGATTGGGCGATGATTTATAATTGCCTTTTTTAATTTAATTTTTATTAGAATATTTCAAAAGATGACTATGAAACTGAAGAATAACGCCCTCATTAAAAGGAATATCTTTTCTTTCCGAGGGATATTTTGTAGGCGTTTTGTTAATCGGCTATCCATAACTATATCTAATTATATCTGAATAGAAAAATTCAGCCCCCTGCGTAGAATGGTGAGGTCAACCTCATGATTATATCCTTTTAAAAAGGACAGAACTTGGTTAATATATTTTTATTGAAAGGATGAATGAAGCATGGTTAGAACACAGGATTTAAAAGAAATCATTCTTTCAAACGCTCAGTATATTAGACAGATCGAAGAGATTCAAAGGCGTGATCATATCCTTTTACCCGACGAAAAAACACGCAAGGTTGTTATTTTTTACGGAGTCAGACGAAGTGGGAAAACTTATTTGCTTTACGAAGTTTTCCAAAAGAACTATCAGAACTCACTCTATATTGACTTTGAAGATGAACGGCTCGGGGACTTCACAGTCAACGATTTCGAGAAATTGAGAGAAGCTTATTTTGATTTAAATCCCCAGTTAGTGGGCAAAGAAGTTTTCTTTCTCTTAGATGAAATTCAAAATATCCTATCCTGGGAACGCTTTGTTAGACGTGTCACTGAACGAGAAAAAATCAGAGTCTATGTGTCGGGATCATCATCTAAAATGACTCCTCAGGAGCTCCATACTTCTCTCAGAGGGCGGGCGTGGGAAGTCGAGGTCTTGCCTTTCTCATTTGCGGAGTATCTATCATCTCAAGGCATGAAACCCTTTAATCAATCTATGTTTTACTCAGGCAGCAAACATGAGTTAAAAAAATGGTTCGAAAGCTACCTGCGCTGGGGGGGGGTTCCCAGAAGTTTGTTATTCATCCAGTGATGTACAAAAGCAAAAGGTCTTAAAGGATCAGATCCAGGTGATTCCTGCTTGGAAGTGGATTTTAGAAAAAGGTGCATCATGAGTTCAAATTTTTTTGGAAAATATTTTAATGAAGATAAATAATGACACTCAGCGCTTTTTACTTTCCAATCACAAATTACAAAAAATTGCCTTTTTCTTTTTTTTATTGCTTACCATCTCTCTTTATGGAATGAGCTCATGGATTCCTCGGTCAAAAGGTCAATTCCCTGTAATTTCAGGAATTGATGGAGCCTATTATGCTCTAAGACTAAAAAGAGCTTTAGAAGGGGATTACACGATTACATGCCCTTTTGATTTCCATCTCAAATCAAAAGATACTTTTATTCCTAATTTATTAGAAGCATCATGGGCCAAGATTCTTCATCCTGTCATTGGCCATGACATCAGCCTTGCAATCACGATCACCTACATGGTCTTACCGGCCCTGATCTATGTTCTTTTAGTTGCTTTTCTTTATCTCATTTTCTCTGAGCCATGGCTTGCCATTTTTTTAAGCTATTGGGCGGTCACAGAAGACGCTTTGTTTTTTTGGAAACCTTTCTCTTTGGATACAATAGACAGTTCTGAGCCACTCCCCTATTTTCGGTATGCAAACCCAATGATATTTCAGCCCATTTTTTTACTAGCATTGGGTTCTTTTTTGTATCTATGCATGACAGTTCAGAAAAAAATTCAAAATAAAAAAAACATTAAAAATACACTTGTTTTTTTGACTGTTTTTTTAGCAGGCCTGCTTCATTACACCCAGTTCTATTACATCTCGTATTTTTTGTTAATCTTAATTATTTTTGGGATTATTTGTCTTGTAAAGAAAAAATGGCGGCTCGTACGCATCACCTTGTTTACAATACTAGGATCGTTTATTTTAGGGTGGCCTAAGATCATTTTCTCGTTCAATAGTCTTTTATCACCTGAAATCATGGAAGTAGTCCACCGAATTGGCTGCATGATTAAAAATGAAAATCCGTACTTCATGTATCACAAAGGTTTGATCTTCACATTTTTGATCTATCAAATTCTTTGCTGGAAATCTTGGAACACGAAATGGGCATTTTTAACATCATCCATGATTGCTGGGTACCTATGCCTCAATCAAACTTTAATCACTCACCTCAGCAACCATGATCACCATTACTTTAGACCTATGATGATTCTTTATGTTTTTTTAGTAGCTGATTCCCTGATACGAATTGGAAAAAAACTCTCTTTTTCAGTAGCAAGAGCAAATCAGATGGTCTATTTTGGAATATTTCTCTGTCTAGGTTACACAGCAAAAGCATCTTTTTTAACTATGAAATACATCAATCAAGAGCAAACTTCAGAATCAAACATTCTCAATAATTTTAATTTAAAAAACACTGTCACTTTTCTTCAGCAGATACCAAAAAAAGAAATAGGCCTGATTTTGATTGATCCAAAGCTCACCTATGTGGTTGAACTCATGACAGATTTTCCTGTTTTTATTAACGAGTATTTCTATCATTGTATTACTTCGGATGATCAGCTCTTTCGAAGATGGGCACTTTTAGGGAAATTTTATCATTGGAATCAGAATTCCATTTCTTTGCTCCTAAGAAATCTAATAGAAAACAGCAATGTATTTCTTTGGTTTTATGGGTTACCTCAATCCTACATGGGTCCAAAAAATAATTATTTACTGGAAGTTCAAAATTTAAAAATAAAGGCATGGATGAATGCCTATGAACAAGTAGATATTCAGGATTTACTTCGGCAGGAAGACTCTCGTGGAACCCTCCCAAAATTTGCGATCTCCAGTGCTCATCATGAGCTGGATCTAGAAACAGTACAGACCTATTTTAAAATAACGCTTCTTAAGGAGTTTCCACTGGAACACACAAAAATTTGGTCACTTCAACCCCGATTTTAACTCTTCTGTCCGGGTGAGCCCTCAGAAATACCTCGAGAAGCTTCCCGATGTTTATAGTTCAGCCGAAAGTGCCGATAACCCTGCCGACGATGTCGCCTCGATCGTCTCCTTTCGGGCGGATCGACAATATCTAAAGAAGCAAAGGTTCGAGTTCGATCACTCGGAATAGGAAGTAAAATTCGGGCACCATTACGAAGAGGCATCCGTGGAGAAACCCGGTTCAAATCACTCACAAGATCCACTTTAATTCCAAAATGTCGAGCGATTCGAAGCAAAGTTTCTCCTCTTCGAACCTTATAGGTCATAAACTGCACTTTTCTAGGGAAAGCTTCGTGGTTGTAAGTAGACAAAAATCGATCTTTCGTCGACGCTGGAAGCTTAATGGAGTAAGTAGGCAATGTAGGAGGGGTGCACCATCTCAGAATTTCAGGATTTAGACTTTTTACCGTCTGATAGGAAAGTCCAGCGGCTTTAGCTACCTGTAAAAGATCAGCAGGACTCTTCACTTCAAAAATATCTAAATGCTCTCCTCCAACCTCTCCAGACCGTGTCACATGAGGAGTGGGAATCGGTTTAGCGAGTGGCGCAGAACCTGCTTCAGAAGAAGGTGAGATTTCTGATTCAGCCATCCATCCAGCTTGGTTTGATTCAATGAGATCCATGGATTTAACTTGAGAAGCCCCTGACTCTTCATCGTCTGAAAAAGCGAGATCATCAGCAAGCCCCACCTGCATATCCGCTTCTTTCTCTCTTATATATTCCTTATCTTCTACGGGTTTATCTGTTTTAACAACTTTTACAACCTCACCATCCCCTGCCACCACTTCTCCTAAACCTGGACGAGATTTTTGATCCGGAAACCCAAACTGAACTCGATTCTTAGAGATGATAGCCGCCGCAATAATCTTGGGGACATAGTCCCGAGTTTCTGGCCTGAGAAAACGCTGCCGAGCAATCATCCAAAAATCTTTTGTCCCAAATCTTCGAATGGCTCGAGCAACTTTAGCTTCACCCGCATTGTAAGCCGCAGCAGCTAACTCCCAACTCTGAAACATTTGATAAAGATCTTTGAGGTACTCTACAGCAGCAAGAGTCGATTTTTGAATATCTCTTCGTTCATCAATCCAGCCATTTACCCTTAAACCATAACGTTTTCCAGTCGCTGATATAAATTGCCACGGGCCTACTGCTTTAGCTCGGGAACGAGCCAAATTATTAAAGCCACTTTCAATCATGGCCAGGTACACTAAGTCTTCAGGCATCCCATGCTTCCGCAGCAATGGCTCAATAAATGGAATAAAATATTCAGATCGAGCTAAATACTTTTCAAAATAAGGCCTACCTCGACCACAAAAATAATCAATCCAATGCTCTACTCTGGCATTCACGGTAATAGGAAAATCAAACTGAGTATGATCTAATTTTTTACCTTGAACTGTAATCTCACCATTTTGAATCAGGATTGCCTGAGACGATCCAGAGCCCGGCTGAACCTTTTTATCCAAGCTATTTGAATGAAGATCTTGCTGTAATACTTCTGTTAAAGTCTTGGGAATCGGAAGATTGTCCGAAACATCACTCGCCTCATGGACTCCTCTCAGGTGAGAACAAGCTGAAAAACTGAGGAGTCCCCCTAATACAAGGAGTTTGAAGCTACGGTTTAATCCTACTTTAAATTCCATGGGAGCTATCCTGTCGACTTTCAGTCAAAGCTGAAACCAAAAGCTCATTTTGATTTCATTCAATTTTATGCACCTAGTCAACAAAGAGAGTCCCAGTACATCAAAAAAGGTGTACTGGGACTCTCTTTGTTGAATTTTAAATTTAACTGATTCAACATAAGTTTGTCAAATTTCTTGCAGATTTTTTACCTAAAAACAAGAAAATCGAAATTTTTATAAAGAATGTTAAGAAATCAACAGATTCATTAAAAACTCATCAATCTGTTGATTCGAATCAACTCAACAAAATCAACTTAATGCAAAGCTGCCGGATTAAAGCTTTGAACAACTTCAACAATTTGAACCTCTAGATCCTCGTCTGTCTCATAAACGTCGTCAATATGAGAAGATCTCATGAGATACTGAACAATCGTTCCTGCTACAAATTTAGGTGATTTTTGGAAATAAAACCCATTCAGCTCATCACTCCCAAAGGTATTCCTAACGACTGCTTTAGCAGCACGATATTGCTCACTCTCAGTAAATGCCGAATCCTGTAGCATGTCAGCCTTTGCACCCACTTTTGCCAACGTTCTTTCTCTTAGGTCTTCATCCGTCAAAACAAAAGGGACAATGAGTCCGTAAACCTCGTCTTGGACGATTTGTCTCAGGCGAGAAGGAAAGCTAATCGCTTTCTGATTCTCTAATCGGGTAACAATACTTTTACACAAAATTCGCAGCGTCTCTCTTTGCGTGGCCATTTGACCCCTCATTTAAATAACTTGTTAACTAACTTCTTCACCTTAGCTCAGGTCGAGCTACGTCTCAGCTTATTTTTCATTTTTTTCACAAAAATATTGGTAAAATAAGAGGCTTCTTGTAAACGAAAAATCTTTGAAACCATCAAAAAGACCAAAACCCCCTCAAAGACCAACAAAATCATTCGGATCGATCTGGCCAAAACTGTTCCCATCCTTCCTATTCTCAAGAAAAACATCTGATCAGAAAGCTGAATGCGTAAAAAAACTTCAGAATAATAACAAAGGGTTCCCATAAAAAGAGCAACACTCAGGTATCCTAACAACCCTTTGAAAATTGGAGAAAGAGGAAATTGACCTCCTTGTTTGAAAATCAAGCTTCGAACTACTCCCATTAAAAAACATCCATTAAACAAGGCCGCAATGGAGGTTCCCAAGGCTAATCCCCAGTAACCCAAAGTTTTAGACATCACTAGGTTCAGACCAATCGTCAAACCTACTGTTAAAAAGCTTGATAAAACAGGAAGCTTTGTATTGCCTAAGGCATAACAAACGGGCACCAAAACCTTAACCATAGAATAAGAAACTAACCCCACAGCATACATAGCCAAGGCTCTAGCAGTAGCTTGAGCATCCTCTGGATAGAATCGTCCGTACTGGAAAATCAGCTCGATGATTGGAAACCCTAAAAAAATGAGCGCTGATGCTGCAGGTAAATTCACCGCAAAAACACTTCTCAGACTTTGAGTGAGCGTCTGGCTCACTCCCTGAATATCCTTCCTTGCCAACTGCTGAGAGATCTGAGTCAAAGTTGCAGAAGCCAAAGAAACCCCAAATATACCAATCGGAAACTGCATCAGTCGAAATGCATAGTTGAGCCAAGAAACAGCTCCTGGACCTTGAGATGTCGCCAGAATCGTATTGACAAGCAAATTAACCTGAGTAGCCGCTAATCCAATAGTGCCTGGAATCATCATCCCTAGTATCTTTCTCAAACTGGGATCTTCAAACCAACTGGGATCACCGGATTTTTTGCTCACCCACCGGTATCCTACTTGATAAAGGAAAGGGAGCTGACAAAACGCCTGCACTCCTCCTCCCACTAAAACGCCAAAAGCCATTCCCACAATAGGCTGAATCTTCCAATCTGAACCCCAACCTGAGAAAATTTGAACACAGACAACGCCCACCCCAATTGAAGTTATGTTAAAAAGAGCAGAAGAAAAAGCGGGGATGAAAAAAATTCCACAAGCATTGAGAATCCCCATAAAGGCCGCAGCAAGGGCTACGCATGGAAAGAAAGGAAACATGATTCGAGTCATTTGAACAGTGAGTTCAAATTTTCCAGGAATCTGCTTAAAAGCAGAAGCATAAAAACTCACAAGCTGCGGGGCAAAAAGAATTCCAAAAAAAGCTAATCCCCCTACTAAAAAAAAAAGGATACGAAAAACTAATCCCGCAACTCTCCATGCCCGCTGCTCCCCTTCTTCAACCTGCACTTGTGTAAAAGTAGGAACAAGAGAAGCACTCATCGCTCCTTCAGCAAAGAGATCACGTAATAAATTCGGAATACGAAAAGCGACATGAAATGCATCTGTGAAGTTTCCTGCTCCAAAATACACTGCAAAAACCAACTCACGAACGAGACCCATGACACGACTGATAAAAGTTGCAAGACCCATGATACTCGCTGATTTTAGGATATTCGTCTCACCCCATATCGGTTTTTTTGCCATAGACACTTTAAGCTCGAGGAATTAAATCAAATATTTTTGTCAGCCAGCGATCCATCCCTTGATCCAGTTGCTCCCGAAAGGGTATCGCCATAAGACTGAGTTGAGCTCTCAGCTCTATTTCAGCATCCAAACAGGCCAAAGTTGCAGAAAATAGAGAGCCTTTTAAGTGTAGCTCTCTTTGAATTGGATCACGTTCTATAGCGTACTTACCGATCGAAGTCTGACTCATCAAGCGATCGATTCCCTCTGAAACTTTATCATAAAGCTCTTGGGAA
The DNA here is from genome assembly GCA_903935335.1 of Oligoflexia bacterium. GTDB lineage: Bacteria > Bdellovibrionota > UBA1018 > UBA1018 > UBA1018 > CAIZRG01. Next base: position 57,200 of record CAIZRG010000059.1, read on the forward strand.
CTCTTACCCGGAATCCTTACTTTTTTGGAATAGGTTGGCACCTTTTCAAGCTAGCCTTTCCTGAATTTGATGTAAAGATATGAAAAGATCTGAAGGTTATAGATATCCAAATCAACCTGATTATCGTTCAGCAACTTCAATATCAGCTAGGGCCTGACCCGAAAGAACCTGATCCTCAGCATGAACTTTCCAACCCATCACACGAACATTCAGGGGCAAAGCATGAGGTACAAAGACACCCATAGATTCAATAATCAAGAGAGGCTCATGAGCAGGAACAAATGTTTTTTGGAGATAAAGGATGGCATGAACTCTGCCTGTCACCAATGCATTCAACCCAAGTTTTTGCTGAACTGAGACCCGAAAAGAACGAAAGATGGGTCTTACATTTAAAAACCAAGCACCTATCCTCACTAACCAATGATCTTTTAAAGGATAAGCACAAACTCGAACTTGGGTTTCATCCGATAATTTTAATTCACCAGAGATTCCTCGAAACTCACTCCCTCCCCATAAAGAAGGCCCCGCAATCCAATTTAAAGTATTTTTTTGAGATCCATCCCAATGGACTAACTGTTCTCCTGCTAGCCATCGAACATTTTCTTCAGACTGAATCGCCTTATCCAAACCTAAGAAACAGACATCCAAGACTAATCTCACTAGCTCGATCGGAGGACGAATGTTTGGAAGAAATTCCTCATCAATAAATCCAGAATGAAAGATTCCCTCTCTGAGCCAAGGGTGATCCAGCAGCTCTAATAAAAACCTTTCATTCGTTTGAAAAGAACCCGCAATCCAAAAATTTTTTAATATTTTCTGAGCTGCTTCGAGTAAATTTTTTCTAACCGGAGAAAAAACAAAGAGAATCCCAAGCAACCCCGAATCATAACTTAATAAGTTTTGTTTTTTTTCATAACCTAAGGCTAACTCAGCATCAATATCTTCAAATTTCCATGATCTCTCATCGGAGATCTCATGAACCAATCCCGGCTGAGGGAGATGATAAAGTGAATCTTCAGCTAAAATTCTTAAACACATCCCAGAAAAAAATTGCTTTTCAATCCGAAAAGGTCGAATTCCACTCAAAAATTCTTTTTGAAACGCAGCTAACTGCCACGAGACCGCTCGAGTTCCTGCTACTTTTTCCCATAAGTGAAAACTGGTATTAAGCCTAGGTAAGCCATCAAACAAAAAAGCTCGACTGCTATCTACTAAATACTCTAAAATCCCTAGTCCCACATATTCACAAAGATCTGCAATCCTGATAGTCCAATCAAAAAGCTGTTTTCTCATCGATAGACTCATCCGAACAGCAGGACAAAATTCTACAATTTTACCATAATTACACTGCAGAGAAGCATCAGTAGGAGGGAAAATCTGAATTTGCCCCCCCTGAAATCGAACAAAAGGAACTGAAACAAGTCTCGCACCTTCCAGATGTTTTTCAGAAAAAAGAATCACTTCCCCTTGTTGTCTCCGAAGCTGATCACACCACAACTCTAATTTTTGCCCTAACCCGTTAAAGTCCTGGACCAAAAACTGTCCAAACCGACCTGCACCTTTTACAGACCTCAGAACAAAAGGAAATGACTGCTCATTGTTTCTAATGAGTCTTTCAATTTCCCGAGAAGTATACACCGGATCAAAGCTCTGTACTAAATTTGGAATCCCAATTTTTTCGGCTTCAGCTAGAAAGTTCAATTTATTTGAAAAAAGAGAAATAACTCCTACCGAAGGTGAAATCACGGTTAATCCAAGCTGTTGAGCAATCGTACTGAGTTCTGGCCGTTCAGCCCAAACCGTTGTTCCAGGATGAATGAGCCCTTCTCGACCTGACACAGCAGAAAACTCAGTCAGAAGTGTTCGAATTTTACTGAGGTCTTGAGATTCAATCCGATCTTGAAAAAATGAACGAAGTAAATCCGATTGTAAAATTGGATTAAATCCTTCTAATTTAAGGTGTTTAGAAATTATATTCGCCGTTGTGAGATCACCCATAACTAAGACTTTTTGGGACTCACAAAACTTCTGTTTTGGGAATGTAAAAGACATACAATATCCAATTCTACTTTTGCACAATTCTTCAAAAGCCTACTTGAGAAAGTTAACGCACCCTATAGACAAAGGCTATCGTCTTTGATCAGTTGGACTTCATGAAAGTTCCTATTTCGTTAGTCGACGCCTTTGGTTCTGAGTTTGAATTGCAAATTGCAAGATTTGCAATGCAATTTGGATTTCTCCCTGACATTCATGCACTTCACTCAAATCGCTTTTTAGCCAGAAGTGTGATTCCACACATTACCAAGCTATCTCGACTTTTTAATCGAGAAGAAAAAGACCAAGATAGTGGACTCTCTCCCTACTGGAAGGAAAGCTCTAATCCGCTTCACTTGCGTATGGCTTATTTTCTGTACTTTATGCCTTCGAATCTCTTTAGAGTTGCAGCCATTGGCTCTGAGCTTTCACGATTAGGCTTTCAATGGCCTACTCAAAATTTTCAGGCTATTGAATTAGGTGCTGGACCTGCTTCAGGAGCTTGTGGAATAGCAGCAGCACAGAATTTTGCTCACTTAGGCTTAGGAAACTGTGGTACCTGGGCTCTCGTTGAACAGGATCAGTCCATTTTATCTTTGGGCGCTCAATGGGCAACCTCTTATTTTTCCAGCCTAGGTCTTTCAAACTGGGGAGTAAGACCTTTTCACAGAAAAATAGACCTTGAAAAAGAATTTTTACCAAAAAATGCACCTCGTTTTCACCTCTGGCTGATGAGCTTTTATTTAAATGAAATCACAATAAATCCACAAGAACTTGCCATAAAACTGCTTAGAGCTTGGAAAAATCACCTCCACCCCGAAGGCATTGCCATTTTGGTTGAACCCGCGCTCAAGCTTCAATCCAGAAAACTTTTAGAACTCAGAAAACATCTTCTCCTTGAAATCGAGAAAGAAAAAATCAAAGACTTAAAAATTCTCTTGCCGTGTCTGGGTCACCAAGCCTGTGGAGCTTTATCCCAAAACAATGATTGGTGCCATGAAGAAGTCACTTGGTGGCGTCCTCCCTATTTTAGAAAAATAGATCAAATGGCAAAACTCGATCGGAAAACTTTACCTTTTAGTTACCTCGTCCTAGCCAAGAGTGAAAAAAAATTAGAAGAACTGCTACCTAGACTGAAACTCTCGGAAAGTCATTCCCCCCTTCAGCGGCATCGCTTGGTCAGCCCAGCCCATAAAGAGGGTCAGGATCTCGAATTTTTCCTCTGTGGAGAGGAAGGCAAAAGAAGAGCTCGCTATCGCCCTTTTCACTTAGACGGCCAGGACTCAGAGCTTCAAAGAGGAGATATCTTCTTAAATGCTCAAATTCGAGGAGATCGGAACTCCTCTCGAATCATTCAATTTAAGGAAATAGTTTAATTTTTCATTAAATTGGCTCGAATTTCAGCAAGGTAATTTTTTACTTGAATTTCATGTTGCTTTTGAACTTCTTCTTCAGATTGAGCCAATATCCCTGACTCATTCATAAATAAAAGAAGATCTTGTGGAATCTCCTCTAAAAAACGACTTGGAATTCTTGGAACTGCCTTCCCATAGCGAATTCTATTTTTTGCTCGAGTCAGAATTAAATGATCCTTAGCGCGAGTAATACCAACATAGCAAAGCCTGCGTTCCTCTCCAAAATCTACCGCTTCTTCAATCGTCCTTCGGTGAGGAAGAAAACCCTCTTCCATCCCCACCATAAATACAAATGGATACTCAAGTCCCTTAGCCCCATGAAGAGTCAATAAAGTCACTTGATTTTTATCTTCTTTCTGAGTCTCATTTTTCTCAGATTCCTGGGCATCCAAAGTCATCCTCATCAAAAATTCTCGCAGCATCTCCTCAGCACTCATCTGAGAACTAGACTCAAAACCAGGCTCAAGGATCTCACCCGAACCCCTTTCAAAAGAAGATGAAAACTGAAACTGACCTAGGGAATGAACGAGCTCCTCTACATTTTCCCATTTCCGAGCAGCCTGAACAGGATCATCTGACTCCTCTTCAATGCCACGCTTCATCTGAATCCTCTCCAAGGAACCTCTCGCCCAGGCTGACATTGCTTGAGGTTCAAATGGGGTTAAGTGAAGAGATTGTTGGAGTTTTAAGATTAAATCTCGAAACCCTAAAAGAGCTGGAGCCGTTTTTGGAGCAAGTCGCGAGGACTCTTCGAAACTTTCGAAAAAAGAAATTTTTTGTTCAAAAGCAAAGTGACTCATGACTTCAATTGAAGATTTTCCAATCCCTCTTGCCGGTCTATTGAGGATCCTTCTCAAAGACGCATCGTCTTTTAGATTTGTGATTAAACGCCAATACGATAAAACATCTTTTACTTCTTTCCGAGCCAAAAAAGAAATACCACCGACAATTTTATAAGGGATTCCTTGCCTCCTAAAAGCCTCCTCAAAAACTCGAGACTGTGTATTAGAACGGTAAAGAACAGCAAAATCTCTCCAGGATTTCTGATTTTCGGCCGTACGTTTTCGAATTTCCTCTGTCACAAATTCTGCTTCAGCTCGATCATCTTCTACAATCGCCAAAGTAATGGGCTCTCCTACCCCTCTTTCCGACCAAAGCTTTTTGGGATATCGTCCCCGATTCTTCTCAATAACATGATTGGCCGCTTCAAGAATTCTTGAAGTACTTCTGTAGTTTTGCTCCAAAGCCACAGTTCGGGCTTCAGAATAGATCTGACTAAACTGTAAAATATGAGAAGGATCAGCCCCCCTCCACGCATAAATGGACTGATCATCATCACCGACTACACAAAGATTTTGCTGATGCTCAGTCAAAAGCTTCAATAATCGAAATTGAGCTCCATTGGTATCCTGATATTCATCCACCAAAATGTGCCGAAACCGATCGTTATAATGTCCACGTACTTCTGCATGTTCTTCAAGCAAACGCACTCCGTAATAAATCAAATCGTCGAAATCCATTGCATTCAAAACTCGTAACTGCTCTTGATATTTTGAAAAGCTTGAAGCTGTTGCCAAAGCATAATCTTCAGACAAATTTCGTGACTCAAGAAAATAAGACTCTGCTTCTTTTATACTCAGAAATCGACTCTTAGCTTGGCTCAATTCAAATAAAATCACTTCAGGATCAAATCTTCGTTCATCAATTCGAATATTTTTTAAAACTTGGCGCAAAATATCAATTTGATCGTTTTGATCTAAAATCGTAAAATTAGTCTGAAACCCAAGTTCCTCAGCATGAACCCTGAGCAATCTTGCACAAAGACTATGAAAAGTCGTCACCGTTAAACCTCGAGCAGCTCTTCGCCCCAGGCTTTCCTGAACCAGCCTGTATACTCTTTGCTTGAGTTCTCCAGCGGCTTTATTTGTAAACGATAATCCTAAAATAGCAGATCCAGGGACATGACGCTCTGCAATCAAGTGAGCAATCCGATGAGCCATTGTACTCGTCTTGCCACTTCCAGCACCAGCCAAGATCAAAAGAGGACCTAATCCATGAAGGACAGCTTCCCGTTGATGTTCATTCAATTTCGTTAAGTTAAGAGCCATAGGGGAAAAGACGAGACCACTGTCTACCTCGGTGATGAACCCAGGTAACTCCTAAAACATAGAGAACCTGTAGCAAAACAAAACCCAAAACCCAAGGGGTTCCTCCTGTAGCAAATCCATAGGAGTGAAGGCCAGCTCCTAAAATAAAGTTGACCCCATACCAAGCCATCACAACCGAGAGAAAGCTCATAGCTGACCAAGCTGCAAAGCCAAACGACCCAACCCAATTGGCATACCTCCCATGAAGAATCACGAGGTAGCAAAGTAAAGTCACCAATGCCCAAACCTCCTTAGGATCCCACCCCCAGAATCTACCCCAAGAATAATCAGCCCAAATTCCTCCCAGAATTGTTCCAGCTGCAATGAGGATGACTCCAAACTGCATCGCCCGATAAGTCAGTTGATTGAGTCCTGCAATTTTCTCCTTTTTCTTGCCTTTCAAAAATTGGAAAAGAGTTATATTTGCCAGACCTAAAGTAAGAGCAAATGCAGCATAACCCATTGTAATCGTTAAAACATGCACAGTCAGCCAATAGTTGCTCCGCAGAACAGGAACTAAAGGGTGCAAAGACGGATCTAAAATTGCAGGAGCTGCATCTCCTGCAATTAAGCCCAACATGGCCAAAATACTGGCCACTGTTAAAATTACAGTTTGCCGATGAAGCCAATATAAAATGGCTGCAAAAATCATAACACCCAAACTCACCCACATCACTGACTCATACATATTTGTTACAGGTGGACGCCCAGCAATAAAACATCGTAAAGCGATACCTAAGATATGACTTCCTAGTGCTAACCCTGTCAGAAGAAATGCCAATTTCTTAACTTTTTGAATCGCTCTGGGTCGACTCAAGATTTGGCAAAGAATCCACATCAATCCAGCTCCGAGATAGAAAACCCAAGCCCAAAAAAAAGGACGCGATTTATGGTAAATCAGCTCAGCCCAAATTTGATTCTTTAAAATTTCTCGATTATGAGGAAGTTCACCTAGGACTATGGACTTAAAAAGTAAAGACGCTCTCTCAAATCGACTTTCATCTTGCGCCTCATAAGATTTGAGCACTTGAAAAAATTGATTTCGAATCATCTCTCCTTCACGATCCCCATCAGCTAAGCTTGCCCAAGCAGTTGGAGAAGGTTTTGGAATCAGAGGCCAACCATGGCCTGTCACTAGAGCATGGAATAAGTTGATTCGCTCAATGACTGCTTTCAGTTCTTGCTCTCGTGGGCTCACTTTAGAACCACCGGAAACCTCAGGCATAGCCCTCCCTTTTCCTGTGTGTTGTTCAGCATACTGCAGAAGAGCTGAATTTTTGAAAAGCTCCTGAGGAGAGTACCACCTTCGATGCTCATCCAGCCCGAGCTGACGACGAACATCTTCTCTAGCTACCTGAATAAGAGATTTTTTCCCCCAATCCTGAGGAAAGGAAATCCAAGAAAGAAGTAAATCGATAGAATCCCAGTTCTCAAAACTTCGAGAGCCTGTCTCAAACAAAACCACTTCTCTTGCAAAAGAATCCAGAGGCTTAATTCGCCCCCCACTTTGCACGGGCGTGAGACCCAATGTAACAAATGACCAACGTTTAGGGGCAATCTGAGATCCTGAATCTGCCCAGGCTCCAAATAAACGAAGCATAAAACTGAGTGCAAAAACAAAAACTAAAATCCGATTTTTTGTCATACATCCTCCCTGATCAAACGTGAAGACCTAGAAAACTTACGATACTTGGCCGCAAATAAGAAGAGAGAACCTAAGACAATCCAAGCAGAGCCTGTATATTTACAGATTCTTCCGGGATCTTGATTGACTGACAAAATAGAGGTCATCGGACGCGAATTTTCAAGTTCATCGCTCGCTTCATAACTAGCCTGATAAAAAGTAAAGCCTTGAACTTGTAAAGGCTCATTCATTCTGATTAAAATATTTTTTTTCTCTCCTGATTCACTGTTAATAGACACCTGAGAAGAATAAGCAGCGGGAGTTTGGGTTCCGGGATCATAATCAATTTGAAAGCGCTCTAAACGAATTGAAAAAGGCAAAATAATTCTTTTTGGAAAGTATCCCAGCTCCACATCTCGGTTCTCAAGACGGAGGACAGCTCGATCCCCAAGTCCAATCCAAACTCCCTCTTCTGAACTGACTCTTATATGAATGGCCGAACCCGGTGCTTGATTGCCATACTGTACTCGAGCTTCATGATAAACTGTTAAAGGAGTTGCATCTGCAATCCACTCTTCCAAAACAATTTGAGGGTTCCCTTTCCAACCTGTCTGAATGGTTTGACCTTGAATGCTTTTCTCCCGAATTTTTCCGTACTGAATACTTCCATTTGAAGCTTTTGCTGAATATGACAAACCCCCGTCCTGCTCTGAACCTATTCTAAATTGAGGGATTCCTTCAGACACAGTTGAATCAAAGTTTTTCCCTATTACAAATCGAGCAGGCCCCAACTGAATACTCTTCCAACTGGGTGAGCCTTCCCAAAGCCAAATATCTTGAGAAATTCCCATGACCCCTCCAACCAGCTTGAAATGAACCGCAGCTTGTTTTTGAGTCTGTTTCTTTTTAGATTCATGGGATCGAGGAACAAAGCTTGTGATTCCATCGGCATGAGTGAGGTATTGATCGATCATGAGTGCATGAGAAATCCCCTGAAGTTGAACCGAAACTGGCTTAAACCGAAAATAAGGAGGAATCCAGGGCACAGAGAATGCTTGAACTCGATCTTCATCACTGGTGATCAAAACAGCACTGCCCAGCTCAACCACACTCGTACTCTCCCCTTCACTCAACCGCATAATGCCATCCACTCCTGCTCGATCTGTAATCCAGGAACCGAGCAAAAGAGTCAAAATTCCAAAATGCGCCATTAAGAAAGGAAAATGCTGCTTTTTCCAGGGGAAGCGGCTCAGCGCCACACAAAAAATATTTAATCCAAGGATAACTAAAAGAAAATAAAAAACTTTGGACTGATAAACCCAGTACTGAGCTGTAGGAGTATCATACTGAGACTCAATCAGAGTTCCTAGAACTAAAGCCAATGCCAAAGACAAAATGATTAAAACGGCAAGCTTCAAAGAACAAAGGGTATAGAAAATTTTTTTCATTTAGAATCGTTGCACACCTGAAAGACGCTGGAGATTGGGTAACTCCAAAGCAATGGTCTTACTTCGATCAGAAGTGGGTTCTGCGTTAGGAATAAATAAAACCCCAGCCAAAGCTAACACTTGCTTCTGAACATACCGCTCACGCTGGAGAAGCTCAGAAGGACAGGTGGAATCATTTCCAAACTCGTCATAGATGCGATCATAGATACGCTTCCGAAAACATCCTGCGTGACGACCCACTGCAAAACGGGCTCTACGCCTCAGACAGTTTGCATGAAAAAACCCTTGCCTTTGACCAGGCCCTACAAAATCAATGAGTAGGTCGACTTTATGCGGAGCAACAGGCCCCAGAGCTTTACCTGAAGAAGTCTGAAAAAAAATCATGGAATCCGAATAGGCCTGTACGATTCTTTGTCTCAAAGCCCCCAAATCAAACACCATACCCTTTGAGGAAAGCACAACCAAAACAAATTTTACCCCTTCCAATCGGTTAGAAAGAATGGGAGCTGGCTGAATCATTTGCTTTAAGCAAATATCAGACTCATCGTCTAATTTCAGATCACATTTCGTTTCTGTAGGATAGTTCATGTTGACTAGACTTATCAAAGTTCTGGTTATGTTAAAAGCTGTTAACAGCTTTTAAAAATATTTAGTACAAATCAAACTTGAGCAGCCTGCATTCGATCGCTCCATTGAACAAGACAAACCGCTGAGCTGGTTTAAGACCAATGGATTTAGCCAAATCAGAGCTCCCCGTAAAAATATACCCTTCCCAATTCGTAAACTTCTTTTTAAGAAGATCCCCCATCTGGCGATACATTCCTTTGAGTTGCTGTATATCCCCAAGCCTCTCCCCATAAGGAGGATTCGTGAGGAAAACTCCATGAGATGCAATGGGCTCACAATGACTGAAGTCTCTCTTCTCAATATGAACTCGACCCCTCAACTGGGCCCTTTCCAAATTTTGCAAAGCAGCTCGGACAGCTCTAAAATCACCCTCATACCCCACAATTTTAGGTATTTTAGAACCTGAAACTTGGCAATCTAAAGCCTCTTGCCTCAGCCTTTTCCAAAGAACAGGAACATGCCCCAACCACCCTAAAAAACCAAAATAAGATCGGTGCAGACCTGGAGCCATTCGCAAAGACATCATCGCAGCTTCAATGGGAAGAGTCCCTGAACCACACAAAGGATCTAAAAATGCGCCTTGATCCTGCCTGGGCCATCCTGCAAGCTTCAAAATGGCTGCAGCCAAATTTTCTTTGAGTGGAGCCTTAGAACCTTCTTTGCGATACCCTCTTTGATGAAGACTCTCCCCGGATAGATCCAAACTCACGGTTGCCTGATTTTCATGGACATAGACGTTTATCCTTAAATCCGGACAAACAACACTCACAGAAGGTCTCAAGCCTTGAAGGGTCCGAAATTGATCGACGATCGCATCCTTCACTTTGAGAGCACCAAAGTAGGTGTGGGTGAGTGCAGAATGTGAAGATGAAAAATCAACGGCTAATGTATTTTGAGAGGTCAAATGATCTGTCCAATGAATTGAACGAACTCCCTGATAAAGAGCATCTGCATCAGGAGCCGAAAAAGTCCTAAGCGGAAGCAAGATCCGATTAGCAATTCGAGACCAAAGGCACGCTCGATATCCAGCTTCCAAGGTCCCCCGAAAGGCCACTCCAGCTCTCTTCTCTTGAATCTCTGTGATGCCCATCTCACGCAGCTCTTGTGCAAGAAGAGATTCCATTCCCTTCGCAGTTGTTGCAAAAAAATCATTCTCATTTCGCATCGAAGAAATTTAACAGAGAACCCAAGATCAAGCGATCCCTATCCAAGCTTTTAAATATCGACCCTCGGGAAATTCAGTGAGCAAAGGATGATCCGGTGATTGAGACCCCCTGCCCACCCACCGGATTGGTTTTACATTTCTCTGAGAAGCCTTTGATAAAACTTGAAGCAAGGCCTCTTCTGTCAGCAAAGCAGAGCAAGAGCAAAACACAAGACCTCCCTGAGGACGAACCCATCTCATCGCTTTTGTGGCAAGCTGAAGATAAGCATGAGTTCCAGTTGGGATATCTTTTCTATTTTTAATGAAGGCAGGAGGATCACAGATCACAAGATCAAAACTCCCTGTCTCTAAAGCTCCAAGATCTTTGAGCACATTGGCTTTCAAAGTATGGCAATGCGCTCCTTGAGCTTCTACATTTTGCTTAGCAAACTCTAAAGCCTGCGGTGAACTATCCACAGCCAAGACTTCAACCCTTCGTCCCTGTGCCTGAAAGACTGAACTGAGCTGAGCTCCCCATTGCCCAACATAACTACAAAGGTCCAAAATCCGAATCGAATTCCCTACTAAACCTTCAAAACGGAGAGAAGCTAGCTGAATATTTGAATATTGATCTAGAAAAAATCCTGTTTTTTGTCCTTCCCATAAATTGACCCGAAAGACTAAAGGTTTCTGACCTGATACAGGTCGAATCAAAATTTTGGTGGACTTAAGATCTTCATGTAAAGCAGACTGAATGACTTCAGGCGTCTCTTCAGCAAGCCCTTCTAGTTTCCTAATGGATAAATCATTGCGAAATAAAATCGAGGTTTGATCCCAAATCGGATTTCCATAGGTTTCTTTCGTCCATGCCTCTAAAATTCCAGGCAAGGACTCCAATATCCCATCAGCTCCTGCCGAATGAGCCTGAATCACAAGCACCTGCCCCCCTGCAAGAGTAGCAAACCGATCAATCACAAGACCAGCCAGACCGTCTGCTTCACCGTAAAACAAGCGATAGCTGAATCCCTCAAAGCCTAATTGAAACCTAAGGACCTTGGCCCGCCTTAAGGCCTCCAAAATACTTTTTTTGGAAGTAGGTTCTAAATGATCAGGATTTCGGGTTAAGGATCGAAAAGCAATCAAGGAGCTTGGATTCCCAAATCCTCGAGCCAAGAACCGACCTGAAGCATCCTGAAGCTCGACGCATTCTCCAGGCTCAATCCCTTTTGGAGAATCAAGCAGTTCATTTGAATAAACCCAAGGATGCCCAAGGCGAAACCTACGATCCATCCCACGGCGCAAACGCCAAACAGTTTGAGAAACTGAAGTTTTTTTCTGCATTCATTCATCTTTACACGAAGAAAAACACGAAGAAAAAGAATGAGTGAAAAGAAAGAACCTTTTATCTATAATCCTCAAAGAAATGTCTTTGGTTCAAAATCCAATCAACTGGAAAGAATTAGAACTGCTGATCCAACAAATCTCTCCCTTGTGTGAGAGCCTATTTGTTGAACGAGTGATTGTTCCTCTCCGAAAAAACTTCCCTACCCCTTACTTCAAGGGAGAGTGGTTCATACGTCTCACCAGTAAAAAACAAGAATTTGGCCTCCTCATGAGCATTCGCCCTAGACACCCCTACATCGCCTGGGTCGACAATAAAGGCCCTCAGGCGTCTTTAGAGGCCACCCGCTCCCCGTTTGATCTCACTCTAGCCAAACAACTCAAAGGCGCTAAGCTGCTCAAATGCCAAACTCTTGAGCGAGAAAGAGTGGCCATCTTCTGGTTTACAGACGAAGCCCATTCTGAAAACCGGACTGGACTGGTCTTAGTACTCATCCCAGCTGCCCCAGAGGCATTCCTGATTGCAGCTTCTTCACTCTCACTCCAGGGCCCTCCCCCTCCCACAGGTTGGCCTATCCTGAGCCGAAGTCGAACTGTGCGTGACCCTAAGAAAATCCAGACTCACTATATTCCACCTCAAGGACACCAAGCACCTTTGAATCCTCAGGTCCGACTCGAGCTTTTGAGTTCTCCTTCTGCTCTGAGTGAGCTCATTCAAAAAGAGCTTGAAACTGAAGCTTTTAATCTTCGTCTTCAAAATGTAAAAAAATTACTCCATCACGCGACTCATCAGCTCAAGGCACGTTTAAGGCAAAGCCAGACAGCACGAATAGAAGCCGAGAAAGAAGACGATTGGCAGCGCATGGGTGATCTTTTGAAAGGATCTTTAGGATTTCCAGAAGTTCAGATGACCCATCTGAAGTGCGATCCCCAACTCAGCCTCAAAGAGCAAATGGAAAAATTCTATCGAAATGCTAAAAGAAAGCAGCGCAGAATCCTAGAAGCGCAATCTAGAATTTCACGTTTCCAAGAAAAATTAGCCTACCTAGAATCTCATACCGAAAAGCTCGATCGCAACGAGATCCTCCCAGGAGAATTTAAGATACTTGTGTCTCTCGAGCAAATCTTACTCCCCACCCACTCGGGTTCTCACAGCTCGGCAAGCCCAAAATCCAAAGGAAAATCAGCATGGCTTGGAAAATCCTTTCTCTCCCAAGGAGGACAGACCATCCTTGTGGGCCGAAACAAAGATGAAAACCTAGAACTCACCTTCAAACATGCCCGTGGAAACGATCTTTGGATGCATGTACGTGCCAAACCGGGTGCTCATGCCCTCATCCCCCTTCAACCTGGAAAATCAGCTGCCTTAGAAACTCTTTTAGACGCTGCCACTTTAGTCATTCATTACAGTGGTGGACAAAACTGGGGAAAAACCGAAATTGATTATACTTTTAAAAAATTTGTGAAAAGAATGAAGGCACCTTCTAGAAGGAATGGCAAAACCACCGATGAAGTCATCTATACCCACAATAAAACCCTGATGGTCCAGCCTGACCCAGAACGAATCAAAAGGCTTTTAAGCCAAGATCATTCACTCAACGAAGTAAGTTGAAAAAAAAGAGCTGTTCCATCTCCTCATTTCAAAAAATTTTTTACGACGTAGCTTAAAGCTTCTTCCTGAGTCAGCAGCTTTTTCTCAAGAGCAAGATCTTCAATCGTCCTTAAAATCTCAGAAAACTGAGGACCTGGACGAAAACCTAAAGCAATCAGATCCTTCCCATCAATGAGCCTAACCCAATAGCTTTCAGGATTTTTAGCTAATTCTTGATACTTAGAATAACAAAATTCATAAAATGCCAAATTCCCATCTAAAGTAATAGCATCTGCTTCATAAAACTTTAAAAGCTCCTCAAAATGAGGTTCTCGAATCAACCGCTGAAGTGTCGACTCCCTCATTTGAAAAACATCTCTAAATTTCAAATGATCCATGACAATCTTATAAATCCGATCCGAAACATCCCGAGATATTTTAAATCTCTGGGCAATAGATAAAGCAAGACTGGCACCCTCAATTTCATGACCATTAAAATTTTCCCCTTCATTTTTTGATGAAACTAAAGGTTTTCCAGATTCATGAAGAACCGCTGCCCAAGCCAGTGCTTCCGATCGAACTGGATTTTTTTCAGCTAAATGTTGTACCATTTTGAGCAAATGAGACCAAAGATCCTCCTTGCGATATGAAGATGGAATCTGAGCCATTCCCTTGAGAGCTTCTAACTCTGGGATGAGTAAGGGTAAAAGCCCTAAATCTGAAAGAGCTTGCAACGCCTGTGCAGGATTGGGACCCATCCAAAGTTGAGTTAGTTCATCTCGGATTCTTTCATGACTCACTTTGTTGATGAGCTTCACCGTCCCCTGAATTGCCCGAGCCGTTTGAGGATCTAGTTTAAAATTTAACCTGGTTTGGAATCTGACTGCCCTCAACAGCCGAAGTGCATCTTCTTTAAACCTCTGATAAGGATCTCCAATAGCTCGAATCACCTTCTGCTTGAGATCTTCTAATCCTCCAGTCGCATCCAAGATTCTTTGAGTTTTTGCATCATAAAAAAGAGCATTCACTGTAAAATCTCGCCTCCAAGCATCTTTAAGAGCGTCTGAAAAAACAACTTTCTTGGGATGCCTGAAATCTTGGTACTCTAAATCCTGTCTAAAAGATGCAATCTCAAGCAGAGGAAGATGGCTATCCACAGGAACTTGAATCACCCCAAAGGCTTTGCCTACAGTCACTGATTGAGGAAAAATTCGACAAATCTCATCAGGATGAGCACTCGTTGCAATATCATGATCCTTTGAATCCTGACTGAGTAAAAAGTCTCGAACACTTCCTCCAACGATATAGGCTAAATGACCCGCTCCATTCAGTTTTTGAAGAGCTTCTTTGACATAAGAAGGAAGAGGAAACGGTCGATCAATCTGGATCGACTTCCAAGGATTGTCCGTTAACTTCGTATTTACTTTTTGGGATAACCGTGTCGAAGCGATGTGGAGCTTGGGTCCCTTCAGCCTCTTTTTCACCTAAATTCGCCCCTTTCCGAATCCTTGGGTTTTCTTTTGAGTTGCCCTCAGAAGGGGGCGTAGTAGATGAAGCATCTGACTCAGAATGACCTGGGTCTGTAGCTTGAGCCCAAGGCTCTAAAATGATTGCAGATCCGATAATCCACACTAAAATCAAAAAAACTTTATACTTATTTAATTTTTTTTTCATAGTTTTTCTACCTCAACAACACTTCTCTTGGACGCGCTCCATCTTGAGGCCCGACAATACCCCGAACCTCCATCGTCTCAATCATCCGGGCTGCGCGATTATATCCAATCTTAAGATGCCTTTGTAAAAAACTTGCAGAAGCATGACCTGAATTTTTTACTAACTCGACTCCTTCCTGAAATAATTCGTCATCATCATTGGACTCACCTTCTTCATGGACTCCATTTTTCTCTTCATCATCCGCCAAAAGAATCTCATCCCGATAAGCAGGTTTACCTTGAGACCTAAGAAATCCTGTAATTTTATTAATTTCATCGTCCTCTAAAAAAGCGCCATGCAAACGAACGTTTCGAGACATTCCAGGAGGGATAAATAACATATCTCCTTGACCCAAAAGCCTTTCAGCACCAGCGCGATCTAAAATCGTTTTTGAATCCACAAAACTTGCTAACTGAAATGAAACTCGAGAAGGAAGGTTCGCTTTAATTAACCCTGTAATCACATCTGTGGATGGACGTTGGGTAGCAATAATCAAATGAATCCCTGCTGCTCTGGCTTTTTGTGCAATCCGAGCAATAGAGATCTCAACCTCCTTCTTGGCAACCATCATTAAGTCAGCAAGCTCATCAATAATGACCACAATATAAGGCAACTTCCCCACGCGAGGCGCCCCACTTTCATCCGGTTCAAAAGCTTCAATCCAATCTCCACCTGATGAGGAGATTGGAATCTCTCCCTGATTTTCCTCTGAATATAAAAGATCTTGAACAACACGAGCACCCATTTCTTCAACTTTCTGATTAAAGGAAGCTAAATTTCTGGACCCCATCTTAGCTAAAATTCGATATCTTCGTTCCATCTCGCGAACAGCCCATTTTAATGCAGTACTAGCATGCTTTGGATCATCGACTACAGGGAGCAGTAAATGAGGGATATCCTGATAAGCACGAAATTCGATAAATTTTGGATCTACCAAGATCATCCTAAGCTCATCTGGCGTAAATCGATAAAATAAAGAACAAATTAATCCATTCATAAAAACTGACTTTCCTGAACCTGTCTGACCTGCGCAAAGCAAATGAGGCATTCTCACTAGATCAGAAAGATAAGTCTGCCCTCCAATATCCTTACCCATTACTACTGGAATAATATGTTTTGTCCCATAAAAATCAGGGTGTTGCAAAAACTCACGAAGATAAACTGTCTCCCGAGATTCACTTGGAATCTCAATACCAACCACAGACTTCCCCGGAAGAGGCGCTAAAATCCTGACACTTTGAGCAGAAAGAGCCATAGATAAGTCATCTGCTAACGCAGAAATTCGGGAGACTTTCACCCCTGGCCCAGGCTTAAACTCATACAGAGTAATCACCGGTCCTGGCCTCACAGCTGTCACCTCACCTTGAATCCCAAAATCTTCAAATTTTTGTTTTAAAATTTGAGAATTCCCGATCAATCTTTCTCGATCAATCATGGATTCAACATGAGGAGGTTTTTTTAAAAATTCAATCGTAGGCAGTTGCCAATGCCCTTTCCTAGACTTTAAAGCATTTCGGAACACTTTACTTTCTGATTGAGTTACTCCATGAACTTCTCGAGGTAAAATTGTAATTTTTGAGCCCACTCGACTGGTTTCTATTTCTTCTTCAAAAATGACGTCTTCTACTGTCTCTGTATCCTCTTTTTTAAGCAGAAGGGTTTGAGGCTGGGATGAAACAGAGATTGACTGAGACTGTAAAAGGGGTTGCTTTCGTCTTTTTTTAAAGAGTTTTTGGGTTACTTGAGAAACACTGCTTCCAATCCGGCCAACTGAACACATCAAAACTGTGCCGATCCAATAGATCAGATAAGTCCCTAAAAGCTTAAAGAGTCGAAACAGCACTAAAAAAATAATTTGGATCACACGACCTCCTAGCTGAGATATGCTGAGTGGAGTCGTTAATGCGATGGATAAACTAAAAACAAGAAGGGCTAGAATTGAAGATCCGAAAAAATTGAACTGCTGTTTTAAACCCTGTGCAGCCCATGTGCCAAAAATCCCACCTATTAAAAGAGGAGTCCCACCATAACTCCAATACTTCCATTGCAGCGCTAAAAACACAGTGAGAGAACTGACAGCAACAATCATTCCTCCTAAAGTTCCAAGAATCACAGCTCTTTCTGCTCGTTTATGAATCGTAGTTGCTATAAAAAAGAGACCTGCTGGAAGAAGAAATCCTCCTAATCCAAAATAGTTTAAGGCAACTGAAGAAAGGTAAGCCCCTACACGCCCGCAAGCATTCTGAGGAGCTCCCACCCCATGAGAGAACAGAGAAGAATCTACTCCACTGTAAGTCAATAAAGCCACGAGCGTAAAAGCAGCCAAGCTAAAAACAATCAGACTTCCAACTTCGATCTTGATATTCTTTCTGTTTTCCATCAGCCTCATGATACATGCATCTGCATGAGTCACAAAGTTCTCTCTTTCGATCTCGGAGGAACCAAGGTTGCTGCCGGGATAGTTAACTCAACAGGAAAAGTTTTAGAAGAGCTCAGAGTTCCCGTCTCAGTCCATCAAGGAAAACAAGCTGTACTGCAACAGCTTTATCTTTTAGGACAGAAATTTCTAAAACAACATCGCGAAATTAACCGAATCGGGATTGCCTCTGCGGGCCCACTCGACCCAGAAAAAGGAGAACTGCTCGAGCCCACCAATTTTGCAGGTCAAGGTAAACCTTGGGGAAAAGTACCCTTAACCCATTGGATGAGAAAAAATCTGAACTGCCAGGTTTATCTGGAAAATGATGCAGCAGCAGCTGCTTTAGCTGAACATTGGGTCGGATCTGGGAAAAAGTATAAAAACATGATGGTCTTAACTCTAGGGACCGGACTGGGAACAGGCATCTTAGTCAATGGCAAGCTCTTACGCTCTGGAAGAAATCTTCACCCGGAAGCAGGACATATGGTGATTCGTTTAGGGGATCAGAGTGCTCCTTGTGGCTGTGGAAATCTTGGGTGTGCAGAGGCTTATCTTTCTGGGAAAAACTTTGAACAAAGAGCTCGAATTCGTCTAGGACGATCTGATCTGATTAATAAAGACATTGCAAACCTAGCCCGTAGAGGCCATCCTGAGGCTCTGGCCTTATTTGAAGAATATTCTGAGTTGATGTCCATTGCGGTTCATAATTTTGTAAGACTTTTCAATCCAGAAATTCTCATCTTCACCGGTAGTTTTGCAAACACAGCAGACCTTTTTTTAAAAAACACTGAGAAAAAATTAAAAAAATTGCTAGCTCGTCAACAAACAGTCATGAAAGCGATCCCCAAACTCACTGTTTCAAAACTCAAAAACAACTCCGGACTCATTGGAGGAGCCTATATAGCCTTACATCACCCACTCCATTCAGTGGAAAGATCACAGGTGAAGTGAGATCTCTTCTTATCGAGGCCTTCATGTGCTAGCGCTCAGGTTTTCTCTTTGGTCGTGAAACTCCCTTTGGGAAAAGCTCCGCTTGCACAGAATTTTGTGTTTGTTCTGAGTATTTCTCAATGTATCTCTTAACTATGTTACCCTTATAGCAATCCCCAAAAACTGCTCTTTACATCCATATACTACTCTCATGTATTTGTTATCTCAGAGAGATTTTTAGAGGCCGAAGGAAGTTTTTTAGTGCAAAAATCATAGCTGAAATCTTTTTTGGAATATTAAGAACCTTAAAAGAATTTCATCCCCCTTATAAAATGAAAGAAAATCCATCTGCTCTACAAAAAATGACTGAGAATCACGCCAGAATACCTTGTTTTATTAAAACTACATCATTTTAATTTTTGTTTTTAAAATATTATATAATTATGCGCAAGAAATAAGTATATGAATTAAAAAATAATCTTACAGCCTACAATCGCTTGTTTGAAAGCATCCTCCACATAAACAGCTCCCTCATCTACAATGTTGTTATTATACAATTCCAGCCATTTTAACTGAGTGAGCCCCACTAGCTGCAAAGCTCCTTCTATTTCAATACGGTTACGATTCAGATTCAGTGTTTGCAGCTGAGTGAGGCCTGCTAAATGCTGAGCTCCTCCTGCTCCAATGCGGTTACGATTCAGATTCAGTGTTTGCAGCTGAGTGAGGCCTGCTAAATACTGAGCTCCTCTTGCTCCAATAGAGTTGCCCTCCAAATCCAGCGTTTTTAGCTGAATGAGTCCTGCCAAATGCACAATTCCATCATCTCCAATGTTGTTTTGACGCAGATCCAGTCTTTGTAACTCAATGAGTCCCACTAAATGCTGAGCTCCTCCTGCTCCAATATTGTTACGATACAGCTTCAGCACTTCTAACCGAGTCAGTCCAGATAAATGCCGAGCCCCTTCTGCTCCAATGTTGTTGTTCCATAGATCTAGCTTTTTTAATTGAGCCAGTCCCTCCAGATGCTGAGCTCCTCCTGCTCCAATGCGGTTACCACTCAGATCCAACGTTTCTAGCTGAATGAGTCCCACCAAATGCTGAGCTCCTCCTGCTCCAATGCAGTTATGATTCAGATCCAGTGATTGAAGACGGGGAAAATGCACCTGAAGAAACGCTATTAAATCTCTTAAGTCATCATCCGTTATGCTTGAACGAGACACGTCTAATTCTTGAAGAGTTTTGTTTACTATACTTTCAGGATCAACTTTCAACAAAAGAACAGTGAGTTTCGCTATCACATCCGTTGCAGAATCCCCTTTGACTCGAATCGCTTTTATTTCTTTTAGCGTTAATTCATTAAACCTCTTATTCACTCGCAAAAATCTAGCCCAAGACTGTTGATCTAAATATCCAATGATATACTCTATAGAATTATCAGAAGCCTCATTTAATCCTGCTTGGGATAAACAAGGCCATGAAATAAAAGCTAAAAAATTTAAGCATAAACCGTAAAACATATTTATTTTTATCATGACCCTCTTCCTCTTATTTTATTATTTAAAAATCAAGAGCAATAACTGCTTTCAAATTATTTTATATTAACTTATTCATAAGTTAAGCTTGTGACATACTGGGAAATTAGAATTAAAACTTAGACACACGCAACAGAAAAAGCTTAAGGGAGCCTTAAGTCTGGCTAAGCCAGCTTCTGGCTCCACAAGTTGAAGTACAAACGAGACCCGAGGTGTGATTTTTCCCTCGTAAAACAAACAGTCAGTTAAGCAACTAAATCCACATTGTTCTCTCAAAGCCAACAGGAGATTTTTAGCCAAGAATCCAATGCAATCTATTTCGATTATAGGAAGACTTAATTCATTCAAAAATAAATTTCTTGGCATCTTTTTTAGTCTCAAAATCTTCATGATAGAGACCTTTATAACAGCTAAATACAACCATCTTTTACTCTAGGCTACCACAAGCAGATACCCCTAGATCCTTGGCCACCTGCTTGGCACTCTTGTTGCCCTGATTAACTAGCTTTGCAGCACCTCATTTAAATTCTTTTGTATCAGTATTAACTTTTTTAATTGATACCAGTTCCTCTAATTTCGACTCTTTCTTGTTGCACAAGAAGTTTCCTTGCGTTGAGTCCATTTTTTTTAGGGGAAGGCCAATTTTGAAATCCAACGAATAACCGTTATTGGGCTGACACAAAACGAGTTATGTAATGTCTTTGCACAACATCCCACCATGTCTATCCAACAGGACTTCGATCTCCACTGGTCGTAGATTTCGAAGGCAACTTGGACATTTTTTCTGCCACCGCACGATCGTAACAGAAAAAAACACTAGCTCATCTTATAAATAAGACAATACTTTTTTAGGCAGCGGTGAATAGTTATGCTAACAAACTATTAAAAAATAAATACTTTTTAAAAAGCTATACTCGCTCATAGAGCGGGGCTTTTCAATGGGATTGAGCATATAGACGAGCTTACTTTCCGCTCATATCAATCCCATACTTCTGAGCTTTTCTATAAAGAGTAGCCCGATCAATTCCAAGAACCTCAGAGGCTTTTGATTTATTAAACTGTACATCTTGAAGAACTTTGAAAATATGCGCCTTTTCCATCTCTTCAAGAGAAGTTTTACCGGGATGAGCTAGATCAGAACTTAAGACAGAAGTCCCTTCATTCTTAATCACTTGGGCAGGAAAATCTTCGGGGAATAAGATCGAAGTACTGGTCATCGTCACAGCACGTTCAATTGAATGCTCCAACTCCCGAATATTTCCAGGCCAGCTATAATTCCTCAGCACAGTCATTGCTTGATCTGAAATATGAGAGATTGATTTTCTGTTCTTTTCCCCATACAAAGCCACAAAATGATCCACCAATGTTGGCAAATCTTCCATCCGCTCCCTAAGCGGGGGCAACTCAATCGCAATGACCTTGAGTCGATAGTAAAGATCTTCACGAAATTTTCCAGACCTCACTAAAGAATCAAGATCTCGATGGGTTGCAACAATGAGTCTGACATCCACTTTTCGATATTCAGCAGCACCCACCGGTTTGATATCGCTCTCCTGCAAAACTCTGAGCAGTTTAATCTGTAAAGAAGCAGGAATATCTCCAATTTCATCTAAAAAAAGCGTTCCAAAGTTTGCTTCTTCAAAAAGCCCTTTCTTATCCGTTATAGCTCCTATCATAGCCCCTGTAAAAGACCCTCGAAAATGGCCAAACAGTTCTGACTCCAGCAAGCCCTCAGCTAAAGCTCCACAATTCACACCAATAAAACGTCGATTTCTTCTTGGACTATTATCATGAATGGCTCGAGCAACGAGTTCTTTACCCGTACCACTTTCTCCCATCACAAGAACAGTACTCGAAGACATGGCTGCTCGAGCCAAAGTCTTATAAACTTCAACGATTTTAGGAGACTTCCCAATCAGAGTCTTAGCGCTGGACTCAAGATGTACGGATACTCCTACTCCACGACCCTCACGAACAGACTCCCAATGCTTTTTAGCTCTGACGATAACTGATTTAAGCTCTTCAATTTTAAAGGGTTTACTGACATAATCGAAAGCCCCCTCTTGAATGGCTGCAATAGCACCTTCCATACTCCCAAATCCGGTCATTAAAATCACTGCAGAAGGAATTCTTAATTTTTTAACCTCTCGAAGAACCTCCATACCACTGAGTTCAAACATTCGAATATCAGAGAGGATCACCGGAAAAACAGCCTGCCGAATCAAAGTAACGGCTTCTTCTCCTCCCCCAGCTAGCTCAACCCGATACCCCTCCTTCATGAGCACTTCCCGTAAAAGCTTTCGAGTCACCTCATCATCATCAACGACTAAGATTGGAAAATTCATGTTTTAGCATGGCAGGGTAGCGTCAAAACTACCCGAGTCCAAGCTCCTTCCTTCGAATCAATGGATAAATCTCCCCCATATTTATGGGCTATTTCCTGACAAATAGTCAGTCCAAGCCCAGTTCCTTCCCCTGGAGCTTTCGTAGTAAAAAATGGCTTAAGAACATTTTTGAGATCTACTTTATGAATTCCTTCACCTGTATCATAAACTGAAACCTCAACCCACTGTGTCCCCTGATTTTTAAAGAGACGAGTCTTGATTTCAAGTTCATTTTTCCCTCTTTCTTTTGTTTCTGACTTTCCCTTCATGCTATCTAAAGAATTATTTATCAAATTTAAAAGAACCTGTTCAATGTCCAAAGGTACTGCTCTCATGGGGCCCATTTTGCCATCATACTTGCACTTCAATTTAACTCCCAGAGAATCCATTCGAGGAGCTACAATCCTAAGCGTCTTATCGATGAGTTGATTTAGATCAATTAATTGTTTTTGAAAATTTGGCTTTTCTGTATTTTGTAAGAAACTTTTTACAATTTTTTCGATCTTTCCTAGCTGACCGTTCACAATCCCTAATCTCTCTTCAAACCCAGAGCCCAATTGAGGAACCATTTCTTCTTGCAATAACTGTAAGTGCCCCCCAATGGCGTTCAGTGGAGTTCCGATCTCATGTGCAAAACTGGCGGTTAACTGACCCATGACAGCTAATTTCTCACTCATCATTAGTTTCCGCTGAGCATCATCTAATTGCTCAGTCAGCTGAATATTCATACTTTCGGCTTGCCTGAGTAACCGATCATTCTCAATAGTCTTTTTTAAAAAATAACTCAGAGCCCAAATTAAGCTCACCACACTAAAGGCTGCTGCTGAAGCTGTTGTCTTCCAAAGAGCACTCAGTAAATGCCCCACTAGCTTAGTAGAAACAACCACATGAACATTTCCTAGGAGTTTTTTACCGCCTCTGGACTCTCGAACTCTCTGCTCAATCGGAACTAAAATCTCCCAAAACCCCATACCCCCTTCATCTAAACGGTACTCACTGGTCACTGCATCCACCCACAGATAGGTTTGCAGAGGCAAACTCGGATCATCTTCAATATTAGATGCAACTAATTTGATCACTCCTGTCGAATAATCCTTAATAAAAACATCAATTCGAACAATATCAGGCTGAGCATACAAAAGTTCCTGCAAAGCATTCTCAATCACAGGTGTAGGATTTGACAATGAAAGCATTCGAGAGCTAATAATCTGAGCAGCAAGAGTTTTACCTGTATGGATACCTACCTGACGAATTTCTTCTTCTAAGATAGGCAAAGTGAGCTTATTCTCAGCGATTGTAACAATGAGAAAAGTGGGTAAAATAACAGCTACCAAAACAAGACTGATTTTGGCCTGCAAGTTGAGATGTCTTCTAAAGCTTAAGTGGTTCACCATCATCCATGTCTCATGACAAAGCTTTAGGAAATACCAAAAAGCTAGCAAACAAAAGATCTTTTTGAGCTCTTCTCAATTGATGTAAGGTTCTAGAAAACAGAATAATTAACCAAAACAATCAGAGATCTGGTCAGAGATCTGAATGATGATCCGTATCAACGCAAAAATAAGTAGCAGTGAAAATTTCTTTAATTGACACATTGTCATACCAAATTAACCTTTCTGGTACTCAAATTTTTGGGCAACCATCGATTGCATTGACAATTCTTTAAAAAATCAACTCTTTTACTGGCTTTATATTTAGCACAATTCACTCCTAAAAAATAACTTATTGTCGTCTATTATTTATTGGAAATTGAAAAACTTTTTTATATCTTAAATTCTTAAAAAGTAATTAGAATAATTATATTAAATA